>FR898193.1 GCA_000437375.1 Eubacterium sp. CAG:841
AACCACCGGAGATTTCTCCACGGTGGGTTGGGTTGAATGATTCAATTTTGTTCGACAAACTGGAATTTGTACGTCTTACAGTTTTATCTATTTAGAAATTATACCAATAACATTTTCGGTTTTTTCAGACCATTTCTTTCTTTTATAATCCAAGCCAATGCTTTCAACATAAACGCATTTTTCTTCTGTACAGACTTTTTTGTTCAAGTATTCAATAAAATCCTTTTCATTAAACCAATCTTTTATGTATATTAAGCGGTCTCTTCAGTTCATATGGAAACGTTCTCGAATATAGGGGCACAATTGCTCATTTGGGCATTAATCCGTTTCTTTTTAGTGATAATAAAAAAGCATACGCAATAGCTATTCCTAAGAAACCGGCAACGGCATCAGCAAAATCGGGAATGTTCAGAATTGGAAAAACAAGTTCGTACCCAAGATTAAATGCGGCAATCAATAGCCCTATTACCGTAACAGCCTTCATTCCACCTCCGAATATAAGAACAGCAAATCCCAAAGCCACCAAGACCATAAGTGAGAGAGAAAAATTGGTTACATGAAGAAGAATATAGTCTGGCAATAGTTGAAGTGCAGGGACAAACCAATTAAGAAGTCTAATGAAAAACAGGAGCCATGAAAGAATGATTGTGCACAAATAAATTACTAAATATATTTTCTTTACTTCGTATTTTACCGTAACCTTTCTTTTACCTACCCCATCTCTGTAACCCC
>FR898194.1 GCA_000437375.1 Eubacterium sp. CAG:841
AGTACGAGAGGACCGGGATGGACGCACCTCCGGTGCACCAGTTGTTCCGCCAGGAGCACAGCTGGATAGCCGAGTGCGGTCGTGATAAACGCTGAAAGCATCTAAGCGTGAAGCATGCTTCAAGATAAGATATCCCATGATTTCAAATCAGTAAGGTCACTTGTAGACTACAAGTTTGATAGGTCGGAGGTGTAAGCACAGTAATGTGTTCAGCTGACCGATACTAATAGACCGAGGGCTTGAACTATTCAAGCATTCGCTTTTTGAATTCGCTTGTTTCTTCCTTATTCGGTTCTTTATGCACATTGTTTCAATAATTAAAGCAGATGATTTTAATTCATCTGCTTTTTTATTTGTAAAATAAGAAAAGCCCCGTCAAAGGGGCTTTTCAAAAAATCAAAGTACATATTGACTTATCCGGTCTTCTGTATGAACATATTTATCGCCGTTTATTAAAATTACGGTGTTCTCTTTGATGGTGGCTTTATCGCTTGAAGAATAGTAATCGTTTGATTCGATACTTCCGATCCACTCATATTGGCGCAACAAGACTACACGCCCGTTTTTGTCAATATAGGTTTCTTCGCACGAATCATACCAGAGCATTATACACTTGATTGTTTCAAACGAGCGATTTCCGACTGTAACATTCCACACGCCGAGAGTGTAACGGAGGTTTTCCTCTTTAATGATATATCCGTTTTCCGTCTCTTCCGCAGCGTTTTCTTGTATCAAAACCGGTATTCCGTGAACACGGTCATTTCCGTTGACAAGAACATCATAGCTTTCTTCAAGAAATGTTGTTACCTGTGTAGGCTCCTCACAGCCTTCATCATCAAAAATTGTACCGAGATTGCGTATGTATTCGTCGGTCAACTGAGTAAACCATATTTTTTCGTTCCGATTCAGTTTTTTATGTCTGACAAGATATGTGTCGCGACAAACTTTAACTCCGTGTACATCGTGTACCTGACAGCTTTTCGGGACGTAGCAATTCGATACTATGACGAGTTTTTTATCGGGATAACGGTATGTTGCTTCCGCACATTCGTTGCCGATGCGGGGGATGATAAACCATTGCTCCTCACATTTTACATTGAAAAACGGCGCAGAGGATTTTTGTATTGAGAGAGCAGGCATTTCGGACGGGAAACCGTGAGTATGGTCTTTTCTTTGCATAACTTTTCTTCCTTTCTCAAAAATACAGAGCTGATCGGGGGTACACATTGAGCGGAATCGCTTTTTTGCATAATACAGGCGACTTTTAACGGTGCCTATCGGAATTGACAGGCGAGCCGATATTTCACTTTGCCTGTATCCCTGCATTGTAAGTAGTAATAAATCGGAATAGTCCTTTGGCAATTGACTTAATATACTTAAAACACCGTGATCATTTGTCGGTTCGGCATCGGATATGTCAGGAACGGAATCGAGCGGTACAAGATTGCTGCCATATTTTTTTCGAAGCCAAAGATTACATTGATTTTTCGCAATAGACAGTATCCATGACTTGAAAAGAGATTTATCACGTAGGTTTTTATAACCGATAAAGGCGGCATAATAAGTTTCGCCAATGACATCATCGGCGTCAAAACGATTGATCAGCCTGAAATTGATATATCGTTCAACGGCAATTCGATGTTTTTCAAGCAATGCTTCAAAAGATAATTCTTGCTGCATATGTCCTCCTTTCGTGTTGATAAAACTGGTTTCGATCATTAAGTTGCTTTTGTGTATCAAAAGGTTCAAAAAAAGAAAAATTTATAATGATTATAACATAGACACACAACGAAAGCAAATAAGAAAAGCCCGTGGAGTGGGGGACAGAGGGAAATAATAAAAACAGAGATGAGAAGTCATCTCTGTTTGCTTATTATAAAGTTTGCTCAAACCAATAACCGAAGTTTCTTTTGCCCGATTTTCTTTTCAA
>FR898195.1 GCA_000437375.1 Eubacterium sp. CAG:841
AGGAGGTGCAATGTAATGCTCAGAACTTATCAGCCCAAAAAGATACAGAGAGAAAAGGAGCACGGCTTCAGAAAAAGAATGCGTACGGCAAACGGTCGTAAGGTACTCAAGAGAAGACGCGCCAAAGGCAGAGCTCGCCTTTCGTATTGATCTGTAAATCAACAAAAAGCCTGTGGCTTGACATAGGCTTTAATTTTTTAGCGGAAAACTTTTTCCGCAATCGCGCCGGAGGTTTATGTGAAAGCCACAGCAATTTCCGAAAATCACCTTTATAAAAAGGCTTACGCCAAAGGACAGAAAGCCTTTGGCAGACATATCGTGGTATATGTTTTGACCGATTACCACGCCGCGCGTCTTGCACGCGCAAACCCGCTCAAGAAAAAGATAAACCGCATAGGACTCGCGGTTTCGAAAAAAATGGGAGGAGCGGTAGTGCGATCACGCATAAAACGGATAATCCGCGCTGCGTATCGCAAACTTGAAACGGAAAACGAAATTAAAAAAGGCTTTCTTGTTGTAATAGCCGCAAAACAGTCCGCTGCCGCCGTCAAATCCGGCGACATTTACGACGATCTGCTTTACGCTTTCGGAAAGCTGAAAATGATTTGCCCTGGTGAGCAGAAATGAAGCATGTAGGTATCTTTTTTGTAAAACTGTACCAAAAGCTCATTTCTCCGCTCAAACCGCCGTGCTGTCGTTTTTCGCCGACCTGCTCGCAATACGCCGTCGAAGCGTTCCGCGAATGGGGTTTTATATGCGGTCTCGGACTGACAATATGGCGTATTTTGCGTTGCAATCCTTTCAGTCGCGGAGGTTACGACCCCGTACCGAAGAGAAAGCGCAAAAGAAACAGAGACGATTCCGGAGACGCAAACTAAATCAAGGAGAATATTTTAATGTACAAATTTTTTGGAACGATACTCGGATTCTTTTCGAATATCTGTGGCGGTAGCTATTTTTTAGGACTTCTCCTGTTCGCCATAATGATAAAGCTCATACTTCTGCCTTTCGGTATAAAGCAGCAGAAAAATGCTATACGCCAGGCTAAAATGAAGCCGAAGGAAGAGGCTATCAGAAAGAAATACAAGGGCAGAAACGACCAGAAGACTCAGCAGAAGATGCAGAATGAGATAATGGAAATGTATCAGGCAGAGGGCTACAACCCTGCCGGCGGATGCCTTCCTATGCTTGTTCAGCTCGTAATAATCATGCTTTTGTATCAGGTAATTATTTACCCGCTCCGTCACGTTGTAGGCATGGATGCTTCGCTTGTAAAAGCACTTACGGATTTTTCGACCGCAGCTAAGGAAAGCGGCGGTCTCGGAACAGTATTTACGGGAAGATACACTGAAATATCGCTTCTCGGCGAGCTTGCAAAGCTCAAAGACACGGCGCTTACCGAGTTTGTTGAAGGCTTCAAGGCATTTGCGGAAGCTTCCGAAACTTACTCAGCCAATGCGTCAACATTTGTAACTTCGCTCAACTCCGCACTTGAAAAAGGGCTTCCCAACTTCGACCTTTTCGGAATGGAAAACTTCCTTGCCGGAGTTCCGAGCTTCAAAACAGCATTCAAATCCTTTGCCGGATTTATGCTCTTCCTTATTCCCATTCTCAACTTCGGTACTTCGTTTGCTTCAATGAAGCTTACAAGAAAGTTCACATATCAGCCCATGCAGAACGAGCAGACAAACCGTTCAATGAAGCTTATGGATTGGTTCGGTCCGCTTATGTCGCTCTGGATTGCGTTCATCGCTCCCGCCGCGCTCGGACTTTACTGGATATTCAACACCGTTCTCGGCGTGCTTCAGCAGTTCATTCTTTATAAAGCTATGCCGCTTCCCGTATTCACGGAAGAAGATTACAAAGCTGCGGAAGCCGAGCTTAAAGGAAAAGCTCCTTACGGCAAAGAGCAGTCTTTTGCGGAAGCTATGCCCGAACGTTCGCTTTATCTTGAAGACTTCGACGAGGACGAAATGCCCGCTCCCGTAACAGAAGAGGAAGACGACGATGACGACGGAACGGAAGGTCACAGCAGCGTAATCGAGCCGGCAAAGCCCAAGGACAGCGGTTCAAAAAAGAAAAACAAATAAGAAATTTTCATCCATTTTATAAGAAGGAACAGATTCACAAAATGAAAAAAGAAATAACGGTTCAGACCAAAACCGTTGAGGAAGCCGTAAAAAACGGTGCCGCACAGCTCGGTACCGACGAAAACGGCGTTGTGTATGAAGTAATTGAAGAGCCGAAAAGAGGCTTTCTCGGAATGGGCAGTACACCCGCAACGGTAAAGGTAATGTATGTATTCAAGCCTCTTGAAGCAGCAAGAAGCTTCGCTCAGACATTGATAAAAGATCTTTGTCTTGACGCTGAGGTTGTAATTCACGATGACGGCAGCGGTGAAGCGCTTATGGAAATAACGGGCGCCGACGCAGGAACGCTTATCGGTCATCACGGCGATACACTCGATGCTTTTCAGTATCTTGTCAATCTTGCCGCAAACAAAAAAGAAACCGACGAACGCAAATACACGCGCATATCGGTCGATATAGAAAATTACAGAGAAAAAAGAGAACAGACGCTTCGCGCCCTTGCCGACAGAATGGCACAGAAGGTAAAGAAAAACGGGAGAAGCGTAACTCTTGAGCCGATGAACGCTTATGAGCGCAGAATCATTCACGCTCAGGTTCAGGGAATTGCCGGCGTATCTACAAATTCCGTAGGTGCGGAAGGCAACAGACGCGTTGTTATCTATCTTGAAGGCACAGAAAAGCCGACGGAAGAAAACGCCGCAAAGTTCGATCCGCAGCAGTCACGCGGCGGCGAAAGAAAAGACCGCCGAAACAATCGCAGAAGCGGCAGAGGAGGCAAAAAATCCTCCGAACGCACGTCAGCTCCGCGCGATGAAGAAAAACCGGTTTATAAGCGTCCCGCAGACAAGCCGCGTCCTCAGCCCAGAAAAATAGAAAAGGCAAAGGATCTTGATGCTTATTTTGCAAAGCTTAAAGAATTTTCAAGCAACAATCCACAGTAAATAACAAATCAAAACGAGGCGGACATTCCGCCTCGTTTTCAAAATAGGAGAATATTATGTATTCTATGTTTTCGTCATCAATAGCCGCAATCTCAACGCCGAAAGGCAGTGGCGGTATTGCGGTAATACGCATCTCCGGCGACGATTCCCTTTCCATAGCCGATAAATTCGTAAAGCTGTACGGAAACAGAATGGTTTCCGGAATGAACGCAAACACAGCGCTTCCCTGTCGCGTAACGGATGACGACGGCACGGTAATAGATACTGCCGTAGTTACCGTATTTCGTGCACCAAAATCGTTTACAGGCGAAAATACAGTTGAAATAAGCTGTCACGGCGGAATTATAATATCGGGCGAGGTGCTGAGCCGCGCTATTGAATGCGGCGCCATACCGGCAGGACCGGGCGAATTTACGCGCCGCGCGTTCTCGGCAGGAAAGCTTTCGCTTTCGCAAGCAGAAGCAATAGGCGAGATAATAAGCGCAAAAAGTCATGCGGCTCTTCGCCTGTCTCGTGCAAATGTTGACGGAAGGCTTGCCACCGGAATAAAAGAAATATATGACGATATGAAAACGGCTCTATCCGCCGTCTATGCCGAAACGGACTTCCCCGATGAAGGGCTTTCTCCCGTTTCTCCCGAAGATATGAAAGCGGCGATCATAAATGTAAAGGACAAGCTCACTTCGCTTCGTGATTCATACAAAACAGGGCATGCGGTAGTTGAAGGGATCGGGACAGTCCTTTGCGGAAAGCCGAACACGGGAAAATCTACGCTACTCAATCTTCTGTGCGGAAAAGAACGCGCGATAGTTACGGATATTGCCGGAACAACGCGCGATATAATCACCGAGCAGGTAGTGTGCGGCAATGCGACGCTTCTGATATCAGACACAGCCGGAATCCGTGAAACGGACGACAAAATCGAAGCTGTGGGCGTTGATCGTGCGCTTGAAAAGCTTGGCAGCTGTGAACTGATAATAGCTGTATTTGATGTTTCAAAGCCTTTTGACGATAATGACGAAAGAGTTATATCTGCCGTAAGGAAAAATCATTCACTCGGTGCGGCAACAATATGCGTACTCAACAAAAACGATTTGGGAACGATCGCAGACGTTACCGCTTTAAGCGACGCGTTTGACGAAGTTATCACGCTTTCCGCAAAAGAACCGTCATCGCGCGATATTATATCGGAGGCTATAAACCGTCTTTTCAACTGCGGAAGCATAGGCTCGGGAGAAAATGCAATCATCACAAATGCGCGTCAATATGCAAAAGTGTGCGAAGCTTTGACATGCGTCGAAAACGCGTTTTCGGCAATAGACGCATTCGGCGTCGATATAGCCGGTACGGAGCTTGAAGGCGCAATGGGCGCTCTCGGTGAGCTCGACGGCAGGCGGGTAGGAATAGAAATAGTAGACGATATCTTCTCAAAGTTCTGTGTAGGTAAATAAGCATGATCTATCCCAACAAAAAATATATAGAAAAACTCACGGGCTGTAATATAATCGCGCTCAAAGAAACGCCTTCGACAAACGATCTTGCCAAAAAGGCAGCGCAGAACGGCGCTCCCGACGGAACAACGTATATTGCAAAAATTCAGACAGGAGGTCACGGCAGAGGAGACAAACATTTTTTCTGCTATGACGGAGGAGTATACTTAAGTGTAATAATCCGAAATTCATTACTGCCGGCGGAGCTTATAACAAGCGCAGCAGCGGCGGCGGTCTGCCGCGCGATCCGCGCGGCTACCTGCGCGCCTGTCAGTATAAAATGGATAAACGATCTTTATCTTTTCGACAAAAAAGTCTGCGGTATACTTGCTCTGCGCGCAGGCGACGCATATGTCGTCGGAATAGGTATAAATGTAAAAGAAACAATTTTCCCCGACGACCTGCGTCGGACCGCCGCCGCGATATGCTCGGATACGGACCTGAATTATCTTGCGGCAGATATAATAAATCGGCTCCGCCTCGCAGTAAATGAATCTGCGGAAAGCATAATAAAATATTGCACCGATAACAGCTATACAATCGGCAAAGAAATAACTTATGAAAAGAATGACAAAACATTTGTCGGCATGGCAGACAAGCTTTTTCCCGACGGCACGCTCGGAGTAAAACTTTCCGATGGTAATTATGACGTTCTGAACTCAGGTGAAATTTCCGTAAAAACCGTAAAAAAGTCTTGACAAATATTTATATCTATGATATCATAATTAAGCGATCCTAAGACAGCAGGTTTTGTAAAAGCTGAGCTTCCCTGCCGAGGAAAGATAATAAAAATGCTTTTTATGTCTTTTCCGTTCTCTTTGGATAGCGGGAAAGATTTTTTTATTACCGCATTCATATGCGGAAAAAGCTTGGCTTTTCTTTTATTTATATTGAAAGGAGTGAAAAACTTTATGCCAAGTGCAAGCGTTCTTGAACAAAAGAAAAAAATCGTTTCGGATCTTACCGAAAGAATGAAAAATGCGGTTGCAGGTGTTATCGTAAGTTATCAGGGTATTACTGTTGAAGATGATACCGCTCTTCGTGCGGAACTCAGAAAGTCCGGCGTTGAATATTCCGTAATTAAGAACACACTTACAAAAAGAGCTTGTGAAGCTGTCGGTTTTGATAAGCTCACAGATACTCTTGAAGGAATGACAGCCGTTGCTACAAGTGACAGCGATCCTGTTGCAGCTGCTAAAATTCTTAAAAAGTATGCCGACAAAGTAGAAACCTTTGAAATCAAAGCAGGCTTTGTTGACGGCTCAACTCTTGACAAAGCAGGAGTTGAAGAACTTGCTGCACTGCCTTCCAAAGAGCAGCTTATTGCAAAAATGCTCGGCAGCTTGCAGTCCTCACTTTACGGTCTTGCTTATGTTCTTCAGGCTTATGTTGATAAGCAGAATGAAGAAACAGCAGCGTAAACTCTAATCAAAATTAAAAAAACAAATTTCAAAAAAATAATCGGAGGTAATTTATTATGGCATCTGAAAAGATCACAGCAATTCTCGATGAGATAAAATCACTTACAATCCTCGAAGTAGCAGACCTCGTTAAGGCTCTCGAAGAGGAATTCGGCGTTTCTGCAGCTCCCGTAGCAGCAGTAGCAGTTGGTGGCGCAGCAGCTCCCGCAGCTGAAGAAAAGACAGAATTTGACGTAGTTCTTGCTTCTTTCGGCGACAAGAAGCTCGACGTTATCAAGGCAGTTCGTGAGATCACAGGTCTCGGTCTTAAGGAAGCTAAAGAACTTGTTGAAGGCGCTCCCAAGACAGTTAAAGAAGCAGTTGCTAAAGACGAAGCTGAAAAGATCAAAGAAACTCTTACAGCTGTTGGCGCAACAGTTGAAATCAAATAATCTAATTTTATTTGAAATTTCTCAAAACATACGGAAACGGCTATATTTTAGCCGTTTCCGTAAAGTTTTTTTGTTTTTTATATTGACTTAATTCATTTTTTGTGATATAATTCGCCTTGCGCAACGAAAAAGAATATATTTTATCTGGGTGTGGCGCAGTTGGGAGCGCGCTACCTTGGGGTGGTAGAGGCCGCTGGTTCAAGTCCAGTCACTCAGACCAAAAAA
>FR898196.1 GCA_000437375.1 Eubacterium sp. CAG:841
TTTTTGTTATTTGTTATTTGAGCTTTCTGTCGGATTTTACGTATTCTCTGCCCGTGACGAGATAATCTATCGACACGCCGAAATACTCCGACATTTTCATCAGCATACGCAGATTTGGCTCTCTCCTGCCTGTTTCGTAATGCGAAAGTGCCTCGCGGGTTATGTTAAGCACATCTGCCAGCTCCTGCTGACTCATTTTATTATCTTTTCTTAAATTTCTTATTGTGAGCATTTTATTACCTCGCCATGCGGGCTTTTATATGCAAACAGCCCCTTAAGGGGCTGTTTGTGGTGTGGTTATATAAGTTTAATTATTTTCCGCTTTAGGTTGTTGGGTTTTGAAGGCTCAAATGTTTTATCACCAATCATTACAGCCACTTTGCCATATTGCTTTGTTGAGTTTTCATTGGTACCAAGCGAACACGTCTGTGTCCATTTAGACAACTGAGTCTTATCTGTAACGGGTGTGCCATCGATTTTAGCGTTTTTAATTATTACTTCTGTCTTTGCTTTATCTGCAAAGTCTGAATATCCGTCACTTATCTGTGCAGCAATACCATTCACATAATCAAGATCAGGCGTATCCTGTGTGAACATACCATTTGCTTGAATATTGCATCCGTCAATTGTAACTTTTCCGCCGGCAATATAAGCTGCTATACCGCCTATACCTGCATAGTCATCGCGCAACGTTGTTGTATTTATTGTCAGTCCTTTAACATTAACTCTTTCAATTGTACCGCTCTTTGCCCAACCAACTACGCCGCCTATACGGTTGTAGCCGTCGATTTTGCCTGCAACCTCGCAGTCTCTGATTGTACCGCCGTCAAGGAAGCCAACGA
>FR898197.1 GCA_000437375.1 Eubacterium sp. CAG:841
CTCCAAAAATTTGTTGCCCAAGCCCGCGCCCTGGCTGGCGCCCTTGACAAGGCCCGCAATGTCCACGAATTCGATGACCGCCGGAGTCTTTTTATCCGGCTGGTACATCTCAGCCAGCTTGTCCAGCCTTGCATCCGGCACCGCCACCACACCCACATTGGGCTCGATGGTGCAGAAGGGGTAGTTAGCGCTCTCTGCCCCGGCATTGGTGATGGCGTTAAACAGTGTGCTCTTGCCCACATTGGGCAGTCCTACGATTCCTAATTTCATATATACTCATTCTCCTTCGATTTTTCCTTGATTTGCAAGGGTTTTCGGGTTTTGGCTTTTCGGCTACTACGCCATTTTTACGCCATTTTCGCATTGAGTTTTATGTCAGAAAACCCTTTTGACTCAAACTGCCGTACAGCTTGGTCGAGCGAATCGGTAGTTACATGAACATACCTATCCATCGTTGTCTTGATACTGGCATGACCCAATAGCTTTTGCAGCACTTTCGGCTGCATACCACTTTCGATGGCTCTTGTGGCGTAAGTATGGCGTAGAGCGTGCATACAAAAGCGATTTATCCCTGCTTCGTCGCAGAGCTTGTAAAGGTGGGTATCATAGGAGCTGTTCTTCGCTGGCTCTCCTGTACGCCAGTTGATAAAAACAAGGTCACGCATAACAAGCTGTGAGGTTGTGCCTGTGCGCCTGTCTATGTATTCAAGCGTCTGTGAAAGCAAGGGAGACTCTTTCCTGTTATCCCGGCTATCCCAAATGCTTTTCAGAATATCGTAGGCTCTGTTCGTCAAGGGAATTGTGCGATAACTCTGTTGAGTCTTTGGAGGACCTGCACGCCAGTATTTTTGAGCGTGCCTAAACTCCAAAGTCTTGTTGACCGTAAGTGTTCGTTTTTCAAAGTCAATCGCATCCCAAGTTAATCCAATCATTTCGCCAGTACGCAAGCCTGTTTCGAGGATAAGGGCGTATTGGTTATAGTTGTGGGAACGCTGGGCAACTTCAAGAAAACGTTGTTGGTCATCGCAAGTAAGAAACTTTATATCATCCACAGCACGAACTGGCTTTGTAAACCGCACACCATCCATTGGGTGTCTGGCAATCAAGTCATTCATTTTCGCCGCCTTGAACAATGTGCCCATAGCAATATAGGCTTGTCGGATAGTAGAACCAGCATAATCAGCGTCCATCCGAATCAAGACTTGCTTACAGTGCATGGGCTTGACATTGGCAATCGCCATTCTACCGATAACGGGCTGAATGTTTTTGGAATATCGCTCCCGATAATTGCGGAGCGTATTAGGGGCTAAGTCACCTACTATATTTTCAATCCAGAAACTAAACCATTGGTCAACCGTTGTTTCGGTGGCAACAAAAACTTCTTCGTGCTTGTCGGCATATTTCGCTTCTTCCATCCAATTCCTTGCTTCGGGAATAGTCTGAAAATACTTCTCATGCCTTTTTCCTGTCTTATCAACAAATCGTGCGCTGTATAAACCGTCCTTTCTTTGGTAGATACCCTTACCGCAGTCTTTTCCTTTGAGATTTTTTCCCATGAAATGCTCCTTTCCCTTGAAGGGAAATGGACGCACTGCTACACAATAAGTATAGCAGATTTCGTCCATTCCCTCAAGTAGTTATTGTGAAAAACTCTCCGGCAATTTGTAAATTTTTCGGAACTTCTTATATCACCAGTTTCTCACTGATGAATTGCTCAAATTCCTTTCGTTTGACCAGCTTCTTTGTGCCGACAAACAAAACGAAGGGGCAGTTGGGCGAACGCAGCATACTGTCAATCTTGTTAATGCCGATATTACTGTATTCTGCCGCCTCTTTGGTGGTCAGCGTCATTTTCAGATGAATCGGAACGGTGCCGATGCAATTCTCCATGTAAAGGCTCCTTTCTTGGGTTTATCAGCCGAGCAGACGAGCCGCCTTTTTCAGATTGTCGGCAGCGGTGCTTTTGCGGAAGCTGTCACCGTCAAACATGATGGGGACGCAGACTTCCAAGATGCGGTCAAAAATGCGGCGGTCATCCAGATCGGCGGCTTGCTTCATAACGGAAAGCGGGATATTGGTCGTGACGATCATGGGCTTACCTGACAGCAGCCGCTTGTCAACCACATCGAATACTCGCTCCTTACCGAAGCTGGTGTTGCGCTCTGCACCCAAATCATCCAGAATGAGGAGGTCGGGGCGCATAAGCGATTTCATGTAATGGTCGCGGTCCGTGCCGAAATTGCCCTGCATACGGTTGACTACATCAGACATTCCCACAAAGAGGACAGACTCCAGACGGTCAATCAGAGCGTTGGCAACACAGCCAGCGGCATAGGATTTCCCTGTGCCAACGTTCCCGAACAGGAGCAGCCCGATTCCTGCTTTTTTGAACTCGTCCCAGTTCTGCGCGTAACCCCTCACCTTTGCAAGCTGGGGCGTTGTAACTGCGGCTGACTCAAACCGCCAGCCAGCGGCGGGCATATCGCGGAACGCCTCGCTGCGGAGCATCGTCATGTAAGACATTCTCTCATATTCCCGACGCTCCGCTTCTTCCCGTTCTCGGCGTTCGGCGGCGCACTTGCACATAACCGGGTGCTTGGTAAAGCCCTGTGCCTGAAGGTCAGCGGGGTAAAAGGCTTCTTTCGGCGTATGGCACTTGCCGCAGTATTTCAGCCCATCAGCGGAATTGATGTAATCGTCAGGTGCGGCATTAGCCGCTTCAACGGCATCAACCATTTTTGTAAAAATCGGATTCATAGACACTCTCCCTCGTTATCGTCGTAGGTGTAGTTTTTCGCGCTCCTGCCCTTGCTGTCCTCGTTCAGCCACTTCTTGATGGTGGCATAGTGATTGGCATAGTGCCTGTCATTGGAAGCCATGTACCGGGACAGCCGCTCAATGTATTCGGCAGCTTTGCCGGGATAAGCCGTCTCCAGCCGGGAATATTCCGCTCCTGACAGAAAAACATTTTGAAACTCTCCATATCGGCGGCGCGTACTCTCTACTCTTTCGGTCTTACTCTGTTCTTTATATTCTGTATCAGTATTACTTGTGGGCAATTTCTGCCCATCAAGAGGGACGGTTTTCTGCACTTCTGAAAGGCAACCTTTGCCCATCAGAGGGGAAGAAAGCTGCACCC
This sequence comes from Eubacterium sp. CAG:841, assembly GCA_000437375.1. GTDB lineage: Bacteria > Bacillota > Clostridia > Oscillospirales > CAG-272 > CAG-841. The sequence goes on from FR898197.1 coordinate 3,140, forward strand.
CATCGGGTATTTGCAGAAACAGCCTGTTAGCCTTGGTCAAGCCCTGTCGGACGCGAGTCAGCAGCCCGGCATTTTCCAGTTCGCACAAGGCGGTTTTTACCGTTCTTTCGCTCCGATTCAGGTCATTCGCCATCTGCTTGATTGTGTAGATGACATACACATTTCCGTCCTCTGATACCCACCCCGATTTTTGCGAAAGCATCGTGCGGTTCAG
>FR898198.1 GCA_000437375.1 Eubacterium sp. CAG:841
CGTCATAGTTGGTGAAGTGCCCGTCGCCGACATCTTTCTTTTCATATTTGGTTGCCCATTTGGCATCAAAGGTCAGTGCATTGATCAAATACATGACCGTGTCTGTATCGATCTTATCAATCATTTTTTCGATCATGCCGTCGGTGTGCTGCTTGCACCATGTGTTGATGTCCTTCAGCGTGGACTGATCGAATGGCGCCGCATAGATCTGCGCATCGTACCAGTCTGCATTTGCCTGCAGGAAGGATTCGTTGACATGGAGACGGTTTTCCTCATCGCGGAACCAAATAGAGTCAGCAAGATTCAGCTTGCAATCCTTGGCACGATAGAGTGAGGAGGTGTAGGCATACAGAGACCGATTGAGCGTATCGACATCCATGCCGAACGCCGCTTCCATCTGTGCCTTAGTCTCGCCGTCTGCTCCGTTTGCAATCATGGCAAGGCAGATGACAGCGGAAAGCGGAGAAACCAGGTCGTTTTCGCCGTCCTTGGTCAGGATTCCTTTGAACAATGTCATGGAAAAGTCCGCCATGGCGGTTTTGAAAGCCTCGCTGATCTCTCCGGTCTCGGTCGCCTTGCGCTCATAGTCTTTTGACAGCTCTGCGGCACTGATCTGCATCGCACAGGATGTGCAGAACAGAAGCATAATTCCAGCAAGCAACAGGCATAAGACTGAGGTAGATATTCGTTTCGTTTTCATGAGACGACTCCTTTCATTTGTGCGTATATATGTTCTTTCGCTATATAAGTAAAGATCTCCTGTACGTATATAACGCTCTTAATTATACCATTAATTCTCTCAATTTTCAACTGTAAAAAGCGCTACATCACTTCTTGCCTTTTCATATTCCGAGAATTTTCCACGGTATACTTGAATAAAGCTGTATTCGTCATGGGCTGTCCACCTCGCCGATGAAGTTGTATACGAGGCGGACATGAAAAGCCTTGCCCCTGCTGCACGCCGATGCCAGCCGCAAAGCCGGAGTTGTTTTGCCTTCGCCGGGGTTGCCCTGAATGATTGTGACTTTTCCGAACGGGATATACGGTTTCCACAGCCGGTCAACCTCCAGCAAAGGAACAACCGCCATGCTGATTACCCTGACCGATGCGTTCGGAACGGCAGAAGAAGAGATGGACAGTGGTTCCTGTTTTTCTTCTGCATTGATTGATTCGTTGCTCAAATTGAGACTCCTTTCTTTGAATTTTGAAACAAAAAACACCCAACTTTTCAGTTGAGTGCTTTTTGCAGATGTATGTTTCTGTGCTTTCACTTTCGCCAGATTAAGCTGTTTTTCTCTTGCGGACAACGAATACGGCAACTGTTACTCCAATTCCGAGAGCAATAAAGCCAATGATAATCCAAACCCAAGTATTCGTCGAATCGCTCGCCGAAATCGTGAACCGGGCGGTTGCATCACCGCTTGCCGATCGGATGGTAAGTGTGTGCTCGCCCTCCGCAAGCGTCTCAAGATAGCTTGCATTCAGTTCAACGATGATACCGCTATCTTGCCTTTCATAATTTTCGGAAGCGACGGTCTTTCCGTCCACAAGCACTTCGACAAAGTCGGAGAATGCCGCGTCGGAGCTGAAGGTCAGTCCGTTTTCATCGCCTTTCCTCCACTCACTGTTCGCTCCGTCAAGAATCGACGGCGCAAGCTTCTTTGTAACGGTGTCCTCGGAACGGATCTCCCGCTTTCCGTCTGCGTCGGCAAAAAGCTTTCCGCAGGCGGTACAACGCCAGTGCGCAGCAGTTCCCGTGCTTGCCGCCGTTGCAGGTACCGCATCTACCGTTTCCAGCCCGGTGTGATGGTTTGCATCCGGTTCGCCGTATTTTTCATGACAGACTTCACAC
>FR898199.1 GCA_000437375.1 Eubacterium sp. CAG:841
AGGCAGATGCTCTCCCAGCTGAGCTATGCTCCCATATACTTTTTTCACTTAACCACAAAGGCTTTACTCGCTCGCGGCAGGACTTATTATAGCATAAAGGCATTCGCTTGTCAACACTTTTTTTGCAAAAAAATATAATTTTTTTACATAAAATTATTTCAAAAAAACTGTTGACAAAATCAGACACACATGATATAATACATAAGCGCTGTCAGACAGTGCATTGAATTTTGAAGATGCGTGGCGGAATAGCTCAGTTGGCTAGAGCATTCGGTTCATACCCGGAGGGTCGTGGGTTCAAGTCCAACTTCCGCTACCAGCCTAAGCCCAATAGGGTTTAGGGTAAGGCCCGGTGGTCAAGCGGTTAAGACACCGCCCTTTCACGGCGGTAACACGAGTTCGATTCTCGTCCGGGTCACCAAAAATCCCGAATGCAAAAGCGTTCGGGATTTTTCCTATTTATAAATACTTCTCGTGGCGCTTGTGAATTTACAGTATTAAATATCAAAGCGCCGCTTTCCTTATTTAATAAATGCACCTGTGGCGGAATTGGCAGACGCGCCAGACTTAGGATCTGGTGTCCCCGACGTGAAGGTTCAAGTCCTTTCAGGTGCACCATAAAAAACCGCCTTCCGGCGGTTTTTTATTTTTACTTATCGCTTTCAATTTTTAACTTCCGTGTTCTTCGCTATTGAAAATTCCCCTTTCTTGTGATATAATCTTAAAAAATATAACCTTAACAGAGGCTGAAATGAAATATTCCATAATGACCGAAAGAAAAATAGCAAAGCTACTTAAAGAAATGACGATTGAAGAAAAGGTTTTACAGCTTCAGCAGGTTGCCGCAAACGGAGACAGCGAAACCCTTAAAAGCTTTATACATCGTGGCGCAGGCTCATTCCTTCACGTTCTCGGAAAAGATTCAGACGCCATAAGAGCCGAAGCCGAAAAAACAAGAATGAAAATCCCGCCCATATTCGGTATAGACGCAATTCACGGTCACGCCCTTGTAAACGGCGCTGTGGTCTTCCCCACGCAACTTGCGGCGGCTTGCTCGTGGAACAGAGAGCTTATAAGGCAAATGGGAAAGGCAACGGCAGAGGAAGTCAACGCCGACGGCCTTGATTTTGTGTTTTCACCGGTGCTTTGTATTGCGCGCGATACCCGTTGGGGCAGAGTTGATGAAACCTTCGGAGAAGACCCGTTCCTTGCGGGCGAGCTTGGTGCAGCCATGGTTCACGGTTATGAGGACGACGGGCTTGTCGCGGCTTGCCTTAAACATTACATCGGCTATGGTGAAGCTACAGGCGCGAAGGATTCATATGATACCGAGATTACCGAGCGCAAAATTCGGGAAGTGTTCCTTCCTCCTTTTATAAAAGGAATAAATGCAGGTGCAAGCTCTGTAATGACGGCATACGGTTCTATCGACGGCACGCCTATGACAGTTCACAAACGACTTCTTTCCGACGTATTGAAAAAGGAGCTTGGTTTCAAAGGCTTTGTAATTACCGATTGGGATAACGTCAAAAGCTATATAAGAAAGCAGCGCGGTGCAGACAATATGCAAGACGCTTCAAAAGCCGCTTTGTATGCCGGAAACGATATGATAATGGTTTCCACCGACTTTTGCGACGCTGTCATTGCAGGCGTCAGAAACGGCACTGTAAGTGAAAAATATATAAATGATGCCGTGCGCCGCATATTGCGCATTAAATTTTCGCTCGGACTTTTTGATAAAAACAAAAAACGTATGCCAAAAAGCGTAATAGGCTCAAAAGAGCATATAGAAATAAATCGCAGGCTTACAAGGGAAAGTCTTGTTCTGCTTGAAAACGACGGCACTCTTCCCCTGAAAAAAGCACCGAAAAAGATTGCAGTAATAGGTCCGAATGCGGACAATATCAAGGCGCAGTACGGCGATTGGACGTTTTTCAGCCATCCCGATCCACACCCCGACGCGATTCCCTCCGGCGATGTTTACACTGTTCTTCGCGGAATGAAGACCGTTTTCCCCGATTCCGAAATAATATACAGCAAAGGCTGCGGAATTCACGCATCCGACGAAGACGACATCCCGTCGGCTGTTGCAGCGGCATATGCGTGTGATATCGTTGTTTTTGTGTGCGGAGATGACCTCACTCTGAACGGCGAAACGCGCGACAGAGCCAATCTTGAGCTTTCCGGAAGACAAAACGAACTTTTCTCGGCGCTGAAAAAGACAGGAAAGCCCATTGTCACAGTGCTTATAAACGGAAAGCCGCTCTGCATCGAAAAAGTTGCGAAGAACAGCAACGCAGTTATAGAGATGTTCAACGGAGGCGACCTCGGCGGTCTTGCAACAGCAGAGCTTATTGCAGGCAAATTCTGTCCAAGCGGAAAACTTCCGATATCATTTCCTCGCGCTTCAGGTCAGCTTCCCTGCTATTACAATCACCTTTCCGGATGGCACGGCGGAAAGTATATCGATGTTGACGCAGGTCCGCTTTATTCATTCGGCTACGGACTTTCATTTACTTCTTTTGAATATTCCGACATGAAGCTTTCCAAAGGCATCGCTGCGGCAAAAGATACTATCGATGTATCGGTAACCGTAACGAATTCAGGAAGCTATGACGGCATGGAAACGGTACAGCTTTATTACAGAGATGAAATATCAAGCGTCATGCAACCTGTAATTCAGCTGTGCGGCTTTGAAAAGGTCGAAATAAAAGCAGGAAAAAGTAAGCGTGTTACAATTCCGCTTAAAATATCAGAGCTTGCAATAGTCCATCCCGACCTTAAAAAGTACACAGAGTCCGGTGATTTTACAATAACAATAGGCGGAAGCATCGAAAATGCGCTTTCCGCAACGCTTTCCGTAATATAAAACAAGGAAGAAACAAAATGGATATAGAAAAAAAGCGAAAAGAAATTGACGAAATAGATTCGTATATAACAAAGCTCTTCCTTCGCAGAATGCAAATATGCGGAGAAATAGGTCATTACAAAAAAGATAATGATATCCGCGTTTACGATGAAGCGCGGGAAAAAGAAATATTCGAGCGTGTAAAACAGGCAACTCCCGAAAAAATGCAGGAGTATACAGAGCTTCTCTATGAAACAGTAATAGGTCTTGCAAATGCCTATCAGCTTGAAATCAGAAACGAAGAATAAAGAAATCCTAGCGGCAAGGCACCAGCGGATGTGTTTTGCCGCATTTTTTATTGTTATCAAGTCTTATTAAACTATTTTTTATTGTTTTTCGTCAAATCATTGACAAATTATGCGAAAAAGAGTATTATTGAGATAATATATTTTACGCGCACGTGTAAACAAAATTTTAATGCAATTTTAAGGAACAAAAACAAATGGAAAACAAATTGACTAAAAAATACGGTCTGCTTACAGCCATATGTATGGTTGTCGGCACGGTCGTAGGATCCGGAATCTTCTTCAAAGCGGGCAAGGTCCTCACAAACACAAACGGCAATATGCTCAAATGCCTCATCACCGTCGGCGGAGTGGGACTTATAATGCTCATCTGCTCGTACGTTTTTTCAATTCTCGCGCAGAGACATGAAAAAGTAAACGGCATAGTTGACTATTCCGAAGTCACATGCGGACGCAAGTTCGCTTACATAGTGGGCTGGTTTATGACCACAATATACTACCCCACGATAACATCAACCCTTGCATGGGTATCCGGGCAGTACACCTGTGTGCTTTTCGGCTGGGATCCTTGCAGCGATCTTCATATTGCTGTATCGGCATTTTATCTTATATGCGGATATTTCGTAAACGCCATGTCTCCCAAGCTCGCCGGTAAATTTCAGGTCAGCGCAACATTTATAAAATTCGTTCCGCTCCTTGTAATGGGCGTCGTCGGAACGATTGTGGGTCTTAAAAATGGTAACATAGGTGAAGCATTCAGCGCAAATATTGTGCCTGAAGGCGGCGCTTCCGGCAGCATAATTGCCGCAATGTGTGCATTTGCTTTTGCATACGAGGGTTGGATAATAACAACCTCAATAAACTCAGAACTTAAAAACTCCAAAAAGAACCTTCCCGTCGCGCTTGTACTCGGCGCAATAATCGTCGTTTCAATATATCTTCTCTATTTTCTCGGTCTTTCAGGCGTTCTCAAAACGGAAGATCTTATGGCATCGGGCGACGTTCCGAAGGATGCATTCACAGCGCTTTTCAAGAACGAAGTTTTCGGTACTATCGTTTATGTATTTATTGTCATCTCCTGTCTCGGAACGATGAACGGACTTATGATCGGTTGTTGCCGCGGCATGTATTCGATCGCTGTCCGCGGAGAAGGTCCTGCGCACAAAATGTTCGCTCAGGTCGATAACGAAACAAATATGCCGCACAACTCGTCCATCATCGGCGTTGCGCTCTGCATGCTCTGGATGTTCCAGTGGGAGCTCGGACTTATTCGCGGAAAGCTCCCCGCAATTATCGGATGGGAAAACGACGAGCTTCCCATTATCACTCTTTACGGACTTTACATACCGATATTTGTTGTTCTTATGATAAAGGGTAAAGGGCTTAACGTATTCCAGCGTTTTATAATGCCGTTTGTTGCTTGCGTATGTTGCGGATTTATGGTTTATTCTGCAATCGCAGCGTATAAAATACAGTCGCTATATTATCTTATAGTGTTCGCTGTTATAACACTTATAGGCATTCTTTGCTACAAGGGCAGAATAAGCCTTGCTTTCTTCAAAAAAGAAGAATCTATCGCATCCGAGCCGGTAACAGAAGCTTCTGAAACAAAATAATTTACAACTTATAAAGCACAAAAGGACTGCCGATTTGGCAGTCCTTTTGCAATTTTAGACGTCTTTATACTTCCCCGCCAGACCGTGTACGGCGTAATTAACACCCTGCTTTTGGCAAGGATGGTGTCCTCGCCTCACACTTTACTGCTCCCAGCTTCCGCGATAAATCGTGTCATAAGCAGGAAATATGCGGGAGGTCTGCAAACCGTGCAAGGTTCGGATTCCAATTACGTGTTGTAGGTTTAATTGAAACCGTATCACGAGAAGGGCAGGAAATTTTTATCTGTAAAAATTTCAGTCGTGGTCTATGTCGGAGAAGAACTCATCCTCGAATATGTCGGATACGCGATCAAACTCGTCGTCATCGTCAACAGTTACAAGAATGTCTTCGCCATCCTCGTCCTTTTCAAGCTTGAGAAGAACGTATTCGCCGTCCTCATTGTCCTCAAGCGGGAAAAGAGCATAATAAGTGATTCCCTCTATCTCTTTTTCGGCGATTATTTCAAAGCTACATTCTTTGCCTTCTTCGTCCGTAAGAGTTATTACGTTAGCGTCTTCTGGTGTGTATTCGTCAGTCATTTTCCGTCTCCGTGTTATTATTTTTCTCTTCTGATTTTATTTTATACCAAAACAACGAATATGTCAATAGCTTTCGTTTTATTTTGAAGGGTCAAGATACTTCCAATAGCCGACAATATACGACATTCCCGACCACACCGTCATAACTGCGGCAGCCGCCATAAAGATATACGTTGCTATGTGACGATTCCATATAAGCGGCTCTATCATCGCCGTAAGAATGAAAAACATCTGTGTACAGGTCTTTATTTTGCCGAGCCAACTCGCCGCTACGACCTTTTTATCGGGGCTTGAAGCAACAACAAGTCGCATACTTGTTACGGCAAGCTCACGCAGAAGCACCGTCATAAACGTGCAGAAAAACAGCACGGAAAATATTTTTGAGTTGCCGGATGAAGAAGCCGCTTCATAAGAGAGCGCGGCAAGCGCAGCAAGAACAAGAAATTTATCGGCAAGCGGATCAAGGAATTTTCCGAAGTCCGTTATAAGATGATATTTTCTCGCTATTTTGCCGTCAAGAAAATCGGTAAACGACGCAAGTGCAAAAACGGCTATCGAAACTATTCTTCCCCAAGTTACGCCGCCGAAACCAAGAATGAACACCAAAAACACCGGTACAAGTAAAAGTCTGATTATTGTGAGCCTGTTAGGAACGTTCATTTTCATTTCATCATTCTCCTTCTCTTATAAGCTTTCCCACGAGGTCATAATCCAGAATTTCGTCAATTTTAACCTTTACAAATTCTCCTTCTCTTACGCGCTTCTTTCCGAGCTCGTTTGTGAAGAACACTTTCGTGTCTATGTCCGGAGCGTCAGACGCGCTTCTTCCGTAATACGATTCCGAAACAGGATCAAAGCCTTCGCAAAGCACGGTTACCGTTTTCCCGAGCATTTTTTCGTTGAGTTCGGAAGTGACGGCAAGCTGCTCCTGCATTATTATATCGTAACGGTCCTGCTTTGTCTGCTCGTCTATCTGGTCGGGCATTTCGGCGGCAAGAGTACCTTCTTCGGGAGAGAACGTAAACGCACCGAGACGCTCAAACTTTGTTTTGCTCACGAATTCGCACAGCTCTTCAAAATCCTTTTCCGTCTCACCGGGGAATCCAACCATAACGGTCGTCCTTATGCAGATTTCCGGAATATTTTTGCGCAATTTTTCAATTACTTCTTTTATCAGCGCCGATCTGCCGTGACGGTTCATTTTTTCAAGAACGCTTTCGGAAATATGCTGTATCGGCAGATCTATGTATTTTACTATTCTGTCATTCGTTTTTATTTCCTCTATCAGCTCATCCGTTATCTTATCGGGATAGCAATAAAGAAGTCTTATCCACGGAATATTTGTTTCCTTTGTTATCGCGCGCAGAAGCTCTGCAAGCTTGTATTCGCCGTAAATATCAAGACCGTAGCGCGATGTATCCTGCGCGATAAGGTTAAGTTCCTTTACGCCGATAGCCTCAAGCTCCTTTGCCTCTTTTACGATATCCTCGATCGTTCTCGATCTCATCCTGCCTCGTATGGAGGGTATCGCGCAATAAGTGCAACGGTTATCACAGCCTTCGGCGATCTTCAGATACGCCGTGTATTCCGGAGTTGTGACTATTCTCTCTCCGCCGAGCGGAAGCGATTCCTTATCGCCATAGCTTTCATAATGTTCACCGCGCAGAACAGCTTCAACAGCGTCGCATATCTTTGCTTCGGAGCCGAGTCCAAGCACTGCGTCAACTTCGGGCAGCTCGGCCGATATCTGCTCGCGATATCTTTCGGCAAGACAACCTGTAACAATTATAGCCTTTAACTGTTTGTGTTTCTTCAGCCATGCGACATCAAGGATGCTGTCTATCGACTCCTTCTTTGCGCTTTCTATAAAGCCGCAGGTGTTAACAACTATAACGTCAGCTTCCGTGTCTTCTGGAGTTATCTCGTAGCCTGCACCCGCAAGTCTTGCAAGCATAACTTCTGTGTCGGCAAGATTCTTTGAGCAACCGAGCGAGATAAACCCGACCTTTGTCTTTTTCTTTGTCATTTTTTGTTTGTCCTTATGCTTTTGTATATTTTGATTTCTTTCGCCGAAAATTCAGCAGTTGCCGGAGTTATTGCTTCTTATACGTTGTACCGTTCGGCGTGTCGATAAGCACTATTCCCTGCGCAAGAAGTTCTGCTCTTATAGCGTCCGCCTTTGCGTAGTCCTTTGCTTTTTTGGCAGCCGCTCTTTCGGCTATCTTTTCAAGTATTGCAGGATCGCCCTCCTCTGCCGCAGGTTCTTCTTTTTTAACCGTTGCGTCTTTAAGTCCGAGCGAAAGCACCAAGTCGATTGCGTCGATCGCCGCGCGTTTTTCCGCGCCCGTAGCATCGGACTTGAGAATATCATAAAGCGATGTGACTGCGAGAGAGGTATTAAGATCGTTTGACATTGCGTCGTCAAAGCCGCGAAGAAGCGCTTTTACTTTTGCCTCATCTATTTCGCCCGTGCGTTCGGTAGCCGCAACTCTTGCATAAAGTTTTGAATATGCAGCCGCAGCATTGTCAAGCGAAGCAAACGAGAAAGTCAACGGCTTTCTGTAATGGCTCTGAAGGCAGAAATATCTGTACGCAAGCGGATCATAGCCTTTGGACTTGAGAAGCGACACCGTAAGAAACTCGCCTTTGGACTTACTCATCTTGCCCGTTTCATCGTTCAGGTGCTGAACGTGGAACCAATATCCGCACCATTTATGACCGAGATATGCCTCGCTCTGTGCTATTTCGTTTGTGTGATGCGGGAAAATATTATCAACGCCGCCGCAGTGAATATCAAGATATTCTCCGAGATATTTCATACTTATGCAACTGCATTCTATGTGCCATCCGGGATATCCCACTCCCCACGGGCTGTCCCATTTCAGTTCCTGCTCATCGAATTTTGATTTCGTAAACCAAAGAGCGAAGTCGCTCTTGTTCTTTTTGTTTTCATCCTCGCCGACGTCGTCTCTGACTCCGACCATAAGATTTTCGGTGTTGTCCGCATGACCTGCAAGCTCACCGTAGTTTTCCGATTTCGATGTGTCAAAATACACGTTTCCGCCGGCAACATAAGCGTAGCCTTTGTCTATAAGCGCGGAAATAACGCGGATAAAGTCATCAATACAGCCTGTCGCGGGCTGGACGATCTCCGGCTTCTTTATATTGAGCGCGTCGCAATCCGCAAAAAATGCGTCCGTATAGAACTGCGCGACCTGCATTACAGTTTTATGCTCGCGCTTTGCGCCCTTGAGCATCTTATCCTCGCCCGTATCGGCATCGCTTGTAAGATGCCCTACGTCGGTTATATTCATAGCGCGCTTCACGTCATAGCCGGCAAAGCGCAGATATTTTTCAAGCACGTCCTCCATCATATACGAACGGAGATTGCCTATATGTGCATAATGATAAACGGTAGGACCGCAGGTGTACATTTTCACCTTGCCGCTTTCATGCGGAACGAATTCTTCAACCGTTTTGGTTAGCGTATTGTAAAGCTTCATACTGCCTCCATAAGATATATATAACTTTTCTATTGTATTATAATACATTTTCTGCGATTTGTAAAGATATGTTTTTTCACAATAATATAAAAACAGCCGTGCAAAACGCTTTGTTCTGCGCGGCTGTGCCTGTTTTTGTGTTATTCAGCTCTTGCCCTCAAGCTGGGCTTTTATCATCATATCCTTGACTTTCATAAGTCTCGTAAGGTTTCCGCGTTCGTTTTCGTCAAGCTTCATAGTTATGGATTTTATCGTTTCCTCTATCTGCGGTATCATAACGTGTTCAAGAGCGTTAACTCTTCTGCGCGTTTTTTCTATTTCCTCCGCCATGAGCTGAGAGCTTTTTTCAAGCTCGGCAAGCTTTATCATATCAGGAAGTATTTCCGAAAGCTCCATAACCGCCATATCTATCTCGCCCGAAGTAAATGCCAGGCCGAAGTTATACCCGTCCGATTGGTGTGCGCCTTTAAGGTCATAGGTGAACACCGGAACGATAACGCTCATAACATTCTTTTCGGAAATGTCAAGCGACACCTCCTTTTTAGGGAGCATAAGCGCCTCTGTCATCACTTTCGGAGAAGTCACCGCCGAAGCGAGAGCAAAGCTCTTGTTTGACTTTTCAAGCGCCGCCTCAACCTTTTCACGGACTTCCTTTGTTTCTTTTACAACGTCAAGGAATTGCTTCATCAGCTCGTCGCGCTTGTCTTTGAGCAGCTTATGCCCTCGTCTTGCCACAGCAAGGCGGTTTTTCAGCTTTTTCAGCTCCATGCGCGTAGGATTCACGCGAATCTGCGCCACTTTTCATTCCCTCCCGTCGGATCAGTTTTCTTTAGGCCAATATTTGTCAAGTATTTCGGGCTTGATACGCTTCATTTCGGAACGCGGCAAAAGCTTTAGAAGCTGCCAGCCGATATCAAGCGTCTGTTCAATCGTTCTGTTTTCATAGAAGCTCTGGTTTACATACAGTTTTTCAAACTCGTCCGCAAATTTTGCATAAAGACGGTCGATAGGCGTAAGCGCCGCTTCGCCAAGCACCACCATAAGCTCCTTCGCTTCTTTTCCGCGCGCATAGCTTGAGAAAAGCTGGTTCATAGTTCCCGCGTGATCTTCTCTCGTCTTTCCTACACCTATTCCCTTATCTTTCAGACGTGAAAGAGACGGAAGAACATCGACCGGCGGCAGGATACCCTTTCTGTAAAGGTCGCGCGAAAGAATTATCTGCCCTTCCGTGATATATCCCGTAAGGTCGGGAATGGGATGAGTTTTATCGTCTTCCGGCATTGTAAGGATAGGTATCATTGTAATCGAACCTTCCCTGTCAAGCTTTCTGCCTGCGCGCTCATACATCGTAGCAAGGTCGGTGTAAAGATATCCGGGATATCCTCGTCTGCCGGGAACCTCTTTTCTCGCAGCGGATACCTCACGAAGCGCTTCCGCATAGTTTGTGATATCCGTAATAATTACAAGAACGTGCATGTTCTTTTCAAAAGCAAGATATTCTGCAGCCGTAAGAGCCATACGCGGCGTAGATATACGCTCGATCGCGGCGTCGGACGCAAGATTTATAAAAAGCACCGTGCGGTCGATGGCACCTGTGCGTTTGAAGTCGGAAATGAAGAAATCCGCTTCCTCAAACGTGATGCCGACAGCTGCAAATACAACGGCAAAGTTTGTATCCGTGCCGCGAACCTTTGCCTGACGCGCTATCTGAGCGGCAAGATTTGCGTGCGGCATACCCGAACCCGAGAATATCGGCAACTTCTGTCCGCGTACAAGAGTATTGAGTCCGTCTATTGTGGAAATTCCCGTCTGAATGAATTCCGACGGATAGTTTCTCGCCGCAGGATTTATAGGCGTACCGTTTATATCAAGCATTTTTTCGGGAATTATTTCAGGACCGCCGTCAATAACCTCTCCCATACCGGAGAAAACTCTTCCAAGCATATCGGAAGAAACGCCAAGCTCCACCCCGTGACCGAGAAAACGCACCTTGCTCTGTGCAAGGTTAAGTCCTGCCGAGCTTTCAAAAAGCTGAACGAGAACGTTATCGCCGTTTACTTCAAGCACACGGCAACGACGCACCGAACCGTCCGGAAGCTCAATTTCGCCAAGCTCATCATACTTAACGCCATCCACCTTTCGGACAAGCATAAGAGGTCCGGCGACTTCTTCTATCGTCTTATATTCTCTTATCATTATCTGTCCTCCTTATCGGTGAGAGCGGCAAGCTCTGCTGAGATCTCGCGATCTATATCTTCAAATTCGCTTACATATTTTTCGGGAGCAACGCTCTTTGCTCGTCCGATTCTTTCCCTTACGGGAAGCTCCGCTATCTTTTCTATATCTGCGCCGCGTTTCAGTGCGTCGCCCGATTTTTTATAGAATGAAAGTATCAGCTTTATAAGTCTGTACTGCTTGTCAAGCGAGGTATACGAGTCGCCATCCTCGAAGGCGTTCTGCTGGAGGAAGTCCTCGCGAACGGAACGTGCCGCTTCAAGCGTAAGTCTTTCGCTCGGAGAAAGCGCGTCCACACCTACAAGCTTTACTATTTCTTCAAGCTCGTTTTCAACCGAGAGAATTCTCATAGCCTCGCCAGTCACTGCGTTCCAATCGCGCGCGACGTTTGCATTGAACCACTCTTCAAGCTTGTCCTTGTAAAGCGAATACGATGTCAGCCAGTTTATCGCCGGGAAATGACGGCGATAAGCAAGGGACGAGTCAAGTCCCCAGAACACTTTTACGATACGAAGTGTCGCCTGCGAAACGGGCTCGGAAATATCGCCGCCCTGCGGAGACACCGCGCCTATCGCGGAAAGAGTTCCTTCTCTGCCGTCGGAGCCGAGACATATCACTTTTCCGGCTCTTTCGTAGAACTGCGCAAGACGCGAGGTAAGATATGCGGGATAGCCTTCCTCGCCGGGCATCTCTTCAAGACGTCCCGACATTTCGCGCAGAGCCTCTGCCCAGCGTGATGACGAATCTGCAATTACGGCAACGGAATATCCCATATCACGGAAGTATTCCGCTATGGTTATACCGGTGTATATCGAAGCTTCTCTTGCGGCAACAGGCATATCCGAAGTGTTTGCTATAAGCACCGTGCGCTTCATAAGAGAATAGCCACTGCGAGGATCCTTCAGTTCCGGAAACTCGCGCAGAACGTCCGTCATTTCGTTTCCGCGCTCGCCGCAACCGATGTATATAACTATGTCAACATTGCTCCATTTTGCAAGCTGATGCTGAACTACCGTTTTCCCCGAGCCGAACGGACCGGGAACGCACGCCGTGCCGCCCTTTGCTATCGGGAACATTGCATCTATAACTCTCTGCCCTGTTACCATAGGTTCTGAAGGTGCAAGCTTTGACGCATACGGTCTTGCCTTTCTTACAGGCCATTTCTGCATAAGGGTTATATCAAAAGTCTTGCCTGCGTCGTTTTTTATGGCGCCTATCTTATCGGTAATCGTAAAATCTCCGGCAGATATACTTTCAACCGTGCCATCTTTACCGAAAGGCACAAGTATTTTGTGAAGCACAAGCTCGGTTTCGTTTACCGTACCGAGAACATCTCCGGCTTTTACCTTATCGCCGACTTTAACAGCGGGAGTAAAAGCCCATTTTATATCTCTCGAAAGCGGTTTTTCATCTATTCCGCGTATTATGTTTGAACCGTACTTTTCATACATAACTTCAAGCGGACGCTGAATACCGTCATAAATATTGGTCATAAGTCCGGGACCGAGCTCAACGGAAAGCGGTTCTCCTGTGGATACGACAGTGTCTCCGCAACCGAGCCCTGCCGTTTCCTCATAGACCTGTATTGAAGCGCGATCGCCGCGCATCTCAATTATTTCCCCGATAAGACGGTCCTTTCCGACGCGTACCACGTCGAACATATTGGCTTCTCTCATTCCCTCCGCCACGACAAGAGGTCCGGAAACCTTGATAATTCTGCCTTCGGTCATTTTCTAAACCTTTCCGCGCAAAGCGCCGATAAAATCAGTTGTTTTTGAAAAGTATGTCGGCGCCGACGGCGCGTTCAACGCTTTTCTTTATATTTGTCATTCCTATGCCTTTTGAACCGCTCTTGGACGGTATCATAACTACGGAAGGAAGCGTTTTATCTTTATACAGTTGTATATCTTCCCATATAAGCTCCGCAAGCTCCTCCGTTATGAAGATGACAGCGCAATTTTCCGCTTCAAGCGCTTTGAGCGCTTTTGCGGCTTCCTCTGCTCCGTCCGCGATCCTTACGGTAAAGCCGACCGCCATAAATCCCAGCGAGCTTTCCCTGTCGCCTATAACGCCGATCTTATACATAGCTTTCGCGTATCCTTTCGATTATCTTCTCCGCCGACTGCCCTGCGGCTCGTCCGGCAATTATTATGCGTATGTTTTTGACTTCATTTTCCGTCGCGCACAGATACCAAAGCAGTGAAGCCGAACCGAAAACGCTGTGCTTGTACTTTTCACAGCTTTCGGCAAAGGCGGCGTCCATAATACGCTCCGTTTCGGAAAATGACGGAAAACCCTCCGCCGGAAGCTTATTCCCAAGCGACGTTTTAAGAGTAAGCGCCAAAAGTGCGCCTTCCCCTTCGGACACAGCTTCGGCAAGTGTCGATTTCTCCACAAATCCACCGTCGGATGATGCAGATTCGAAAAAGGCTCTGTCCTTGCCCATTCTTATAATTCTCAGCGCCGTAAGAATGTTCATCATGTCGATACGGTTTTTAACATAATCCGCTATGACTTCGTCCTTACATTCGCGGGCAAGCGAAAGCATATCCTCGCAACAGGCGCGGTCAAGGCAAAGGTCTATCAGCTGAGGATCAGCCGTTTCTGAATATTCCTTCAATGCCTCTGCGGCTGCCTTTGCCATATGCTCCGGAAATACGGAAAAATCACGGTCATGCACGGCTTTTTCAACCTGCTTTTCGCTTATGCTTCCGCACGGAGAATAAAGCGCCGAAAAATCAAATCCGGAAATAAATTCGCACTTTATCGCAGCTTTAAGACTGTTACAGTCATATGGATATCTCAATGCGAAAAACAGCTTCGGCTCAGGCGCTATATCCGATATAAATCCGAAAGCGCCTTCAAGCTTTTTTTCAAGCGACGGGAAAACGCCGTCCGAAACATCGTAGCCGAATTCGCCGAGCATCCTCGCAAACGCTTCTTCTCCGGGAGTCGCCGCAAGACGGATATATTTATCGCGTCCCATAAGCGCTCCGTCCACCGAGTGGACTCTTGCCGCTGCGTAAACATATTCGGTTTCACGGATCTTTTTCATAAATGCCGTGCCTCCATAGATTATTTTATCCGAAAAGCGCCGCCGTCACTGCGGGTAAAAGCGCCTCTCTTTTCTGTGCTATCAGTTTTTCAGGCGTACAGTTTATCTCAACGCGTCCCGTTTTGAGTATGAATCCCGCGTCGATACCGTCTGCCTCCGTTATTTCGGAAACCTCAACGCCTGAGCTTTCTACAAGCTCTTCGCCGCTTGCGGGTGCGTTTTTTGCCACCGTAAGATAGAGCTTTTCGCCCTTTACTGCTTCGTCGGATGCGGCGTCCGAAAGAAGCCCCGCCATAATCTGTGTGTATTTTTTCTTATCCATCGAAGAAAAGCTTTTCGCCGCACGACAAAGCACGGAATCTATAAGCGCTCTCTTCTGCGAAAGAAGCTCGTCGCGACAAGCCGTTCCGGCGCGATTCTCAGCGCGCAAACGCATTGCGCTCTTCTCTGCGGCAGCTTTTTCTTTTGCGCGCTTGTCAAGCTCGGCACAAGCTGCGTCACAGGCTTCTTCGGTTTCTTTTATCTTATCGTCATATTCGGCGCGAAGCACATTTTCCGATGCGAGCGCCTCTGCGTCGATACGGGCGATTATCTCGTCTATACCGCTCATATATCAGCCAACCTTGTAAAGAAGAATGGGAAGCGCGGATATAAGAAGCGCAAGTATTGCGTACATTTCAACAAGAACTGCACTTGTTATACATTTACCGGATTCTTCGGGACGTTTTGCAACTACCGATATACCTGCAACTGCAACTCTTGCCTGTTTTATAGCGGAGAAATAACCCACTATTGCTATGGGAAGCGCCATTGCTCCTATGAGAACGCCGTCAAAAACGGAAAGCTCTACGGGAGTTGAAAGAATGCCTGTTTTGAGAACGATAAGGAACGCTACGGCGAATCCGTAAATGCCCTGTGTACCGGGAAGAACCTGCAAAAGAAGTGTTCTGCCGAACTTTGAAGGATCTTCGGCAAGGACTCCGGCGCTGGCTTCAGCAACCATTCCTACGCCCTTGGCGGAACCAATACCGCTGAATATTACAGCGAGAGCCGCTCCGATAAGCGCAAAGTTTCTTCCGTTGAGCATGGATGCAAGAAAGCTTGCAAATGTTGTGATTTCCATATTTTTATAAACCCTTTCCGGCAAATGCCTAAAAATTTACTTTGTTTATTCGACGTAAACGTCGGTGTATTTAAGGTCGGGAGAGGCAGGTTCAAAATGCCTTCCGCCATCCTCATAGAATTTCCCGAAAAACTCAACATACTGAAGTCTGCAGGTGTGAACAAATGCTCCGAGCGCAGAAAGCGCAAGATTCATAAGGTGCCCAAGCGTTCCCACCACTATGACAAGTATTATAGTAATTACGGGATTGTTTATGAGCGTTGCAAACGTGTTTACAACGCTTGCTATAACTGCGCCTGCGAGCGCAAGAGCAAATATTCTCGAATAGGAAAGCAGATCCGAGGCATAGTTTATTATGTCGTAAAGTCCCGCAATACCCGAAAACAGCCTTGCGAATATATTCTTCTTTGCTCTGCCGCGCATGGTTATCATCATTAAAAGTCCGACTCCGAGAACAATAAGCCCGATCTTTGACTTGAATCCGAAATATATTCCGGCGCCCACAAACATTATAAGCCAGCTGCCAACATCGAATATCGCGCTCTGCCAATCGCCGCGACGGAAACACATAACCATATTTATTATCATTCCGCAGATAAGGTGAGCCGCGCCCACGCCGAGCGAAATAAGAAGGAAAGTTATGGGTTCTTCAAGAGGATTGCAGAGTATCGCAAGATTATCGAATTTGTGTGAACCCGAAAGGTTCTGTGCAAGTTTTGCGGGAAGATCTCCGAAGTATCCGCCGAACAGCACGCCGCATATCATACACGAAATGCCGCATATAACAAACAGCTTCATCATTTTTGCCGTTCCGCCTTTAGGCTTGAGCAGCTTTGTGCCAAGCGCGCCTATAAGCACAAGCAGAACTCCGTAACCGAGATCGGCAAACATCATTCCGAATATCAGTGCAAAGAACAGTGCAACCCAGAATGTCGGATCGAATGAACCGTATTTCGGATAAGAATACATTCCTATTACGAATTCAAACGGGCTTGCAAAGCCGTTGTTTTTAAGCTCTACCGGCGGATCGTCTCCCTCCGCAGGATCGGCAAGATCGCAGAAGCATTCGTATTTGGAAAGCGTCTTTGTAAGCTTGTCCACTTTGTCTTCCGGCACCCACCCCGTCATTATAACGGTATGTCCCGTTCCGAGCAGCTTCTGCTTTACATTTTCTTCGGCAAGCTCGGTCTTTATCCTGTCATAGGCATATTCAATATCGGGACAAAGCGGAGCTATAGCCGCAAGCTCGCTCTTTATCTCATCGGCTCTTGCATCAAGCGCCTTTATCTTTTCTTCGGTTGCTTTTACTTCATCTGCGGCAAGACCTGTCTGAGCCGGGAAGTTGTTCTTTATAAATCCGGCGTCCGAAAGCAATGCCGCAAGCTGTTTCTCAACGCTTATATGGCACACAGCCGAAATGTATTTTACCGATTTCCCTTCACCGACGGTTTCTATCTGTACTGCGCCAAGCTCTTCCGCCGCTATGGCTGAAAGTCTTTCGATATCGCACGAAACCGGAAGCGTACCGGCAATGACAGTTGAATTTTTTGTTCCCTCAAAACCGAGCGGAAGATCGTATCCGCTCCATATCGAAACGGAAGCAAGATATGCCGTCTGCTTGTTTCTTTCGCTTTTCAGCTGATCGGCTTCGGCTTTGAGTGCTGCGGCTTTTTTCGCACCGTCAAGCGCCTTGTCCGTGCGCCTGCCGTCAAACTCGCCTTTGGACATTTCCCTGCGGGTTTTTATAAATCCTTTTTTATCTGTTCGCATGGGCGAAAGGATTTTCAGCGCCTCCGAAAGCGTTCCCGCATCGGAATTCAGCTCCGCTATCCTTTCTCCGCAGTCCATACTGCGGATTATGGCGTCGCCTTCGGGCGCGCTGCACTTTTCAACTTCGACGCACGAAAGCCAAATAAGATCCTTTGCAAGTGCGTCAAGGTCGGAGCGCATCGCCACAAGCGACAGCTTCTTCATACTTTTTATCATTTTCCGGTTATCCCCGCAATTATGATTTCTATAGCCTTATCGGCATTTTTTTCTGCCCCTGCGCAGTATTCCCGCGCCTGAGCTTTTGCTTTTTCAAGAGACGAAGCAAGATACTCCTCCGCTTCCTTTTCACTTTTTACACGTTCGGAAGCAACGTATTTATCCGCTTCTTCTTTGGCTCTTTCAACGTCCTTCTCAGCTTTTGCTCTCGACTCCGAAAGCGAAGCCGAAAGCTCCTCTGAAATCTGTTTTTTGCGTTGCGCAGCGGATATTTCCGCTTCGCGGATGCGATCGATTGATGATTTTGCCATTTTTTCACCAACTTTTTCTTTCATTTAATTACATTATACCACACGCTTTGGCGTTTGGCAATTGTTTTTTTCCTCAATCCGATGATCAATTACTATGCTTTTGCCCAAAAAAACGACGTTTTTTCGTTTTTATCGGGATCTCGTTTATATACTCGCTCATACGGCGTTTCTCTTCTTTGCCGAAGAGGTTTATTACCTCAACATATTTTTCTCCGTCAAAAAAGGTTTCCGCGCCTTTCTTTATCGGAACGGCAAGCGTTTCATCGGAAAGCCTCCACGACTGAGCAATCCTTTTGTAGACTTTCAGCTTTCCGTTTTCGGAAAAAATTATATCAAGCGTTATGTCCGCCCGCTCGCCACTTTCGTATCTCACTCTCGGAATTATACGAAAAAATATTTTCCTTCCGTCTCCCGCCGACGAAAGCACGGCTTTCATCGCATTGTCCGAAAGTTCCTCGTAAAAGGCGGTTATCTTATCGCACCCGACGACCTCCGGATATCCTGCGGAAAACGTGCATACGCCTCCGCCGCAAAAGCGTTTCTCTTTTTCTTTTTTTCTTATTATAATATTGTTCATAGGCACTCCTCCGATA
Organism: Eubacterium sp. CAG:841; assembly: GCA_000437375.1. Lineage (GTDB taxonomy): Bacteria > Bacillota > Clostridia > Oscillospirales > CAG-272 > CAG-841. The sequence goes on from FR898199.1 coordinate 18,155, forward strand.
TATTTTATTCGAGAAGACTCGCCTTGATACCGGCAAAAAGCGACGCATCTCTTAAATACGTCGCTTATCTGCATGAATGTCAGTCTTTATAATAAGATACTTTAATATTTCCAACTACTTCGCCGAGCACATCATAAACATCGGAACGGAATTGCTTGGGAAGATATACCTGTTCAAGAGCCGTGCAACCCGAATCGAATATTTCGGAGTCTACAAGCGCCGTTCCCTTGGGAACGACAAGAACCTTGAGCGAAGAACATGAAGCAAACGCGCCGGCACCTATATACCGAATCGTCGAAGGAAGCTCTATGCTTCCGAGCGCGTAGCAGGCGTTGAACGCAGACGAGCCTATGCTTATAAGTCCTTCTGGAAGAGTTATTTTCGTAAGTCCGGCACTCATATTGAATGCGCCATCCCTTATCGATTCAACGCTTGAAGGTATATTTATTTCCGTCACAAGCTTTGTGTTTACAAAAGCGTTATCGCCTATGACTTTTACGCCTTCGGGTATTATTATCTCGGTTACAACATTCGTTATATTATATTTTGTAAGCCATTCGGGACGAAGTCCGTTGGGGCTCGTTGCGACAACGGCGTTATCCCAGCCCTTGCAGGCGCCGCCGGCGATCATTCTCACGCCGTCCGGAACTTCTATTGTCGTTTCTCCGTTCGGAATATAAGACCAAAGCAGAACACCGTCTACAACTTTATATGCGCTTTTTTCGGATTCAACAAGCGCGTCATAAAAATCGCTGTATGCCTTTGTGTTTGCAAACGCGTCGGAGCCTACATATTCCACCGTGTCGGGAATAAATATTTCATCCGTTCCGCCGCAACCGTTGAACGCGCTGGCTCCTATTGTTGTAAGCTTTGTGCAGGGGGTAAGGTCTATTTTTGCAGTTGCACCTATGCCTCCGTTTGCAATATATGTTTCAAAAGCACTTGATTCAATAACTTCAAGCGTGGAAGGCAACTTTATGTTTTCAAGCGCATAGCAGTAATAAAATGCCGCCGTCTGAATAGTCGTAACGCCTTCGGGGATTACTATCGAAGTGAGCTGATCGGCATATTTATAACCGTAAAGCGAATCAGCCGTTCCGTTGGCAGCTTTATCGTTAAAGAACGCCGCACCGCCGATAACCTTTATTCCCTTGCCGGAAAGGTCTATATATTTAGGTATTACATTGCATTTTATAAGCACGCCGTCGCCGACTATAAGGTAGTCTTCGGTGTTTTCTCTGTACCACGGCGTATAGTTGAAAGCATTGGGGCCTACGCTTGAAAGCTTTCCGCCTATGCTTATATCGACAAGTGCGGTACAGCCGTAAAACGCCTCCTGCCCTACCGTTGTAAGACTTTCGGGAAGAACGACCTTACGAAGCGAAATGCAGTTTCCGAATGTGCCAAGTCCTATCGAATCAAGCCTGTCGGCTTTTGAAAAATCTACATTTGTAAGACTTGAACAGTTGAGGAATGCCATTCCGCCTATATTTTCAAGCGCGGAAGGAGCGATTATTTCTTCAAGTGCAGAGCAATAAGTAAAAGCGTCGTGACCGATGCCGGTAACTTTATCTCCGAGAGTTATGCGTTCAAGCGATGTGCAATACGCAAATGCATATGCCGGAACAACAGTTATACTTTCCGGAAGTTCTATGCTCTCAAGAGACGTGCAGCCCCAGAATGCGTGAGAACCGAGAGTCTTTACGCCGTCCTCAATTATAACTTCTTCAAGAGAAGTACAGCCGGTAAATGCGGCAGATCCTATCATTTCCACGCTTGCGGGAATAATTATCTTTTTCAGCGTCGTGTCTCCGCCGAAGCACATTTCGCCTATTGTGCTTATATTGGACGGAACAGTATAAACTCCGTTTTCATCCGCCTGACCTATGCAGGCTTTAAGCTCGCCGCCCTCGATTTTAATATTTTTATCGACAGGAGAAGTTGTCTCTGTCGTTGTGGTATCGGTGGTCTGAGCAGGGTTTCCTCCCCCACACGAACACATTACTGTCAAGATCACAACCGCCATTATAAGCGCAATTATTTTTTTCACCTGACGTCCTCCCTTTTTGGTTTTACATTTTTTAATTATATCACAAATGCAGATTTTGTCAACCAAGCTAAAGTCAAATTCACAATATTGTCACAATGAAAGGAAAATGCCGTCCGCGCTTGCGGACGGCAGAATATATTCCTTTGCTCAGGGTTCAAGCTGTTTGCCCAAAAATCCCGCCGCAGTCTGAATAAGCTTTACTTCGGTTTCGGCTCCGACCGTATCGCCCTTTCCTTCGGGTGATGCTACTGCCGCTACACAGCCTATAACATCACCTTCCGCAAAAATAGGCATTGCACATGTTATGTGAAAGCCTTTTGCGTCATCCGTAAGATACAGCTTTTCTTTCTGCTGATTGTAAACATAAAGCGTTCTGCCTTCGATTATGCCTTCGGCCTCTGCCGAAAGCTTTTTCTCGATATATTCTTTTTTGGGAATTCCGGCACACGCTATAACACAATCCCTGTCGCATACCGCAACCGGTATACCGCATGTTTTATAAAGTGTTTCCGCGTATTCTGCGGCAAAATCCATAAGCTCACCGATAGGCGAATATTTTTTGAATATTACTTCACCCTCTCTGTCGGTGTATATCTCAAGCGGGTCGCCTTCGCGTATACGCATCGTTCTGCGTATCTCCTTAGGTATAACCACTCGCCCGAGATCATCTATTCTTCTGACGATTCCTGTTGCTTTCATTATATATAAATCCTCCGATATTTACCTTTACGCAAAACGGATGCTTTTTCCGTCTGCCCAATGCTATTCTGTGCATACAAAGAAGATTTATACAATATCAGCTGTTTTTTATAAAATTTCAGCCTTGTGTTTTTTCACAAGGCTGTTTTTTCAACAATCGCAAAAAACTTTTGGTTATTTTTCAAATACCAATTTGTAGCTGCGTCCGGAGGTTTTTGAGCCAGCGTTGTAATCCCAGCTTGTACCCTTTGCTATAGCATTCCATTGTCCTTCCGTTCCCTTGAAAGTTATAGTTTCAAGGCTCGCACAATACCAGAATGCCCACCGACATATGCCCGTCACGCTGTTTGGCATAGTTATACATGTAAGTTTACTGCAATTATAGAATGCATTGGCCGCAATACACTTAGTGCCTGCTTTTACGATATAATTTGCGGCAAGTTTATCGGGATTTGCTGTAATCAAATGATTTCCGATGTAAAGAACTCCGTCAGCCCAGTTGGCTTCACTATTGTAATATGCAGTGCCGCAGAATGCATACCTCCCTATGCTCGTTACGCTGTCAGGTATTGTTATGCTTATAAGACTCGTGCAATTTTCAAATGCACACTCGCCTATGTTCGTCATAGTGTCCGGCATCGTTATGCTTGTAAGTTTGCTGCAACCGCTGAATGCACCTTCGCCTATGCTGAATCCGCTTGTGATAACTACCGTCTTGAGTTCGCTGTTTTTTATATATTTCACCGCCAATGCAGGTATCGTCGCCGTTTCAATCGGACAATGGTAGAACGCACCTCCGTCTATGCTCGTCACGCTGTCGGGAATTGTTACGCTAATAAGGCTCGTGCAGTCGTAGAATGTCTCAATACCTATGCTCTTGACGCCATATGGCAGCATTATGCTTTTAAGTTGACTGCAACCATAGAACGCATAATTGCCTATGCTCGTTACAGGCATATTGTCGTATACGGAAGGAATAATGAGATCTGTGCCCTTGAAAGTACCTATGCCTGAAACGCAGTAACTTTTTTTGTCACTATTCAAAGTATATGAAAGTTTATTTTCATTATATCCACAGATCCGGCAAACCCCATTTACCATGTCATGTCCCTTTGCGGCAATAATCTTCTGCTCAAGCAATACTTCGCCGCATACGGAGCAATGTTTGCCCTCGGCAAGTCCGGTTTTCGTACACGTCGGCGCGACATATGCATCAATCACAATCTCATGCCCTTTTGCAGCGACAGTCTCCTGTTTCAGAAGCACTTCGCCGCATACAGAGCAATGCTTACCTTCGGTAAGTCCGGTTTTCGTACACGTCGGTGCAACCGCCACGTCAATCGCAATCTCGTGGATGTGCTGTGGTTTTGTCAAAGCAAAAACAAGTACAGCCACCAAAGTCAATACTACTGTCATCCAAATTATAAATATAACCTTTGATTTTTTCATTTTTCCTCCATAGCTTCTGAGTTTGTCATTGTCTGGATGTTTTATTATACCATATGCCAAAGCATTTTTCAAGCAATAAGTACAAGTCTGTCTCTGTTTATTTCGGACTGTATTTCTGTTTTTCGGTTCCTATTGAAACAAACAGAATAATTCTTATGGCACCCGGGCTACATTAGATTCAAAACATTAAAAGCGTCGGAACGCATCTTGCATTCCGACGCTTTTTCATCAGTTTTATTTGAATTTAATTTTCTTTTTTGCTTCCGAAAGAAATTTTTGTATTGTCAACGATGGGATAGCGTAGTTCATAGCTGTGGCGTCTTCTCTTCCTCCGGTGACCATTCCGATGAATTCTCCAACCGAATTAAGCACTGGTCCGCCGGAATATCCCATAGTTACAGGTGCCGAAATCATTATAAGACTGCGACCGCTGATTTCCCGCCTGGTGTCGCTTATTATTCCGTCTACAATGCCGAGTCCTTCACCCTTTCCGTTTCCTATAACACAGACCTTCTCGCCCGCTTTTATCGGATTCCATGATATTTTCAAGGGCGTCGCGCCGACAGCATCAGGACAATGGAGCAAGGCAAGATCTGCCGCACTGTCGCCATACACGAGCTCGGCTTTGAAAAGAGTTTCGTGCGGACGACGTCCTGCAACGATTATATCGCAGAAATTCTTTACGCCGTCTGTCTCGCTTTCGGATCCGCTTATTATATGAGAATTCGTAAGCACGTATCCGTCCGATGAGATAATTATTCCGGTGCCGCAAAGCTCTTCCCCGTCCGTAATACCGCTTATTTCAAGCACGCTTTCAATTGCCGATTTATATATGTCTGCTGTGGATTTTATCTGAAATATGTTTTCATTCCACGAAAAAGCAGCGTCGCATGAACCGCACTTATATATCCTTTTTGATAGTTTTGAAAGATTTTCTCCGCCGCATATAGGGCATACAGAACGATCCATAATCATTTCGCCTCCTTTGCAAGCAATACGACAGAGTTCGGAGGCATCCATCCATCGCCGTAACCATCAGGAATTTTGTCCGCATAAAGATAAAATGTAATGAACTCACATCCGCGGAAGGCGTCTTTTTCAATAATCATCTTATCGGAAAGATAAACTCTTGCAAGCTTTGTACAACCCGAAAATGCTCCGCCGCGAATAAGTTTTACAGAAGACGGAATATGTATTTCCTCCATAGACTCGCAATCGCGGAAACCGTCCATAAGCTTGATTCCATCAGGAAGCTCAACATAACTGAGATTGCTGCAATATAGAAATATGTTGTCGAAATCGTTGTAATTTCCGCCGAGTATTGCGCGCTTCAGAGATGTGCAGTTCATGAACACACAGTTTCCCATCTCAACAACGGAATCCGGGACAACCACTTCTTTCAAAGAAGAACAATAAGCAAAAGCGGAATGCATAATCGACTTCACACCGTCCGGAATGATTATTTCCTTGAGAAATGTGCAATAATGAAATGCGCTCTGCCCTATTTCGGTGAGCTTTTCCGGCAGACGCACCTTTTCGAGAGAAACGCAACTGAAAAACGCTCCCTCATCAAGACGGTACACAACATAACCATCGATTTCGTCCGGAATATAAACTTCGGTAGCACTTCCGTTATATTTTTCTATGACGCACTTGCCGTTTTCAATGCGAACCGTCATATCATCATATTCGAACTTTTCGCCGTCAAAATGCTCTTTATCGGGTTTCGGTGTCGTTTCAACAAGTTCCGTTGTCTGAGTTATTGTTGTCGTGGATTCTGCAGTGGTCGCTTTTGTCACACTTGTTGTTTCGACTGTAGTGCTTGATGTAGTGTTTGAAGGTGTTGTATTAACGAATGATGTCGTAACGGTTGGATTCGTCCCGACGGTTTCATAAGAGCTTTCGGATTGCGAATTACGCAGAGAAAGTTTGTCCAAAACAAAAATAACACCCGTCATCAATACTCCGCATAACAAGCCCGTCATAACAAGCCGTATAGTCGGAGAAAGTCGTATCGGATTGCAAAGCGTATACGTAACAGGGTCGGTAGCGCGTCTCGCCACTATGCCGTCTACATTTATATCTTTAATACTTACGCCCAGCGAAGCAATTTCTGCATTTTCACAGAGATCGGAAAAGAACGCTTTTCCAATATCATTGGTGTACGATCTTATATCCGAAAAATATATTTTATCCGTTTCGGCATATTTGCGTATAATCCGCGTTCCGACTTTTTCAATTATCGGCATTATTGCCGGGCGAAGCTTTTTTATAGCATCATATCCCGAAAATTTATCAGAAAAAACATTGTTATCTTTTACTTCAACGGAACATGTACCGTTAAGCCCGACAAAAAAATCTTCTTTTGGAAGTTCTTCTCCGTACCGCATTGAGACATAAACGTTGCCAAATCCGAACGCAAACTTAAATGCGTCGGGAAAAGATTTCTGCGTCTCAGTCATTTTCGGGTTCCTTTTCCTGTTTGAATATCAGATCGCTTATTTTATCAAGCGTTTCGCTCGGAATATCATCCTGCGCCAGCGCAAATATAAGCTTTTGCTTTTTTTCTGCAAAATCCGTAAGATTTATTTTAACAGCACTTCCGGACGTAAACATAGCTCTGCGCAATTTTTCAAGATCCGTCTGTGACAACGGATATGCGCTTACAAGTAATTTTTCTATGTCAAGCGGAATATTGCGCTTTCCGCTTTCTATTGCCGAAAGATATGACGGAGACAAGTTCAGCTTCTTTGCCATATCCTTTGATGTATCGCCCGAGTTTATTCTGATAATACGAAGTAACTTACCGAATTCGGTTAACATTGCAAAAACTTCCCTTCATTTTTTATGGTTTTATTATACATCTGTATTTACATAAAGTCAATGGCGTTTACAAGAATAATAATTTGTACACACGTTGAAAATCAAACTTAAAAACAAAAAAACTCAGTTGCCACAAGGATTTTTCGCCGATTGTTCTGTTGTGAACCACGTTGACAATTGTGTGAACGAATTTGACAAAGTTGCTAATATACTTGAAAAAGAGTGAAAAAGTTAATAAAATATGTACAGAAAAGGAAATCATACAGACTTTGTTTTTGATGATTTTTACCGACGATACCCTTTTTACGGAAAATATAAGTTTGCGGAAAATACTTGACAGCAGCTTGCGAAAGAAGCATACGGTGTCCCCCGCATCGAAAAGTTTTCTTATTACGGCTATTGTAGACAGAATACTTCTCATGTCAGAGTATTTTAGTGTGGTTATACATACGGCTTGTCATTGCCCGGAACGATAACGGTTCCGACACTGTCAAGTATTTTTCAAAGGCTTATATTAAGCCGACAGAGCGAATAAAAATATCCCCCGCGAGGCGGGGGATATTTTTATTTGTGAAAATTTCACTATATGTTATTTTTTATTTTTCAAATACCAATTTATACTTCCTATCAGAAGTGCTTTGACCGGCGCCACTGTCCCAATTTGTTCCCTTTGTTATTGCATTCCATTGTTCTTCCGTACCCTTAAAAGTGATTGTTTCAAGTTTGTAGCAATAAGCAACCGCACGATCGCCTATACTTGTTACACCGTTTGGGATTGTTATGCTTGTAAGGCTAATACAATCATAAAACGCATAATCGCCTATGCTTGTAACACCGTTCGGTATCGTTATGCTTTCAAGGCTACTGCACCTGTCGAACGCATAATCGCCTATGCTCGCCAACTGGCTGTTTTTGCCAAATGTTACGTTTGCAAGGCTCGTGCATCCTCTGAACACGCCATTGCCTATGCTCGTTACGCTATCTGGAATTGTTATACTTATGATGTTTCTACAATCCATAAACGCATAATTGGCAACGCACTTTGTGCCGGTTTTCACAATATAATTTGCGACAATCTTATCTGATTTTGCTTCTATCAAATGGTTTCCGACATAAAGAACTCCGTCCGTCCAGTTGGCTTCATCGTTGTAATATGTAGTTTTTGAAAATGCCTTATGACCTATGCTTGTAACGCCATCCGGCACTGTTATGTTTATAAGGCTCGTGCAATAGCCGAATGCATAATTGCCTATGCTCGTTACACTATCCGGAATTGTTATACCTGTGAGGCTCCTGCAAGAGTAGAACGCAGAATGACCCACGCTCATCACGCTGTTCGGAATTGTTATGCTTGTAAGGTCCTTGCAATATTCAAACGCACCATCGCCTATGCTCGTCACGCTACCATCATCCGGAATAACACTGTTCTTACAGCCAACAATGAGAGTTTTGCTTGCCGTCTCTATAAGGCAGTTGCCTGCGCTGTGGTAATACTTATTCCCTTTTTCAACGGTTATATTTTTAAGTCCACTGCAATGTCTAAACGCCTGATTGCCTATGCTCTTTACACTACTCGGGATCGTTATGCTTGTAAGGCCGCTGCAACCGCCGAATGCATCATAGTCTATGCTCGTTACACTGCTCGGTATTGTTATGCTTGTAAGGCTACTGCAACCGGAGAACGCAGAATCACCTATGCTTGTTACACTGCTCGGTATCGTTACAGTCTTAAGACTCATGCAATTCCAGAACGCCTGGCGACCTATGCCCGTTACAGGCATGCCGTTATATGTGTCCGGAATAACTATTTCCGAATCCATGCTGACACACATTGAAACTGAATAGCTTTTTCCGTCCGGATTCAAAGCAAATGCCCATCCGTTTCCGCTCAAAGCTTCAACTCTCTGTTCATATGCTTTGATCTTTTCGTTGATACCTGAAGAAACTCTCTCAACAATAGTTGTATATTGATTCCTACCGGATTCAACCATTGTGTTAAGGTATCCTTCGAAGCTGTCTGCCATATTCCAGTTGTAGCCCGGATCATAAATACGTGAATCAAGGATGATATCAATCATTTCGCCGTTGTCTTCATCGCTCGTCCATACATACTTGCAGGAGTTTACAAATGCTTCACGGACTGTATACTTGGAGTGAGCTGCATAGAGCGTCCAGAAGTCGGAAAGTATCTGTGTATCTGCAAACGATGTGGGAAT
>FR898200.1 GCA_000437375.1 Eubacterium sp. CAG:841
GGCGCAATGCGCCGGCTTTTGCAATTAAAAAATAATTTATTCATAAATAATTTACTTGAAATATTAAGCAACTTGCGTTATACTATATAAAAATTCAATATTTGAAAGGTACTTTTTAAATTATGCTTATGCTTCTTGATGCATCGACATCTGCCGGCGGCACAACGACCGCAACCGGCGGAATGACAAACTGGGTATTCTGGATAATGCTCGTACTCGTCGTTGTTGTTTTCTATTTCCTCGTTATAAGACCTCAGAAAAAACAGGAAAAAGAACAGAACGATATGAAGAACTCTCTTCAGGTCGGCGACGAAATAACAACTATCGGCGGAATCGTCGGTTGCGTTGTAAAAGTAAAGGACGATATCTTCACAATAGTTACAAGCAAGGATCGCACCCGTATCAGCTTCTCGCGTTTTGCTCTCCGCTCCATAGACCGCAGAGCAGGCGAAGCTTATGATCCCAAAAAGGCAAGAGCGGAGGAAAAGACCGCAGAAGCCGAAAAGACAGACGACAAAGCGTCCGAAAGCAGCGAAAACAAATAAGCATAATTTGTCCGAGCCGTGCATATGTATAAAACAAAAACGTCTCGGAGGCAATTATGCGTAAATCTGCTGAAAATAATAACATTTTTGCGTGCGTTGTAAAGGGCACGCTTTGGGGCATTGCGTGCGGAGCAGTGTCCCTTTTGATTTCCGCCGCAATAGGACTTTCCCTTCCCGATCCCGATAAATATTCCGCGCCGCTCGCACTTGCGTCACTTTTTATTTCCGCATTTGTCGGAGCGTTCGTCTCCGCCAAAAAATGCGGCAGCGGCGGACTTCGTGCGGGACTGTTTTCGGGAGTTCTGTTTCTGCTCGTGATTGCGCTTGTCGCGCTCGGCGCAGGAACATCCATAAGACCGCTTATGTTTGCCATATGCGCTGCGGTGATACTTGTAACTTCAGCCTTTGCAGGAATATCCGGCGCAGCCCGCAAACCCAAAAAACGTCGCAAATTTTAATCTACATATAAAAACGCACCCTTATACGGGGTGCGTTTTTATTCTGTCCGCTATGCGAAAAGAAATCTCTTTTTCAAACCTTGTCATTTTACACTCGGCTCGCATACGGACGGCAGTCATCTTTTACATCTATATTGTACAATATTATTTGATATTTGTCAATAGTTTTTATTAAAATTCCACACGAGCACCGACACAGGGGCAAATATTTTCGTCATACTTCAGCCAGCCGTCCGCAATTGCCTGCTCAAGAACATAGCCGCGCTTGAACTGCGCAAGGTCACACGCTACGGAAACAGCCTGCTCGTCGCCGGCAAAATAGTCCGGAAGCTCGTTCTTCACAATCTTCGTCGAGAACTCAGAAGCCGTGCGGAATATTGTTCTTATATCGGTTTCAAGCGCACGGAGAACATCGTCCGAATAAGAAAGCGAAGCCTCTTTCAGAACAACTATGTTCAGAGCGTATTTATCGCCCGCTTTTTTCACATAACCGTATTTTTCAAGCTCTTCAAGCGTCCGGTCTCTTCCCGAAACGTCCTCGCCGAGAGCGAGCTTTTCGAGCGTTTCCGCTTTGTCTGCGCCAAGCGTATCGGGGATTTTCCCGGAAATGTCCTTGTATCTGAATATATACTGCTCGAAGCTGCCTTCTTTGCCCGAGCCGTGACATCCGACAAATGCAGGAGTTGCGGCGTTCGTTGTCTGATAGCCGCAGATGTCCCATTCGCCGCCGCGCGGACGCTTTGTATACGACTCCATATATCTTACGCAGTACCTGTCAAAAAGCCTCATTATGAGCGTCCATTTTGCCGTTTCGTAATCAACATATCCTCCGAAGAGTCCGTCGCCGAGCTTTTCGTGCAGGTGATCGACATACTGCTCCATTTTTGATGTTATTTCGCGCGTAATCGTTTTGTTGTATGCGTGGATAGCCTCCTGCGCGCTCCTGCTGATTATCGGGAACGCCGTATAGTATTTGTCGCCGTCCTTTTTGAGGAATGTTTCCCTGCGCAGAAATTCAAGCTCACATTCCATATAAGGGAGCGAAACGCCGAGCTCAAGCGAAAGCTGCTCTGCCGTTTCGGGGTTGCCGTAAGCCTCAAGGAAAATGTTCTTATAAAGCAGATGACCCATAAGAACGCTCCAGGGCTGACCGTCAAGCCCGCAGTTTGACATATTCGCAACGAATGATATTTCCTCCGGTTTATAACTTCTGACTCCGAATTCTCTTGCCATATCCATACCTTCTTTCAAAATATTACGGGCTCGGAAAAGTCTGCTCTTGACAGTTCCCTCGGCACAGCGGAGACTTTTTGCGATCTCCTTTATGCTCCGGTTCTCCATATAATAAGCAAGGATAACGTCTCTGTATTCGCCTGCGATGAACGCAAGCTCGCGACGGAGGAGCGAAAGCTGCTCCTTTTCGATGAGCCCGTCAGAAACGTCGGTTGTGTCCGGCAGGTCGTAATCCGAAATATCGGTACCTGATATTTTCTCGGATCTATCGTGCTTTTCGCTTGCCCAGACGCTGTACCTGTTTCTTGCTATCTGCCATACCCACGCGGGGAAATTTTCGGGGATACTTCTCTCCAGCGCCGAAACAATATTAAAAGAAATATCCTGCGTCAGCTCCTCAGCCTCTTTTCTGTCGCTTGTTTTTTTGAGGCAGAAATAAAACACCTTCTCCATATAGTTTTCGGTGTAATCAATGATGAGAGCTCTTCCCTTTGAATGTGAATATGTTGCCATAAAACTTTTCCTTTCTCCGCTTTCGATAAGATAGTGTGCAGATATTTCAAAAGGTTGCAAAAAATTTTTATTTTTTAACAATTAAATTATACAGTTGCAATTGCCCCGTGTCAACAAAAGAAAAGCGGAGGCTTTCGCCCCCGCCAGAGTCTGTTTTATTTGCAGTCCGTAACCTTATATCCTGCGTCCGTAACCGCTTTTGAAAGCTCGGCGCAGTCAACATCATGGGAAAGTGTAACCGTTGCCGTCTTTTTATCAAGATCGACCTCCGCCTTTTCAACTCCGTCAAAAGCGGACAGCACCTGCTCTACTCTCGCTTTGCAATGACCGCACATCATTCCTTCAACCGTCAGCACCTTTACGATTTTCATATTGTTATCCTCCTTTTTGATATTGCACGCAGCCTCGCCGGAGATGAAATCCGGTATCGCCGCTTTTTTGTGTTCTCTGTCGCGCCTTGCGTCATAAACGTTGACAAGATTGAGACGCAGGGCGTTTGTAACGACGCAGAAGCTTGAAAGGCTCATTGCCGCCGCGCCGATCATCGGGCTGAGCGCAAAGCCTATCGGGATAAGCACGCCTGCCGCTATCGGTATGCCGATACAGTTATAGAAGAACGCCCAGAAAAGGTTTTCTTTTATGTTTGTAAGCACACGCCTTGAAAGCCTTATCGCGGCTGAAACATCGCAAAGCTCGCTCTTCATAAGCACTACGTCGGCAGAGTCTATCGCAACGTCCGTTCCCGCTCCGACAGCGATTCCCACATCAGCTCTTGTAAGTGCCGGCGCATCGTTTATTCCGTCGCCGACCATAGCCACGCTTCCGTATTCGGAAAGCTTTCTTATAACGGCTTCCTTGCCGTCGGGAAGTACGTCGCTTATCACGGCGTCAACTCCTACCTTTTTAGCAACGGCTTTTGCCGTGCGGGCATTGTCTCCCGTAAGCATAACGGTCACAATTCCCATTTTTTTCAGCTCCTCGATCGCCTTTGCGCTGTCGGGTTTTACCGTGTCCGCTACTGCGATCACCCCGAGAAGCTTTCCGTCCATAGCAAAATACAGTGGGGTTTTGCCTTCCGAAGCAAGCTTTTCGCCGTCGGAGAAAAGCTCACCTCCGTCAATGCCGCTGTCACGCATAAGAGTTGCATTTCCGCCAAGCAGAACTTTGCCTCCTATTCTTCCCTTAACACCGTGACCGGGAAGCGCCGTAAATTCCGGAACAACCGAATATTTGAGTCCGTCGCGTTCGGCACGCTCGCTTATCGCCTTTGCAAGAGGATGCTCGCTCTTCCCTTCAAGGCTCGCCGCCACGAGCAAAAGGTCGTTTTCGCTTATGCCGGCGGCAGGTATTATATCGGTAACCTGCGGCTTTCCTTCGGTAACGGTACCCGTCTTGTCGAAAGCTATATACGAAACCTTTCCTGCCGCTTCAAGAGATGAAGCAGTCTTGAAAAGTATTCCGTTCTTTGCGCCTTTGCCGCTTCCCGCCATTATCGCAACGGGAGTTGCAAGCCCCAGAGCGCACGGACAGCTTATTACAAGCACGCTTATCGCCCTTGCAAGTGCAAAGGATATTCCCCTGCCAAAAAGCAACCATACTATAAATGTGACAACCGCTATGCCTATAACGGTAGGAACGAATATGCCCGAAACCTTATCGGCTATTTTCGCTATCGGCGCTTTTGACGCCGCCGCGTTTTCAACCATTTCTATGATCTGAGAGAGAGTTGTATCTCCGCCCACACGCGTAGCCTCACAACGCAAAAAGCCGTTCTGATTTATTGTCGCTGCGCTGACCTTTGAGCCTACGCTCTTATCGACAGGCAGGCTCTCGCCCGTAAGCGCTGCTTCGTTTACCGCGCTTTCGCCTTCAAGCACGATGCCGTCGCACGGGATGCTCTCTCCGGGACGCACAACGAATATATCTCCCTTTACCATATCGTCGGCAGAGATGACCGTTTCTTTTCCTTCGCGGATGACCGTCGCCGTTTTCGGAGAAAGCTCAATGAGCGATCTTATCGCGCTTGTGGTCTTGCCCTTGCTGTGAGCTTCAAGCATTTTCCCCACAGTTATAAGAGTAAGTATCATCGCCGCAGACTCGAAATACATTCCGTGAAGAAGCGAATGAAGCGTTTCCGGATCGGTCGTCACGCACATTTTGTAAAGCAATGCCACGCTGTATACAAATGCCGCCGCACTGCCCATAGAAACGAGAGTATCCATATTCGGTGCACCGTGAAGCAGGCCTTTGGTACCGCTGATAAAGAATTTTTGATTTATTATCATTACGGCAACCGTTATTATAAGCTCCGTGACAGCAAGGACGAGGTGATTTTCCATAAACTTCGGAATCCACCAGCCCCACATAACGTGTCCCATCGATATATACATAAGCGGAACAAGCAGACAGACCGAAGCTATCAGTCTGAAAAGAACCTTCCTTGTTTCCGCGCCGTCATCAACCTGCGATTGCTTTTTTTCGGTGTTTTTTGCAAATACGCCCGCACCGTATCCGGCGGAAGAAACCGCCGCGCATATTTTTTCATCCGTTGCGGGAGAATCGAATGTTACGACCATCGAATTCGTAAGCAAGCTTACATTTACATCCTTTACGCCGTCAACACCGCGAACAGCCTTTTCGACATGAGAAGAGCAAGCCGCGCAAGTCATTCCCGTAACAGAGAATTTTTTCTCTTGCATATATACCTTCCTTCATCTTTTGAAATCAAAATTATTATATACCGTGTTTTTTTATTTATCAATAGAAAATGTTATAAAAACGGAAATTTTACATTTCAAAATGTGAAAAATATCACTGCTTATTTCATACGCTTCAATCCGCACAAAAATATTGCCGCGCAATATTGTTTTTTATGAACAATATGAACTTGTATTTTACTGTGAAATATGATATATTACTAATGTAATTTCTTTTTTCGGAGATTTGAAAAATGTTCAGAATATTATCAAAAACCGTGCTTAATCCTACGGTTGTAAAAATGAATATAGAAGCTCCGCTTGTTGCGCGAAATGCCGAGCCGGGACAGTTCATAATTTTGCGTGTGGATGAGAATGGCGAGCGGATACCGCTCACCATAGCGGGTTTCGACCGAGAAAAAGGCTCTGTCACTATAATCTTTCAGATAGTCGGCTCCACAACGCGCCTGCTCGGCGAAAAAAACGAAGGAGAATATATCTCCGACTTTGTCGGCCCGCTCGGCAGAAAAACAGAAACCGAAGGGCTGAAAAAGGTCGCCGTTGTCGGCGGCGGCGTGGGATGTGCGATAGCGCTTCCGATAGCAGAAAAGCTTCACTTGCTCGGTGCTGCGGTTCACAGTATAGTCGGCTTCCGCACGGAAGAGCTTGTAATTCTGAAAGACGAATTCAAATCCGCAAGCGAAAAGTATTTTCTGATGACGGACGACGGCTCCGCAGGCGAAAAAGGTCTTGTCACAGACAAGCTCCGTGAGCTTATAACATCGGGTGAAGAATACGATGAAGTGATAGCAATAGGTCCGCTTGTAATGATGAAATTTGTAAGCAAGCTCACAAAAGAATTCGGCATAAAAACCGTAGTCAGTATGAATCCGATAATGATAGACGGCACGGGAATGTGCGGCGGATGCAGACTGACCGTAGACGGAAAAACGGTTTTTGCCTGTGTTGACGGTCCGGATTTCGACGGTCATAAGGTCGATTTTGACGAAGCAATAAAACGCGGCTCGATGTATCGCGACTTCGAACGCAGACGCTATGAAGAAACCTGCAACCTTCTGAAAAGAGGTGAAAAATAATGCCCAATATGTCACAAAAGCAAAACCGCATGGCGGAGCAAGCTCCTGATGTCCGCAATAAAAACTTTTCCGAAGTTGCGCTCGGATATACAGCCGAGCAAGCAATAGATGAAGCAAAACGCTGTTTAAGCTGCAAAAACAAGCCCTGTACGCACGGATGCCCCGTCGGGATAGATATTCCCCGTTTTATAGAAAAAGTCGCTCAGAGCGATTTTGACGGCGCCTACGACGTTATCTCAATGTCAAGCTCGCTGCCCGCAGTATGCGGAAGAGTCTGTCCGCAGGAAACGCAATGCGAGCACAACTGCGTAAGAGGCATAAAAGGCGAAGCCGTAGCCATCGGAAAGCTTGAACGCTTTGTCGCCGATTATCACGCGAAAAAACAGACAAAAGCGGCAAAGCCGAAATCAAACGGTCATAGGATAGCCGTTGTAGGCTCCGGACCGGCAGGACTTTCATGCGCCGGAGCGCTCGCAAAAATGGGTTACGAGGTAACCATTTTTGAAGCTTTGCACACCGTCGGCGGAGTGCTTGCCTATGGAATTCCCGAATTCCGTCTGCCGAAAAGCATTGTAAAACAAGAAACCGATGAGCTTATTTCTCTCGGCGTGGAAATAAAAACAAATACCGTAATAGGCAAAACGCTTACCCTCGACGAGCTTTTTGATGATTTCTCATATGAAGCCGTATTTATAGGCTCGGGTGCGGGACTGCCGCGTTTTATGAACATTCCCGGCGAAAATCTCAAAGGCGTGTATTCGGCAAACGAATTTTTAACACGAATAAACCTTATGGGCGCGTACAGATCCGATTCCGCAACCCCTGTTTTTACAGGCAAAAAAGTATTTGTTTCCGGTGGAGG
>FR898201.1:0-3224 GCA_000437375.1 Eubacterium sp. CAG:841
AGGCAAAAGAAACTTCAATAATTAATTCGTGCAAATTTTATAATAAAGAAAACAAGCAAAAACTTTCAAATTTCAACAAAAAAGCTCGTCCGAAAAAACGGATGAGCTTTTTATTTTATTATGTTGATTATCGCGTCTCCGAAAATGAGCGCAACAACCGCTCCGCCCGATATAAACGGTGCAAGCGGAAATTCTCTCTTCTTTGCCGCAAGCACAAATATAACTCCGGAAAGGCAAGCGACAATAAGGCAAAGCAGATTTTTCTCCCAACCGAGAAAAAGTCCGGTGACAAATAAAAGCTTTATGCCTCCTTCGCAGAGTACAGCTCGTCTGAGTATCTTCCCGAGAATAAAAGATACAAAGAGAACCGCCGCAGATATTGCGAATCCGCCGAGCAGAGCGTCTGTCGCTTCTGCCGCTTTATCCTCGCAGAAAAGCAACGAAACAGCCCTCAAAACAATTCCCGCGATGATAAATCCGTTCGGAATTTTGCAACCGTTCAGATCAGAAAACGAACACGCAAGCAGAATACAAATAAAAAGCAACATCGTGAGCGTGGTAAGCGTTATATCGAATTTAAGCAGGACCGCAACAAAAAGCACGGCGCCCAAAAGTTCACCCGCAAGATGTCCGAAAGAAAGCTTTGCCCCGCAATAGCGGCACTTCCCTCCTGAAAATATATAGCTGAATATAGGAAACAGGTCGCGCACTCCAAGCGTATGTCCGCAATAGTCGCAGTGAGAACGTCCGCGCAGCACCGACTCGCCGTGTGCGATGCGCCAACACATACAGGCTATAAAGCTACTCATACATGCGCCGAGCAACGCCGCAAGAACACAGCAGTAGACCGTTATAAACGGCGAAATATAAAGCATTGCCTTTCTCCTTAGTGATAATGCGGAGTCGAAAAACGGCTCCGCATTAGTTTTGCTTTTGATTATTTTGTGTGGGATGAAATATATTCAACTATATCGTTTACCGTAATAAACGTATGAATTTCGTCCTCTTCAATGTCAATGTCATACTCTTCCATGAGTCTGCCGCCAAGCTCATAAAGCTCAAGCGAGCTTATTCCGAGATCCGCTTCGAGATTTGCTTCGGGAGTTATCTGGTCCTCAGGTATTGAAAGGGTTTCCATCATAATTGATTTTATTTCGTCAAACATTGTATTGCTCTCTTTCCCGGCCCCTGCCGAATAAAAATAATTATTTTACCTTATAGCGCATTATCTTTCTCGACGTTGTTTTCTCGAATTCCGTCTCTCTTATCTCAACGTTGGGGATATGCTTGAATATAGGAAGTTTCTTGTTTACGTTATCTACTTCCTCGCGTATTTTGGCTTCTATTTCTTCTTTTGAAGCGCCCTCGAATTTATCATAATTGGGATAACATATAGTCCATATGGATGTTTCGCCCGATTCATTCTTTCTGCCTATGACTACACACTCGGATATATATTCACTCTGACCGAGATATTCCTCAAGTTCTTCGGGGAATATATTCTTTCCGTTTGAAAGAATGATTACATTTTTCTTTCTTCCCGTAATAAATATGAAGTCATCGTCGTCGATATAACCTATATCACCCGTCTTGAACCAGCCGTCGTCGGTAAAAGCTTCGGCTGTTGCTTCGGGATTTTTGTAGTAGCCTTTCATTACGGCGTCGCCGCGCGTAACTATTTCACCCGTTTCGTCTTCGGGAGAAGCCTTATCTATTCTCACTTCCATATGCGGGACTCTCATTCCGCAGGAGTGGTGCTTACGCCAATGCATGGGATTCGCCGCGACAAGAGGCGAACATTCCGTAATTCCGTAGCCTTCACATATCTTTATACCGAAAGCATCAAAGTCGTTTATAAGCTCGGAACGGAGCGGTGCACCGCCGCAAACGATATACTGAAGTTTTCCGCCGAACGCGTCAAGAATATCCTTGAATATCGTTCTGCGACGATCTATGCCTATTTTACGAAGCGCATTTGAAATTTTTATGCCGGTTTTTACGGTTTTGGTCTTGCCCTTCTTTGCTATTTCCGCCCAGATTCTCTTGTGCATTGTTTCAACATAAAGCGGAACAAGAACAAGCGCCGTAGGCTGATATTTTGCAAAGTTGCGCATTGTGTTTTTTATTGAATCGTTTATTACGGTTGTTGCGCCCGTATTGGGAAGCGCAAGCTGTGCGCAGGTGAACTCATATGCGTGATGAAAAGGAAGAACCGAAACATATCTGTCCTCTTTGGCACAGCCCATTATGGCGCAGGAATCGAGCGTTGCCGTAACAAGGTTTCTCTGCGAAAGCATAACGCCCTTGCTCGTTCCCGTTGTTCCGGATGTAAAGAGTATCGCACAGGTCTTGTCAAGATCGACCTCATGATTTTCGGCAGTTCTGTCGCCGTTCTCATACGCCTTTTTGCCGAGCTCATAAAAATCGGCAAAGCGCATAAACTTTTCGTCTTCGGGGAAGTCGTCGCCCGCGTAATCAAAGCATATAAAATATTTCACGTCTGGAAGCTGGTCTTTTACTTCCACAACCTTATGATGAATGGACGATGTGTAGAATATAATATTGGTTTCGCAAAGCTTTACGAATCCCGCAAACTGTTCTGCCGAAATATCCTTGTCAAGCGGAACGATAATTCCGCCCGCAGATATCGTTGCTATATATGCTGCCGCATAATCGGGATGAGATTCGCCCGATACAACACATGTCGGATCGGTAAAGCCAAGAGCGGTAAGTCCCGATGAAATGTAATTCACATGATCGAGCATATCGCGGTAAGTTACTACAGCTTCCTCTTTCGTGACTTTGTCCTTATAAATATATCTTTCTTTATCTCCGTATCTTTCTGCCTGCTTTACAACGCCGTCATACAGCGAATCCATGCTGTAAACCGTATGTGTGGGTTGCGTTTTTTTCATTAAATATACTCCTTCCCATTTGCTATGATCAGGTCGTCTCTTATAATGATTATATTACACTTATTTTCAACAAATACGATTATATATAAAAAGAGAGTTTTTGTCAAGTTTTTTTACTTATGTTCCGCATCGGAAATTTTCAATGCCCGTAAAATTTGCTATTGATTTTTTTATTTTTTGTGTTATAATGAAAAATGTCCGTGCCGGCGTGATGGAATCGGCAGACTTGACAGACTCAAAATCTGTTGCCTTCACGGGCGTGCGGGTTCGACCCCCGCCGCCGGCACCATAAAGCCGCTTGCGTTTGCA
>FR898201.1:3233-7720 GCA_000437375.1 Eubacterium sp. CAG:841
CCATAAAGCCGCTTGCGTTTGCAAGCGGCTTTTTTTCTCTTTTTTCCTTTAGCAAAAGCAATTTGCGGAAGAGCAAAACATCTTTTCTTCTTATTCCTTAATTTCGGAACAAAAACTGAAAAAACTTTGCCGTATCTGCATTTTTCGTGCAGACTCGGCATTATTTTTGTATTGATACGTTTGTATAAAATATGATATTATGAAGTCGGAAAGGAAGTGATGTATATGAAAAAATTTATTTCTGTTGTCCTGGCGGCGGTGCTTCTGACTTTTACTTTCGGACTGTATGCTCATGCCTCAGACAGAAAGATCGAAGTCCGTATAGACGGCAAAACGCTTGAATCGGCCGTTTCGCCGAGACTCATAGGCAATACAACATATGTTCCCGTGTATAAATTCTGTTCGGCAATATCGACTACGAAAAAGAGCTTTGACGACAACACAAAAACGGCAAGGCTTACGATTCGCGGTATAGATATTTACGCTGCGCGCGGCAAAGACTACATAGTTGCAAACGGAAGATACATCTGCACCGGACTTGAAAACGTTATAATTGACGATACAATGTTTGTTCCCGTCCGTTCGATAGCCAAAGCGCTCGGCGCAGAAGTCGTATGGAACGGAAGCGACTATTCCGTCGATATAAAAGACACGGGCAATACAATTGCATCGGGCGACACCTTCTACAATGAAACCGATCTGCTATGGCTTTCAAGAATTATTTATGCCGAGAGCAATACAGAGCCTTTCAGAGGCAAGATAGCAGTGGGAAACGTTGTTCTCAACCGGGTGCGTTCCGATGAATTTCCCAATTCCGTATACGGCGTGATATTCGATACAAAATACGGCACACAATTCACTCCCGTTGAAAACGGAAGCATATACAATACTCCGTCGGAGGATTGCGTTATCGCCGCAAAAATATGTCTTGAAGGATTCACTCTTTCGGATTCCGTCCTCTACTTTATGGATGCTAAGGCGGCGTCTAATATGTGGACTGCAAACAACAGAAAGTTCGCCTTCTCAATAGGAAAGCACTCTTTCTACTATTGATTTATACAAATTTATAAACCGAAAAGCGGAGCTGGAAGCTCCGCTTTTCGGTTTTATTAATTCATTGTTTATTTACTTTGATATTTGAAAAGTTCTTTACGTCGCACTGACCGTATGTGTTATCGCCTGTTGAAAGAAGTTTGCCCGAGCGCGTAAGTCCTATTGTGTGGTTTCTGCCTGCGGCGATAGCCACAACATCCTGCCATTCGGAAACATTACACTGCCCGTAGCCGTTATATCCCACAGCGACAACCTTGCCGTTTGCAAGAAGTCCCACGCTGTGATAGTTTCCTGCCGCAACGGCTTTCACGTTCTGCCAACGCGACACCTCGCACTGATCGTTTGCGTTATTGCCCACAGCAACACAGCTGCCGTCGGATTTAAGTCCGAGCGTATGAAGCCCGCCGGACGCTACGGCGCATATGCTTCCCCAACGGATTCCGCCCCACTGACCGTCGGTATTTGCGCCGACCGCGACTATCGTTCCGTCGGCACGCAGACCGACCGTATAGTTGTAACCTGCGGATATAGCTATTATTCCCGCCCAATCCGAAACGTTGCACTGACCGTATGTATTATCGCCTGCGGCAACGCACGTTCCGTTTTCAAGAAGTCCTACCGTGTGTCCGACTCCCGCAGATATTGCACATATATTGCGCCATGCTCCGACCTCGCACTGACCGTAACCGGAATATCCGGTAGCAACGCACGTTCCGTTTGAGAGAAGTCCCACCGTATGATGGTTTCCCGCTGCGACCGCCGCAACCGAAGTCCAGGAAGAAACATTGCACTGACCGTATGTTCCGTAGCCGGAAGCGAGCACCTTGCCCATTTCGGTTACCGCAACGGTATGAAGTCCGCCGGCGGCTATCGTCGATGATGAAGGAGCAAGAAATCTTGTTACCGAGTTTTCACGGCGATTGACCTTTATCATATCAATGCTTGATGTTGTATAGAAAGCCGATTCGGCTTCTTTTTTCATTGAAGGTGCTTTGGGAATATCGGTTATCAGCGTATCGGAATCTATCCTGTCTGAGGAGTTTGAGAACACCGACGTCATCGTTCCGAGAGATCTGTCTGTATCTATATCTATCGTTCCCTTTGAAGAAGAAAGCTCCTGAGAGGAATACTGCGGATTTACTTTGCGTTCCGCAGTGGTTATTCCCATAGCCTCCGTCTGCTCCGTGTCCGAAACAGGCGGCTGAGCGCGGCGCTGACCTCTTGCCGCAGGAGAATATTTATCCATGGGAGAAGAGTATCTGCCGTTCTTTTCGATAGAAGCGACGCGCTCGGAAAGAGCGCGCAGCTTGCGGTTTTCGTCTTCAAGTGATTCCGCCGCGCTTCCGGCAAGGAAAAGGGGTATCATAAGCATTATTGAAATAATCGCATATATCAGGAACACACAGGCAAAGAAAAGATTCCCTTCGCTGAAATACTTGAGAGCGGCGGCAAGCCCCGTTATCGCCCCCACTATGCCGACTATAACGGCTATGATTTTAATTCTTCTGCCCAGATTTTCCGACATGATTTTCGTCCTTTCCATTCCTTTATTTTACACCAGAATTGCTTATAAAAGAGTAAATATTTTCAATAATCACCTTGTATGCCGCACTTGTAAGGTGCATATATTCATCGTTTTGATAAATCTTTTTAAGATAACCGTCGCTGTCCGTAAGCAGCTTATGAGTATCTATATACGGAACGCAGTTCTCTTCGCAGACCTGCCGTATCCAACCGTTTGCTTCTGTCACAGCCTGCTTTGAAAGCTTGTCATAATGCCGCGCAGACTTGTCCGAAAGAGGAAGTATCGACTGTACAAACAGCAGCGTGTCCGGACTGTTTTCCCTCACCGTGGCTATGATGTTTTCATACACGGAAATAAACTTGTCCTTTGGCATAAATCCCGCTCCGCCGGATACACCAAGCGTTATTACAAGTATTTTCGGCTGCTTTTCGCGGACGGCTTCCGCAAGCGACACAGCTCTTTCTTCATCTTCAAAATATATCGGCTTTCCTTCGCACACCGTTCTGAAAAGCACGGTGTTTGCTTTGCCGGACCACACTCTTTCCGCCGGAATTCCACCGCGAAGCTTCATGTGTGCCGTCGTCGAGTCGCCGAAAAACACTATATCGTTTTCACTTAAAGGTGAAACGTTTTCCGCAGCGCAGACGCAAATCGCCGACGCCGCAAATATAATAATCGCCGTTACAAAAGCCAATGGCTTTTTCAATTTTTATCGCATCCTTTTTATTTTGATTCAAGACGCGAAACCGTTTTTCCGTCGGAAACTATAACAACACTGCCCATTTCATCAGTTCGGAAAATGTTTATTCCCATAGCATTGAGCTTTTTCATTGTTTCGTCATGCGGATGACCGTAGTCGTTGTTCTTTCCGCAGGATATAAGCGCTATATCGGGATTTACGGCATCAAGAAACTCCTGTGACGAAGAAGTCCTCGAGCCGTGATGCCCTACCTTGAGGACATTACATTTAAGCTCCGATTTTGAAAACGCCCCAAGTATTTCAGCTTCGCTGTCGCTCTCGGCATCGCCCGTAAACATAAACGATGTATCACCGTATGTCAGCTTTGTTACTATGCTGTAATCGTTTGCTTCCTTGCCGGAAAGCATCTTATCCGACGGAGCCAGAATTTTAAGCTTTGCTTCGCCTATGTCAAGCGTCTTCCCCGCATCGGAGAAGATAACGTTTATATTTTTCTTTTCTATCGTTTCAAGAACATTTGTCCACGTTGCGCTTGAATAATCGCAATCGGGAATCATTACGTTCCTGACGGTAACACTTTCAAGCACTTTCTTTGCCGAGCCGATATGGTCGTAATGCGGGTGCGTAAGGATAAGAAGATCAAGTTCTTTTATTCCGCACGCCGAAAGATAGTCTGTTATGGCGTCCGACTTTGTCTGATTCGGACATCCCGCGTCTATAAGGATATTCTTTACTGCTTTACCGTCGGGTATACGCACAAGAAATGAATCCGCCTGACCGACGTCTATCATATGTACCTGAAGGTCGCCTTCTTTTATCTCCGTAACAACGCCCGTTTTTCCGGGCTTGGCAACTCCGAGCGGATCATCAAATATACCGAAGTACGTTCCTGCGGCTATAATGAGCAGAAGCACTATGTAGATCAGATTTTTGACTGCTTTTTTCTTGCTTTTTCGTTTCGCCACGAGAATTACCTCTCAATTTATCAGATATACACTTGTATTATAGCAGAATATATTATTTATTACAATAGAAATTTCGCAAAAAATAAATATTTTTTATTGCAAAATCTTTGTTCAAGCTGTTGACAACGCCAAAATATTGTGATAGAATATTCAGGCACTAAAAAATACGCGCCCATAGCTCAGCGGATAGAGTGCCCGGCTACGAACCGGTAGGTCGAGGGTTCGAATCCCCCTGGGCGCGCCA
>FR898202.1 GCA_000437375.1 Eubacterium sp. CAG:841
CCTTACGGGCGGATTTTTCGGTTTTCTTTTTTTATTTTATTTTTGAAAGCACAAAATCTTTTATTCTTGCGGGGATCTCACGGATATCGCGGAAAAGCTGTCCGCCGTAAACATTCAGGTCGGCAGAGACGCCGCATGCGTCGATATCACGGCTTTGGGCAATATAGACAGCACGGTAAAGGTGATATTTCTGCGTTACTATAACCGCGCTTTCAATATTATAAAGTTCTTTTGCTCTGCTTATACTTTCAAAGGTTGAAAGTCCGAGCGGATCGGTTATAATATCGTCTTCAAGAACGCCGCGATCAATACAAAAACTTTTCATTGTGCCGACCTCGTCATAGCCTTCGCGCGCGCTGTCGCCCGTAAGAAGCAGCTTTTTACCCGCTCCGCCGTTATAAAGGTCTATCGCGCAAATAAGTCTGTCTCTGAGCATATCGCTGGGTCTTCCGTCGGGTTTTACTCCGCAGCCAAGCACAAGTATAACATCTGCACCGCGACCGGATGCCTCTTCTTCCGTAATTATATTTCCGCGCGCGGAAAATACCACTGCAAAATTTATACTCAGGCTCAACAATATAATAACGGCTACGGCTATACATATCCCTGTGAAAATTTTCTTTTTCATTGCGCGCCTTGACCTTTCCCCCATTTTGTGATAAATTAGTTATTGTTATTATATCACAAAGTAAAGGATTTGTAAACATGAACATAACCACCGATATTCACACGCATACTTCTTTCAGCGACGGAAAAGCTTCTCCGCGCGAAATGCTTTCCGCAGCGATAGCCAAAGGGCTTGATACTTACGGTTTTTCAGACCACGCACATATGAAGGTTGCCGCGCATTGGATGATGAGCGGTAAGAAAACCGATGATTACATTTCGGAAATAACTGCATTAAAAACAGAGTTTTCCGATAAGATCCGCATTTTGTGCGGAATAGAACACGATATTTTTTCCGATATAGAGCTTTCCCCTTTTGATTATGTAATAGGTTCGGTACATTATGTTGACGCGGGAGAAGAATTCCTGCCCGTAGACGCAACAAAAGCCGATTTTATAAATGCCGTAAATAATTACTTCTGCGGCGATCCGTACGCTTTCTGCGCACGCTATTTCAATTTACTCGAAAAACACGCCGAAAATCCGTTTGTGAAAATTGTGGGACACTTTGACCTTGTGGAAAAATTCAATGATGACGGCTCTATATTTGACCGTTGTGACAAAAGATATACAGATCCCGCCCTGCAGGCTATGGAAAAGCTTAATTCTGCGGGAAAGATTTTTGAAATAAACACAGGCGCAATGTTCCGCGTCGGAAGAAGCGTTCCGTATCCTTCGGAATATCTGCTCAGAACGCTTTGCGAAATGCACGGAAAAATTATTTTTTCAAGCGACGCACATTCAAAAGATGCTATCGCTTTCGCCTTCGATCGCGCATCAGAGCTTGCCGAAAAATGCGGCTTTTCTGATTTTGAAAGAATATAAAACGCTTTTCTGTTTCTGTTGAGCGATTTATAAAAATTCATATTTTCCCCCGTCGCTGCGGGAATTTTTCTCCCCGCAAATACACAAAATATTTACAAAAAGTCAACACACGAAAACTCTTTCTCTGTTATTATTTATATAGCTTAAAATAAACGGGCATAATATTTTATCCGCCGCATAAATTAAAGCGTGGCAAAGCTTTGAAAAAGTGCGGCAAACGGAGGTAAACTGACATAATGAAAAACACCCTGAAAACGGTATTGCTTTACGCTGCCGTCGTCCTTGTGATAATATTCGCCGTATCACTTATGCTTTCGTCAAGCAATAAAACAGCCCCCACATACGGAGATATAATAGACCTTTTCACAGCCGGAAAAGTTACGGAATTTGATGTAAACAAAAACAATCTCCTTGTGGTAAAAACAACAGACGGAACAAAATATCAGATAGTTCTCCGCAGTGTGGAAATGTTCCGTGAGGATATAAGCGATTATCTTGATAAGCAGCTTGCACTGCCTACCGAGCAAAGAACGCTTACAAAATGGAACATAGAAAACAATCAGCCTTCCATATGGCTTTCCATTCTTCCCTATGCGGTCATGACGATAATTTTCATCGCATTCTGGATATATATGACTTCAAAAGTCAACAGAATGGACGGAAAAATGAATTCTTTCTCCCGCGCACATATAATGTTCGGCAATGAAAGAGGAGATAAGGTATTCTTCTCCGATGTTGCCGGCTGTGAGGAAGAAAAACAGGATCTGCGCGAGATAGTGGATTATCTGCGCGATCCTTCAAAATACAGAAAGCTCGGTGCAAAAATCCCGCACGGTGTGCTTTTGGTCGGACCTCCCGGAACGGGTAAAACGCTTCTTGCGAAAGCCGTTGCAGGTGAAGCGGGAGTTCCTTTCCTTTCGATATCGGCTTCCGACTTTGTCGAAATGTATGTCGGCGTCGGCGCGTCAAGAGTCCGCGACCTTTTTGAAACGGCAAAACGCGCTCCCGCAAGCATTATATTCATAGACGAGATCGACGCGGTAGGTCGTCACAGAGGTGCAGGTCTCGGCGGCGGTCACGACGAGAGAGAACAGACATTGAACCAGCTCCTTGTTGAAATGGACGGCTTCGGCTCTCATGACGGCGTTATCGTTATGGCAGCTACAAACCGCCCCGATATTCTTGACCCCGCACTTCTCCGTCCCGGTCGTTTCGACCGTCAGGTAACGGTAGGATATCCCGATATAAACGGCAGAGAAGAAATTCTCAAGGTTCACGCAAGGAACAAGCCGTTCGAACAGACGGTTGACTTTTCCCGCATCGCGCAGACAACAGTCGGCTTTACGGGCGCAGACCTTGCAAACCTCTTAAATGAAGCCGCACTTCTTGCCGCAAGAAAAAACAAATCCCTCATAGGCGAACCCGATATAGAAGAAGCACTTATAAAAGTGACGGTCGGCACACAAAAGAAATCAAGAAAGATAAAAGAAAGCGAAAAGAAAAATACCGCTTATCACGAAGCAGGTCACGCAGTTCTTGCACATCTGCTTCCCACGCAGGATCCTGTCCGTGAGATATCAATTATACCCAGCGGACGTGCGCTCGGTTATACGCTCAATCCGCCTGTCGAAGATAAATACAGCGAATACAAACAGCAGCTTATTGAAGAAATCACCATGCTTCTCGGCGGCAGAGCAGCAGAAGAGATCGTATTCGGCGATGTATCCGGCGGAGCTTCAAACGATATCATGCGCGCAACACAGATCGCAAAGAAAATGGTTACCGTATACGGTATGAGCGAACTCGGCACAATACGCTTCGGCAGCGAACATGACAGCGATGAAGTGTTCCTGGGCAGAGATTTCAATTCTTCAAAGGATTATTCGGAAGAGACTGCAGCGCTTATCGATGAGCAGATAAAGAAGATCGTCGACAGTGCATACGCAGACGCAAAACGCATCCTTTCCGAAAACCGCTCAAAACTCGACTTTATAGTTGAATTCCTCCTCAAATACGAAGTTATGGACGACAGACAGTTCAATGCAGCTATGAACGGCGCTTCTATGGAAGAAGTCGAACAGATAGGCGAAGAACGTCGCAGAAAGAGCGAAGAAGAAAACGCTCTCCGCGCAAAAGCCGATGAAGAAAATCGTCGTGCAGACGAAGAACGTCGCAAGGCGGAAGAAGCGCGTCGTCGCAACAACGATGACGATCGTTTCAACCACATCTACGGCGGTTGAGAAAACCAAAAGTAAAACAGCAATCGGATTTAACCGATTGCTGTTTTTTGTTTTATCCGAAATAATTGCCTATGTAAGAAAACTTTCCTACTGTTTTGCCGTCCTTTACAAATACTCTCGGAACGCGACAGTCAAGTCTGCAAACAATGTCATAATTTATCGTGCCGGCAACATCGGCAACTTCATCTGCGGTTATAGTCTCGCCGCCGTCCGAGCCGAAGATAACGGCTGTATCTCCTACGTCGATGTTTTCGATGCCCGTCACGTCAACCATCATCTGATCCATGCATACCCTGCCGATTATCGGCACTTTTTCCCCCGCAATAATTACACTGCCCTTGCCCGAAAGCGAAAGCGGAATCCCATCCGCATAGCCTGCGGCAAGAGTGGCGATTTTCATCGGCTTTGCTGCGGTAAACGTATGACCGTAGCTTATTTTTGTCCCCGCAGGAACGTTTTTTACCTGCGTTATTTTGGTTTTCAGTGACATTACGGGAGAAAGCGGCAGATTTTCTTTCTTCATCTCTGCCGAAGGGTACATTCCGAAAAGAACTATTCCCACACGAACCATTTCATAATCGTCCGAGCCGTCCATAAACGCAGCAGAATTGTCCGCAGAACGGATTCCAATTTCATACCCGCGCGATCTCAGCGCGGCGCAAAACGAGTCAAATCTTGCACGTTGCTCATTCTGCGAGGTTTTATCTGCTTTGTCGGCGCAGGCATAATGCGTGATTATGCCGGGAAATTCGATATTTTCCGAAGCATATATTTTTTCGGCTTCAGCAAGTCCTTTTTCATCTGAGGAAAGCCCTATCCTGCCCATTCCCGTATCTACCGCAAGATATGCTTTGGCTTTTTTCCCGCTGTTACGAGCTGCGCCGGAAAGCTCCCTTGCCCCGTCTGATGAAAAAAGCACAGTGGCTATACCGTTTTCAATTATAAGCGGATACTGTGCGTGCGGAACGGGACTTAAAATAAGTATTTCCTTTTCTATGCCGATGCGGCGAAGCTCCATGGCTTCTTCAAATGTGGCAACTGCAAAGGCGTCTGCAAAATCGGACATTACCTGCGCAAGCTGCATCGCTCCGTGACCGTATGCATTGGCTTTGACAACCGCCATTATTTTTTTGTTTCCGGCGCGCTTTTTTATTTCGCGCAGATTGTTTTCAAGGGCACGGATATTTATCTCCGCCCATGTTCTGAGAAATTCCGTCAAGGTTTTTTCTTCTTTCGTTTTTATGTATTTTATGCTTTTGGAATATCACTTGTTAATTTCCGAAAATTCAAGCGGCGATGAAAGCACGGTAACCCCGTTTTCACGCATAAAGCCTTCGGTTTTCGGCATTCTTGTCTCCGACCAGCCCGCATAGTAAAAATCAACGCCTGCCGCCTTTGCCATATCATAACCGGGCTTCATATCGTCTATCACCGCGATTTCGGAAGGTAAAAGCGAATATTTTTTCATTATCTGTTCAATCGGGTAAGGCGACGGTTTTCTGAGCTTTTCTTCAAGCTCCCAGCCGAAGGTCATATCGGGAGTCGGCAAACCGTGATACTTGTAGTCACGCAGGATCATATCCGAAAACGAATGTGAAACAACGCAGAAAACCCCTCCGTCCTGCTTCTGACGGCGAATTACCTCGTCAATTCCGTCATAAAAATCGGGAATGTGCGTATTTGTATAATCTCTCCATATATCAACTTCTGTTTTCATTTCTTCTTCGTTCAGATGATAAACATCAAGACACATGGAAAGAAAGCCTATATCAAAATTATATTTCATAAACTCTCCGAGCGAAAGCTTTTCACCCGGACGCAGAAGCTCCAGCGTTTTTAAAAACGCGGGATAGTGTATTTCGGGGGTACTTTTTACGGAGGTGTCGTCATGATCGAGTACGAGCGCCTTGTATTTCATTTTTCTCTCCTGATTTTATAAATATTTTTGTTTTGTCTTAAAATTTTATCATAAAAAGGACTTAAATTCAATATAAACATCCGAAAATGCTTGCAAACAAAGTGAAAAAGGGGTAAAATGCTTATGTAATAAACTTTTACGGAGGTATTTTATTTATGAAATTTTCAGAAATGCCGTATACTCGTCCGGATACAGACAAAATCCGCGCGCAGTATGATGAACTTATATCCCGCTTCAAAAATGCCGGAAGCGCCGATGAACAGATTAAGATAATGTCCGAAGAGGAAACTCTGCGCAATCATTTCTTTACGGAAGCAACGCTCGTTTCCATAAGGAATTCCGTAAACACAAAGGACGAATTCTACGATAAAGAAAACGAATTCATCGATGAACATTCTCCTTTTGTAAGCGAAAAAATTCAGGAATTTACGGACGCACTGCTCGCATCAAAGTTCCGTCCGGAGCTCGAAAAGCATTACGGAAAGCTGCTTTTCAAAAACTACGAAATAGCGGCACGCTGTTTTGATCCGAAGATAATTCCTCTTATGCAGGAAGAAAACAAGCTCGTTTCGGCTTATCAGAAGCTTTACGGCTCGGCAATAGTTGATTTCGACGGCAAAAAGCTTCCTCTTCCCATGCTTGCCCCTTATAAGGAAAGCAAAGACAGAGATATCCGTCGCGCTGCGTTTGAAGCAGACGGCAAGTTCTTTGACGAACACAGAGAAGAATTTGACGATCTCTTTGACAAGCTTGTAAAGATCCGCACAAAAATCGCACACGAACTCGGTTACAAAAATTTTATACAGCTTGGCTATGACCGTCTCGGCAGGAACTGCTACGGCCCCGAACAGGTTGCAAAATTCAGAGAGGCTATTGCAAAGGATGCAGTTCCCGTCGTAGGCGAAGTAAAAGAGCTTCAGAGAAAGAGAATCGGCGTTGATACTCTTATGCTTTACGATAACGGCTTCACCTTCAGCGACGGCACTGCTGTTCCGGAAGGCACTGCAGAGGACATCCTTGCCGCAGGAAAGACAATGTATCACGGTCTTTCTCCCGAAACGGCTGAGTTTATCGACTTTATGTATGACAACGAGCTTCTCGACGTTCTTTCAAAGGAAGGCAAAGCTCCCGGCGGTTATTGCACCTTCATTCCCGACTATAAATCGCCGTTTATTTTCTCAAACTTCAACGGAACGGCAGGCGACGTTGACGTCCTTACGCACGAAGCAGGACACGCTTTCCAGGCATACCGCGCAGCAAAGCTCGGAATTATGTCCGACCTTTCCTCTCCCACAATGGAGACCTGCGAATGTCACTCTATGAGCATGGAATTCCTTACAAGCGATTATCATCACCTGTTCTTCGGAAAGAATACGGCAAAATACGAGCTTTCTCATGCAGAGGACGCGCTTTGCTTTATTCCTTACGGCTGTATGGTTGATGAATTCCAGCACAGAATGTACGAAAATCCCGACCTTACCCCCGCAGAAAGAAATGAAATATGGGCAAGTCTTGAAAAGAAATACCGTCCGTATCTTCATACCGAAGGCCTTCCCTTCTACGGCAGAGGCGCAGGCTGGCAGAGACAGCTCCATATTTATATGTATCCGCTTTACTACATCGATTATTGCATGGCACAGACGGTTGCATTCCAATTCTGGCTTGCATATATGGAAAACAAAGAGGACGCATGGAAACGTTATCTTGAGTTTACCGACAAAGCAGGCACAAAGACTTTTGAAGAAGTCGTAAGCGAAGCAGGACTTTTCCTCCCCTACGGTGAAGGCGGAATGAAAAAAATATGCGAGAGCGTAGGCAACTGGATAAAGGCACATCAGATATAAAAGCTCTTTTCTGCCGCCGGAAATCCGACGGCAGAGCCCAACCGTAAACAAAAAGAAACGACGGCTGACTTTCGTCAAACCGTCGTTTCTTTTATTTTAAGGAGAACAAATGAAGAAGTTAGCTTATTTATGAAGGATCAAATTCAACAAACGTTACCTCAAGCGTTATTTCTTCGCACGAGCGGAGATATGCCTGATACGTTGCGCGTGATGCTGATTCTTCTGTCGGACGAAGTATTTTTACCGTTACCGTATCGCCCACTTTATATTTGGTAAGGAGTTCTGTAAGAGTTGAGAAATCGCTGCAATCGGTTCCGGCTACGGAGGAGATTATATCTCCCTCTTTTATTCCGGCGATTGCTGCCGTACCGCCATTCTGAACGCTTACAACGCGGATGACTCCGTTATAGCTGTATCTGCCTATTGTGATATATTCATTTACCGTAACGCCCAGACGCGCTACACCTGTAAGATATCCGTACTTGGAAAAGTCATTTATGCACTTAATAACCTTTTCCGCAGGGATAGCATATCCCATAGCTTCTACGCTAGTACCGCCTATCTTGGCGTTTGTTATGCCTATAAGCTCGCCTTTCATATTGAAAAGTCCGCCGCCGGAGTTGCCGGAGTTTATCGCCGCTGTCGTCTGCATCAGAACCATTGTGGTGTTTTCGACAGTTACGGTTCTTGAAAGCGCACTGATTATACCGTCGGAAAGGGTTATACCGCGTCCGAGAGGGTTACCTATTGCAAGCACCTGTTCGCCAAGCTTGAGCGATGATGAATCGCCTATCTTTGCAGGCTGACAGTCATCTTTGTTTATCTTTATTACAGACACATCCGCGCTCTTGTCGCCGCACACATATGCGCCTTCATATTGCGAACCGTCATAAAGAATAACTGTTATTGTTTTTGTGTCCTTGCCTACAACGTGATAGTTTGTGATTATATATCCGTCCGTTGTGTAAATAACACCTGATCCGCTACCGGATGAGGTCTGCTCGCCCAACATTGTCTGTGTTACTTCGGTGACATTTATCTGAACAACTGAGTTGATACATTTTTCCGCAACTTCTGCATAGTTTGCAAGCTCTTTTTCGCCTGTAGTTTTTGTGGCAAGCGGAATATCCTTTGCATTTACGGTTGATACGGGAACGATTGTGTCTGCCTGTGAGGTTGTTATCTGAACGTTTCCTCCGACATCGGTCGTCTGTGTTACGGATGAAGTTGTTCCGTCAGTGGGAGCGGTGGTTGTTTCAGCCTTGTTTCCGCGAATCATTCCGGTAACGGCACTCGCGCATATCCCACAGATAATGGAAACGACAAGGCAAAGGGAAACTATCCAGCCAACGGTCTTTTTTGACATATATGAGTCCTTCGGTTTTTTATCGCCTGAGGGTTTATTGTCATACCCGCCGTATCCGTAGGAAAAGCTTTGTCTGCTGTCTCTTCCGGAATTTACATCCTCCGGCTTTTTATTGTAATTATCGTTATTTTGATTTTCATTGTTTTTGCCGGTTTCGTCTTCTCCCGGTCTTTTATCGTCATCGTAAAGCATAATTTTTCTCCCCTTTCAAGGCGATTTTTCTTTTTCTCTTTCTTTGTGATTTAATTTTAACTCAAAAATATGACTAAGTGTTTAACGTTTTTTTTCGCTTGCGTAAATAAGTTTGGCATTTTTATTGAATTCTGACATCAGTACGTATATAATAATCTGTAAGAGTTATTTCATCCGGAGAAAGAATATGAATAAAGATAAACTCGGTATTTTTGCAAAGATTCCCACACTTGAAACAGATCGCCTTGTTATGAGAAAGATGCTCCCGCGCGATGCCGCCGATATGTTTGAATATGCGTCACGTCCGGAAGTATCCGAATATCTTTTATGGAATCCGCATACAACTCAGCGCTTCACAAAGAATTATCTGCATTTTCTTCAAAGTCAATACGGATCAAAAAATTTTTATGATTGGGCCGTCACTCTTCGCTCTTCGGAAAAGATGATAGGCACCTGCGGTTTTACTTCATTTGATCTTGCAAACAATTCCGCCGAAGTGGGATATGTCCTCAGCAGTAGTTATTGGGGGCAAGGTATAGCTCCCGAAGCGCTGAAAAAAGTAATTGACTTCGGCTTTCGCGAGCTTGAGCTTCATCGCATATATGCTCGCATTATGGATGGCAACACCCGGAGCGAAACCGTTGCAAAAAAGTGCGGCATGACTCTTGAAGCCACCATGCGCGATCTGCTCTTCGTCAAGGGCAAATACAGAACCATCAAAATTTATTCCCTCCTCGAAACCGACCATACTTTTCTTTGAAAAGAAAAGTAG
>FR898203.1 GCA_000437375.1 Eubacterium sp. CAG:841
GGGGGTTCGAAGCCATGATATCTTTTTTGGCTTCACAATATGGTTGCGGAGGTGGGATTTGAACCACACGACCTCCGGGTTATGAGCCCGACGAGCTACCAGGCTGCTCTACTCCGCGATATAATGGTGCCGGAAGCCGGGGTCGAACCGGTACGAGGGGTGAACCTCACGGGATTTTAAGTCCCGGGCGTCTGCCAATTCCGCCATTCCGGCACGTTTTCCGCTACCTGCCTAAATATGATATCACAAAGCAAAGCGTTTGTCAATAAATATTTTCAAATAATTGCCGACATTTTTAGTACTCAAATCAAAAGCCCGGAAAGGTTGACTCTTTTCATGGAGTCAAAGTAACTATCTGAGTAGGTCATTTTGAAATGATCTCATTAAAATTTTTATATATACTCATCAATCAAGACAAAAACTTCTTCTTTATTTAATCCGTTGTGTCCCACCTTATCAGATTTATTAAAACAATGCTTGCGCTCCAAATTGCAACAGTTTGTCAATTCAAAAGACACTTGATATAAATCATTCTCTAAATTAACGCAAAAAAACAAGGATCACTTTTATCAATTACCATAATGCCATCTCATATATTGTTTTGTCATATCAATAGATTGGTAAATAAGGGTAAATACTTCTTTTAATTTATTTAATGTTTCTGCAGCAATCGGTCTGGCAGATTCACTGCCCCTCTTCAGCATATTCAATACTTCTGCTTTATCTTTCTCAAACATAAGTCTTCTTTCCCTGATAGGCTCTAATGTTTGCTGCATTATATCATTTAATCTTCTCTTAACTTTCATATCTCCTAATCCGCCTTTTTTATAACGTTCTTTCCATTCTTGTAACTCTTGCAAATTAGGATCAAATGCATCCAAATATTTAAATACCGTATTAACTTCAACATTCCCCGGATCCTCAACCCTCAAATGATTAGGATCCGTAAACATATTCATTATCTTCTCTTTTATTATTTCTGATGAATCCTTTAGATATATAGCATTATTTAATGACTTACCCATTTTTTCCTGTCCATCTATTCCCGGTAAACGAGTCACTTTTGATAACAATGGTTTGCATTCCCTCAGTATATCAGTATTGAAGTGTCTGTTAATATGACGGACAATTTCATTCGTTTGTTCAATCATAGGTAGCTGATCTTCTCCTACCGGAATTACATTTGCTTGAAAAGCAGTAATATCCGCAGCTTGACTAACAGGGTATGCTAAAAAACCAACCGGTATTTCATTACCCATATTTTTTTGATGCATTTCATTCTTTACAGTAGGATTTCGTTTCAAACGAGCCAATGTAACAAAGTTTAAATAGAGCATAGTCAGTTCAGTCAGTTCCGGAACGAGGGACTGTATAAAAAATGTATTTAACTCCGGTTTCAAGCCAACTGCAAGATAATCTAATGCAACCTCAATTACATTGTCATGAACTTTGGCTGGGTTATGCGCATTGTCTGTGAGTGCCTGAGTATCAGCAATCATAATATATGGTTTATCATAATTATTTTGAATCTCAACACGCTTTTTTAGCGAACCAACATAATGTCCAATGTGTAGAGCTCCTGTAGGTCTATCTCCTGTTAAAACAATATCTTTTATAAAAAATTACCTCCCAATTATACAATTACTAAAAGTCAACTTATACTGACCTTCCCCCCTCAGTTGCCGCATTCAATGCTTATCTCGTTGAATATCTTCAGTATTTCGCTGATTTCCGTATTCTTTTTGGCTTCACCGGCGCGGTCAAGAACTATATGTCCCTTGTCAAGCATGATAAGTCTGTTGCCATATTCCGCCGCAAAGCGAAGATTATGCGTAACCATCATTGCGGTAAGATGCTTTTCTCTTACCACTTTGTCCGTAAGCTGCATAATAATATCAGCCGTTTTGGGATCAAGCGCAGCCGTATGTTCGTCAAGAATAAGAAAATCTATCGGCTTCATGGTTGCCATTATAAGGGCAACAGCCTGTCTTTGTCCGCCAGAAAGCGCACCCATTTTCACATCAAGCTTGTCTTCAAGTGAAAGTCCGAGTCCGGCAAGACTTTCCCTGTAAAAATCTCGTCTTTGCTTGTTTACTCCGCTTGAAAGTCCGAATTTTCCGCCTTTGCAATCTGCAAGAGACATATTTTCAAGCACAGTAAGATCCGGACATGTCCCCATTGTGGGATTCTGATATACTCTGCCAATAAATGCACAGCGTTTATATTCGGGAAGATTTGTAATATCTTTTCCGTCTATCAGCACTCGTCCGCCTTCAACGGGAATACTCCCGCAGATTATATTCAGCATAGATGTTTTTCCGCTGCCGTTACTGCCTACTATCGAAACAAATTCTCCTGTTTTTACGGTGAGATCAAAACCGTCAAAAACACACATTTCCGTAATCAGACCGGGATTATATATTTTCTTTATTTTTTCAAGCGTGAGCATTGTCCTTCGCCCCCTTTGAGAAAATACGTTTTTTCTTCGTTCCGCCGATGACAAGTATTATAAGGAAAAGTATTGCCGTTTCAAGTTTCATAAGGTTTGCCGGCAGACCGAGCGAAATAGCGATCTGAATACAGGCTTTGTAAATTATGCTGCCTATTGCAACTGCCGTAGTACCCTTTACAAATTCAACACGCTTGAATATCGTCGTACCGATTATTACTGTAGCGAGTCCGAACACGACCTGACCTGTACCGATAGTCGATGAAAAAGATCTTCCCTCCTGACATACAAGACAGCCCGCAAAGCCGATAAGCGCGTTGGATATTACAAGCCCTATAATCTTCATCCTGCCCGTATCCTTTGCAAGCGACGTTACAAACGTGCCGTTATTGCCTGCCGCACGAAGCAGAAGTCCGTTTTTGGTTTTAAGATAACCGTCTATAATAAATTTGAATATAACGAGGAGAATAAAGGAGATAACAAGCTTTCTCCACAGCGTCGGAATTCCTCCGAATATCGCCATAGTGGGCTTTGCAGTGAATATCGTATCTATATCTCTGCCAATGCTCAGGTTTGCACCGGCAAGCTGAAGGTTTATCGAAAACAGCGCCGTCATCGTTATAATACCCGCTATAAGGTCGCGAACGCCTAGCCTGACGTGGATTATACCCGTACAAAGTCCGGCAAGCGCACCTGCTGCTATCGATATAAGCATTGTAAGATAGGGATTTACTCCCTTTGTAAGGCAAACAGCCGTAACAGCCGCACCGAAAGCAAAGCTGCCTTCAGCCGTCATATCGGGAAAGTCAAGTATTTTATACGTTATATACATTCCGAACGATATAAACGCATATATAAAGCTTTGCGTCAGCGTTCCTGCTATAAGCTCGATTATCTCCATGTTGTTTCCTCTTTTATATTATTTTCCGCACTCGGTAGCGGACGATGCGATATCTGCCGGAATTGTTATTCCGAAGCGCTCAGCCGCTTTGCTGTTTACATAATAGCTGAAGTCCTTAACTGTTTCATAAGGCATATCCGAAGCCTTTGCTTCGCCTTTGAGTATCTTTGCCGCCATTTTGCCTGCGGTCTTGCCGAGTTCTATATAGTCAATACCTGCCGAGCCTACGCAACCGAGTTCAACCTGTTCTATCTCGCTGCCGTAAACGGGAATGCCGGCTTCATCCGTTTTCTCAAGTATTGCGGGGAGAACCTCAACGACCGTGTTATCTGTAAGATTCGTAAAGCAATCAACGCCCTTTGCGATTATCGTATCGACAGCCTGTGTTACCTGACTCTGTTCCGTTATGCCGACGATCTCAAGTTCAAAACCGTAATCTGCCGCAGAATTTTTATAAAGCTCTATCGTCGAAACCGAGTTTGGCTCACTGAGCGTATAAATTATACCTATCTTTTTTGCGTCGGGTTGCATTTTGCGGATAAGCTCAAGCTGTGCCGTAACGGGAAGAAGATCCGAAATACCGGTAACGTTACCTTCCGTAAGCTTTGCGCCGACAGGATCCGATACCGCAATGAAAACGACGGGAATATCTTTATCCTCAGCCGCTGCAAAGCAAGAAACTGCTGAGTTTGTCGCTATGCCGACCATCATCGCAACATTCTTTGCGGAAAATCCATCAGATATCTGTTTGATTATAGAAGGATCGCCGGATGCGTTCTGATATTCAATTTTGAAATCCTCGCCTTCAACAAGTCCCGCTTCTTTAAGACCTTCGATAAAACCTTCGCGGCAGTTATCGAGCGAGCCGTGCTGCGCAAGCTGATTTATGCCGATAACGGGCACTTTCTTTGATCCGCACGATACTGCAAAAAACATTGCAAGGGCAAGCATAAGCGTTGCCATAATCACAGATAAAAC
Source organism: Eubacterium sp. CAG:841 (assembly GCA_000437375.1). Classification (GTDB taxonomy): domain Bacteria; phylum Bacillota; class Clostridia; order Oscillospirales; family CAG-272; genus CAG-841. The sequence goes on from FR898203.1 coordinate 4,329, forward strand.
TTTTTTCATTTTCTTTTCCTCCGAAAAAATATAAATTTTATCACAGAAAGCGCACAGCGAATAAAAAAGAGCCTTATCCCAAAATAATTGGGACAAGACTCTGTGTCCTGCGTTGCCACCCAAATTGGCAAAATAAATTTGCCCGGCTCTGTGACGTACCATCATACGTCCCGCACTGTAACGGTTGCGATCCGTCGGCTGCTACTTGCATCTGCTTTCGCGCCGCCCTCATAAGTCCATTCACATTGCGTTTATCTGCCGCGATTTCACCATCCGCGACTCTCTGAAAGACAACCTGCAAAGCTACTACTCTTACTCGTCGGTTTTCTATGATGTGTGCATTATATCGCGCCTTCGACTTTTTGTCAATAGATTTTTGAAAATTTCCGAAAAAGATTTTTTGCGTCTCCGATGTTTACAATCGCTTTTCCTTATGATATAATATCGGCACAAAAATGTTTTTTGCGGGAGAAATATTAAATTTATGAGAAGAACAGCGTATCCTCGTCCGGAACTTGAAAGAAAACAGTGGGAAAACCTCTGCGGCGAATGGGAATTCGATTTCGACTTCGGCAAATCGGGAAAAGATAGCAACATTCTCGAAAAGGAATGGTTTGATTACAAAATAGAAGTACCGTTCTGCCCGGAAAGCCGACTTTCGGGCATAGGTCACAGAGACTTTATCCCCGCCTGCTGGTACAGAAGAAAATTTGAATCGAAAAGGCTCGGAGGAGACAGGCTGATTCTGAATTTTGAAGCCGCATGCCACAAGACGGAAGTATTTGTCAACGGCAAGTCCGTCGGCACGCACACGGGAAGCTATACTCCCTTCTCTTTCGATATAACGGAATATGTAGCGGACGGAGAAAACACTCTTGCCGTTTACTGCGAAAGCGACGTCCGCGATGGCAGACAGCCGTCCGGCAAGCAAAGCGATAAATACGCATCATACGGCTGTTACTATACACGCTCCACCGGCATCTGGCAACCCGTGTGGCTCGAAAGAGTCCCCTCCGCACATCTCGAAGATATAAAGCTTGATCCGGATGTGGACAACAGCGTTCTTTTTGTACGCGCAAAGCTCGCTGGAAGCGGAGAAAAGAAAATTTGTCTCGAAGCTTCGCTCGGAGGCAAAAAAGTCGGAAAAGCAAAGGCAGTGACGACAGGAAATTACGTCCGCCTCGCTCTGCCGATAGAAAAACTCTCGCTATGGAGCGTCGAAACACCCACGCTCTACGATCTTGATATAACGGTTTCAGGTAAAGGCAGCGAAGATAAAGTACATTCGTATTTCGGAATGAGAAAAATAGAGCTTGACAAAACACGACTGCTGATAAACGGAAAGCCCGTTTTTATGCGTCTTGTGCTTGATCAGGGTTATTATCCCGAAAGCGTATATACCGCGCCGACAGACGACGCATTTATAAAAGATATAAAGTTGTCGCAGGCGCTCGGATTCAACGGCGCAAGACTGCATCAGCGCGTTTTCGAAAGACGATTCCTTTACGAAGCCGATAAAAACGGCTATCTTGTCTGGGGCGAATATGCAAGCTGGGGCTTCGACCATACCCGTGATGACGGACTCCGCTACTTCCTTCCCGAATGGATGGAAGCAATGAACAGAGATTATAACCATCCTGCTCTCATCGGTTGGTGTCCGCTGAACGAAACATGGGATATAAGAGGTCGCAGACAGAACGACGAAATTCTTTCCGACATTTATCTTGCAACAAAACGCTTTGATCCCACGCGTCCATGCATAGATACAAGCGGAAATTATCACGTCATCACCGATATATACGACATTCACGATTACTGCCAGGACATAGCCTCCTATCACCGTCGCTACGACAGTTTTGAAACCGAAGAGGGACCGTTTGAAAACAGACGCGACCGTCAAAGCTATGACGGTCAGCCGTATTTCCTCTCCGAATACGGCGGCATACGCTGGAGCGACGACAATAAAGGATGGGGCTACGGTGATGCACCCGAAACTCTTGAGGAATACGTTGAAAGATACTGTTCTATGATAGAGATTCTTCGCTCAAATCCGAGAGTGTGCGGCGTATGCTACACACAGCTTTACGATGTTGAACAGGAATGTAACGGCATCTACCGTTATGACAGGACTCCCAAATTCGATCCCGAAACAATGGAAAAAATGCGCAAAGCGATGGCTGATATCGCCGCTTGCGAAAAATAATTTTCGGCAAAACGCCGCGGTGGGCAAAAAAAGTTTTCCCGTCACGGCGTTTTCTGTTATTTTTGCGCAGGTTTGTGCAACTTTTCGAAAAAAAACGCTTTTTCGCCTTGTAAATTTATATAGATTTACAGTTGACAAATTGCACGCGATAGTTTATTATAGTGACATCATTTATTTGAAAGGCGGCAATAAAAATGTTCACTTCGACTTGCGCTAATATGAACAGCTTTAAAACAGCGGCATGTGCAGCTGATTTTTCGTCTTGCCGTCAGAACTCTTCCGCTGCAATAATTATTACGGACACAGTCATATCTGTGTCCTTTTCTTTTGCCCTCGCTCTAATTTCGCTTATTAACATTTGGGGCATTATAATTATTGATAAACTCGGGCAGTTTACCGGAAGGTTTGTTT
>FR898204.1 GCA_000437375.1 Eubacterium sp. CAG:841
CCGTAGGTGAAGGTGAAGTCGGAATAGGCCGCCATGAATTCTATGATTTAAGAACAATTGATTTTGATACTTTCAAAAAGAATGCATGGCTTCCTCATGACTGCGTGGGAGTAAGTGACTTTGACGGAATAGAGCTTACGACAGTAGAAGAATGGCAAAAATATCCCGACATGCTCTCATGCTACGTAAGTGAAGACGCCGACATCTCGGAATTCATGCAGTATAGCGACGTGCCGTGCTTATACCTGAGTTCCGTACAAAAGGGTGCGTTTGTCCGAATCGGCAACGGTAAAGTTGACGAGAGCTTCTTGGCAGGTGAATGCGTGCTGTTATTTATAAAAGGTACATATAAGCCAAATAAGTACTGCTCGGGTACAGATATTCTTATGTCACTTGACGACTATCATAAGCTTTACAGCAAATTTTCAGTAACCGATGAAAATTTCTACTTCAAACGAATAAATGAAGTAGTAAAAAAAGAAACCCCATAAGGAGGTAAGCTATGTCGATTCTTGAAATTGAAAATATAAGTTATGACTATACAACAAAAGCCGGAAAAGTCCATGCACTCAAATCGGCGACGGCAAAATTCGAAAAAGGAACCGTATATGCGATCGTAGGACGTTCGGGAAGCGGGAAATCAACATTTATATCATTGCTTGCGGGACTTGACGTTCCCAAAGACGGAAAAGTTTTTTATAACGGCACAGACCTTGCAAAAGCCGACCGCGACCGATATCGCCGCGAGCATGTGGGAATGATATTTCAATCATTCTATCTTCTTCCTCAACTCACCGCACTTGAAAACGTAGAGCTTACGCTTCAGCTTGCCGGCTTCTCCGGAAACAAACGGAAACGCGCCTCCGAAACACTGCTGCGAATGGGGATAGAAGCGGCTCAGTTCAGAAAACACAGTCTGCAATTCTCCGGCGGCGAACAGCAAAGAATAGCTATCGCCCGCGCCATTGCTCCCGACCCCGAAATAATTCTTGCCGACGAGCCGACAGGAAATCTTGATAACGAAAACAGTCAAAACATCGTAAACATTCTCAGTGAAATGGCTCATAAAGACGGCAAATGCGTGATAATCATAACTCACGCAGCCGAAGTTGCATCGTGCGCCGATGTTATACTTCATATGAGCGACGGAATATTGAGCGAAGCGTAAAATACAGAATAATTGTGTAATACAATAATCAAAGAATAATAAAAATCGCTGCTTGTCAAGCAGCGATTTTTATTATATCAAGTGGTCTTATATATGGAAGGGCAGATGATATTTCTTCAAAATACGTTGTCATTCATAATAAAATCAACTATATTTTCGTGTCGGATTCCGTTCCTATGCTGTATCATTTTATCGGTTGTCATGACATATCGTGGATAATTATCCCACGTAATCGCTTCAAGACTTCTGTACTCTCTGTCCTCTGTTGCTTTGCTCTCCAATATCGTGTATGCAACCTGAACATACGCATAATTCAGTTGGTCGTCACGGAGAATAAAATCGCATTCCAGCTTTCCGATTCTTCCGATACTGATCCTGTAGCCTTTGCTTAAAGCATAGTTGTAAACGATATTTTCAAGAGCCGGTCCGTAGTTGATTCTGTTATCCGTATTCAGCGCAAAATAGAAAGACAGATCGGAAAGATAGTATTTCTTTTCTCCACGAAGCGATTTCTTGGATTTCATATCGAATCTGTCACATTCCGATATAATTTTGGCACTTTCCAATGCTTTGATATATCGGCTCACGGTTTCCCGCTTGACCGACACGCGGTTCTTTTGGAATTTCTCCACAATATTATCAATACTCGTGGTAGAGCCGAAATTATTGATGATATACGTCATGACTGCATCAAATACAGCTCTGTTTTTAATTTTCACCCTTCTGCTGATATCTTTTTGGAATATCTCGTCAATCAATCCCGCTACATAAGCTCTCCTGTCTGCCTGCGTATCCAGTTTAGCGGCATACGGGAATCCGCCTTCCAGAATATATTCCGAAAGAAGCGTCTGTGGGTCGGTCGGAACAGGCTTTCCGAAAAAGCGCTTGATACCGACATATTCGTCCAAAGTCAAAGGCAGGATGTTGAATTCCAGATACCGTCCGGTCAGTTTGGTCGCAAGCTCTCCGCTCAGAAGATAAGAATTGGAGCCGGTCAGGAATATGGAGAAATCCCCTTCCTCTCTCCACGAGTTTATAACAGTTTCAAAATTTCTGACATTCTGAATTTCGTCAATAAAGAGATATTTCATGCCTTCTACATGACTGTTTTCTTCAATCAGCTTATCCAATTCTTCCGGCTTTTTGACGTTCGCATACGGTCTCTTATCCAAATGAAAATACAGAATATGATCTTCGGCAACGCCCTGCGTAATAAGTTCGGCGATAATCATTTTCATAATGGAAGATTTTCCGCATCTTCTGACACCGGTTATGACCTTGATAATTTCCCCTTCATGATAAAAGCCGCGCAGTTTACCGAGATATTTTTCTCTGCGAAACAGGTTTTCGCTATAGTTTTGACGCATAATAACATCCTCCATTTTCTATTACAGTATACCACCAAAGCATTGATTTGTCAAGTTATCGGGGCATAAATCTTAACTTTGTAAAAATATGCCCCGATAACTGACCATTTATGCGCGTCAAATATCGTTGCATCAATCAATTCTGCAGATTTTCATTTAATTTGGTCAATACTATATTCAACCAAACAGTTTACGGAGGTTGATATGGATAATATAAGCAATCTGATATTGCAAAAAAGGAAAGAACGCGGGTTGACGCAATCAGAACTTGGTGCGATGCTTGGTATATCGGGAAAGGCGGTTTCAAAATGGGAGCGTGGCTTGTCTGTGCCATGCGAAGAGCATTTGGAGAAACTTATCGACCTGCTCGGTTTACCGGTCGAGCAGAAGATAGCAGAGTCGGAACTGCCGTCGACATTTCTGTCAACCGTCAAAAGTGAACTGATTCGGATTCTTTCCGCCGGTGTAATGATTGCCGTCTGCGTATGCAACATGGCAGGAATAATATCAACCG
>FR898205.1 GCA_000437375.1 Eubacterium sp. CAG:841
GGCAATCCGGCGGCTTTTTGATTTTTATTTATGATTTATTCGGCGTCTGTGGTTTCGCTTTCAGTATTGTCAGATGTTACTTTCTTTTTTGAGAGTACAGCGTTTACTATTATGCCGAGTATGAGTGCGCAAGCTACGCTTGTGAGTGTTACTTTTCCGAAGAGGAGCTTCATTCCGCCTACGCCTGCGATGAGTATTGAAGCTACTACAAAGAGGTTTTTGTTATCTCCGAGATCAACAGTCTGTATCATCTTAAGTCCGCTTACAGCGATGAATCCGTAAAGTGTTATGCAAACTCCGCCCATTACGCAGGAGGGGATTGTTGAAAGGAATGTTACGAACGGAGCGAAGAATGATGCGATTATACAGAGTATTGCAGTTGCAAGGATCGTTACTACCGAAGCATTTCCCGTGATTGCCACGCATCCTACGGATTCTCCGTATGTTGTGTTGGGGCAACCGCCAAAGAATGCGCCTGCTATCGAGCCTACGCCGTCACCGAGAAGTGTTCTGTGCAGTCCGGGCTCTTTAAGAAGATCTCTGCCGATGATGGACGAGAGGTTTTCGTGGTCTGCAATGTGTTCTGCGAATACTACGAATGCTACAGGAACATACGCAACCGCTATTGTTCCGAGATATGTCCAGAAGTTGCTTCCTTCGCCGAAGTTGTAGCTACCTGAGAAAGCTTTTATAAACGTGAAGTCGGGATACCATTTGAGGTCTGCGAATTTGCTGAAGTCAATTATTTTGAGAGAGTCTATGTTGGCTGTTGTGCCTATTACCGTGAATATTGAAGCGACTATGTAACCTGCAATTATACCGATTATGAAAGGAATGAGTTTTGCCATTTTCTTTCCGAAAACCGATGCGATGATTACTGCAAAGAGCGTTACGAGTGCGCATGCAAGGCATATGAGTGCGTGAGTGTTCATTATGAAAGCACCGTCGCCATTCTTTGCGGCACCGCCGACTGCGTCACCTACCGCATTTCCTGCAAGGGAAAGTCCGATTATTGCTACCGTAGGACCTATTACAACGGGAGGCATAAGCTTTGAAAGCCAATTAACACCCGCAAGTTTGACTGCTATTGCAAGTATTACATATACAAGTCCTGCCATCGCTGCGCCAATGATCAGTCCGAGATATCCTGCCGACATTGAAACACCGCCGGCAAAGGCTGCGCTCATCGATCCGAGAAATGCGAATGATGATCCGAGAAATACAGGGCTTTTGAATTTTGTAAAGAGCAGATAAACTATTGTTCCAACGCCTGCTCCGAACAGCGCCGCCGACTGCGACATTCCGTTTCCGATTATTGCCGGCACAGCGATAGTAGCCGCAAGAATCGCAAGAAGCTGTTGAAGTGCGAACACAATTATCTGCCCGAACTTCGGTTTGTCTTCCACATTGTAAATTAGTTTCATAAAGTTTTTCCCCTCCGAAAAATTTTTTATTTCATTCCTTTCGGAATTAAATACTTTTAAGCTCTACCGAAAGCTCGCCGTCATATTTTTCAACCTTGACCATTATTATTTCATCAAGCGAGGTGGGGATGTTTTTGCCTACATAGTCCGGCTTTATCGGCAGCTCTCTGTGACCTCTGTCAACAAGCGCCGCAAGCTGTATACGCTTGGGTCTGCCCATATCGAACAAAGCATCTATCGCTGCTCTTACCGTTCTGCCGGTGAATATTACATCGTCCACAAGGATGAGAGTCTTTCCGTTTATGTCAAAGCTTATATCGCTTCCGTTTACTGAAGGCGATTCGGAAAATTTACTCAGGTCATCTCTGTAAAGGGTTATGTCAAGGTAGCCTATCGGTATTGTTTCTCCCGAAAAATCTGATATTCTGGCTTTGAGCATATCGGCAAGACTGGCTCCTCTGCGCAGGATTCCTATCAGCGCTATATCGGAAAGGCACGGATTTTTTTCGATTATTTCGTGCGCAAGTCTTGCGAGCATACGCTCTACCGCCTGTGAGTCCGCCAAAATCTTTTCCATAATAAACCTCCGAAATTGTTTTGCACAAAAAAATACCTTGCCGCATAATACGACAAGGCATAAAAATTTTCAAAAGCTGTTATTCTGACCTTGTCGGTATCTCTGTACCGCCCTTAAAGGCTCATTTATTCGGTTTGAATGATTTTATCATATTCTTTTTGATTTGTAAAGGGAATATTTCAAAAAAATTAAATTTTGTGAAATATGTATAGATTGACGCCGCGAGACGACTTATTTATTGTCTTCTATATATTTTGCAACGTCGCCTACGGTTTTAAGGTTCATAATTGCGTCGTCGGGAACGACTACTCCGGTTTCTTCTTCTATTGACATAAGCATTTCAACAACGTCAAGCGAGTCAACTCCGAGATCCTCACGGATGGATGTTTCTGCTGTTATATCGTCAGCATTTATTCTGAGCTGTTTTGAAAGTATTTCTTTTACGAGTTCGAGCATTTGAATAATCTCCTTACTTATTTATGGTCTTTAATGATTATAAGATAATAATGCGGATTTTTCAAGTATTATTTCAAAAAAAGTATAAAAAAACAGTACAAGCGTACAACTTTTTTCGATAAAAGCGCTTTCACAACGGCAAAAGTCGCGGCATATTATATTGTAAAAGCGAAATTTGTATAAAGAGAGGTACTTTTATGGAGATAAATAAGCAAAATCTTTCGGCGCTGCTTGCCTGCGACGACGATACCTTGCGTGCAAAGCTGCTTGAAATTGCCGATGTGCTTGGCATAGACAGGGCGGAAGCTTCCAAAATGACGCAGGACATAGGCAAAGCGAGGGCACTTATGGCTATGGTATCGGACGACGACCTGAGAAAATTTCTCGGCGGACTTAAAAAATAAGACGTTGGTGAGCTTATATGGATCCCGCTGTTTTTGAAAAGCTCGGAGCAGCTGTCTCCGACCCCGAAATACAGAAAAAGATAAGTGCTATAATCTCAGGCGACGGCACAGGCATGACTTCAAAACCCGACGCTCCGTGCCCGCCGCCCTCTCCGCCTCCTTCGCCGCCATCGACAATAAAGAACGGCAGGGCGCTTCTTTTGGCACTTAAACCGTATATGGATGAAAAACGTTGTGAGAAAATAGATCGAATTCTTTCCGCAATGAAGCTTGCCGAATTTGCGGGAATGTTCAAGAATATGATGTAAGGAGGGAAGCGGTGTATGTATAACAGAATATATTCCGGAGGAAATGTTCGCGTGCCGCCCGATTACGGCGGCAACGCTATAAAATACCATCCTGCGGAGCAGCAACCACCAAGGCAGACGTTTTCTCCACCTCCGCCCCCTCCTCCCCCGAGACCGCAACCATCACCTCCGCCGCAGGCAAAACCTCAATGCCCGTGCGAGGAACCGCCGCCTGCGCCGCCGTGCGATAAAAAAAGCGGGTATCTCGGAAATTTGCTTTCCAAAATATCCGCCGACGATCTTCTGATCTACGGGATAGTGCTTTATATGACTTTACAGGACAGCGACAATACGCTTTTACTTGTTGTTTTGCTTGCGCTGGTTATGCTGTAATCACTTTGAAAAGACATTTTCGCTGTATACATCGTAGTATTCAAGCGTTTCAAATGTCATAACGGGATATCCGTCATTGTAGAGCTTTACCGAAAGGAGCGAGCCGTCATTCATTGAAATTCTTACGTCGGTTATCGTTTTGTCGGAGTCGGAATCGAAAATTATTTCATATTCGCCGTTATCCTCACCTGTATAGATTATGTTTACGGAATCTCCGCCTATGTGAGAGAAATCAGGCATAAGAGAATATGCGAAAAACGAGTGCGCCGAATCGGCAGGGAAGGCATTGGTTATATCATTTTCTGTAACGATAACTTCGTCTCCGTCGCAGAAAGCGAAAAGAAGTTGTTTTCCGCTTTCGGCTTCCTTAATTATTATTTTATATACGTCGCCGCTTTTGGCGGCTTCAAATATGAGCTTTTCCTCCGTATCGCCGTTTATGTTTACAACGTTTGCACGAATGGAATAGGCATTTTTCAACGGCAGAGATGCAACAAGGGTTTTAAGTGTTTCCCTGCTTGCCTGAGGATAGCCGTAATCCGTTTTGGAGGAAGCTTCAAAAAGGTTTCCGAGCAAGTTTTCCGACGGTATTTTTGAAATATTATCCGGAGTTTTGTTTTTCGCCAAAAACCACGGAACGTCGTAAAGTCCTGCTTTGTTGAGCAAAAAAAGGCAGAAAAAGCACGTAAGAGCGAACGCCAGCACAAGAGACAGTATCGCCAGAAGCGACGCTGTCTCTGTGATTTTTCCGGTGTTTTTCGCTTGGTTTTTCACGCTTTTTCCGCCTTTTTATTTTTTTATTCTTCGGTTTTTTCCGCTGCTTCGGACTTTTCATCAAAATCCGAAAGCTTGACCTTTTCTTCTGTTATGCTTTCGTCGCGCTTGCGTTTTTCTTCGTTATTTTCAGATTCGCGAAGCGCTTCGTCTATCACATCCGAAGCTTTTGCGGTACCTGATTTCGGTTTTATTTCAACGGACGCGGAGACTTTGACTTCGTTTTCTTTGCTTTTCCCTTTGATGACTTCGGGAGCAAGCTTATCTATGTGCTTCAAGAGCAGCAGGAACAGACATACGACCCCTACGATAATGAACGCAGCCATTTTGTGATAAAGCGATACGATAGCCGCAACACAGCATATTGCGGAGGAAATGTATATTGTTATCACGGATTGAGCGGGTGAAAAGCCTGCGTCAAGAAGCTTGTAATGAAGATGGCATCTGTCTGCCTTGAAGGGGTTTTTGCTTTGAGAAACTCTCTTGAAAAAGACTACGATCGAATCTATGAGCGGGAGCGCAAAAACGAGCGCCGGAGCTACTGCCGACATGAGCGTCGCACCCTTGAAAAATCCGAATACGGACAGGCAGGCAAGCACATAGCCGAAAAGCATCGAGCCGCAATCGCCCATAAATACAGCCGCAGGATTTGCGTTGTAGGGCAAAAATCCGAGAGCGGAACCACAGAGTGCAGCTGCGATAACGGCGCAAACGGGTTCGCCCATAAGTATGGATATTACAAGCAATACAACAGCGCTTAAAAATGAAACTCCGCACGCAAGACCGTCAAGTCCGTCGAGAAGGTTTACTGAATTTATAACGAGAACCATCCACAAAACGGTGAGCGGGATTGCGAAATCGCCGAGATGCTGTGTGCCGAATATTGTTGTGTATTTGATCGCGCCGCCCCAGAATGCCGTGAGCGTCGCAACGGCTATCTGCGCCAAAAGCTTGAGCCATGCGGGAAGATTGAAGATATCGTCCAGCACGCCGACGGCGCAGATTATAAGTCCGCCGACGGAGGTAACAAGAACTATTTTGGGGATTTCATCGAAAATGAGAAGCGAAGCACAAAGTGCCGCTACAATAAATCCGATGGCTATTGCTATTCCGCCGAGACGGGGTGTGGGAGCGCGGTGGAATTTTCTCTCGTGGTCGGGAACGTCAACCGCTCCTGTCTTTTTTGCAAGTATTTTTGTAATGGGAGTAAATAAAAATGTAATGATAAGCGATACGGCGAGTATTGCCAGATAGGCAAGGTTTTCTGTTGCGAAAATCGGCTCGTACGTCATGATCTTTTATTCCTTTCGTTTATTTTGTCTGGAAGAATCCAATTTTTCTGTATACTTTTGAAAGCGTTTTTGATGCGAGGTAGTTTGCATATGCAGCGCCTTGTTTCATAAGACCTTCAAGATATGCCTTGTCCGACATCAGGCGTTTGTATTCCGCTTGGAAGGGAGCAAGTCCGTCTGCACAGGCTTCTCCTACGGCAAGTTTGAAATCACCGTAGCCTTTGCCTTCGAATTCTTTTTCTGTTTCATCCATGCTTTTTCCTGTGAAGCACGAGTAAATCGTCATAAGGTTGTTTATGCCGTCCTTGCCTTCCGCATAACGGACGGAGGTTTCACTGTCGGTAACGGCTCTTTTGAATTTGCGGATGATAGTGTCTCTGTCATCAAGCAAGGTGATAACGGCGTTTTCATTATCATCGGATTTGCTCATTTTCTTTGTAGGCTCGGCAAGAGAGTAAATCTTTTTGCCTGTTTTGGGAGTGTAGACCTCCGGTATGACGAAAGTCTCGCCGTATATCTGATTGAAACGCTCGGCTATATCGCGCGTAATCTCAACATGCTGTTTCTGATCTATGCCGACGGGAACGAGCGACGCTTTGTAAAGAAGAATATCGGCAGCCATAAGCGAAGGATAGGTGAAAAGTCCGGCGTTGATATTCTGCGCATTTTTGGCGCTTTTATCCTTGAACTGCGTCATTCTGGAAAGCTCGCCGAACATAGTATAGCAGTCAAGCACCCAAGCAAGTTGTGCATGTGCAGGAACGTGACTTTGAACAAAGAGAAGATTCTTTTCGGGATCGAGTCCGCTTGCGATATATATTGCAAGGGTTTCAAGCGTTCTTTTGCGAAGCTCTGCGGGATCCTGACGGACGGTTATGGCGTGCATATCCACAACACAGTAGATGCAGTTATATTCGTCTTCAAGTGCACGCCAATTTTTAATGGCACCGAGATAATTGCCTATTGTAAGATTTCCCGACGGCTGAACGCCGGAAAATACTATTTTTTTGTCATTTGAGAATTCCATATTTACACCACCTTTTAAGGTTAATTTTACATATCACACAAACATATAAAGATACATAATATATAATATCATCTTTTTGCATATTTTTCAAGTGAAAGAAGCAATATTTATGCCAAAAGATGTGATGCGGAGGGTACGCATGCCGCTGAAACGGAGGGAAAAACTCCGACGGGGACGGCAAAATACCATATTTTTTACTCTATCTTTTTTGTCGCTTTGCTGTTATAATATTATTACGTTAAAAACTTTTTTTGGGGTGATGCCTTTTGGAAATGACTTTGCTTGACAAAGGAAAGCTTAAGATCTGTCTTACGCCGTTTGATATGGTACATTACGATCTTACCTGCGAAAAGATAGATTATGATAATACGGAAACACGCCGTGCGCTGTGGGAAATGTTTGACGAGGCGAAGCATCGCACCGGCTTTGATGCCGCCGACGGCAGGATATGTATCCGTGTTTATCCTGAAAAGAGCGGAGGCTGTGAGATATACATAACAAAGATCGGCGACAAGATTTCCCCGTCGGAGAACGATATGAGCTATACAGCAAAGGATGCGGTCACGCCGCAATTTGCCCGCGCGCCCGCAGTTTATTCGTTTTCCTCGCTTGAAGATATTCTTTCCGCTTGCAGATGTCTGCGAGCGTCGGGCTATTCGGGCGAAAGCTCCGCTTTCTTTGATGATGCTCCGAAAAATCGCAGATATTATCTTGTGATAAGCGAAAATGCGCCGCGCTATGTCGGCAAATGTGCTTATAAAAACGGTGGGATTATTATGGAGGAGTTTGGGAAACGCTGCCAGAGCGAGAATGCTGTCGCTTTTCTTACGGAACACTGTCGGCGGATATGTGAAAAAAATGCCGTTGAAATATTGTCTTCCCTCTGTTAAAATGTTCTCCGATGTGTTATAATGAAAAAAATACATCGGAGGAGATTTGCCTTTATGGAGATAAAAACTCTTGAAGAGATAAAAAGCGAATGCGAAAAATGCAGAGGTTGCTCGCTTTGCGAAACGCGTACAAATGTTGTGTTCGGGGTGGGGAACGCGTCTGCAAAGCTTATGTTTGTCGGAGAAGCTCCCGGAGAAAAGGAGGATCTTTCCGGCGTTCCTTTTGTCGGCGCGGCAGGAAAGCTGTTTGATAAATATCTTGCCGCCGTGGGAATAAATCGCGAAGATGTCTACATAGCGAATATTCTCAAATGCCGCCCTCCGAAAAACAGAGATCCTAAGCCAGAAGAAGAAGATATCTGCATGGAATATCTGCGCGGACAGGTGAGAGCGATAAGACCTAAGATGATAGTATGTCTTGGCAGGATAGCCGCCGCACGGCTGATAAAACCGGACTTCAAGATAACGCAGGAGCATGGCGTATGGTTTAATCGGGGACAATTTGAGATATGCGCGGTGTACCATCCTTCGGCGCTTTTACGCGATCCTCACAAAAAAGATGCGATGCTTGCCGACATGTTGGCGATAAAAGCAAAGCTTGATGAAATGGAATAAACAAAAAAACAGCCTCCGTGAGCGGAGGCTGTTTTTGTTTATTATTTCTGTTCGTTTTTTTTGCCGAGATATTTATTGACCTTTTCAACCATGTTGTCGGGAATCTTCTTTGTTATGGGGAATACCGTAGCGCCGACAAATCTGTCTGAAATGGTTTCGAGGAAAGCGGCGGTCTTTGCCATAGACTTTGCATCCACCTGGGTAATTACATCTGTACGGCAATGGATGCATGTAAGTCCACCCGCTGCCTGACGAAGAACGTTTATTGCGGGAATACCCTTGTCTGCAAAGGGAATGCCGTCGGATGAGTAAATATCCTGCCATACGCTTGCGGAGAAGCCTTCTTCCTTTGCCATATAATCAACTGCGTGAATAAGCGCTTCTTCGCCTGTTATACGCAGGCAGTCACGGCCGAAGATAGGCCCTGTCATATCTACGTTTATGCAGAGACGGATCTTTTCAAGAAGATCTTCATGTGCGGCAACATATGCCTTGCTTCCGAGAAGTCCGCGTTCTTCCGAGCCGCACCAAATGAATCTTACTGTACGTTTAGGCGGATTTTTCATAAAGTGGCGGTAGATCTCAAGTATCGTAACGGTGCCTGTTCCGTTATCGAACATACCGTGGCTGAAAGGAACGGAATCGTAATGAGCCGTATAAACGATGACTTCATTGGGGAATTCCGTGCCCTTGATTTCAGCAATAACGTTGCGGGAATCTGCTTCGCCCTCTTCCTGTTCAAGTGTAAGACGAACGATCTTTGCGCCTTTTTCAATCATCGACTTTGCGTCATTTATATGAACGCAGACTGCGGGGAGAACGCCCTTTTCTGTCATTGACGGGCGAAGCATACGCTCGTCAAGATCATAGCTGCCTTTTTTGTCACGGAAGTCGCCTGCCATACCGACAAGTGCGAGCGCACCGGCTTTTATAAGCTTTTCAAATCCGTCTGCATTGATGCCGCCGGAGAAGAGCACGATCTTGCCCTTTACTGAGCGAAGATTTATTTCATCGAAAGAGTCAACGTATACGAGTTCGGCTTCAATGCCGTCCTTTGCGGCGTTGCCGGAAAATCCGTAGCCTTTGACTTCATACTCCTTTTTGAAGGGAGTGAGTACTTCAAGCTTTGCTGTTTTTACCTCGTAATGGGGAGCTTTGAAGGTTTCGATTACAGGCTCGCCACCGATTGCGCGGATTTCGTCCGCTATCATATTTGCCGCTTTTGTTTCGCCTTCGGTTGTCGAAAGGCGGACAAAATTCAACTTTTTAAGTAAATCATACATTCTTTTTGCCGATATATCCATAAGAAATATCTCCTTATATTTTATTTCGCAACTATTTTACTACCTCGCGCGGCGGTTGTCAACCTTGAAAATGTAAACAAACGAATTACTGAACGTTTTCGCCAGCATTGTTTGCACCGTACGACATCTGCGGGTAATATCTTATGACGGCTCCCGGTTTCTCATCGAACTCCATCTTGAAAACGGTTACGCCGAGATGCTTGTCAACAGGGTCTTTGGGAAGACCGGTGAGAATAATTCTTCCGCCGTCGACCGTGAAGTCGACTTCCTCTCCCGTTGCAAGAAGGGTGATACGTTTAGGCGACGCATTTACGTAATTCCAGAGAATAAGTCTGTCGCTGTGCCAGATACGGTTCATAAGATAAAGTGTTTTTCCGTCTTCGGATACCGTTGCGGGATTGAGAGTGCCGGAATATCCGGAGGTTTTTTTGCCGTATACGGCTTCTCCGTTTTCGGCGAGCCCGTCACCTATCTTTTCAAGAGNGGCGAGCCAGTCACCTATCTTTTCAAGAGGTGAAATAACCTCCTCCGGAACGCTGCCGTCGGGCGTCGGACCGATATTGAGAAGAAGGTTTCCGCCGCCTATCGTGCATGTTGTGAGCATTGAAAGTATCTTCTGGGGTGTATATGAATAGGGGAGTGCCTGCTCGGAATCGATATAGCCCCACGAAAGACCGTTGAAGGTCATACAGGCTTCCCAATATGCGCCGTCGGCGGGGGTGATTCTTTCTTCGGGAGTTAGGAAGTCCTCCTGCATTTTGCGTCGGTTATTTATAAGAATATCAGGTTGGAGCAGACGCAGGCGGTAATTGCTGTTAACAGAGTCCTAGCCTTCGCTGCTGTTCATAGGAAACGGCATATCATACCAGAGAATATCTATCTTTCCGTATCTCGTGAGCAACTCAGTGTTCAGTTCTTCTATGTAATCAAGAAATCTGCGACGCGCTTCGGGGTCAAATGCGCAACGCCAGCCGTCCGGATGGTGTCAATCCATAAGAGAGGAATAAAATCCGATCCCGAGCCCATACTTTCTGCATGAGGCAACAAATTCTGCGACAAGATCTCTGCCGCAGACATTATATGAATTGTATGGATTTGCGTCCGATTTCCAAAGGGAGAAGCCTTCGTGGTGACGAGTTGTCATAACGCAGTATTTCGCACCTGCGCGTTTTGCCAGAGCGCACCATTCATCTGTACACCCCTCTTTCGGAGCAAAGGTATTTGCAATCTCCTCGTATTCGGATTTCTTATAGTTATCAAAGTACATACACCATTCGCCTGCACCGAGGGACGAAAACGCTCCATAATGAACGAACATTCCGAAACGTGCCTTGCGGAACCATTCAAGACGACGCTCGCGGGAGTTTGCTGCAAATGTTTCGTATTCTTCTCTTTGAATATGCACTCTGTTCATAATAAATTTTCCTTTATTATTTTATATTGTTTTCGAGCCCGAATTCGGCAAAGTATTTGTCAACATCAACTACGGCAACAGTGTGTCTTGCCCTTTCTGCGGCAAAGCCGATAAGGTGATTTGCGGCGGAAACGGAAATGTCTGCAACGGAACAGCCGTTATATGTTCCGCAGAGATAATCGTAGAGATCGGCGATTATGCCCTGATCTCCGCCGCCGTGACCGCCGAGAATACTTTCTTCCGTTTCTTTGACGGGTACGCTTGACCATTTTCTTATATCGGAATTATAAACTCTTATTTCCGTGTCGTTTGCTTCGGCGACAAGCTCGCCCTTTGTTCCGAAGAGGTGGATCGCTCTTCCGCCGCCGTTGAAGGCGTTTACCGTAAAGCTTGCGGTGACGTTTCCGTCGAAAAGCATATCGACGGTCTGATGGTCGAGGACGTCATTGTTTGCATGGAAAACGCAGAGACCGTAATCCGTTGTCATAAGCGCTTTCATAACTTCTTCATCGGTCGGATAGGTCGTTTGGGAAATACCCTTTGTCGCCGCACGACGGAACCAAAGGTTGTTTTTATCATCGTGATAGAGCTTGATGCAGTTGTACGGACAAGTGTCGGCTATCGGGCAGGTGCCGTCGGCACATCTGACGGGAGCTCCTTTCGGAGCGTTCTCGCTTTTGAAATATGTAAGGTCGCCGAAGGAGGAGACCTTCTTGCAGGTCTTGCCGATTATCCATTGAATGATGTCCAAGTCGTGACAGCTTTTCGCAAGGAGCATGGGAGTTGTTTCCTCTTCGCTGTGCCAGTTACCGCGGACATAGCTGTGGCTGAAATGAATATTGCCGATTCTTTCGAGAGCGATGACGGACATTATATCGCCTATATCGCCTCTGTCAACGATTTCTTTTACCTTTTTATAGAACGGCGTGTAACGCAGAACGTGACATACAATAACCCTGACGCCCTTTTCGTGCGCCGCTTTTGCAATGTCCGAACATTCTTCGACGGTCTGCGCGATGGGCTTTTCGAGGAGAATATCATAGCCGAGGGAGATTGCCTTCATTGCGGGACCGTAATGCATATCGTCCATAGTTGCGATTATTGCGATATCCGCAAATTTCGGGCGGGAAAGAATTTCTTCCCACGTTTTATAGCAGTTTTCGGCAGGAAGGCTAAAGCTTTCGCGCATAATCTCGCGTGCCGCGTCGACCGGCTCCGCTACTCCTATAAGCTTGAATTTTTCAGGCATTTCGGACATTATGTTTGAATAGGCTCTGCCTCTGCCTCCTGCGCCTATGCATATTGCCGTGAGCTGTTTCATAATTTGACCTCGCTTAAATGTATTTTTTAATCATAAAACGGAAACTTCATTTTTTCCGTCTTTACACGCTTCCAATTTGAAAAATCGTTTGCGTCGCCTTTAATTTCGTATGTGATTAGATTTACGTCTCTGCTCGCCTTTAAGCTGTTCGAACCGCTCATATAAAAATATCTTGTAATCTCTTCGTCCTCACCTATGTCCTCTATGGCACGGACTCCGTCGCCCTCATAGTTTACGCCCATTGAGCGCAGGAACGTTTTGTGCAGATTTGCCTGACAAACCTGTTTCATTGAAGTTTTAAGTGGCTGTTTTGTGTCCGCTCCCGCCTCTTTTATAAGCAGGGTAAGAACTCTTTCGCCGTAATTTTCGCCCGTCGCTTCTTCAAGGCTCGGTGCGGTGCCTGTTCTTCCGTGATCGGCGGTGATTATAATTGTGGTATGGTCATATACACCTGCGGCTTTCAGCTGCTCGATGTAGCTTAATATCATTTTGAAATCGCCGCGTATCTGCTTATACATCGATTCTTCGTAGTTCAGATAATCCAACGTGACGGCTTCGCCTTTTTCATTCATTGTGAAAGGATCGTGCGCACCCTGAAGGTGATAAAACACAAAGCTTCCTGCATTGTCTTCGGTTGTGATTCCTTTTTTGCGGAATGCGGCATAGAATTCGGCATCATCAACGGTGTAAATGCTTCCGTCTTTATTGCCAAAAATGTATTTTTGCGCGATATTGTCTGTGTATATATGGAAATACGGCTTAATTGCTTCGGGAGAGTATCTGTATGCGGAAAGATTAAGCATTGCCGAAAGAATTTTCATCGGCTTTGCTTTGCCTTCGGTCGATTTTGCGTTTTTTACCGTGCCGTTGAAACTTTCAACGCTTCCCGTTACATACTGTGTGTCGGTATAAAGTCGGGATTCATAGCCTGCTGCCTGTAAAGCGCCGAAAAAGTTTGACTCGGACATTGCCTTTTTCATATATTCTGCGGAGGGAATGTCATAATCGTATTTTACGCCGGAAAGCAGATAAGCTACGGATGGGAACGTGCGCGAATAGCTGCCGGTAAAGTTTTTGTAATATGTAAAACCCGAAAGTCTTTCGCAAAGTTCAGGATCTCTTTTGAGCAATTCATCCATATATTTTTTGTCCATACGGTCGAGAAGAAATACTATGGTATTTTTGTTTTTTGAAACCTTGAACTGCTCACTGCACTCAAAATAGCCGTCGTCCGAAATGTTTGAGTTTATCTGATACGCGGACTTTATTACGAGGTATACCGCGCCGAAAACCTGCATCGCAACAAGCACAAGAGAAACTATCCTTACAAAGCTTTTCCATATATCGCGGCTGAAATAACAGAATATTACAGGCACAAGAATTATAGCTACCCAGACAAACAGGTTGACGAGCATCTGCCACTTGAAGTCCTGCCATACGATGCCTGTTCCGTCAAGTGTTCCGTGATCTATATTTATATAATTTCCCTGAATATATCCTGCAATAGTTATTCCTATCACAATTGAAACTACGGCATTGAATATCTTGCCGCGAAGGAGCGCGAAAAGTACTGTGAACACAGCCAGAATGATAATTCCGGCAATTATTATCGGCGGAAGCAGCTGCTTTACTCCGAATACCAAATATGACATATTTGCAATATAAAGCTCAAACGGGCCGAACATTATAAAAGTAAAAACGAATGCAAGCACTGCCGCGCCCGATGTCAGAAGTCTTTCTGAAAAGCGACGGTCATCCTGCCACAGATTACGAAGTTTTTTATTGAAATTATCGGAAAACAGCGGCTTTTTGGAAATGATTTTTTCGTCACGCTGCATGTTTTCCGTTTCTTTTACAGATGTATTTTCCATTTATTATTCCTTGTCGAAAGTAATTTTAACGTGTTATATTACTATAACATATTGCAATAAAAAAGTAAACCCCTGAGGATGATTTGATCATTCACTCTTATCATTCAATTTTTAGATAGAACTTTAAGCACGGTTTCTATGAGCTTTTGCTGACTTATTGGCTTTGGCAGATGCTCGTTCATACCGTAGTTCCTTGCGCGCATTGAATCTTCGGGGTAAGCATTTGCCGTCATTGCGATTATAGGCACGGTAGCGGCATCCGGACGTTTCATTGCCCGGATAATTCCGGTAGCTTGAATTCCGTCCATTTCGGGCATCATAATGTCCATAAGAATAACGTTTATTTCACCCGGAGCGGAAGCAGCGAAAAGATCTGCGGCTTCTTTGCCGCTATTGGCACAAACCGCGGTAGCACCTGCATTTTCAAGGAAAAACACAGCTATTTCAGTGTTGAGCTCATTGTCTTCGGCGATAAGGGCTTTTATACCTTTAAGCGGAGCATTGGAATTAAGTGCGGAGTGACTGCTTTTATTGGTCGCGGCAGGGATATTTCCATCGTTTATAAGAATACTTATGTTGACGGTGATGACTGTGCCGTGCCCTGTTTCGCTTTCGACATTTATCGTGCCGCCCATTTGTTCGATGAGTTTTTGAACTATTGCAAGCCCGAGTCCGGTTCCGCTGTATGTCGCCGATGACAGAATTTTTGCTTCCTGTGCAAAAGGCTCGAACATATGCTTTTGGAATTCTTTACTCATTCCGATGCCTGTGTCGGCACATATAAAAGCGAAACGTGCGTGCTTCCCGTCGGAGGAAAGTTCTTTAAGCGTAGCGGTTACCGTGCCGTTTTTATTGTTGTATTTCAGAGCGTTCGTTATAAGATTTATAATAATTCTCTTTATGGCAAGTGCGCTGCCGAAAAGATCTTTATGGATTATATTTTCGCAGGTACATTCAAGCGTTATACCGTTTTCTTCGGCTTTGGGATTCATAATGTCAGCGATGCTGTAGAAGATTTTTTCAATGTCGAAAGCTTCTTCTTTCAGCATATAAAGACCCTGTTCCATTTTGCTTACGTCTATAACGTCGTCTACAAGATCGAGAAGATAATCCGATGCTCTGCGGATCTTTTCATAACATTCGCGGCGCTTTTCGGAGTCGTTATCATAATAATCGGCTATATCAAGCATGCCGCATATTCCGTTTACGGGAGTTCGTATGTCGTGACTTATTTTTCTGAGGAAGTCTGTTTTTGCGTTGTTGGCTTTTATGGCTTCTTTTGCGAGAAGCTCACGCTCGGCGCTTGCCTTTTCAATACTTTTTATTCTTTCCGCACGGCGTTTGCTTTCTATCAGCTGATGAACGGCAAATACTGTGATCGCAAGTACGGTATATATTATCATTGTATATAATACAAATTCCGAACGCATACCGAGTGCGCTCGACTTCGGATAAAATACATATATGAAATATCCGCGTACTTTTTCACGAATGGCCAGATAATCGGTATCTTCTCTTATTTCTTCAACACTTCCGTAGTTCTGTATTTTTCTTGCTTCCATTATAAGGGGACAGTCCAAAACGGAACCTCCGCTCAAAACTTCATCGCTTGAGCCTATAATAGTTTTACCGTCTGTAACTGCGACAAGTCCTTTGGTGTAAAAGTTGTATCCTGTAAGAAGCGTTTTTACCGAAAGCTCGGTTCCGTTTACGGACGATCTTTTCTGCTTCATATAACATATCATCGTTCCGGGACAATCTGTTCTGCTGACGACGGCATAGTCATAGCAGTATTCGCTGTTATAAACAAACCTTTCGACATAGCTTTCGTTTTCCGAAATATTTTTTACTCTTTCCAATATGCCTTCCCAATTGCTGATATCTTCACTTTCGGTCGAGTATATTTTCTTTTTACCGGTAGTATCATCCGTGAGGATGACTCCGGTAAGACGCTGCTCATCTATGAATTCAAAAAGAGTTTTTTCATCAGCTATGGAATGCGCAAGCAGAAGGTCTCTGCAAAGTATCTGAGTTTTTTCCGCTATGCGGATAAGACTTTTTACTTCTTCTTCACTTGACGAATAGTCATAAAGAACGCATTGCCCTTTTACATATGATGCTACATCTTTCATTCTGAGCTCAGCAGTATCACGGCTTTTTTTGGTTCCCGCAATATACATTATTCCGTATACAATAAGCCCGACGGCAACGAGTATAAAGAAAAGCGATGTGCCGGGAATATCGCCGATTCTTTTATAAAGCTTTTTTTCTTTTTTCATTTTGTCTGCGTCCTTTCGGGGTCAAGGCCATACTTTGCAAGGACCTGTGCAGTGAAGCCGTCTGCCTTCATTTCGTCAAGTATGATTGTGAGCTTTTCGACAAGGGCGGTGTTGTTGCTTTCTTTATAAAAAGCAACTCCGAGATTTACGGAAAGAAGCGTTTCATCAAGGATACGGTAGCTTTCCGGAGATGCTTTTATATATTCCGCGATTGCGGTTTCATGTCCGGCTATGGCGTCTACATAATTTTTTCTCAGTGCGGCAAGGACATTGGACATTGATGAAAATCCGTAGATATATTTTACTTTCGGAACGTTGTCTCCGCCTGAAGAAAAAAGCTCGTCAGGCTTCGATGAGGTTTGCACGCCTATGCGCTTTCCTTCGAGATCAGAGAGCTTTGTTATATCGCTTTCGGACAGAACCGCAACTACCTGTCGGCTGTTCATATAAGGCCCTGCCCAAGTATATTTGTCCTCGCGCCCTGTCATTGAAAAGCTTCCCCACAGGCAATCAACTTCACCGTTTTTGAGATATGTGTCTTTCTCCAGCCACGATATTGGATGGAATTCGGCTTTGTAGCCGATTCTGCGGCACGCTTCAGTGGCAAGCTCTACATCTATTCCGGTAAATGAGCCGTCATCTGACATGTAGAAATATGGCGAGTATTCGTCGCTGCCTATTTTGAGCACGGGCAGCTCCGGCTGTGGATCTTTTGGCTTTTTTGCGGGCTTTCCGCATCCGGAAAATAAGACCGCAAAAAGCATAACAAATGCCAAAAGTATATTTGTTTTTACTGTAAATTTTCTCTTTTTCATACCAATTTATTCCTCCGCAATCTACGCAGAAAAAACAGTTGTCTGCGGCTAAAGTATATCACAGCTTTAGTCAGTCGTCAATGTGATTGAGTAAATTCAGGTGGAGAGAAAATATAAAGGATTCTCGAAAACAGAAATCCGCCGGACAAACGGCGGATTTCTAAGTTTTAGTTATTCCTGTTCATCGGGCGGATCATATCCTCCGACTGTTTAAGACATTCAATGAGAATAGGATTGAATACTCCGCATTCTCCTTCGATTATCATGCTCATGGCTTTTTCATGCGAGAACGCCTGTCTGTAAGCACGGTCGCTTACAAGTGCGTTATATACTTCCGCAATTGAAACAACTTGAGCCGAAATCGGAATATCATCGCCGCAAAGCTTGTCAGGATAGCCGTTTCCGTCAAATCTTTCGTGATGCCAACGGCATATTTCACGCATTGAGACGATAAGCGGATGATCGCCGAAATCGGAAAGGCTGTCTATAAGCTTTTCTCCGGCTACCGTATGTGTTTTGATTATTTCAAATTCTTCGGGCGTAAGCTTTCCGGGCTTGCTCAGTATCCTTTCGTCTATGCATATTTTACCTATGTCATAGAGCGTTGCCGCTGTGGATATAAGCTCTCTGTCGGGCTTGCCGTATTTGTCGGTAAGCTCGGTAAGCTTTCCCAAAAGGATTCCCGTAAGGCGTCCTACGTCGGCTGTATGAAATTTGCCGCCGAAAATTCTTGTTTCAACCGCGCGGCTGAGGATTTGCAGCAGGATGCGGTCGTTTTCTTCTTTTTCAATAGAATTCTGAGTTATTATTGCGGCGAGCCTGCGTTGCTTTGCGTAAAGTTTTATGGTGTTATACACACGGCGATAAACGATTTTCATATCAAAAGGTCTGCTTATATAATCGGAAACACCGTTCTCATATGCGCGTCTTATTGTTTCGTCCGAGTCATCACCGGATATAGCTATTACGGGGATATCTTCTATAAGATGATTCTGGTTCATATAATCAAGAACATCAAAGCCGCTGCCTTCCGGCATTATTATGTCAAGAAGAACGACAGAGAGCTTCATTCCGTATTTTTTTATCGCGGCGATGCAATCAACTCCGTTCACGGCTTCTGTTATTTCAAAATCTTCACCGAGCATGGAAGAGAGAATTTCTCTGTTCATTTTGGAATCGTCCGCTATGAGGATAAGCGGCTTTTCCTTGCGCCCATCAAGCTCTTTTGAGTCGCTTTCGGTAAAGACTTTGTTTTTTGTTATTTTCGCCTGCATCATCATTTTGTCGGCACGAACCACAGCGTCCGAAATACGTCCTCCGTTGCACATTACACCGCCTATGCTTGCCGAAAGACGCACGCCGGGACTTTCTGATAATTGTGTCGAAGCGATAATTTTCTTTATACGGTGCAGTATATTAGAGAACATTCCTTCGTTTATAGCGGGCATTATAATCAGGAATTCATCTCCGCCGTAGCGAACAAGAATATCCGTTTTGCGAAGATGTTTGCGGATAGTTTCCACAAACACGCGAAGGACTTCATCTCCGAGGTCGTGACCGCGCAAGTCGTTGTAAAGCTTGAAATCGTCTATATCGAGCATTGCCACACCGCAGGTGAAGGCGGAATATTTGATCTTTTCTTCGTAATAACGGCGGTTATATGCGCCGGTCAGGATGTCGGTGTAAGCTTTGTTATGGTATTCGGTTATTTTCTTTGTAAGTTTTTCTTTTCCTTCAAGATTTGAAAGGGAATCGTCTTCAAGGCATTTTACAAGCTCAAGCACACAGTGCTTGCCATCTATTTCAATATATTGCGCTATTGCGCAGTATGCTCTGTCTCCGTAGAATTCAATTTTTATTTTTTCGGAGTGACTGTTATAAGCTTCAACTGCCACACAATTTTTGCAAACATTGTTTTTATCATCAAAAAAGAAGCAACGACCGCAGCCGTCATCATCTGTTAAGGGTAACTTTTTTCTCAGCTTTTTGATATTATCCGAATCGAGCAGGCGTGCAACTGTAAAAACTTTTTTATATATTTCAAGTTCTTCTTCGACTTGTTGCATGGATGCTTTCTGCAAATAGTTGTTCATAACCGTAAAATCCCCTTTTTCCAGAGTTTTAATTTAAGAATAGTATAAATTTTCGACAAATTCAATACTTTTTTTGAAAAATGTATATACAATTATGCTTCAATTTGTAAATAAACTTAAAGAGAGGGCTTTCCCGCCATATATTTCAGGAAGGCTTTCTCTGGGGCGGTGTTGTTCTGGACAATATGCAGAAAAGGTGATATATACGGAAGAGCAATATAATTCTTTTGCGGGCAAATCGGCAAAGAACTTAAAATTTTACGTTTCATTTGACGTTACGGACGGAAACTGATAATAAAAGCTCCCATTACGGCAGTGGTGGGAGCTTTTTCATTGCGAAACGGGATAAAGTGGACGAAGATAAAAAAATATGATATAATTTTTAAGAAAAACATTAACCTTTTCACTTTTCTTTCACTATAAGGGCAGAAGCTTCTAATTGACAGGGGAGACGGCATGAACGGAAACAAGTTAAATGAAAATATGGAGGAAATATCAAAAACGATATTTTCATACTGCAGGGCTAAAACATCAATCCGCGAGGATGCAGAGGATCTTGCACAGGATATCATTCTCGAACTTATCAAATCGTCGGACAGCCTTCGCAGCGACGACGCTTTTTACGGTTTTATGTGGGCTGTTGCAGGTAACGTTTATAAGCAGTGGTACAGAAAAAAGCTTAAAACAGTCACCTGTGAACTTACTGAAGACATTCCGGAAGATGACAGCGAGTGCGAAAGCACAGATGATATTTATCTTTTGCGGCGAGAGCTTGCATTGCTTTCGGAAAAGTACCGCCGTGCAACCGTTATGTATTATATTTACGGACTTTCCTGCAGTGAGATATCGTCCCGACTGTCAACATCCGAAAGTATGGTTAAATATCTGCTTTTCAAGTCACGAAAAATATTGAAAGAAGGAATGAACATGGAAAGAAATCTCAGAGAACTCAGTTACAATCCCAAAAATCTGATACCTATGTACAGCGGCGAGGGACCGAATCGTTTTTATTCGTTTATGAATAATCTCATGCGTCAGAACATCGTTTTGTCATGTTATAATGACAGTCTGACCGCAGAGCAGATCAGCCTTGAAACGGGAATCCCGCTTCCTTATCTGGACGATGAGGTAAGAGAGCTGACCGAAAAGAAAATACTTGTACATGACGGCAGGAGATATTCGGCAAATGTTGTTATCATCAACCGTGAATGTACGGAAGAGATCTGCCACAAGGTATCCGGAAAATATGATGCCATCGCAAAGCTTATAATTGAATTTGTCGATTCCTGCATGGAGGAATATGTAAAGCTCGGTTTTTACGGTGCCGACTTCAGCGAAAATACGCTTCGTTGGCAGCTTTCAACCATAATGTGGCGAATGATAAGGGGCTATGCTTTCAAAAATGTCGGAAATCCGGAGAAAACAGGATGGGGCGAGCATGCCGACATATGGCTGAAAGAAGACTCCGGAGATATGACTGCGCCCACTTTCAACTATTGCACGGTTGAAAGTAAAGGCGGAGATACCGTATGGTTCTTCGACTATTTGCCTGCGCTCAAAGGCGATCATTACGATTTCTACGGTAACCGGAGAAAGATTGATTTATTGTGTGATATTGCCGACGGTACTGCTGATAATCTGAGCGAATACGACCTTGAAACCATAGCCGAAATGGTTCGCGACGGCTATGTTATATCGGAAAACGGAGGCTTCCGCGTTGCTATGCCAATATATTCAAAGGCGCAATACAGTGAGCTTATGGCAAAAGCCGAGCAGTTTATGAAGAATAGAATGGGAGAGCTTATAGAGACGATAGATAACGTTTCGGAACATGTTATCGGTGAGCATACCCCAAGCAGGCTGAAAGAGTCTGTCGCACGCATTTCGGGGCAGGATCGTTTCTATCATACCGTGTGCGCTCCGGCAAAGAAAATGCTTGATATGAAATACCTTAGTACTTCATACGATCCGCTTGAAATGCCTACAACATATATAGTGCTGAAATAAATAGCAGCATAAAGCCCCGCTTTAAGCGGGGCTTTTAAATTACATCGACGAGCAGCTTTTAATGGTTTTCCTGTCGTTGTTATCACCGGTGTGGCTATATTTTATCATAGAAGCAATAAGAGGTCAATTATCAATTCGTTGTTTACAAGACAAGCGACGCTTGATTGATATTGCAAATATAAAAAATAAAATAATAATAATTATCATTACTACTTGACAAGCCGTTTCAAACCTGTTATACTGAAAAAAAACAAAACCGGAGGCAATAAATGAATATAACAAAAGATATAAAATATATAGGCGTAAACGACCACAGTATTGACCTTTTTGAGGGGCAATATAAGGTTCCGAACGGGATGGCGTACAACTCATATGTTATTATGGACGAGAAGATTGCAGTTATGGATACGGTTGACGCAGGTTTTACCCACGAATGGCTTGACAATCTTTCCGATGCGCTCGGCGAGCGCAAGCCGGATTATCTTATCGTTCAGCATATGGAGCCGGATCATTCCGCAAATATTGCGAATTTTCTTCGCGTTTATCCGGACACGACAGTTGTTGCAAACACAAAAACCTTTGCAATGATGGATAATTTCTTCGGCACCGGACTTTGCAAAAGCAAACTGACGGTTGAAAACGGCGGAACTCTTTCACTTGGGAAACATATTCTCACTTTCGTTTTTGCACCTATGGTTCATTGGCCGGAAGTGATGGTTACTTATGACAGCACGGACAAGGTGCTTTTCTCGGCGGACGGATTCGGCAAGTTCGGGGCGCTTGACGCAGAGGAAGCATGGGTTGAGGAGGCGAGAAGATATTATATAGGAATTGTGGGTAAGTACGGTGCGCAGGTGCAGGCACTGCTTAAAAAAGCGAAGGAACTCGATATTGAAATCATCTGTCCGCTTCACGGTCCCGTGCTTTCAGAAAATCTTTCATATTATATAAATCTTTATGATGTATGGTCTTCATACGGAACAGAAACGGAAGGGGTATGTCTTGCATATACTTCGGTATACGGAAACACAAAGAAAGCTGCGCTGCTTCTGGCAGATGAGCTTCGCGCGGGAGGATGTCCCAATGTTGCGGTGTATGATCTGGCACGCTGCGATATGTCTGCAGCGGTAGCGGATGCGTTCAGATACAGCAAGCTTGTTCTTGCCACCACGACATATAATGCCGAGATTTTTCCTCCGATGCGGGAATTTATAAATCATCTTACCGAGCGCGGCTTCAAAAATCGCACGATAGGACTTATAGAAAACGGTTCGTGGGCGCCTCTTGCGGCAAAGGTCATGCGCGGTATGCTTGAAAACTGCAAAAACATAACGTTCCTTGAAAAAGCGGTTACAATACGCTCCGCTGTCACCGAAGCAAACAGGGAAGAGCTGAAAATCATGGCAGGCGAGCTTTGTCGTGAATATGCCGCTCTTTCTTCCGACAATGCAAACAAAAACGATCTGAGCGCGCTTTTCCGCATCGGATACGGGCTTTATGTTGTTACATCAAATGACGGAAAGCACGATAACGGACTTATTGTAAACTCAGTTACGCAGGTTTCCGATAATCCGAGCAGGATAGCCGTAAATATAAGCAAAGAAAATTATTCTTATCACGTTATAAAACGCACGGGAATAATGAATGTCAACTGTCTTTCAACGGAAGCGCCGTTTAAGGTGTTTGAAAACTTCGGTTTCAGAAGCGGTCGCAATGTAAATAAATTTGAGGGTTGTTCTCCCGTACGCTCCGATAACGGACTTATTATTCTGCCGCATTATATAAACGCCGCATTTTCTCTTAAAGTTGAGAATTATGTTGACCTCGATTCTCACGGAATGTTTATCTGTTCTGTAACCGAAGCACGCGTTATGAGCGATAAGCCCACGATGACGTATGATTACTATCATAAAAACGTAAAGCCCAAGCCCCAAACGGAGGGCAAAAAGGGATATGTGTGCAAGGTGTGCGGATATATTTATGAAGGCGAAAATCTTCCGGAGGATTATATTTGTCCGCTTTGCAAGCACGGCACGATTGATTTTGAGCCGATAGGATAATTCGCCGTTTGCCGTGCAAAAGC
>FR898206.1:0-17939 GCA_000437375.1 Eubacterium sp. CAG:841
TTTTCACGGCATGATATTATATATTATGGAATAAATTATCGCAAAGGAGCGCAAATGAGAGCCGACATCTTTCTGTTCAAATGCGGAATAGCCAAAAGTCGCAGTCATGCCGCCGCGCTCATTGCGTCGGGAGTAACGATAAACGGCGTAAAAATACAAAAGCCGTCCGCCGACGTTCCGCCCGAAACCGAAAAAAGCGCCATAGCGGTGCTTTCCCCCACCGAATATGTAGGCAGGGGCGGAATAAAACTCAGGCACGCGCTTAAAATGTTCGGCATAAACGCGCACGGACTTATTGCTGTTGATCTTGGCGCGTCAACGGGCGGATTTACGGATTGTCTGCTTCGCAGCGGCGCAAAGAAAGTCTATGCGGTGGACGTCGGGCACGATCAGCTTGATATGTCGCTGCGTGCCGACAGCCGCGTTGTGAATATCGAAGGCAAAAACGCGCGCACTCTTACAAAAAATGATTTCCCCGATAAAATAGATATAGTCACAAGCGATCTTTCGTTTATTTCTCAGGCGCTTGTATACGGTGCCGTGTCCGATGTGCTTTGCGACGGCGGAAGCTTTATTTCGCTTATAAAGCCGCAGTTTGAAGCCGGCAGAGAAAATATCGGCAAGGGTGGCATCGTGCGCGACAAAAAAGTCCATTTTGAAGTTATAAAACGGCTTTTTTCGGCAGCGAATGCGCTTGGACTCTCGCCCTGCGCCATATCGCCGTCGGCAATAGAGGGCGGCGACGGAAATCGCGAATATGTCGCGCTGTTTGTAAAAGGCGCCTCTCACGGCGAAATATCCGATAAAGCGCTCAAAGACATTATAAATTCTGAAAATTGCGAGGTAATTGCAGAATGAAAGACCAACTCAGAGTTGCGGTGTTCACAAATCCCGACCGCGACCCCGATTATTCATATACCAAAAAAGTTATACGCACACTTCTTGCTTGCGATGCGGATGTGCTTACCGATATGCGCTTTCGCGGTTGCGTGGGAGAGTCGCGCGAGGACGTTAAATTTTACACCTATACCGAAGAAATGCTTAAAAATTCCGATGTTGTCGTTGTTCTCGGCGGCGACGGCTCAATACTCGACATATGCGACAGAGCCGCAGCGCATGATCTGCCCATATTCGGAATAAATCTCGGTCATCTCGGGTATCTCACGGCGATAGAAAAAGATGAGATCCGCAAACTCGCCGATCTTACCGATGGAAACTATACAACCGATGAAAGAATGATGGTTGATGTAAAAATCACAGACAGCGGAATATCGCACGAGCTTCACGCCTTAAACGATGTTGTTATAACAAGCGGAACGCGCGCAAAAATAGCGGATTTTTCCGTAAAGTGCGACGGCAACAAAGCAATCCCCATAAGGGCGGACGGAATCATCGTCGCAACGCCGACCGGCTCTACCGCCTATTCCCTCTCTGCGGGCGGTCCCGTAATTGACACCCGCACAGAGCTTTTCTGCATAACACCCGTTTCGCCGCATTCGCTTTCGTCAAGACCGATAGTCGTATCGGCGGATTCCGTTATAACCGTATCGGGCAAAACGCTTGCCGCTCAAACGGATATATACATCGCCGCAGACGGAAGAAAAGGACTTTCCGTTTCCGAACGTTCCGTTATAGAAATTAGACGTTCGCCTATGAAAACAAAGCTGATAAGAATAGGCAACGAAGGATTTTTCGATATACTTACAAAGAAAATGTACGGCATTTAAGCCGGAAGAGAAAGGATAAAAATCAATGAAAAGCATGCGCCACACGGCAATACTACGCATAATCTCCGAGCAGGAGATAGAAACGCAGGACGACCTTATAGCAAAGCTTAAAGAAAACGGATTTGACGTTACACAAGCCACCGTATCACGCGATATAAAACAGCTGGGACTTGTAAAAACCACAGACGGCGAAGGAAAATACCGTTACTCCGCACCGCACCCTTCCTCCTCCGGCTCGGATTCAAAATTCAAGAACATATTATCAGAAGCCATAATCTCCTCAGAAAGCGCAGAGAATATGGTCGTTGTAAAAACCTATTCGGGTATGGCGAATGCCGCCGCTGCCGCGATAGACGCTCTCGCCTCCGACAGAATTCTCGGAAGCATCGCAGGCGACGACACAATTCTTATAGTTACAAAAAATGATGAAACCGCCGAAGAATTTTCGGAAATACTTAAAGACGCGGTAAAGCTGGCGTAAAGAAAAAACGCAAAGGGGGAGATATGTTATGATTAAAGAGTTATATATTAAAAATGTAGCCATAATAAAAGAACAGCGTCTCTCCTTTGACAAGGGATTTACCGTACTTACCGGCGAGACGGGTGCAGGAAAGTCAATAATAATCGAATCCGTAGGACTTATCTGCGGTGCAAGAGCCTCAAAGGAAAGCATCCGCTCAGGTGAAGATAAAGCGAGCATATCCGCACTGTTTTCTGAAATACCCGCTCATACGGTAAAAGCGCTTTCGGAGCTTGGCTTTGAATGTGAAAACAGGGAGCTTGTCCTGTCACGCGACGTCTCGGAAGGCGGAGGCACCGCAAGAATAGGCGGAAAACCCGTTTCCGTTTCGCAATTGCGCGACGCCGCAATGCTTCTTGTCAATATTCACGGTCAGCATGCAAGTCAGGCGCTTTTGTGCGAGGAAAATCATCTCGGCTATCTCGACGCTTTTTCCTATGTGGGAGAAGAGCTTTCGGAATATTCAGCGCTTTACAAAAAAGCGACGGAGCTTAAATCCCGACTTGTTTCGCTTACGCGTGACGAACGCGAAAAACAGCGCCGCATCGAAATGCTGAAATTTCAGATAGATGAAATCAAATCCGCCTCCGTCAAAAACGGCGAGGAGGAAGAACTTGAAGCACTGAAAGTAAAAATCAAAAACGCAGAAAAAATAAGCAAATATTCAAAGCTGATAGTAAAAGCACTTTACCGCAGCGAAAAAACAATCCCCGCGGCAGACCTTGCGTCAAAAGCAGCTGAAGCTATCGGTCAGCTTTCGGATATAATTCCCAAGGCACAGGAATATATAGATTACCTCACGGATTTTTCATACCGATGCGAGGACATAGCCGAAACCGTCCGCAAAGAATGCGATACGGGGGTCAAAAATCCGGAAGAAGCGCTTGACAGAATCGAACAGAGACTTGATACTCTCCGTCATCTGAAACGCAAATACGGCGCAACAACCGAAGAAATTATAAAGTTCAGAACCGACGCCGAAAAAGAACTTGCCGAAATCGAATCCTCCGACGAGGTCGCAGAGGAAATAAAGGACGAGCTTACAAAGATCAGGCGCAAAATGGCGTCGTTTGCATCGGCGATAACGGAAAAACGTAAAGCCGCCGCAAAGTGCCTGAACGAAAAAATGGTCTCCGAGCTTGCATATCTTGAAATGACAAAGGTCCGCTTTGATGCGGAGATCACTCCGTCGGAAGTATATCTTCCCACAGGCACCGACAATGTGCGTTTTCTCATTTCGGCAAATGCGGGCGAACCGCTTGCTCCCCTTTCAAAAATAGCGTCGGGCGGCGAGCTTTCAAGAACGATGCTCGCGCTCAAATGTGCCCTTGCCGACAAAGAAATGACTCCGACTCTCATTTTTGACGAAGTCGACACCGGAATATCGGGAAAAACATCATATAAAATAGGCAAAAAACTCTGCGATTGTGCAAAAACCGCCCAAGTCATATGTGTAACCCACTCTCCGCAGATAGCTTCGCAAGCCGATATGCATATAAAGATCGCAAAGCGTGAAGAAAACGGCAGAACTGTCACCTCGGCAACTGTTCTTGACAGAAAAGGCAGAATAGACGAGCTTGCAAGAATCATCGGCGCGGAAAAAATAACAGAAAAAACTCTTACTGCCGCCGCCGAAATGCTTGATGCCGCAAAAAAATAAGGCTTGACAATCCGCCGTATGGGTGATATAATACAGTCAAATCGGCAATGATGAAGAAAAGTAAGGCTTGATTTACCGCACAGAGAGCTGCCGCACGGTGCGAGGCAGTCGGAAATAAGTCCCGAAAATACACTTCTGAGTCGCACACCGAAAGGTTTCTTCCAAGTAGGCTGTGCCGGGCGCGCCCGTTAAAGCGCAAGGGTTTTATACGAAACCCGCAAAGGTCTGTCCCGCGAGGAACAGACGAATTGAGGTGGTAACACGGAACTTCCGTCCTCTGCAAACGCAGGGGACGTTTTTTTGTCCCCAAATAAACAAAAAGGAGAAAAGAAAATGCAGATTTACGAAGAATTACAGGCGCGCGGACTTATCGCGCAGGTCACGGACGAACCCGAAATACGCGACCTTATCAATCGCGGCGGAGCAAAGTTTTATATAGGCTTCGACTGCACGGCAGACAGCCTTACGGCAGGTCATTTTATGGCACTCACAATGATGAAGCGTCTCCAGATGGCAGGCAACCAGCCCGTTGCGCTCATCGGAGGCGGCACGACAATGATAGGCGACCCCTCAGGCAGAACAGACATGAGAAAAATGCTGACAAGAGAAGATATCAATCACAACGCGGAATGCTTCCGCCGTCAGATGGAAAAGTTCATTGATTTCGGCGAAGGCAAAGCTATAATGGTAAATAACGCTGATTGGCTTCTCAATCTCAATTACGTTGACGTTCTCCGCGAGGTCGGGGCGTGCTTTTCGGTAAACAATATGCTCCGTGCAGAGTGCTACAAGCAGAGAATGGAAAAAGGACTTTCGTTCTTTGAATTCAACTACATGATAATGCAGTCATACGACTTCTACTACCTGTTCCAGCATTACGGTTGCAATATGCAGTTCGGCGGCGATGATCAGTGGTCGAACATGCTCGGCGGTACAGAGCTCATCCGCAAGAAGCTCGGCAAAGACGCATACGCAATGACGATCACCCTGCTCACAGACTCTCAGGGACATAAAATGGGCAAAACCGCAGGCAATGCTGTTTGGCTCGACCCGAACAAGACTTCCCCGTTTGATTTCTATCAGTATTGGAGAAACGTCGGTGACGCAGACGTTATGAAGTGTATTAAAATGCTCACATTCATCCCGATTGAAGAAATTGCCGAAATGGAAAAATGGGACGACAGCCGCATAAACGAAAAGAAGGAGATCCTCGCATATGAGCTTACTTCTCTCGTTCACGGCGAAGAGGAAGCAAATAAAGCACAGGCTTCGGCACGCGCGCTTTTCTCCGGTGCGGGCGATATTGAGCATATGCCCACAACAACCCTTTCCGATGATGACTTCACAGACGGCGCAATCGGAATTCTTGACCTTCTTCTCAAGGGCAAAATGGCTCCCTCAAGAAGTGAAGCAAAGCGTCTCGTAATGCAGGGCGGCGTCCTTATCGGCGATGAAAAGGTTGATAATTTCTCCCTTACAATAGCTAAGGATAAATTCTCCGGCGACGGCGTCATAGTCAAAAAAGGCAAGAAAATCTTCCACCGCTTTACAGTATAAAAACAACAAAAAGCACCCTCACGGGTGCTTTTTTTATCTTACAAACGATTTGTCAACGTGAACTATTGCATAATAGTTTGAATCAAGTGTTTTTACCATACGCTCAATATCGCGCCGTATTTCAGCCTCCGGACGCTTTACTTCGTAAGGAACAACTATATCAAAAATAACGTTTGTATGCGTCGGGCCGGTCACCATACGAAAATCGTGAATGGTAACCCGCTCGTCTATTATCTTTACAAGCTCGGCAATTTTGCGTCTTGTCTCCATTGTAATTTTATCATCCGTTTCAATCGGATCCATATGAATAACCGCGTCGCATCCGAGCTTTACCGAAAGCTCTCTTTCAATATTGTCTATTGTGTCGTGAGTTTTCAGCAGATCTTCGTCGGCAGGGACTTCAGCGTGCAGAGATATCATTCTTCTTCCGGGGCCGTAGTCGTGAACCACAAGATCGTGAAAGCCAAGCACCCCTTTGTGCGACATTACGGTTTCGCCTATTTCGTTGACAAACTCTTCTGTCGGCGGAACACCGAGAAGCGGATCTATCGTGTCTTTTGCGGCGCGTATTCCGGCAATAAAAATAAATATCGCAACAGCCGTTCCGCAGATACCGTCAAGGTCGGTGCCTGTGAATTTTGTTATAAGCGTGCAGGCAAGGACGACAGTTGTCGCAACACAGTCGCTTAAGCTGTCGGCAGCGGTAGCCATCATTGCGGGCGACGATATTTTCTTTCCTACCGAACGATTGTAAAAACACATATACAGCTTTACCAAAATCGATGCAGCAAGTATTATAACGGCTATTATACTGAATTCCGTTCCCGTAGGGGTAATTATTTTCTCAACAGAGCTTTTTCCCAGCTCAAACCCCATAAGAATTATAAGCATTGAAACGATAAGCCCCGATATATATTCTATTCTTCCGTGACCGAACGGATGTCCCTTGTCGGGTTTTTGTCCCGCCATGTGAAAGCCTATCAGTGTAATTACGGAGGAGCCCGCATCCGAAAGGTTGTTGAGCGCGTCAGCGACTATCGCAACCGAGCCGCTTATAATTCCTGCCGTAAGCTTTCCCGCAAAAAGAATTATATTCAAAAATATGCCCAAAGCCCCGCTCAGCGTTCCGTATGCGCGGCGAACTTCCGGATTTTCATAGTTTTTTCCGTTTTTTATAAACAGTCTTGAAAGAATTCCGAACATAATAATGCTTCCTGCCCATAATAAATTTAAGTTTTCAGTAATTTTATCACACTTTTTTATATTTCGCAATAGCTTTGTTTCTTTTCTCTTGAAAATGAATTTATATTATGATAATATATATTATGTAGTATTATGTAAAATGTCAGAAGGAGGCGATATTTACGGAAAAGCTTGTTCCGCTTATAATGTGCGCAGTTATTGCGCTTATCGCTTTCGGACTTATGAAGCTTGCGCTTAAAATAAGCTCAGCAGTGACAAAAAAGAAAATACTTTCATATTCACGTCCTTCGGAGGGAGCGGCATCGGCTTATCTCTGTGCGTGCTTCGGAGAAGGAAACGTGCTTTCCGGAGTATGGCTTCCCTGCCTTGACCGTCTTGAACGAAAAATGTATGCCGAAGTCAGCGATATAATAGTTTTACCATCAGGAATATATATAGTAAACATCAGCACGCTTATGGGCAGAATCGACTGCGACGATGATTACCTCTGGCACCAGAGTGTTCGTCTGCGTTCGGGACAGACAAAAGAAGAGGATTTTGAAAGTCCCGTTTTTCAGAATGAAAAATTCCGCAAATCGCTTGAAATACTTCTGAAAAAAGAGCATCTTCAGGCATATCCCATAACCTGCGTTACAATATTCACATCCGAAAAAACAGTGTTCTCTTCAAAGCGTGAAAACGTTTTCACTCTTACCGAAGGAGCCGATTTTATAAGCTCGCGCAAAACATCAAAACCCATTCCTCGCAAAGAACGTATGACTATAATCCGCGCAATACGAAAAAATTCGCCAAAAGCGTCCGAAGCACGCGCCTTTAACCGAAAAAACCGCGTAGGCTGACAATACAATGCGACCGTTTTTTCATTTCTCATATGCTATATTTGATTTATAAAAATGTATAAATCGAAAGGATAGCCAAAAATGAAAAAACGTATAACCCTGTCACTTACTCTTGCGCTTTCAGTGGTTGCGGTAGTACTTGCCGCCACCGTAATATTTTCCGGCGGAAGTCGCGCACTGCCTACCGATTCCGAAAACAGTTTTGCAAGCGAAGCAATAATTTTTGCCTGCAAAAACGGATATATGTCCTGTACTATGTCAGACGAAGGCGAAGCGCTGTTTGTCCCCGACGGAACCGTCACCCGTGCGGAATTCGCACAGATAATTGTCGATTTTCTCGGCATAAATCCGGATAAATATTTCCGAACCGAAACAAATTTTGCCGATATGGGCGATGTTCCCGAAGAGCTTATTCCTTATGTAAAAACCGTCGCCGCACTCGGACTCATGGGCACATTGAGCGAAAACGGAAAGCTCTACTTTATGCCGCTTGAAAACGTATCTCGTCAGGAAACGGCATACATGCTCGGCGCACTTATAGGAGCTTCCGTATCAACATTCAAAACGGATATGTTTTCGGATTTTGAAACTACATACAAGCCGTATTCGGCAAACGTAAAAACAATGATATCATATGAATATATGATAGGATATCCCGACAGGACATTCAGACCAGAACGCGATATAACACGCGCCGAGCTTGCTCTTACATTATATCGCTTGAAGCAAGGCGGAGAAAAACTTATTTATTAGGAGACTTATGAAAAAGGAAGACGAAAAATTCGCAAGCTCGACCGTTATGGAAGGAATGGTGTCGATACGCGCCGTACTTTCATCTGATAACGGCAGAAAAATAGAAGAAATTCTTTATGACAAAGCAAGATCCGAAGCCAAAATGAAAGAAATAGCATATCTCCGCCACAGAGGCGAAGAGCTCGGTTTTGAAGTAAAAGCCGTAAATTCCGAAGAAATAGACAAAAAGTGTATAGGAAATTCGCACGGCGGACTTATCGCTCTCTGTTCCGAAAGAACTTTGCCAAGCCTCTCCGAAAACGATATTTCGGGCGATTTTTGGGTAATGCTCGAAGGCATTGAGGATCCTTACAACTTCGGCTATTGTCTGCGTTCGCTTTATGCGGCGGGAGCAAACGGAATAATCGTTCCCCCTCGCAACTGGATGACAGCCGCAGGCGTAGTCTGCCGGGCATCGGCGGGGGCATCCGAACTTTTCAAAATATTTATATCCGACAGCGCCGAAGCGGCAAAGCTCTTTCATAAAAAGAACTTTGCCGTAATCGCCGCCGACAAAACCAAAGACTCCGTAAGCATTTACGATGCCGATATAAAACGTCCCCTGCTTTTGATAGTCGGCGGCGAAAAGCGTGGAATCACGCATGCGGCGCTGGCGGAATGCGATAAAGTAGTTTCACTTGATTACGGCAGAGATTTCCCCGCCGCGCTTTCGGCAGCGTCTGCGGCGTCGATCTTAGCGTTTGAAATTTTCCGTCGTGGGAGGAAATGATGGACAAGCCCGAAAAAATAAACGATTCCCTATCTCTTTTTTCGCTTGACGGTTCTCTTGATTTCGGAACCGACGCTTATCTGCTTTCAGCCTATGTAAAAAAATCAGTCGGCGGAATTTACGCCGAGCTTGGCGCAGGAAACGGCGTAATTTCAATGCTCTGCGCCGCAAGAGGAAAAGCAAAACATATCACCGCTTTTGAAATTCAAAGGGAGCTTGCCGATATAGCGGCGAAAAATGTCGCTTTTAACAAGCTTTCGGAGAAAATTGAAGTCGTCTGCGGAGATGTAAAAAGCGTTGACAAAAAGTATTTTGGCAGATTCGATACAGTGTTTTCAAATCCACCGTATCTTAAAACGGGTGCAGGACTTGAAAGCGAAAACGAATCCGCAAGAATATGTCGCAGAGAAGTTACGGGCGGAATAGCCGACTTTTCGTCGGCAGCAGCAAAGCTGCTCCGCTACGGAGGCAACTTTGTGTGTGTCTACCGTCCTGACAGAACAGCGGAAATGATATTTTCAATGCGCAAAAACGGCATCGAGCCTAAGCGCATAACAGTTGTTTATCCTACGGAAAAGCACGTTCCGTGCCTTATTCTGTGCGAAGGAGTAAAAGGCGGCAAGGAAGGCGTTTTCTTCACGCGTCCGCTTATCATCTATTCGTCGCAGAGTGATATGACGCAAAGCGGATATACGGATGAAATGAACTATATATACACAAACGGAGATTTCAATGGATATTATAAAAAGCCCTGAAACACATGAAAAAAATGCTGTGATAAAAGGCACGCTGTACCTTGTCGGAACACCGATAGGCAACCTTTCGGACCTTTCCGAAAGAGCAAAAAAAGTGCTTTCGGAGGTAGATTTTATTGCCGCCGAGGATACGCGCGTATCGGGAGCTATGCTTTCAAAATTCGGCATAAAAAAGCCGCTCTGTTCATATTACGAGCACAATAAAAAGCAAAAGGGCGAGGGTATAGCCGAAAGGCTTGCGGCAGGCGAGTCCTGCGCTCTTGTGACAGACGCAGGCATGCCCGCGATAAGCGATCCCGGCGAAGATATTGTAAGACTTTGTGCCGAAAGAGGTATTCCGGTCTCTGTAATTCCGGGGCCATGCGCTGCCGTGTCGGCACTTGCAGTATCGGGACTTTTTACGGGCAAATTTGCTTTTGAAGGCTTTCTTCCCACAGCTTCCGGCGACAGACGCGAAGCAATTGAAGAAGTTAAAACCGAAAAACGCACGCTTATTTTCTATGAAGCGCCGCACAGACTTACAAAGACTTTGGATGAGCTTTTTGCCGCACTCGGGGACAGAAAAATCGCCCTTTGCCGCGAACTTACAAAAATAAACGAAGAAGTCATCCGCACAACGCTTTCGGGAGCGGTTGAATATTACAAAGCCGCAACTCCGAAAGGAGAATTCGTGCTTATAATCGAAGGCGCACCTAAGGAAGAAGAAAATTCCCTTGCAAAGACTTTAACGATAGAAGAGCACGTCGCACATTACATATCTCAGGGAATGACAAAAAATGACGCAATCAAAGCTGCCGCACATGACAGGGGCGTAGGCAAAAGCGAAATATACAACAAAATAATGCGGAAAGATTGAAAATCCGCGCAAAATATAATATACTTTTATTATCTCGGATTGAAAAGGAGAACGGAATTGAAACAGAAACTAACAGGCGCAAGCGTATTCGATACGAAAAAGCGCGCGTTTGTGAAGCGCGATGTTTACGTCTCGGACGGAATAATCTGCGATAAGCTTGCCGAATATAATACGGTCGACTGCGAGGGAAAATTCATAGTTCCCGGTTATATCGATGTCCATACGCATGGCTGCGGCGGAATTGACATAATGGAGGCAGACGAAAAAACACTTGAAAGGCTATCGCTGATATACGCGCTCCACGGCACAACGACCGTTTTCCCGACAGTTATGACAGCGGCTCTGCCGAAGATAAATTCGGCAATTTCAAATATTAAATCGGCGACGTCAGACAGCACGCGTTTTGCCGGAGTTCACATCGAAGGTCCGTATATAAGCGCAAAAAAGCCCGGCTGTCACGATGTTTCGCTCATAAGAAAACCCGACGAAAGCGAAATGACAGCACTTGCAGAGGAGATATATCCGCTCAAAACGCACTTTACTCTCGCGCCGGAAGAAGCTCCGGAA
Organism: Eubacterium sp. CAG:841; assembly: GCA_000437375.1. Classification (GTDB taxonomy): domain Bacteria; phylum Bacillota; class Clostridia; order Oscillospirales; family CAG-272; genus CAG-841. Next base: position 11,207 of record FR898206.1, read on the forward strand.
GGACTTGTATCCGAGCTTTCAAAGCTTGCGACAATAGGCATAGGACATACAAACGCAACCGCCGAGGAATGTGAAAAAGCGCTCTCCGAAGGCGCGGTATCATTTACGCACACTTTCAACGCAATGACGGCACTCACCCACAGAGGAACAGGCGCGGCGGGAGCGGCAATGGCATCATCCGCTTATACGGAGCTCATCTGCGACGGACTGCACGTCTCGCCCGAAGCCGTGCGCGCCCTTTACAAAGCGAAAAAATATGACGGCGATAAGCTCGTCCTGATAACCGATTCAATCCCGCAGGCAACTCTTCCCTTCGGAAATTACGAGATGAACGGCATACCGTTTACGCTTTCGGAAAAAGGCGCAAGAAAATCCGACGGGACGATTGTCGGAAGCACTCTCACGCTTCACGACGCAATAAAAAATCTTATGCGCTTCTGCGATATCTCTTTTGAAGAAGCACTGATATGCGCCACAAAGACTCCTGCCGAAATGGTCGGGATTTACGATAGCTGCGGCTCAATTGAAGTCGGAAAGCGAGCTGATATGCTCATTTTAGATAACGAAAAAAATATTTCCTCCGTCATTATCGGCGGGAAAAAGATTATATAGGAGAAGGACAATGGAAAACAAAGGAAAATACTATATCACAACCGCGATAGCTTATGCTTCACGTAAGCCGCATGTCGGCAACGCATATGACCCCGTCCTTGCGGACGCCATCGCGCGATATAAAAAGTCGCAGGGGTATGACGTTTTCTTCTGCACGGGCTCGGATGAGCATGGTCAGAAGATTGAAGATCTCGCAAACGCAAGCGGAATGGCTCCACAGGAATATGTCGACGGGATCTCATCGCAGATAAAGGAAATATGGAAGCTTCTCGGTGTGGATTATGACTGCTTTATCCGCACAACGGACGAGCATCACGTAAAAGCCGTTCAGAAAATCTTCAAAAAGCTCTATGATCAGGGCGATATTTACAAAGGCTCCTATGAGGGCTGGTACTGCGTTCCCTGCGAATCGTTCTTTACGGACACACAGGCAGAGGGCGGCGTCTGCCCCGATTGCGGCAGACCTCTCCGTCGTGAAAAAGAAGAAGCATACTTCTTCAAAATGAGCAAATATCAGGACAGACTTCTTGAATATATAGAGTCGCATCCCGATTTTATCGCCCCCGAAGGCATAAAAAAAGAAATGGTTAACAACTTCATAAAACCGGGGCTTCAGGATCTTTGCGTTTCCCGCTCGTCGTTTACCTGGGGCGTTCCCGTAGATTTCGATTCAAAGCATGTAGTTTACGTATGGCTTGACGCACTTTCAAACTACATCACCGCGCTCGGTTATGATTGCGGTGAAAACAGCGAAAATTACAGAAAATTCTGGCCCGCAGACCTTCACGTTATCGGAAAGGATATCGCACGTTTCCACGTTATCTATTGGCCTATTTTCCTTATGGCACTCGGCGAACCGATCCCCGAAAAGATCTTCGCACATCCTTGGTTCCTCTTCGGCACGGATAAGATGTCGAAATCAAAAGGCAACGTTATCTATTCCGACACGCTTGTGCGTCATTTCGGCGTTGACGGAACAAGATATTATTTCCTCTCCGAAATGCCCTATTCATCCGACGGCTCGATAACCTACCCGTCGGTCATATCGCGCTACAATACCGACCTTGCAAATACACTCGGAAATCTGCTTGCAAGAACTCTTTCAATGACGAAAAAGTACTTTGACGGCGTGATTCCCGCTCCGACCGGAAAGACTGAATTCGACGGCGACCTTATCGCCACGGCAAAACGCTCCTATGACGAATTCATCGCAAACATGGATTCCTTCAAGGTTGCCGATGCGCTTGATTCGGCGATGAATATTGCAAGAAGAGCAAACAAATATATCGACGAGACGACTCCTTGGGCGCTCGCAAAGGATGAAAGCAAAAAAGAAGAGCTTGCGACGGTTATCTATAACCTCCTTGAATCGCTCCGTATTCTGGGCGTACTTTTCGGCTCGTCCATGCCGGAAGCCTCCGCAAAGATACTTGCCTCTCTCGGAGCAGATGAAAGCGCACTTGAAAGCGCCGCTACGTTTGGTCTGCTTCCTGCTGGCAGAAAAGTCGGCGAATCATTTGTGCTTTTTGCAAGAATAGATGAACAGAAAAAGCTTGCGGAAATCGAAGCTGAACTTGCGGAAAACAACTGATGACTTCCCTTTTTGATACTCACGCTCACTATACCGATGAAAAATTCGGCGATCCGACTGAGCTTCTGAAATCTCTGTTTTCAGACAGCATCTGCGGAATTCTCTGCGCCGGAACAGACGAGGCGACTTCGATACAATCGATTGAGCTTGCAAAAAAGTATGATAAAATGTACGCCGCCGCAGGAATTCATCCGCACGAATGCAGTGCGGCGGGAGAGATAAATTCTGCTCTTGACAGAATAATCCCGCTTTTTTCGGAATCCAAAGTAAAAGCCTTAGGCGAGATCGGTCTTGACTATTATTACGACTTTTCGGACAAAGAAACGCAGAAAAAGTTTTTCGATGCACAGCTCTCGCTCGCCGAAGATTACTCCCTGCCAATAATCATTCACGACAGAGAGGCACACGGCGACGTATTTGACATTGTCTGCTCTCATCCGAATGTCATAGGAATTCTGCACAGTTACAGCGGCAGCGCCGAGCAAGCAAAGGAATATTTACGTCGCGGATATTATATATCCTTTTCGGGTTCACTGACATTCAAAAATGCAAGCAAACTGCTTGAAGCGGCAAAGGTTGTTCCGCAGGACAGAATTCTCGTTGAAACAGATTGCCCGTATCTTGCTCCTGTACCTATGCGTGGCAAAATGAATCACAGCGGCTATATGCATTATACCGCCGAAAAAGCCGCCGAGCTTCTCGGTATGGATTATGACGCTTTCTGTGAAACGGAAGTTAAAAATGCAAAAGCGATATTCGGAATAAACGAATAAAAACAGGCTTTCAGTCGCACCATATATCAAAAAGAGGTGCGAAAATATGCTTAAAGTCATTCAAAGCACGGCTCTTGCCGTGCTTTTTGTTTTACTGTTTTCTTTTAATATATCTGCGTCCGATATTTTGCTTGTAAATTCGGAAAATCCGCTTCCAAAAAACTTTGTCCCCTGCGAACTTATTGATATAAAATCAACACGTCCCGACGGCAGAGCGGCTCAAAGAATAACAAAAGAAGCTGCCGTGGCACTTGAAGCACTTATCTGCGCTATGGAAAAATACTTCGGTACTGATACTCCCCCTATTACCGTAACCAGCGGATACAGAAGTTATGACATGCAAAAATATCTTTTTGAAAGCTCCGCAAATGACTATGAAAAAATGGGTTACAGCCGCGAGAAAGCAGAAAATTTCGCCGCTCGCTACACCGCGCGTCCGGGAGAGAGCGAACATCAAAGCGGACTTTGCGTCGATATGCATGACAGAGCTACCGCCACAACGGATTTTGAAAACAGTCCGTATTATGTCTGGCTTTGCGAAAACGCTCAACATTTCGGATATATTCTTCGCTATCCAAAAGGCAAAGAGGATATAACCAAAATTGCTTTTGAACCGTGGCATTGGCGCTATGTCGGCAAAGAAAATGCTGAAAAAATTAAACAATCGGGGCTTTGCCTTGAAGAATACCTTAAAAATAATCAAAAATAAGTAAAAAATATCTTGCATTTTATAAAACTGTATGGTATAATACCATTGTTCCGCAAAAGACTATGGCCCCTTGGTCAAGCGGCTAAGACGGCGCCCTCTCACGGCGCAATCATGGGTTCGATTCCCGTAGGGGTCACCAAAAAAATAAAAGCACCCGTTGGGTGCTTTTATTTTTTTGCTCCGAGGGAATCGAAGGAGCGGAAGTGAATGACAGCCTTAGATGGCTGTCAGAGCCGCGACGACCGAGCGGTATCGTGCTGCGAGAATCGATTCCCGTAGGGTAAAGGTGCTTTTTTTGCTCCGTCCCGGACGCAAGCGTCGGGCAATATTATGTCAATTATGATGCTTTTTTAATGCTTTACGATGCTTCATATAATAGCTGTAAAATTCATCAGGTAACAAATCAATTTGCATAGATGTATAATTGCTTTGAAAATATGAATACCGACTTGAGTGCATATCAAATATGATAGAGCGCAATGTATCTCTCGATTTATCGGCAAGACTTACAACATCGCTGCCATACGATATATTTTCAATAAACTGTGCATTTTGCAGCGTTGATATAATGTCAACGATGATGCTGATTGCTTTGCTGTAGCACGAGAAACAAGCCCGGAAGCTTAAATTGTCATTAACGTCAATTGAAAAGATTATCAAGTCGTTAATGACAAATTCATTGTCCGATATTACTTTCTTTTTTAATATACCACCAAAAATCAAAGTATGTTTGATAATAGAAAAATTACTATTCTCCAAACATTTTATAATTTCAGGCGGGGATTTGTCATTTGATATTTTTAGAAACTATATAAAAACTCTCTACACCCATATTATTTTACCGACCTCACCTTTGCGGTTTTTATTCCCAGCGATTTTAATGTTTGGGCAGTATGGTGACCACTTTGTATTTCGTATAGCCCACGTCCAATTGATTTTACACTAAGATATTCATATTCACCAAACATTGTGTTTGACCGATTTCATCGACGCATTTCTTTTTATCTTTTCGCCCAGATATAATACCCTCCGGCATTATCGGGAGAAACATAAATGTTTCCATCCGTATCGGGAAAGTGTAGCTTCCTCTCCGAACCGGACTGATGAGATATAACATAATCTCCGTAAGAATAGAATTTGCCATCCTCGTAAAGAGAGGCATATTCTTCAAGCGTAATTTTACTGCGGTATATTATCTCGGCGTGCGGCTCGCTTACATAACGCAGATGCCAAGGCTCATATTCGACACCCGTAAGCTCTTCGCCCCACATAGGATAACGTATGATAAACCCGAACTTATATGAATTTTTCGCTATCCATCTGCCGACTTCGCTGTTTATAAATCTCTTCTGCGGATATCCGTCTATCTTCACATCAACAGCAAGTCCCGTTTCGTGTTCGCTTGTTCCTGCGGGAACTGCGTAAGGATTGTTTTCATATACCCACGCCTGATATTCGCGCGTTCTGTATGTGCTTGTCAGAATCAGCTCTTTGCCGAAGCGATTTTTAACCTCCGCGAAAAGACGCTCCATATCATAAAGCGCATAAGTGCTGACACTGTTCTTGTCGTCTACTATAGCAACAGCGGGAACATCCTGCTCCGAAAGCGGATGCGAAGAATTCACGAGCCAAAGTACATTACTGTATATTATGCCTTCCGTACCCTCAAGCTCCGATATTTCAAGACTTTTAAGCGTTGCTGTATCAACGCTTATCTGTGAAAGAATTCCTTTCTCTCCTTTTCTCATTCCGTCGATAAACCCGTAAATACGCCAGAAATGATATCTTAAAACATATGCGGAAAATAGCGCCGCCGCCATTAAAACAGCGCAAAGGACTATTATAAGAAGTCTTTTTTTATTTGTCTTTGTCAAATGATATCACCTCTTTTATGTTCTTTTTTGGGAGTAAACGCTACCGTAAGCGAAGCTATATATTCCGCCCCGAGAGCTTTTGCAATCTTGGCACAGCTTGATATAGTGCTGCCCGTAGTCGTAACATCGTCTACTATTATAACCTTATACGGAGCTTTGACATTCTTCGCACCGGAATATGCGCTTTCGGCATTATCACGTCTTTCCTGTGCGGTAAGCTCCTTTTGCTTCTGCGAGCTTTTCCCATGCACAAAAAGTGTTTGCATCGGAATTTCGGTCAGGCGCGATATTATTTTGCAAAGCTCCTTTGCGTGGTCAAAGCCGTATTCGTCTATGCTTTCCCTGCTTCTCGGAACATATGTAAGCACACATTCCGAAAATCCGCCTATATCTGTTATTGCCGAAATCAAGGCTCGTTTGCATTCGATTGCAAGAAATTCGCGCAGACGTCTGCTGTTTTTATGTTTGAGAGAATATATAAGCTTTCTTGATATTCCTTCGTCGAATTCAAAGACGTGGATTTCCGTGTCAACTCCGTCTATGTGATGGCATCTGCAATCAGCCTGTGGTCTGCCGCAGATATTGCAGGGCTTGTCGCAGATGGTTTTATATTTTTCGATGCAATCATTGCAAAGATATTCGCCGTGCGTCACCTTTCCGCACAGCAGGCATTTGGGAGGAAAGATAAGCTCAGTCAGTTTCACTTTCGTCAAACCTCCCGAGAAAATATTCAAGCCCCGTATAACGCTTTGTCTGACGGTTATTGTCTACCATCATATCGGCAACCGCTCCGTCACCGACAAGGACTACCATATTCTGCGCTCTTGTTATCGCCGTATAAAGAAGATTTCTCGTAAGCAGCTTCGGCGTATATCGGTAAAGCGGAATAATCACTATCGGATATTCACTGCCCTGACTTTTATGCACTGTAACAGCATAAGCAAGTTCAAGCTCCTCTGCCGATACAAAATCATATTCAACTGTTTTGCCATCGTAATCGACGGTTATTTTTTCTTCGGAATTACTTATTCTGACTATAACTCCGATATCTCCGTTGAAAACGCCCGTTCCTTCTCCGCCGTCCGGACGAGTCCATGTTATACCGTAATTGTTTTTTACCTGCATAACCTTGTCTCCCTCGCGAAGCACTGTCGTTCTGCGTCTGAACTCCTTC
>FR898206.1:17959-23341 GCA_000437375.1 Eubacterium sp. CAG:841
TGAACTCCTTCCTGCTTTTTGAAGGCGGATTTATTACGCTTTGAAGCGCACTGCAAAGCGCTTCCGTTCCGGCAACACCTTTTTTCGACGGCGTTATGACCTGTATGCCGTCAAAAACGGAAAGTCCGTAGCTCTTCGGCAAACGCTTTTTGCAAAGCTCCATCACCGTCTGCACTGTAAGCTCGTCCGTTTCGCGCGGAATAAAGAAGAAATCTCCGTCTTTTTTTGTAAGATCTATATGCTCTCCGTCATTTACCGCATGAGCGTTTGTTACGATCAGACTTTCCATAGCCTGACGGAAAATATATTTGAGTTCAACCGTATTGTACCTGTCCGAAGCTATGATATCCTTGAAAACGCATCCGGGACCTACCGGCGGAAGCTGGTTTGCGTCGCCTATCATGATAAGACGTGCAGTCGGTCTTACGGCGCGCAGAAGCGACTCCATAAGATAAATATCTATCATAGAAGATTCATCCACAAGTATAACGTCCTCATCAAGCGGAGCGTTCTCGCCGCGATGAAATTTGGGCTCATCATCGGAGCCGCGCTCTGTTTCAAGTAATCGATGAATCGTTTTCGCTTCCCTGCCCGTCGCCTCTGTCATTCTTTTTGCGGCACGACCTGTAGGCGCGCAAAGCGCAACTGAAAGACCGAGCGTTTCAAATATTCGTATTATCGCTCTTGCAACAGTAGTCTTACCGGTTCCGGGTCCTCCCGTAAGCACAAACACGCCCTGACAAAGCGAATCCGTTATCGCCTTTCGCTGAAGCTTGGCGTACGATATTCCGTTTTCAACCTCAACCCGCTCTATAAGTGTTGCAACATTTGCCGTATCTATGCTATGATCCGCCTTTGACAGCTCGTCCAGCTTTTTAACTATATATTTTTCCGCCCTATGTGATTCCTTTGTGTAAATGCAGTTTCTTCCGTCAAACTTTTCAAGCACAAGCTCTCCTCGCATCACAAGCGCGCCAAGCTCGTTTTCGGCATCGTCCGTACTGCACGAAAGCAGTCTGCACGATGTTTCCACAAGCTTATTCTGCGGAAGATAAACGTGTCCGCTCGAATACTGATTATATGTAAGCACGAATTTTATTCCGGCAGCGATTCTCTCCCTTGAATCCTTGGGAATTCCGAGCGAACGTGCGACAGCGTCTGCTTTCTCGAAACCTATTCCGCTTATTTCATCGCACAGAAGATATGGATTGGCTTTTATCATATCAACCGCTCCGCTGCCGAAGCGCTTATATATTTTGACCGACGTAAGCGGTCCGAAATAATCGCGGCAGAACATCATAACCGCACGCATACCGAACTGCGATTTGAAGCTCTCCCCTATTTCCTTTGCCTTCTTCGGTGAAATTCCCGTAATATCGGAAAGCCATTCGGGATTTTTTTCAATAACATCGAAGCTGTCAAGTCCGTATTTTTCAACTATACGCTTTGCCGTAGCCTTGCCTATTCCGCGTACTGCGCCGGAGGCAAGATATTTCAGTATTGCGCTCTCAGTCGACGGAAGCTGCTTTTCGTAATATTCAACCGAAAACTGATGCCCGAACTGCGGATGCACCGTCCACTTTCCGCCGGCTTCAATACTCTCGCCCTCGCAAAGATACGGCATGATCCCGACCGCCGTAACAAGCTCGTCGTCATCGGTGGCGATATCGCAAACGGTGTATCCGTTCTCTTCGTTCTGATATATTATTTTTTCAATAATTCCGGAGATTTTTATTAGCTCCTCACCGATTCCAATACCGTCCATTTTGGTTCCTTTTAGTTATAATTTATCTTAATATTCTTGTACTTTCTTCTGAATCTTTCGGCTATTTCCGCCGTCCTTTCCCTTTCGGGCGACGATGACGGAACATTCACCGTTATTTTTTTTACCTTAAAAACCGATTCGGCTATTGCGGCTCGTATGCAGTATTCAACGTTTTCGGAATCCGCATAAATGCTTATTTCTTTGTCGTCACAGTTGCACCCTCGACGTTTAAGCTCTTTGCCGGCATGAGACGAGATCACCGCAGTCACAATAATATAAATTCCGTAAAAAATGCAGAATGAAAGAAAAATCTTTATAAATATATACATAACGGGCTCCTTTTTGCTTTTATCATATGATATGAAAAAGGTCGCCCGTTTGTTATTCTGTTTTATGTCAGATCTTGAGTCCGAGTTTGTCTGCTATTATATCGGCTATATCGGTTTTTTCAAAGCGAACACCAAGCTCTTCTCTTCCGAAATGACCGTATGCCGAAAGCGGAGCAAATATGGGCTTTCTGAGTCCGAAGTACGAAATTATTGCCGCCGGACGGAAGTCCACAGTTTCACGCAAAGCCTTTGCAATTTTCTCGTCGGAAACTTTTCCCGTTCCGAATGTGTTTACGTTTATGCAAAGCGGATGCGCAACGCCGATAGCATAAGCTATCTGAACCTCGCATCTGTCAGCCACGCCGGATGCAATTATGTTCTTTGCCGCATATCTTGCCGCATAGCAGGCGCTTCTGTCAACCTTCGTTGCATCCTTGCCGGAAAATGCGCCGCCTCCGTGTCTTGAATAGCCGCCATATGTGTCAACTATTATTTTTCTTCCCGTAAGACCGCTGTCTCCGTCCGGCCCACCGACAACAAATCTGCCTGTCGGGTTTACATATATTTTTGTATTTGCATCAATCAAATGCTTCGGTACGATAGGAGAAATAACCTTTTCGATTATGTCCTCGCGAATCTGCTTCTGAGTAACTTCGGGATCGTGGTGAGCTGAAACGACGATATTGTCGAGTCTGACGGGAGTATCGCCGTCATACTGAACGGTTACCTGAGTTTTTCCGTCCGGACGGAGGTAAGCTATATCACCGCTTTTTCTTACAGCCGCAAGTTTTTTTGAAAGATTTGTAGCTATCGAATATCCGAGCGGCATGAAATTTTCCGTTTCTCTGCACGCATAGCCGAATACCATTCCCTGATCGCCTGCGCCGATATCAAAACCGTCGCCGTCGCCCTCTTTTGCCTCGAGCGATTCATTTACGCCCATCGCTATATCAGGCGACTGAGTATGTATAAGATTAAGAATTTTGAGGTTATCACAGTCAAATCCGTATTCCTTCTTTGTATAGCCGATGTCACGTACCGCGTCTCTGACCGTTTTTTCAACGTCTATCTTCGCATCTGCCGTTATCTCGCCCATTATAAGAACGTGCTGAGTTGTAACCGCCGTTTCGCACGCACAGCGCGCATTTTCATCCTGACGGAGAAGCGCGTCAAGCACGCTGTCCGAAATTCTGTCGCAGACTTTATCGGGATGACCTTCCGTCACCGATTCGGTTGCAAAAAATCTTGTTGCCATTTTTGTTTTTCCTTTTTTAAGCTATTATTTCTTAACAGTCCCGAATAAAAATCGTCTTGGATTTCCCCAAGACGACCGAAATGCTTAAAACAAATCTCATCTATCGGGAATTGGCACCTTGTATAAATACAGGTTGCCGGGCTTCACAGGGCCAGTCCCTCCACCTCTCTTGATAAGATATGCATATTATAACACAGGTTTTTTAATAATGCAATAGAAATTTTATATTTTTATACTATGCCTGCAATGCCGTACGATATAAATGACATTATAACCCCTGCCGCCATAACTCCGAGCAAGGCAGAAAGCATAGCCTTCCAGAAAGGCATATCAAGTACTGCCGCAACAAGGCTACCCGTCCATGCGCCTGTTCCGGGAAGAGGTATCATTATAAATACAGCAACTCCCCAAAAGCCATACTTTGATATCTTTTCTTTATTTTTTTCGGCTTTTGAAAGAAGCCAATTCGCAAATCCGGCGAATACCTTTGTTTTCTGCATAAGGCGGATTACAGCTTTTATAAAAAGCAATATAAAAGGTACGGGAACCATATTTCCGAGAACACTGAGCAAATACGTCTGAAGCGGAGGCATACCGAATGCCGCCCCGAGCGGTATTGCACCGCGCAGTTCAATTATCGGTATCATCGAGCAGAAGAACACGCAAAGCTCTTTGCCCACAGTGTTCAAAAAAAAATCGGATATGGAACTTGCTATTGATAAAAGCATATCTTTACTCCCAATTTATATTTTTATGCGTTTGTTTTCAAAATTATTTCCTTCCGTGAAGGATGGGCGAAAGTCTTTTGTAAGTGAAGAAAACTATCGTTGAAACTATAAGCCCTTTTGCAAGTGTAAACGGCACATTGAAGATAAGAAGTGCCTGCGGCAGGCTCTCAATCGACGGAAGAATTGCACGATACATTGAAATTATCGTCTCCTCCGAAAGCCCGTATGCCCGCATATAGAACGGATATGTTATATAGTAGTTTACGGGGAGACTGGCTGCCGCCATTATGAGCGACCCTGTCAAAGAGCCGATAAGAGCTGATTTTTTGGTTTTTATACGCTTGTATATTATTCCCGCGGGCAAAACAAAACAGCACCCTAAAATGAAGTTTGCAAGCTCGCCCACCCCCGCGCTTGATGATACTGCAATATGTATTACGCATTTTATAAAGCATACTGCTATTCCCGCAATCGGACCAAGTGCAAATGACGCAAGCAACGCAGGCAGATCGGAAAAATCAAACTTTACAAAGCTTGGAATTAAGAATGTAAGCGGAAATTCAAGATACATAAGTATAGTCGCAACGGCTCCAAGCACGCCTACCGTTGCTATTGATTTTACGCTGATTTTATTTTCTTTCATACTTTCCCTTTCTTCGGGAAATAAAAAAATCCCCGAAAACACAGGGGGAAAAGCGGACAAATATATCCGCAAATCTTTTCTCATCCGGACTGTACCGTCGGTTGAGGAGTTTCACCTCATCGGCGCCCGAAGGCGTTCGCAGACTATAACTGCCGGTATGGATTTACACCATTCCCCAAAGATTTTTTATATTTTTTTCGGGGCAGGTTACCCTGCCCCGAAAAATCATAATGTTAATTACTCAATGATTGTAGCAACAACGCCTGAACCAACTGTTCTGCCGCCTTCACGGATAGCGAAGTTAAGTCCCTTTTCAATAGCGATAGGAGTGATAAGCTCAACTGTCATATCAACGTTATCGCCGGGACGGCACATTTCAACGCCTTCGGGAAGCTGGATAGTACCTGTAACGTCTGTTGTTCTGAAGTAGAACTGAGGACGATAGCCGGGGAAGAAGGGTTTCTTACGTCCGCCTTCTTTTTCTGTAAGAACGTAAACCTGACCTACGAACTTTGTGTGAGGATGGATGGAGCCGGGTTTGCAGAGAACCTGTCCTCTTTCGATTTCGTTCTTCTGAATCCCACGGAGAAGTGCGCCGATGTTGTCGCCTGCTTCAGCCTGATCAAGAAGTTTCTTGAACATTTCAACGCCTGTAACAGTTG
>FR898206.1:23367-39013 GCA_000437375.1 Eubacterium sp. CAG:841
GTGCTCTTCTTTTCATCGGAGAGACCAACGATTTCAACTACATCGCCAACCTTAACTGTACCTCTCTCAACTCTACCCGTAGCAACCGTACCACGACCTGTGATGGAGAATACGTCCTCGACAGGCATAAGGAACGGAAGATCAGATTTTCTTTCAGGAGTAGGAATGTATTCATCAACAACATGCATGAGTTCAAGAATAGACTTGTACTCGGGAGCGTTGATGTCTGTGGATGTGCTCTCAAGAGCTTCTCTTGCGGAGCCACGAATGATGGGTGTATCGTCGCCGGGGAATTCGTACTGGTTGAGAAGGTCACGAATGTCCATTTCAACGAGTTCAAGAAGTTCGTCGTCGTCAACGAGATCGCACTTGTTGAGGTAAACTACGATTGCGGGAACGCCAACCTGACGGGCAAGAAGAACGTGCTCGCGTGTCTGCTGAAGGGGACCGTCGGAAGCAGCAACAACAAGGATGGCACCATCCATCTGAGCTGCACCTGTGATCATGTTCTTAACGTAGTCTGCGTGTCCGGGGCAGTCAACGTGCGCATAGTGACGCTTCTCTGTCTCGTACTCAACGTGTCTTGTGTTAATTGTAATACCACGAGCCTTTTCCTCGGGAGCGTTATCGATCTGGTCATAAGCAAGGAATTCGTTCTTGCCGTTTGCAATAGAAAGCACCTTTGTGATAGCTGCCGTAAGAGTAGTCTTACCGTGGTCAACGTGTCCGATCGTACCAATGTTTACGTGCGGTTTGGTTCTTTCGAAATGAGCCTTTGCCATTATAAAATCCTCCTTGTTTTGCGAAGCTTTTATGCCTCGCATTTATTTTTTAATTTTTTGTGTGGATTAGTTGCCGGATTTTCTGCCGGCCATTATCTCTTCCGCAATGTTCTTCGGTACCTGAGCGAAGTGGCTGGGTTCCATAGAATACTGACCACGACCCTGTGTTTTTGAACGAAGATCTGTTGCGTATCCGAACATATTGGAAAGAGGTACTGATGCGGTTATCTGCGTTGCGCCGTTGAGCGGATCCATAGACTGGATATTTCCGCGACGCGAGTTGATATCGCCGATAACATCTCCGAGATAATCGTCAGGCGTAATTACGACGACCTTCATGATCGGTTCCGTAAGTATCGGTGAAGCTTTTCTCATGGCATTTTTGAAGGCCATCGAACCCGCTATCTTAAATGCCATTTCAGACGAGTCTACTTCATGATAAGAACCGCCGTTAAGGGTTACTTTTACGTCGACTACGTTGTAGCCGGCAAGAATACCGGACTGCATCGCACCCTGAATACCTGCATCAACCGCAGGGATATATTCTTTGGGAACTTCTCCGCCAACAACTTTGTTGATGAATTCGTAGCCCTTGCCGGGTTCGTTCGGCTCGATCGTTATCTTAACGTGACCGTACTGACCCTTACCGCCGGACTGACGTGCATACTTGCAGTCTTCATCAGCTGTGGCTGTGATGGTTTCCTTATATGAAACCTGAGGCTTGCCCACATTTGCCTCAACCTTGAATTCGCGCAGAAGTCTGTCTACGATGATTTCAAGGTGAAGCTCGCCCATGCCGGCGATGATTGTCTGACCTGTTTCTTCATCCGTATAGGTTCTGAAGGTCGGGTCCTCTTCTGCCAGCTTGGCGAGGGCTATACCCATTTTCTCCTGACCCGCTTTTGTCTTAGGTTCAATAGCAACCTTGATAACGGGTTCGGGGAATTCCATCGATTCAAGAACGATAGGATGCTTTTCATCGCACAGTGTGTCGCCTGTTGTCGTGTTCTTTGTTCCGACAACGGCAGCAATATCACCTGCGTAGCAAGCGTCTATGTCCTTTCTCTCGTTTGCATGCATCTGAAGAATACGACCGAAACGCTCTCTTACACGCTTTTCGGTGTTCAGCGCAGATTCGCCTGCGTTGATACAACCCGAATAAACACGGAAGAAGCAGAGTTTGCCCACATAAGGGTCGGTCATTATCTTGAATGCGAGTGCCGCGAACGGAGCATCATCGGAAGAAGGTCTCTCCTCTTCCTGCTCTGTTTCGGGGTTTATACCGCGTATGTGCGGAATATCGGTAGGTGCGGGCATATAATCGACGATAGCATCAAGAAGCTTCTGTACGCCTTTGTTCTTATAGGACGTACCGCACGTTACGGGAACCACCTTATTTGCAATGGTTTCCTTTCTGAGCGCTTTCTTGATTTCTTCTACTGTCAATTCTTCGCCGCCGCAATACTTTTCAAACAGATCTTCATCTGATTCGGCGATTGCCTCTATCATGCTCTGTCTGTATTCGTTTGCGAGGTCTACCATATCTGCAGGGATAGGCTCAACGCGCATATCCTTGCCCAAATCATCATAATAGATGTCTGCTTCCATGTTGATAAGGTCGATAATACCTCTGAAGGTATCTTCCTTGCCGATAGGAAGCTGAATCGGAACGGGATTTGTTTTAAGACGTTCCTTCATCATTTTGATTACGCGATAGAAGTCCGCGCCGTTTATGTCCATTTTATTGACATAAGCCATTCTCGGGACTCCGTACTTGTCAGCCTGACGCCATACGGTTTCAGACTGCGGCTCAACACCGCCTTTGGCACAGAAAACTGTTACCGAACCATCCAACACTCTGAGTGAACGCTCAACCTCGACCGTAAAGTCAACGTGTCCGGGCGTGTCTATGATGTTAATTCTGTTACCTTTCCAGAAACAAGTGGTAGCGGCGGAGGTAATTGTAATACCTCTTTCCTGCTCCTGCTCCATCCAGTCCATGGTGGCAGAGCCGTCATGGGTTTCGCCAAGCTTGTGTGTCTTACCGGTGTAATAAAGAATTCTTTCGGTGGTAGTCGTTTTGCCGGCGTCGATGTGAGCCATGATACCAATATTTCGCGTGTGTTCAAGCGTATATTCTCTTGGCATGTTTAAGCTCCTTAAATAAATTTTTGTTGTTCAGTTTGATACTCGCTGCGAACAATTCGTCGGCAAAATGATCAATATCTGTAGTGTGCGAAAGCCTTGTTGGCTTCTGCCATCTTGTGCATTTCGTCTTTCTTCTTGACGGAGGCGCCTGTATTGTTTATGGCGTCCATTATTTCTCCGGCAAGTCTTTCGGACATGTTGCGCTCGCCGCGTTTTCTTGAGAAAAGCACGAGCCATCTAAGTCCCAGAGTCTGTCTTCTTTCGGGGCGAACCTCCATCGGGACCTGGTAAGTCGAACCGCCGACTCTGCGAGCCTTGACTTCAAGTACGGGCATGATGTTGTTCAATGCTTCCGTAAATGCGTCAAGAGCAGGCTTTCCCGTTTTGCTTTCAACCGTTGCGAATGCGTCGTAAACGATCTTCTGAGCTACGCCCTTTTTGCCGTCTTCCATAACGTTGTTGATGAGCTTTGTAACTACTTTGGAGTTATAAAGCGGATCCGGCAAGACATCTCTCTTGGAAATCTGACCTCTTCTTGGCACTGTTATTCCCTCCTTCACATAAAATGAATATCATAGGTACTCGAAAGTTTCCTCCCGCTGTGCTTTGTCATTTTGAAAAGATGCTCTGCCGTCCGCCCGCACATATTTGCGCGGGTAATATAAACATATTATCTATCAAAAGCAAAAGCGCTTGCGATAAGATTTTAATACCTTTTCCGCATTTGTTATGCGGTCTTATTTTGCGGCTTTCTTGCCGCGCTTTGCACCGTACAGAGAACGTCCCTGTTTACGGTTGGCAACGCCCTGTGCATCAAGCGTACCGCGAATGATGTGGTAACGTACGCCGGGCAGGTCACGTACTCTGCCGCCTCTTATAAGAACAACCGAGTGTTCCTGAAGGTTGTGGCCTATACCGGGGATGTAGCATGTCGCTTCAAGACCGTTTGTAAGTCTTACTCTGGCAATCTTACGGAGAGCGGAGTTAGGCTTTTTAGGGGTCTGCGTCGTCACCTTTGTGCATACGCCTCTCTTCTGCGGCGAGCTGAGATCGGTTGTCGACTTCTTGATGGAGTTGAAACCTTTCTGAAGCACGGGAGCTTTGGACTTGTACTGACGTTCCTGACGACCGTTGCGGACAAGCTGGTTAAAGGTAGGCATTAATCATTTCCTCCTTTCGTTTTTAATAAATAAAATGTTTATATATCTATCCTTTCGGGCGGTTCCGAAAGACAGATACCGTTTTTTGTGCAAATGTGCGCACTTTTAATCACACACTTACATATCTTATATAATACCATCAGAAAGTCGTTTTGTCAACGGAATTTTCAGAAATTTTCTCTCTTATAAAGAGTATTATTTCCGTTTTTTTGCACAAAAATCAAAGGCACGCGCATTTTTGACGCATGCCTTTTGTTTTTTACTGTGTTTTTCGCTCAAGCTCACCGAATGTCGAGGTTTATTGGCATAAGACCGCGACGACGGTAAAGCTGTTCTTCTTCGTCTTCGGGCTTGGGCGCACGTTCGACTTCAACATCGCGATAGCATGCAAGTCCCGTTCCTGCAGGAATGAGCTTACCAATGATAACGTTCTCTTTAAGTCCGAGAAGGTTATCGACCTTACCCTTGATTGCAGCGTCCGTAAGAACCTTCGTTGTTTCCTGGAATGAAGCCGCAGAAAGGAACGAATCCGTCTGAAGAGCTGCCTTTGTGATACCGAGAAGAACGGGAGTTGCCGTAGCGGGACGGAGCGTTCTTTCGCCTGCGGCGATTCTGCGTTCGATCTCTTCGTTCTCCGAAACAAATTCGGTTATATCTGCCATGCTTCCCGTAAGAAGCGTCGTGTCTCCGCCGTCCTCGATTCTCACCTTTCTTGTCATCTGACGAGCGATAACCTCAATATGCTTATCGTTTATCTTGATGCTCTGTGAACGGTAAACTCGCTGAACTTCACGGATGATATAATCATAAACCGCGTCAAGACCGTTGATTCTTGTAATATCCGCAAGGCTCATATTACCTTCCGTAATCGCATCGCCGCGCGATACATAAGAGCCTTCCGAAACAAGTATCTTTGTTCCGAACGGAATGGGATATACCGTTTCCTCGCCTTCGGCTGTGGTAACGATAACGTTTCTTGTCTTCTTTGCGTCTGCAATTCTGACAGTACCGTTGACTTCGGCAATCGTAGCCGTTTTCTTCGGTCTGCGTGCTTCAAAGAGTTCTTCGACTCTCGGAAGACCCTGAGTAATATCCGATCCCGCGATACCGCCGGTATGGAAAGTTCTCATCGTAAGCTGTGTACCGGGTTCGCCGATAGACTGAGCTGCGATTATACCTACCGCCTCACCTACGCTGACAGTCTTTCCTGAAGCCATGTCCGAACCGTAGCAGTGAGCGCATACGCCGTGCTTTGATTTACATTTGAGTATCGAACGAACGTGTACTCTTTCGGCACCGGAAGCAACGATCTTCTTCGCTGTATCGGGAGTGATAAACTCGCCGTCATGAGCGATAACCTCGCCCGTTGTTTTGTCAACAACGTCGCCGATAAGATATCTTCCGGGCAGACGGTCTTCAAGGGGCTCGATAACAGAGTTGCCGTCCTTTACGTCGCTCACCCAGATGCCTTCTCTTGTTCCGCAGTCGTCCTCTCTCACGATGACATCCTGTGAAACATCGACAAGACGTCTTGTAAGGTAACCGGAGTCAGCCGTTTTAAGAGCCGTATCCGAAAGCGACTTACGGGAACCTCTTGCACCGATGAAGTACTCAAGAACGTTAAGTCCTTCACGGAAGTTCGACTTAATCGGTATTTCCATTGTTTTACCGGTTGCGGAGAACATAAGTCCACGCATACCTGCCAGCTGTTTCATCTGCGCGATAGAACCACGCGCACCTGAGTCAGCCATCATCTTTATCGGGTTATATCTGGAGAGGCACGCGAGAAGCGCTTCCTCAACCTTCTTTGTTGTTTCTTCCCAAACCTTGATTACGCTGTCATAGCGCTCCTTGTCGGAAAGAAGACCGCGACGGAAGTTCTTTGTTATCTGTTCAACTTCGTGTTCAGCCGCAGCAATAAGCTCTTTCTTCTCCTCCGGAACCGTCATATCGCTTACGGAGATGGAGATAGAAGCCTTTGTGGAATATTTGAAGCCGTTGGCTTTGATATCGTCAAGCACCTGAGCGGTAACAGTAGGACCGTGCTTCTTTATCGTGCGGTCAACTATCTCGCCGAGCTGTTTTTTCGCCGTCGGGAAAGCGACCTCAAGATCGAGAAGCTTTGCAGGATCGCTTCTGTCAACAAATCCGAGATCCTGAGGAATCGGCTTGTTGAATATAAGACGACCGAGCGTAGCATCTATTATTCCCGTGTGAACCACGCCGTCTATTTCTTTTGAAACTCTGACCTTTATAGGTGCGTGAATTCCGAGATATCCGTTTTCATAAGCCATCATAGCTTCGTCGAAATCGCGATAAAAACCGCCCTCGCCCTTTTCGCCCGCACGGTCTATCGTAAGATAGTAAGAACCGAGCACCATGTCCTGAGAAGGAACGGTAACGGCTTTACCGTCGGCAGGTTTAAGGAAGTTGTTCGCCGAAAGCATAAGGAATCTCGCCTCTGCCTGAGCTTCGCTTGAAAGCGGAACGTGAACAGGCATCTGGTCGCCGTCGAAGTCGGCGTTGAACGCCGTACAAACAAGCGGGTGAAGCTTTATTGCTCTGCCTTCAACAAGTATCGGCTCGAACGCCTGAATCGACAGGCGGTGAAGCGTAGGAGCACGGTTGAGAAGAACAGGATGATCCTTTATTACGTTTTCAAGAGCGTCCCATACTTCGGGGCTTACTCTTTCGACTTTCTTCTTTGCATCCTTGATGTTCGACGCATTCTGCGTTTCAACAAGGCGTTTCATAACGAACGGCTTGAAAAGCTCAAGCGCCATTTCCTTCGGAAGTCCGCACTGGTAAATTTTAAGCGACGGACCGACAACGATAACGGAACGTCCCGAATAGTCGACACGTTTACCAAGCAGGTTCTGACGGAAACGTCCCTGCTTACCGCGAAGCATCTCCGAAAGAGATTTGAGCGGACGGCTGCTTGAACCGCCTGTAACGGGCTTGCCGTGACGGCCGTTGTCTATCAGCGCATCAACTGCTTCCTGAAGCATACGCTTCTCGTTCTTTATGATTATTTCGGGAGCCATAAGCTCCATCAGTTTTTTAAGACGGTTGTTTCTGATGATAACACGACGGTAAAGGTCGTTAAGGTCCGACGTCGCATATCTGCCGCCGTCAAGTGGAACCATAGGTCTGATTTCCGGCGGAATTACGGGAACAACATCAAGTATCATCCATTCGGGCTTGTTTCCCGAACGGCGGAAAGCTTCCACAACTTCAAGTCTCTTTATTATCTTCAGCTTCTTCTGACCCGATGAAGCGTCAAGCTCGGCTTTAAGTTCTTCGGAGAGCTTTTCAACATCTATCTCGTGAAGAAGTTCTTTTATGGCTTCGGCGCCCATACCGACGCGGAAATCGTTTTCGTACTTTTCGTACATATCGCGATATTCGCGTTCGGAAAGCATCTGCTTCTTTTCAAGCGGAGTGTTGCCGGGATCAAGAACTATATACTGCGCAAAGTAAAGCACCTTTTCAAGCGCTCTGGGAGAGATGTCAAGTATTGTTCCCATTCTTGAAGGAATGGCTCTGAAATACCAGATGTGGGATACGGGAGCTGCAAGCTCTATATGACCCATTCTCTCACGACGGACTTTCTTTGTCGTTACTTCAACGCCGCACTTTTCGCAGACTTTACCCTTATAACGCACACGCTTGTACTTTCCGCAAAGACATTCCCAGTCCTTTGTAGGTCCAAATATCTTCTCACAGAAAAGTCCGTCCTTTTCGGCACGCAGCGTGCGGTAGTTTATAGTCTCAGGCTTTGTTACCTCGCCGTGAGACCAGCTTCTTATCATTTCGGGAGAGGCAAGCCCGATCTTTATAGAATCGAAAACATTTTTTGCCATTTATATTTCTCCCCTCTCATTCATCATCGCCGAAATCATCATCGATCCCGCCGTCATACTCTTCCGAAAACTCATCGGAGAAATCATCGTCATCTTCAACGACTTCGCCGTTTTCATCTTCAACGAGCATATCGTCAGTTTCGCCTTCGCCCGCAACCGTTGCGCCGACATCGTCTTCCGTAACGTATACGGGACCTGCCTCATCCTCAAGGTCACTGAGCTGCGAAAGCTCTATTTCGTTGCCGTCCTCATCGAGAACGCGTATATCAAGCGCAAGAGACTGAAGCTCTTTTACAAGCACGCGGAAGGATTCCGGAACACCCGGCGTGGGTATATTCTGTCCCTTTACAATTGCTTCAAAGGTCTTTACTCTTCCCGTTACGTCGTCGGACTTGACGGTAAGTATTTCCTGAAGCGTGTATGCCGCGCCGTATGCTTCAAGCGCCCAAACTTCCATTTCTCCGAAACGCTGACCGCCGAACTGCGCTTTACCGCCGAGAGGCTGCTGCGTGATAACGGAGTAAGGGCCTGTGCTTCTTGCGTGGATTTTATCATCAACAAGGTGATGGAGCTTGAGATAATACATTATACCTACGGTTACGGGGTTGTCAAAAGGCTCGCCCGTTCTGCCATCGTAAAGTATTCTCTTTCCGTCCGAACGGAGACCTGCTTCTTTAAGCGCTTCCGTAATATCGGATTCTTTTGCTCCGTCGAATGCCGGAGTCATTACCTTAACGCCGAGCGTTCTTGCCGCAATACCGAGATGCACTTCAAGCACCTGACCGATATTCATTCGGGAAGGAACACCCAGTGGGTTAAGAACTATATCAAGAGGAGTGCCGTCTGCCATGTAAGGCATATCTTCGGGCGGAAGTATTCTCGATACAACGCCCTTGTTTCCGTGACGTCCTGCCATCTTGTCGCCGACGGAGATCTTACGTTTCTGTGCAACGTAAACTCTTACCGTCTTGTTTACACCGGGAGAAAGCTCGTCGGAGTTTTCGCGCGAGAACACTCTCACGTCTACAACTATACCAGACTCGCCGTGACGCAGACGAAGCGAAGTATCGCGTACTTCTCTTGCCTTTTCGCCGAATATCGCACGAAGAAGCCTTTCTTCTGCCGTAAGCTCGGTTTCGCCCTTAGGCGTGACCTTACCCACAAGAATATCTCCGGCACGGACTTCGGTACCGTTGCGGATGATGCCGTCCTGATCGAGATCCTTGAGCGTATCATCGCTGCAGTTGGGAATCTCGCGTGTGATCTCTTCCGGTCCGAGTTTTGTGTCTCTTGCTTCTATCGTGTATTCTTCTATATGAATGGAAGTATATACGTCGTCTCTTACAAGGCGCTCGTTGAGAAGAACGGCGTCCTCGTAGTTGTAACCTTCCCATGTCATAAATCCGATAAGAGCGTTCTTGCCGAGCGAAATTTCTCCGTTCGACGTTGCGGGACCATCGGCGATAACATCGCCTTTGTCAAGCTTTTCGCCGACGCTTACGATCGGACGCTGGTTTATGCACGTTCCCTGATTTGAACGTTTGAACTTGAGAAGCTCGTAGGTATCCTTTATGCCGTTCTCGCGGGCAACAACTACCTTGTCTGCGCTTACATATTCAACGGTTCCGGCTTCCTTTGCGAGAACACATATTCCGGAATCTATTGCAGCCTTGTGTTCCATACCCGTAGCAACGATAGGAGATTCCGTCATAAGAAGCGGCACTGCCTGCTTCTGCATGTTCGATCCCATCAGCGCACGGGAGTTATCGTCGTTGTCAAGGAACGGGATGAAGCCCGTAGCAACAGATATCGCCATTCTCGGCGAAACGTCTACATAATCCACCTTGCTTGCGGGGACTTCTATAATTTCGTTTCTTTCTCTTACAAGAACTCTGCGGTTGATGAAGCGTCCCTCTTCGTCGATGGGCTCGCCTGCCTGAGCGATTATATAATCGTCCTCGATATCGGCTGTCATATACTCAACTATATCGGTAAGCTTTCCGGTTTCCTTATCGACCTTGCGGTAAGGAGCCTCGATAAAGCCGTAGTCATTGAGTTTCGCGTAGCACGCAAGATATGAAATAAGACCGATGTTAGGACCTTCGGGCGTTTCTATCGGGCAGATACGTCCGTAGTGAGTGTAGTGAACGTCACGGACCTCAAACGAAGCTCTGTCACGCGAGATACCGCCGGGACCAAGTGCCGAAAGACGACGCTTGTGGGTAAGCTCTGCAAGAGGGTTGTTCTGATCCATGAACTGTGAAAGGGGCGATGAACCGAAGAATTCGCGGATCGCGCCCACAACGGGACGGCTGTTGATAAGCGTCTGCGGAGTGAGAGAATCGGCGTCCTGAATGTTCATTCTTTCCTTGATGTTCTTATCCATCTTCGAGAAGCCTATTCTCATCTGATTCTGGATAAGCTCGCCTACGGCGCGGATACGACGGTTTCCGAGATGGTCGATATCGTCCGTAGTGCCTATGCCGTGCGAAAGGCATATAAGATAGTTAATGGAAGCGAAAATGTCTTCCTTTGTTATATGACGGGGAGAGAACTCGTTTATTCTCGTCTTTGCCGCGTTTATAACGGCTGCCTTGAAATCGTCAAAGTCACCGTCTGCCTGTTCCTGCATTTCAAGAAGCATTGCAAGACTTACTTTCTCGCAAAGTCCGGCTTCTTCCTTGAGGTCTATGCCGAATATCTTCTTGCAGTCGACCATTCCGTTGGAAATTACCTTGCACTCTTTGTCCTCGCCTACTTTTACATAAGCTTCGGTAACGCCGGCATCCTCGATCTCAAGTGCTTCCTCGCGGGAAAGCTCTTTTCCTGCGTCGAACATAAGCTCGCCGGTGATGGGGTTGATAACGGGTCTTGTAAGGGTATGTCCGGCAAGTCTTCTACCGAGAGCCGTCTTCTTGTCGAACTTATATCTGCCCACAGCGCCGAGATCGTATCTCTTGGGATCGAAGAAAGTATTGGTGAGCTGGATCTGAGCGCTCTCCATAAGCGGAGGTTCGCCCGGACGGAGCTTTCTGTATATCTCTTTGAGAGATTCTTCGTAAGGAGTCGTGCCGTTCTTGTCGGCTTCCTCCTGCATACCGTCCTTTGCAAGCGTAGCGACTATCTTGGGATCGTCGCCGAAAAGCGCCTTTATACCCGTCTCGGTCGAAGTTTCTTCTTCAAGAGCGCGGATAAGGATTGTAACCGGTATTTTACGGTTTTTGTCTATACGGACGTAGAATACGTCGCTTGCGTCCGTTTCGTATTCAAGCCATGCGCCGCGATAAGGAATTACCTGCGCGGTGAGTATCTGTTTGCCCGTTTTGTCGATGGCGGTATCATAATACATACCGGGAGAACGGACGAGCTGCGAAACGACAACGCGTTCTGCACCGTTGATAACGAACGTGCCGCTGTCTGTCATCAGCGGGAATTCACCCATAAAGATGTCCTGCTGTTTTACTTCGCCGGTAGACTTGTTCGTAAGACGGACTGTCACTCTGAGCGGAG
The DNA here is from genome assembly GCA_000437375.1 of Eubacterium sp. CAG:841. GTDB lineage: Bacteria > Bacillota > Clostridia > Oscillospirales > CAG-272 > CAG-841. Next base: position 34,831 of record FR898206.1, read on the forward strand.
AAGCATAGTTTACGTCGCGTTCCTTGCATTCTTCAACGGGATACTTCGGTTCCGCGTCGATAGAATAGCCGACGAATTCGATTACGAGATTACCTGAGTAGTCCACGATAGGCGAAACATCTGCGAGAACTTCCGAGAGTCCCTTGTCCAAAAGCCACTTGTACGACTTTTTCTGGATCTCGAGAAGATCGGGCATATCGAGTATTTCGTCGATCTTAGCAAAACTCTGTCTTACTACGTTCTTACCGAGCTGCTTGGGTTTGGTTCTCAATGTACGATCACTCCATTCAAGTTTTCTGCGGCAGAGCGTTCCGCCCTGAGCGGACTCCCTTTGCCCTGCCTTTTGTTTTTATTCGTTCCACTCCGCAAAAGCACGCCGCCTTTTGACATTTTTCTCCGTTTAAGGACATCTGAAGCTCAAAAAAAGGCACTGTTGCGAGCATTGTAATGCAATTTACAAGTATATCATCTGTTTTACGATATGTCAAGTTAATTTTTACATTTTTTCTATAGGAATGTTGACATTTTTTCATCAAAGCAATATAATGAATATAACTTGCCGCATAAGCGGCGTAAAATCAAACTTTTATCGGAAGGCAAACTGAAATTATGAAATGGACATCACTTAACGACCTGCGGGCGTCTTTTCTCTCGTTTTTTGAGTCGAAGGGTCATCTCTGTCGCGGGAGCTATCCTCTCGTTCCGGAAAACGACAAGTCTCTTCTCCTCATAGTAGCGGGAATGGCTCCGCTTAAAAAATATTTCACGGGCGAACTTACTCCTCCCTGCCGTCGAATGGCAACCTGTCAGAAGTGTATCCGTACAAATGATATAGAAAACGTCGGATATACGGCGCGTCACGGCACATTCTTTGAAATGCTCGGAAACTTCTCCTTCGGCGATTATTTCAAGCAGGACGCTTTACCGTGGGCTTGGGAATATCTCACAAAGGTTCTTGAAATTCCGGAGGACAAGCTCTGGCCCTCCGTTTACAAAGAGGACGACGAAGCATATGCTATCTGGCGTGATAAAATAGGCGTAAGAGAAGATCACATCGTCCGTCTCGGCAAAGAGGACAACTTCTGGGAACACGGTTCCGGCCCCTGCGGTCCTTGCTCGGAAATATATTTCGATCGCGGTGAAAAATACGGTTGCGGAAAGCCCGATTGCAAACCGGGTTGCGACTGTGACCGCTATATGGAAATCTGGAATAACGTTTTCTCGCAGTTCAATAACGACGGCAACGGCAACTATACCGAGCTTGCGTCGAAAAATATAGACACCGGCATGGGACTTGAACGTCTCGCCTGCGTCATGCAGGGCGTAGACAGTATGTTTGAGGTTGACACCATAAAGAACATCATCACCGCCATAAGCGATAAAGCCGGAATAAAATATCACGACGATCCAAAAGCCGACATTTCGCTGCGTATCATCGCAGACCATTCAAGAGCTTCGGCATTTCTCATCGCCGACGGCGTAATGCCATCAAACGAAGGCAGAGGCTACGTTCTTCGCAGACTTCTCCGCCGCGCGTGCCGTCACGGCAAGCTTCTCGGAATAAAAGGCGCGTTCCTTTCCGATATAATGGCTGTCGTTGCGCACGAAAATCTCTCCGCATATCCCGAGCTTACCGAAAAGTTCGACTATATAAGCAAGATAGTTTCTATGGAAGAAGAACGCTTTGACGCAAACGTCGAAGCGGGGATGAACCTTCTTGACACTCTCACCGAAAAAGCAAAGGCAAGCGGAGCAAAAGTGCTCGACGGCGCCGATGTTTTCAAGCTTTCCGATACATTCGGTTTCCCGATAGATCTCACGCGTGAGATCGCAGCAGAAAGAGGGCTCGGAATAGACGAGGAAGGCTACAAAAAATGTCTTGACGAACAGAAAGCCCGTGCAAGAGCCGCAAGAGGAAACATAAGCGGCTGGCAGGACAAGTCCCTCTTCTCCGAATTTGAAAAAACCGTATTTACGGGCTATGAAAAGACAGAGGACGAAAGCGAAATAATCGCCGTCGTTGATCCGGACACTCACGAGCCTACCGACGTTTCGGGCGAAAGCGCAATAATCATCACAAAATCGACATGTTTCTACGGTGAAGGCGGCGGTCAGGTAGGCGATACGGGCGTAATCGAAAGTGAAAACGGCAAAGCAACAGTGACCGATACAAAAAAGGCGGACGGCATATATCTGCACATCTGTCATGTTGAAAGCGGCTCCTTCTCCGCAGGAGACAAAGTGACTCTCAAAGTAGACGCGGAGCGCCGCGCCGCATCAGCGCGCAATCACAGCTCCGTCCATCTGCTCGACGCCGCACTCCGTCAGGTACTCGGCGATCATATCCGTCAGTCCGGCTCTATGGTCGATGCCGAAAGAGGACGTTTTGACTTTACTCACTTCTCCGCCGTAACTCCGGAAGAGCTTGACAAAGTCGAACGTATTATAAACGAAAAAATACTTGAAAATATTCCCGTCGTGACTGTCGAAACCGATCTTGAATCGGCAAAGAAATCCGGCGCTATCGCTTTGTTCGGCGAAAAATACGGCGACATCGTCCGTGTTGTAAAAATTGGTGATTTTTCAAGCGAGCTTTGTGGCGGAACGCATGTACATTCAACGGGAAGCATAGGCTGCGTGAGAATTCTCTCCGAAAGCTCGGTTGCCGCAGGAACAAGAAGAATAGAGCTTGTTTCCGGCATGGGAGCGTATGAGCTTGCAAAGGCTCAGGGCGCGACGGTAAAAGCCACGCTTTCCGCACTTAAAATAAGCGACGAAGACGAAATAACATCAAAAATAGCTTCGCTTCAGAACGAGCTTAAACAGGCAAAGAAAGACCTTGAAGCAATGTCTCTCAAGGCGGCGTCGGCAGGCGTTGCGGAAATGCTATCGAAAGCGGAGAGCGTCGGCGCGATAAAGGTTGCTTCGATGCAGACTTCTCTTCCCGTTGACACGGTAAGAAGCCTTTCCGATGATATAAAAGCAAACCATCCCGATACCGTAGCCGTTATATCAACCGACTGCGGCGGAAAATATTCTCTCGTCTGCGTTTGCGGCAAAGATGCGCTTGCGGCAGGAGTCAAGGCTCCGCTTGTTCTTCGTGAACTTTCAACATTTGTCGGCGGCGGCGGTGGCGGACGTCCGGACAGCGCTATGGCGGGCGGAATGAAATATCCCGAAAAGCTCGGCGAAGCGTTCTCATCGCTTTCCGAAATTATAAAAAAGCTGATTTAAGGAGGGCCTCAAAATGAAAGACAAAACAAAGGGCTTTTGGGCAGAGTTCAAGAAGTTCATCTCAAAGGGCAATGTCGTTGACATGGCTGTCGGCGTTGCGGTGGCAACCGCGTTCACGGCGATAGTAACGGCGTTTACAAAGGGCTTTATAGCGCCTATCCTCTCGTTGCTTTCTCATAACGCTACCCTTGCGGATATGAAATGGGTACTCCGTCCCGAAGTTGCGGAGATCGCAGCCGACGGAACAAAAACAGTTACAACTCCCGAAGTTGCAATTCTTTGGGGTGCGTTTCTTCAGGCGATAATCGACTTTCTCATTATTGCGTTCGTTATGTTTGTATTTCTTAAGATAGTAATGAGCGTAACAAAGAAAGCCGAAAAAATGCGTTTGGAGCTTACCGGCGAAGACAAAGAGCGTGCAAAAGCCGAAGCCGAAGCAAAAGCCAAAGAAGAAGCCGAAAAAAAGGCAGCAGCAGACGCCAAAGCGGCTGAGGAAGCCGAGATCGCGGCTGAAAAAGCAAGAAAGGCAAGAGAACTTGAGCTGCTTGAGCAGATCGCCGCTTCTCTTAAGGTGTCAAAATAATGGACGGCTGTATTTTCTGTATGATCTGCGAAGGAAAGATTCCTTCCAAAAAAGCTTATGAGGACGACAAGATCCTTGCGTTTTACGATATAAATCCTCAGGCTCCGGTTCATATTCTCGTTATACCGAAAGAGCATATCGGCTCGGCTGACGAGATAACACCCGAAAACAGCGGAATAATTTCATACATTTTTGAAAACATTCCGAAGATAGCAAAAGCGGCGGGACTTACCGGCGGTTACCGCATAATTTCAAACTGCGGTCCGGATGCTTGTCAAAGTGTACACCACATGCATTTTCATATTCTCGGCGGCACACAGCTTGCCGACAAAATGGCCTGACCTACTTTTCTTTGAAAAGAAAAGT
>FR898207.1:0-6381 GCA_000437375.1 Eubacterium sp. CAG:841
TCACGGACAGCTTTGTTATTCTATCACAACGGCTATCAAATTGTCAAGGGGTTTTTGAAAGTTTTTCTATTTTTTTGAGAAAAATCTTCACCTTGTATCAATTATCGACAGTCGCCCGAAAGCAATGACCCAACCTCTCCGTCCACGTCGCGTTCTGTGCCGATCTTACTCAGTTCCTCAGAAAAATCACATCTGAGTTCCGCATCCGAAAGCAATTTCTTCATTGCCGAATACATTCCTTCTTCGGATATTTCGCAAATAAGTCCGAGCGCGCCGCTGCAGAGCTGCTCCTCTGCTGTCTTATAATTTGAAACGACCATCGGGCGACACAATAGTTTTGCTTCCTCAACCGCAATACTCTTGCCCTCGTGACGCGACGGCTGAAAGTACACATCACATTCCTTTATATATTTATAAGGGTTGTCCGTCGTGCCGAGCATCACAAAATCGTTTTCAAGTCCGAGCGCCTTCGCCGTGCGGGAGATTGCTTCGGCATATAAGCCGCTTTTTTCGCCAAGCACATACCAACGGAACTCAAAGCCTTCCCTTTTCAGTCTTGCAAGCGCGGGCAGAGCGATATCATACCCTTTCTGTTCGCATATCCTGCCGACGGTCAGAATTCTTATTCCGTCATATCCGTCGTCATAGCTTTTTCCGAGTCCGGCAAGACGTTTTATCTGCTCCGCATCAACTATGTTTTCCATCGTGACGATTCTGCCGGAAACCGAAGGAAGAGATTCTCCAAGCGACTTTTCTATCTCTTTGGATACGGTAACTATCTTCTCGTACTGCATAAAATACTTTTCATACAAAGCATCCTCGCGCGGCGGAAAGTTGTAGTCGAAGTGAAGCCATGCTATTCTTCTTTTTGCTTTTACCTTGTCAACGGCATAGAACATCGTCCTGTCACCCCAATAAGCTACCGCAAGGTCATATTCTCCTTCGCAGGGCTTCATTGTTTTCATAGCCGAAAGCCAAAGCCTGTGTTTTGCATATGCGCGCCGCTTTCCGGACGAAAAAACTATTTTTGCGCTGTGACAAAGAAGCGGAAATATACGCAGCGGATTTTTCAGGGCATAATTTTTAAGTAAAACTTTCTTTGCGTTTGCCCCGTCTATCTCCATTATTTCACCGTCGGGCATTGTTTCGATTTTTATCTGCGAAGGAACGAGCGCAAGCAACGCGCCTTTCTTTTCAGCAAGAAGGAGCGTAACATCCCATTCGTTATAATCTATATGCTCCGCAAACGAAAGAAAAGATTTTTCGCTTCCGCCCACAGACATAGTTATTCCGACTATAAGCATTTTCTTCTTCATGATGCCGCCTCCTTTGTTTTTTTTGATTATACCACCCTCCGCCCGCTTTGTCAACGCGGGCAAAATTCCGAAAAAGATTGACTTTCTATATTCTTTATGTCATAATCATTATATCACAAAAATATCGGAGGATATTCAATGGCTGACCGTTTTGCCTCTATTGCGGCGGGAGAGATAGGCTCCTCACGCACTCCGCTCGTACATCCGAAGCCCGTGCCGAAAAACGGAAAGAAATTTCCGCTTTCAAAAGCCGAAGGCTCGCCGGACAAAGTGTATAAAAAAACAAATACAAAGCAGGAACTCGACAAGATTATAGATAAGCTGAAAGAAAAATACGCGCCTTTCCTTGAAAAACGTTCGCCATCTCCGGAAAACGACAGGAAAAAGACTGAGCTTTCGGTTTTTGACTTTCGGATGGCTACGGACGCCGACAGGCGCGATTTTGCATCCGTGCTTTTGGGTGACGGCAGATGGGAAAAGATAACCGTTCCGCACTACGACGGTCCCGTAGGCTACGCGGTATCATATTACAGAACGGAATTTACATCTCACCTGCCCGAAGGCAGAGCGCTTTTCCTGCATTTTCAATGTTCCGATTATATTACAGAAGTATATGTAAACGGCACGCTTGCAGGAACGCACGAAGGATTTTTCTCGCCGTTTGAATTCGATATTTCCGAGCTTGTCCGCGACGGTCGGAACACTCTCCTTGTAATCGTCAAAAACGATTTCAAATATGGCGGAGACAGTCCGCGTTCAGCCGATTTTGTCCACTGCGAAGGCGACAAGCTCTATGCAGCGACGGGCTTCGGCTATGACGATCCGCTTGAGGGCTGGCATCATTGTCCTGCCGGAATGGGGATTTGCGGCAAGGTTTATCTCGAAGAACGCCCCCGCACCTTCATATCCGATATATTCGTCCGTCCGATACCGGATAATTCGGAAATAGAACTGTGGACGACGATCTTTCGCTGCGACTATCCCGGCGAGGGCGACTTTGCCCTTTCATATTCCGCTTTCGGAGAAAACTTTGAAAGTACACTTATAAGTGACAAAACATACCGTCCGCAGACTTTTCATCATGCCGACTTCGGCGACGTAATGACGGAAGACGACATAGGCAGAGAAACGGATGAAGATCATCCCGTCGTTTTTCCGAAGCTGTATCACGGTGAAAACACCGTTAAATTCAGAATAAAGATTCCCGATTTCCGCAAATGGACGCCCGACGAGCCGTATCTTTATTCGGCACAGATTTCTATATATATAAAAGGTAAGAAAACCGACTCAGCACAGAAAACCTTCGGAATGAGAACATTTGAGCTTGACACCAAAGGCTCGACGAAAGGAATGTTTTACTTAAACGGCGAAAGCATTCGTTTGCGCGGGGCAAACACTATGGGCTTTGAACAGCAGGACGTTCTTCGCGGCGATTTTGATATGTTGCTTTACGATATGCTTATGGCAAAAGCCTGCAATATGAACTTTCTGCGCATAACCCAGCGCCCCGTTCAGGAGGAAATATATGATCTGTGCGACAGAATCGGTCTGATGATACAGACAGACCTTCCGCTGTTTACGGTCATCCGCCGCACGAAATTTGCGGAGGTCATCCGCCAATGCGAAGAAATGGAAAAGCTGATACGTCCGCACGCATGCTGCGTGCTTGTCTCATATATGAACGAGCCTATGCAGAACGGTAATGATAATCCGTTCCGCCACGTTATAAGAAGCGAGCAGGATATGATCTTCCGCGCGTGCGACGACGCCGTGCATATGCTAAATCCCGACAGGGCGATAAAGCATATCGACGGAGACTACGATCCTCCGGACGAGGGTTTCCCCGATAGCCACTGCTACTGCACATGGTACAACGGTCACGGTATAGATATGGGCGCGCTCTATCGCGGAAATTGGCTCGGAATAAAAAACGGCTGGTACTGCGGTTGCGGCGAGTTCGGCGCAGAGGGGCTTGACCCCGTTTCGCTTATGCGCAGACGCTATCCGAAAGATTGGCTCCCGCAGAATCCGGAGGAAGAAAAAAGCTGGTCGCCGTCCCGGATAATAAACGCTCAAAGCGGCAATATGCATTATTTTTTCTACGACACGCAGGATAACCTTGAAGATTGGGTGCGCGAAAGCCACATCTGGCAGGAAAAAGCCACAAGACTTATGACGGGCGCTTTCAGAAGAAATCCGCTTATGACATCGTTTGCAATCCACCTGTTCATTGATGCGTGGCCCTCAGGATGGATGAAAACCATAGTCGATTGCGAACGCAATCCGAAGCCCGCTTTTTATGCGTATATGGATGAGCTTACTCCGCTTTCCGTATCGCTCAGGACGGACAGAAAAACCTTCTTCTCAGGCGAGACAGCAAGCGCGGAAGTCTTCATCTGCAATGACACGCATAAAATATCAAGCGGACATTCGCTCACCTTTGAGCTTATCTCCGACGACGGAGCGCTGCGTGCAAAAGGCTCGGCTCCTGCGGAATTTTCGGGAAACAGCGCCTTTATGCAAGGCGAGGTAACCTTTACCGTTCCCGATGTTACAGCCCGCGAAAAATACACTCTGCGCGCCATTCTGAAAGATAAAAACGGAGCCGTGCTTCACTACTGCGACGAAAGCCTTGAATTTTTCGCTCCCGAAGCTTCAGAAAAAGGCACGGCGATAATTATTAAAGGCAAATACGAGTTTGAAACCCGCAAAGACGAGATAATTTCCTTGACGGAAAACGGGAAAACGGTTATAGTCGAAGCGCTTTCCGCAGGAGAATACAACGTTGACGGAGCTTCGTTCAAAGTCAAAAACTGCGGAATGAGAGCGCTTCACTTTGTTTCAAGAAAGACGGGGCATCCGCTTGTGAAAGACTTTGAAAAGAACGATTTCTCTTTCTGGTATGACGAAAAAGCCGATATGATGACGCCTCTCGTCCGCCAAACGTTCACAGGCGAAGGATTTGTTCCCATCCTGACCTCCGGCAACACGCTTTCCGGAAGCGCATGGGGCAAACCCCTTTTCCCTGCACTTGTATGCGGAGAGATCCCGCTCGGACGAGGGAAGCTGATAGTAAGCACTCTCGAGCTTGAAAAGCATCTTTCAAATCCCGTTGCGGTAAAGTTTTCAAACAGGCTGAAAAACTATTAAAAATCACAATGCCCGTGAAAAATCACGGGCATTATTATTTTCAATATCAACATAAAATCAAAGTTCTCCGCATAAAGATTAAACAAAAACAAAAACGGAGGACAACCACAATGTTACGGAAAATCTATAAGCCCGAAGGCTTTTCATCTCAGAACGGCACTGACGGACTTTACACCGAATCGGCGCTTGAAAGAGCAATGACAAAAGGACAGATACTTGAAGCCCGCGCCACCGTGTGCGATGAGGATATGTCGCTTTGGGTAGATCTCGGCTGTATGCGGGGCATAATAAAAAAGGAGGAGGCTGTTTTCTGCCCTGACGGCTCTCCGGTAAAAGACATAGCCGCGATAACGAGAGTCGGTAAAACGGTATGCTTTAAGGTCTGCGGATTTGAAAAGCGCAAAGGCGAGACCGTTGCTCTGCTTTCGCGCAAGGAAGCTCAGCGCGACTGTCTTGAAAATTATCTTATGCTTCTGACTCCCGGCGAAATTATAGACTCGCGCGTGACGCATCTTGAGCCTTTCGGCGCGTTCGTTGACGTAGGCTGCGGAATAATCTCGCTTCTTTCGATAGACTGCATTTCGGTTTCGCGTATATCGCACCCGCGCGACAGGTTCTATCCCGGAATGTTCATAAAGACCGCCGTAAAAAATACAGATAAAGAGCTTATGCGCATTTCCGTAACTCACAAAGAGCTACTCGGAACGTGGGAAGAAAACGTTTCCGCTTTCCGCATAGGTCAGACCGTACCGGGAATCGTCCGCAGTATTGAGCCGTACGGAGTTTTCATCGAGCTTACGCCGAACCTTGCAGGACTTTCCGAATACACGGAAAACGTAAGGATAGGTGATCATGCAACGGTCTACATAAAAAACATAATTCCCGAAAAAATGAAAATAAAGCTCGTGCTTATCGACACCTATCAGTGCGAAAGCGAGCTTTACCCTCCCGAATATTATATAAAAAGCGATTTTATCGAAAGCTGGACCTACTCGCCCGAAAGCTGTCCCAAGCTTATAAAAACGGACTTCCGCAGAGACTGAGCTATCTGTTCATCTCCTCTTTCAACGCAAGACGCGCTTCGGCACATTCGTACGCGCCCGCAATATCTCCAATGGCTTTCAGACATCCCTCAAGATCCGACAGAACATAATACCTGCATACGGCGCCTGCCTCTTCGGCTTCCGGCAGTAATGCGCGCAAGGCTTCTGCCGCACCCCTGACATCACCTTTTTCGGCAAGTCTGCGAGCCGCGACGTGACGTGACACGACAGAATTCCGGTTTTCGATAGATGAAATATATCCGTACTCATCGTAATCTGAGGCCGGAACCTCACCCCTGCCCATAATATAATCTATAAGCGATATGTTTTTTTCCGCATAGCGTCTGAGTCCGCATGCAAACACCGATTTTTCGGCATACACAGCGGATTTTGAAAAGTATTCCCTTGCCGAAAACAGCTTTCCTTTTCTCATAAGCTCTCTGCCGAGTTCCGTGCAGCAAACCGCCGATAAAAGCAACGATTCGTCATCGTCGTACTTTTCAAGCAGAGAAAGACATTTTTCCATATCTCCCGAAGAAAACAGCTTTTTTATCTCATCGCGTTGCCGAAGCTTTTCTATGTCAGAAAGTCCGGCTTCCTCCGAGAGCAGATATTCAAGCGGAACGCCGAGCCTCTCGGCAAGCGAGCGAAGAGTCCCTATTGAAGGATTCGCAAGCCCGTTTTCTATCTGACTTAGCATATTTCTTGTAATTATTCCGTCTGTAAGCTCTGCCTGAGTAAGCTTTTTTCCGACTCTCAATGCCTTTATTTTTTCACCTGTGGTCATATAAGCGCTTTTCCTTTGGTAAAAGTTATTTACCCTATTTTATAACGTTTTTCCCCTATTGTCAAGAAGCGGAGAGCATTTTGCT
>FR898207.1:6403-9495 GCA_000437375.1 Eubacterium sp. CAG:841
CGGAGAGCATTTTGCTCTCCGCTTTTTATTTTTCAAGGTAAATTATATTTGCACTTTTAACGTTTCGCCCTTCTTTATATCATAGCGTTTATCTCCAAGCACAAGCACTCCTCCCCCGATGTCCGAAGTAACTTCCGCATTATGCTTGTCAACTTTAACGCTGACAACTCCTCCCGGAACGGGAACGGATCCTTCTATCTTTCCGAAGCACATAAGATTCGGCACGACTTCATATGTTTTGTAAGCCGCCGACGTCGGGCGTACTCCGAGCGCATACTTGCCCATAAGATATATAGGCGACGCGCTCCACGCATGGCAAAGACTCTTGCTGTAAGGCTTGCCGTACATCGCATAGTGCTCTGCACCTTTCATATTCGGGAAATATTCCTCCCAGAATGTCGTTGCGCCCAGCTTCACCATTCCGCCCCAATAGCTGTGAAGCATATCGGTAACATATCCGAACTCGCCTATTTCGCACATGGCGTCAAGCTCGAAAAACTCAAAATACGGCGTTGTTATCGGCGGGACGGAATCATTTCTTATGACATTTTCGATTATAAGCGAGCGCTTTTTTTCGTTCGCTATGCCGAAAAGAAGCGCAAATATGTTAGCATGGCGGTTGACCGTACGATTCCCGCTCTGATAACTGTCGATATACGCTTTTTTCTCATCATCCCAGAAATATTTGTCTATATTGTTTTTAAGCTCGACTGCTTTTCTTCTGTACTCTGCACCGTCTTTCCCGAGAAGCTCAAGTATTTCGGCATAGGCAACGTAAGAGCGGTAAAGCAGCATCTGTTCAGCGGAGATTATCTCCGTCTTTTCAAGATGCGTTGACCAATCGATAAACGTCCAATCGCCCTTTCTTGTATATCCGCCTATAAATCCATGCTCCGAAAGTCTGCTTCCAACAAGCTCCCACATTTCGGGCATCTTCTTATATACGCGCTCGATAAAAGCCTTGTCGCCGGTGTGATAATAATACTCCCATATTGCTATTATCCAATAAAAAGTATAGTCAACTATCGTGTTTATGTGCTGAGCCATTTTACCTTCGCCCCTGAGCATCATCGTTGTTCTGCGAACGATGTCAAGATCGCAGGCATAATAATAGTTCACAAAGTAGCTCTGATAAGCATCTCCCGACCATATCCACCGGTCGCGCTTGATCCCGTCAAAGAAGGCCTCTCTCGAATTAAGCTCAAGCGTATACGCGCTTATGTTCCATATTTTATTCACAAGCTCATCATCGCACTTGAATTTTCCTTCAGGAGCGATCGGCAGATATTCAAAATCGTAAGCCACCGAAAAATCATTACAGCTATCTTCAAGAAAAACATATCTGCACGCACGGCTACGAAGCAAGGTCTCTTTTCCCGAAAGCACTGCCACATCGGTAACCTCAGTGTATGCCGTGTCGAGAGCCTCCTCCCGTGATTCGCCGTAAAATACAGGCACCTTTTTCCCTTCGGATTTTATATCCGAGAAAACAAGCTTGCCCATTATCTCGCGTCCGAAGTCAAAAAGCACTCCGTCGTTTATCTCTTCTCTTGAAACGGGATAAAGTCTCTTGTATGAAAACTTGAATACTTCGGGGTTGTCGTCAGGACTGTCATACATATCGTTTGTTCCTGCAGGATCGTCGCCCATACCGAAAGAAGCAAGTTGCCAGCCATTTCCCGAATCAAAATGTTCGCCCTCGCACCATATTGCGGGAAGTCCGCCGTCCTTGAACGCGGAAAGCTTTATAAAGTTTCTTCCGGGCTGAAGAGTTATCCTTGCAGGTCCCTGCCAACGCACTCCGTTTACGATTATTTCAAGCAACGTTCCCTCGTTTGCCTTTGCAAAAAACTCTTCGCTTTTTTCAAGCTCGACTATTTTGTAAAGTCTTACGTTTCTGTGAGGAGCGTCAACCCTCCACATAGGCGAATAATAATCGCCGCGTCGTTCTCTTCTGTTGTGTACGAGCATCGCGTGATAAAGTTCAAAATCATCGGGATACCACATCCAATTTGCCATAACAGCTTCCTCCGGTTATTTGTTTTACGCAGATATGATATCGCACCTGAGCTGTTTTGTCAATAAATAATCATCAAGTGTTTTCGAATATGGTGAAAATCAGGTCACACTGCTCGGTTATAACTATTTTCTTTGCTGTTTCCGGCGACACCGCCGATGTGAAATCGCCCTGACTCAGCGACGGATTCTCCCTGTCCGGATATCCTCCGTCCGTGTTGTAAAGCGCCATTTCTATATCATAGTTGGAAACGTAATAGAACGACAGCGTATGTACGTTTTCAAATTCAAGCAGTTCTCCGTCGTTTGTAACTTCGGTCCATTCTCCGCCGTCAATGCTTATATACAGTTTTTCCTCACAATTATAATCATACGCAATATGCGCAAGCGTAATATAATATCCTTCTCCCGACGGCGGCGGAGTCGGCGGAGAAGCCGCCGCACGCCTTGCATTTGTTTTTCCGATCATCGGATATCCTCCATTATGCTGCGGGAAATATCGCCACAGACTTTATCGTCACGGCTGTATTGACCTTTGAATATATTATAACCTTTCCAGCCGCCGTTTCGGCAATGGGAGCATAGTTGCCGCTGTCGGCTTCCGTCACGCCGAATGTTACAAAGGCAAAATCGCTTGCTCCGACACCTGCAAGCGAAATCTCACACTTATAGCCGTAATTGCTGTAGGTCGAATCCGCCGCCCATGAGGACGCCGAAACGTTTGAATAGAATTTTGCCTTGCTTTGTTTTTCGGCAAGCTCGGCGTATATCGCGCTGCTCCGTACAGGATTTGTACTGTCCGACGTGATAAGTGCGTCAACCGTCACGTCTGCATCTGCACCGTCGAGAATAGTGGCAGTCTTTGTTCCGTTTTTATCCGTTATGCTGACAGTTACGAAGTTTTCTCCGCGCGAAAGTGACACTGTGGGGGAATAGCCGTCAGCGCCGGCGCTTCCTGCCGATCCGGCTGCACCGTCTTTTCCGTCTGCGCCCTTAAGCGATGCAAGCCACGCGGCTTCATTTCCTTCAAAACCGTTTTCTACGGCTGTCGCATATGCCGATTTCCCCGCCGCACC
>FR898207.1:9541-12437 GCA_000437375.1 Eubacterium sp. CAG:841
TCTTTTCCGTCCGCGCCCTTGAGCGACGCAAGCCACGCGGCTTCGTCACCTTCAAAACCGTTTTCTACGGCTATCGCATATGCCGATTTGCCGTTTTCACCATCGGTGCCGTCTTTACCGTCCTTGCCCGCCGTTCCCGTACCGTTGAATTTTCCTGCTGCGGCATCGGCTGCAACGGCATCAGCCGTAGCCTTAGCCTCTCCGCAAAGTGCAACAAGACTGTCATATACCGACTGCGCGGGCGGCGCCGGAGCGTTTTCCGTATCATAGCCCGAACGAAAAACGTTAAGTATTGCAACATCCGCCGTTATCCTGTTTCCGCCGAAAACGGATACCTCCCATTTCCCGGCATCAAGCTGCGGCATGACGGAGGCTGCTATCTTATCGTCCGATATCACAGCGTGATATACCGTGCTTCCCTTTTTGAAAACTGCTGTTTTCACCGTGCCGTCCCAATCTTCGCTGAACGAAAAAGCACAGCGCAGATAATTTCTGCTGTCCGCTACCGCCTTTTCTGCGTCGGTCCTTGAAATATGCTGTTTATTTACTTTGAATTTTAATTCCAATTTATCCTCCGAACATTAGTTTGTATTCGGCTGTAAAAATAAAAAGCCCCGACACCTCAGTTTTTACCGCCTGTCCCAATTATACCACATATCCGTTCAAAAATCAAGAACAAATGTTTGCATTTGCTGAAAACATTGCAATTTATCACCTGTTTTATGTTGACACTGCGCTCTGCGCCGTGATATACTTTCATTATCGGATTCTTCAGGAGGTTAATCGAATATGCACGATTACAGCTTCAAAAAAGCCATTCCCGTATGGGCAGACGGCAGAGAAAAAGAAATGAACGTATGGCTTGCCTTTACGACAAAGGTTCCGTGCGGAAAACACACCATCCTTTCCGTAACAGGCTCTTCCGCCTACAACATAAGAATAAACGGCGAATTTTTCGCCTTCGGTCCGGCAAGATGCGCGCACGGTTTTTACCGTGTCGATGAGCTTGACCTTACGTTTTCCCTCTCGCAAAAAGAAAACGAAATAACGATAACCGTCGCCGGGTACAATTGCAACAGCTTCTATCATCTCGATCAGCCGTCGTTTTTCTGCGCCGAAATTATTTCGGACGGTGAAATAATCGCGGCGAGCGGAAAAAGCGGCTTTTCCTGCCGGGAAGTATCCCAGCACGAACAGAAAGCTGAGCGTTACAGCTATCAGCGCACATTTGCCGAAATATATAATCTCGGCGCAGAAGAAAAACCCGTGCCGAAAATAACAAAAACAGCTCCAAAGCATTTTATCGCGCGCGACTGCCCGTATACGACATACGAAAGAATTCCCGCAAAGAAAGTAGCTTTTACGGGAAATTTCCATATCGGAGATCACCGCGCGGTGCTTAAATATCCGCGCCAGATAGGCTACCCTTATTTTTCATATAAAATCTATCCGTTGTCAGAAGTAAAAACCGATATTCATCTTCTCGCCCGCAACATAGATACAGATTCGATCGCCGCCTGCGATATCTCTCCGGAAAACGTAAAAATTAAAAACTGCGAATTTGCAATATACAATATTTCACCCGAAGTATCGGGAATGTTTTCCGTTCGCGTAAAAGCGGAAAAGCCTGTACAGCTTCTGTTTTTGTTTGACGAAGTAATGCGTGACGGAAAACGTCTTGACTACCGTCGCTTCGGTACGACAAACGCTCTTCTGTGGCGGATTCCGGCAGGAGAACACATACTCGAAAGCTTTGAACCGTACTCGGCTTCATATATCGGAATATACCCCATAGACGGCGATGTTGAAATCGAAAATTTCAATATGATATATTTCGGGGCTGACGATCCGAAAAGAGAACTTATTTCGGATGACAACGATCTTAAAAAGATATTCGAAGCCGCCGTTCAAACCTACCGTCAGAACACTTTCACCCTGTATATGGACTGCCCCTCACGCGAGCGTGCAGGTTGGCTGTGCGACAGCTTTTTTACCGGACGTGTGGAAAAAGCACTCACGGGAAAAAGCGATATCGAGCATAACTTCCTTGAAAATTTCCTGCTCCCGCCATCGTTTGAGTGCATCCCCGACGGTATGCTCCCGATGTGCTATCCCGCCGACCATTACAACGGCACGTTTATCCCGAATTGGGCAATGTTTTACGTAATAGAGCTTGGAGAATATCTGCACAGAACAGGCGATGCTTCTCTCATTTCCGAAGCGAAAGAAAAAGTATATAAGCTTCTTCATTGGTTTGAAAAATACGAAAACGAATATTCCCTGCTTGAAAAGCTCGACGGTTGGATCTTTGTCGAATGGTCGAAATCGAACGAGCTTACGCAGGATGTAAACTTCCCCACGAATATGCTTTACGCAATGATGCTCCGCTCTGTCGCGACGCTCTACGGCGACGAGGCGGCACGAAAAAAAGCCGATGTCATAGAAAAAACAATAAACAAGCTTTCCCCCATAGGAATGTTCTATTGTGACAACGCCGTTCGCGGTGATGACGGAAAGCTTCATCTTTCGGGCAAGATAACGGAAACGTGTCAGTACTATGCGTTCTTCTGCGGGACGGCTACGCCCGAAAAGAACCCCGACCTTTGGAAAGCTCTGCTTTATGACTTCGGTCCTCAGCGCGTGCCGAGAAACAATTGGCCCAACCTCCGCGACGACGCAAAACATAAAAACGTATACCCGTCAAATGCGTTTATCGGAGATTATCTCCGTCTTGAGCTTCTTTTCCGTTTCGGCGAGCATGAAAAACTTCTCGATAATATCAAAGGATATTTCCTTGACATGGCAATCACGACCGGAACGCTTTGGGAAAATGAATCCACGGCGGGAAGCTGCAATCACGGCTTTGCATCGCACGTTATTTATTGGTTTGACAAAA
>FR898208.1:0-35485 GCA_000437375.1 Eubacterium sp. CAG:841
CCGTCTTCTTACAATCCCAATTGTCCATCGGTGAGGTCGTTTCTGTGGAGGGAGTGGTGCCTGTCGTTGTTGTTGTTTCTGTTGTTTCATTGGTGTTGGTCTTATTGCAAGACGCTATTGAGAAAGCAATAAGTATAACAGCCATGATAATAAGTAGCAATCGTTTCATATAAATACTCCTTCCAGTTATTGAATTATAATCCTGAAACGGATGCGAGTTCTTTTTTATCCGAATTCAGGTACACTTATATTATACAGGAATTTGCCGAAGATGTCAATATTAAGCGCTGTTTGAAAATAAAATTTGGTGATAATTGCACAAAAGCGCGCTCTTCAATTTGGTGAAAATTTCCTCTCCTGCGTCATATAGGCGCAGGAGAGGATAAAAATGGTCAATCCTTGACTTTATTGTAACCACACATTGTGCAGACTTGATATGTAGTTCCGCCTATGACGGTCTATATATGTATGAGACCATCTTTCTTCTACAAGGCAATCATCGCAGGTACAGGTTTTATAATGATATTCGGAAATATACTGCCAACCGGTAAATGAATGTGAGTAATGCTGTTCATAAAAATATGAAAGCGGGATAAACGGCGATATTATGGGATATAAAGTCGTTTTTTCTGACACTTATCCATTGAATTGCTCCTTTGTCCCATTTTTTATGATGAGAAAAAAGTTGTGATATAATCAAGCCAAAAAAAGAATGCGATATATAGATATGTGATTATATACGGCGGTCGGGAAGCAACATTGCTCAGGTATCATAATGTTGATATTATGAAACATTTGCTCAGTTTAAGAGAGTATGTCAATTTTTTTGAAAATAATTGTTTTGACGAAAAAATTGCATTGAAGCATTCATGTCAAAGCTTTATTATGTTTAACGATTTGATGAAAATCCGTATTTCCGAGTATTACGGTATATCTCGGGTTTTTCCAAATACATACGGACTTTTAAAAATTGATGAAGGTATAGTTGAAAAGGGAAATTATATTCGCGCGGTATTTTATCATTTTTTTAATACCAAAGAAATAAAGAAAGAAATGCCGGGAAAGTCGCTGAATTACATAAGAGATATTATCGGCCTGGAAATAAAGCGGTACAACTTACTTGAGAATTTTCAGCCGCTTGTAGAACGGCGGTAGAAAAATGACACCCGAAATCAGCAAAAATAGACAATGGTTCGCTGGACAGGCTCTATTTTTTATGCTATAATTATAGTGACAAAAAACTTCAGACAAGGAGAAAAAAATATGGATGGCAATAACATCGGCGCGAGAATCGCAGGGTTGCGAAAAGAAAAGGGAATGACGCAGGCGGAGCTTGCCGCGGTCATCAATATAAGCGACAAGGCTATATCAAAATGGGAAAGCGCGGGAAGCTGCCCCGATATTGATGTTCTTATAAAGCTTTCGGATTTCTTTGAGGTTTCGCTCGATTATATTATCCGCGGCGAATGTATGCATCAGCAGAAAATGTTTGCCGGATCGCCTGATGCAAAGATCACCAGGATAAACGGTCTTTCGCTCATTGACGGTATTAATAAATATTATTTATCGCGCGGCTGGCATGTTGTAAAAGCCGAGCAGAATATGTCGGCTAACGATTGGTGGAGTGTCATAATCGTAATCGAAAGAAACAATTGAGCTAAGGTGGTTTGAATGAAAAAATATTCTTTTTTCGGTAATCTCCGATTCATGATGAAAAAAGCATGGAAAAACTCCAGAATGGCGGTTTTGCTGACCGCATTCAGCGTGCCTTTTTCCATTGCGCTTCCTTTTTTGCTTACGTTGCTTTCTTCGAAAACCGTAGAATATGCAACCGGGGGCGTTGCCGAAACAAAGCTGCTTTTGCTTATTTCCGTGCTTATGCTGGCTATTACGGTGGCAACGCTGCTGCTGAGAGTTATAAACAGTTTTTTGCCCAAATATTCGCTGATAAACAGAACAAAGCTTGGTCTTGAAATAAAAGAATCCGTGGCGAGAACAGACTATGTGAATCTGGAAAACAGCGACTACAACGCTATGCGTAATCAGGCGCAGCAGGCGGTGGGAAGCAATGCCGGCATAGCAGAATCGATTTTCGGTAAAATGGCATTGTTTCTTACCAATACGATAGGCATAGTATTATATTCGGCTTTGATTTTCAGACTGTCGCCGATTATCATTCTCGTGCTTGCCGTTTCTACGGTTTTGCTTTATTATGTCGGCAAAATCAATGTCAGATGGATTCAGAAGAACAAAACGCAGTGGTATGAAATAGACAGAAAAAAACAATATATCCTCGGGAAACTCGGAAGCTTCGGCGCGGCAAAAGATGTAAAGCTCTACGGAGTATCCGCATGGTTTTATAAAATCTATATGTCACTGCTCGGGCAGAGAATAAAATGGAGCCGCAAAAGCGAGATGAGAACCGGCGGGATAGATATTTTATCTGCTTTCATAACGCTGCTCAGAGATGGGCTTGCATACGGTCTGCTGATTTATAAGATTTCAAAAGGAAATCTCTCCGCCTCGGAGTTTGTCTTTTATTTTGCTCTCATCGGGCAATATTCCGTATATATTTACGGAATCATGAACGGATGCATCGACCTCTACCGTTCCTCTCTGTGTATTTCCGATGTCCGGAATTTTCTTGACTACAAGAGCGTCATGAACCACGGAAAAGGCGCAGATATTTTTCAGAGCGCACCCGAGATAGAGTTTCATGATGTCTGCTTCCGCTTTCCAAATTCCGATGCGCTGATTCTCGACCATATATCATTCAAAATAAAACGCGGCGAAAAAATCGCGCTGGTGGGAATAAACGGCGCAGGCAAAACCACGCTGATAAAGTTGGTCTGCGGTTTGTTTATCCCGACCGACGGCTACATATCGGTGGACGGGAAAAATATCTCGGAATATAACATTGAAGAATACTATTCGAAAATATCTGCCGTATTTCAGGATATTTATACATTGCCCATGAGCATCGAGGAGAATATCGCGGGATTCCGTGCTGATATTGACTATGAAAGACTGAATGCCGCGATAGAAAAGGCGGGACTGAAAGATAAAATTGATTCACTGCCTGATGGGCTGCGGACAAAGCTCGACAAAACATTATTTAAGGATGCAACGGAGCTCTCCGGCGGCGAGAGGCAGAAGCTGGCTATGGCGAGAGCACTTTATAAGGAATCCCCGATAGTTATACTTGACGAGCCGACGGCGGCGCTTGACCCGATAGCCGAAGAAAAGGTTTATCGGATATACCATTCGCTTTCCGACAGGACAACATCCATCTTTGTTTCGCATCGGTTGGCATCGACCCGTTTTTGCGACCGCATTTTCTATATGGAAAACGGACGAATACTCGAAGAGGGCACGCATGAGAGCCTGATGCGGGACGGCGGAAAATATGCCGAAATGTTTCATGCGCAGAGTCAGTATTATACGGGCGATTTTAAGGAGGCGGCAGAATGAAAAAACTTCCTGATATAAAATTATTATTCAAATGCTATAAAACGATAAATTCATTTTCTCCGAATATCATCCTGATTCAGATAATAAAGGCTGTTACCGATTCGCTCTTTCCGTTTATAACCATATATATGTCGGCTGAAATCGTAGACAGTCTCATTGCGGGAAGCGACTATAAGCGCGTTTTTGCTTATGCGTTACTTACCGTCGCGCTCAGCTTTGGCGTAAAAATAATTTCGGTTGTTCTATCAAGGATTCTGAATATAAAATATCTTGTCTTTTCAAATAATTACTCAAAATCAAAGTCGCTGAAGATTCCCGACCTTGATTACAGCACGATTGAGGATTCCGAAACAAGGCAGAAGCTGAACAAAATAGAGCAGTATGAAAATATGAACGGCGGAGGGCTGACCAGCATTTATCACAGCACATCGAGCTTTTTGCGCAGCTTTTTCACGCTGGCGTTTTCCGTGGCTTTGACAATCTCACTTTTTGTATTGCCTTATCCCTCGGAGGGCAGTCTGATAACAAAGCTGACTGTCAACCCCATCGTCGGAATAATCATTCTGGCGCTGATATTCGTATATGTTATTTTCAACAGTAAAGTTGCGGTCAAATGTACCAGATATGCCAACTCCGAATATTCCAAATTTACATTTATCAATGATCTGAGTTCCGAGCTGACATCGCACATTTATTATAACAAAACCGCAATGGACATCAGAATATACGGTCAGACCGAGGCGATAATGCAGCACGCCCACGAGGTTATGCAGATGAGCTATGACATAAACGGAAATACAAATATGTATTCTTTAAAGAAAATGCATATCCCGGGAGAGCTTATCCGCCTGTTTACCCAGTTTCTGATTTATATATTTGCCGCGTTCGGTGCGCTCGCTGGGCGATTCAGTATAGGTTCAATCACAAAATACATTGCGGCGCTCTCCAATTTTTCGGGAGCCATAAAGCAGATTATGGTGACAGGCGAGCAGCTGCGATATAATTGCGAAATTGCAAAGCTTTATTTTGATTTCGTGGAAATCCCGTCCGAGATGAAAAGCGGGGAGAAAAAAATCGCACCGCAGGAAAGCCATGAATTTGAATTCAGAAATGTTTCTTTCAAATATCCGAATACCGATATTTATGTTCTGAAAAATCTCAGTTACAAAATAAAGCAGGGCAAAAAGCTCGCGATAGTCGGAATGAACGGATGCGGAAAAACAACGCTTGTAAAGCTTCTTTGCAGATTATATGATCCGACCGAGGGAGAAATCCTCCTCGACGGAATCAATATAAAAGAATACGGATACAGTGATTATCTGAAAGCTTTTTCCATTGTTTTTCAAGACTATTCTTTGTTTGCCATGTCGCTTGCGCAAAACATCTCGTGCGATGAGACTTATGAAAAGCAGAAAGTGCTTGCATGCCTCGACGAGGTCGGATTTTCGGAAAGACTGGCTTCGCTTGAAAACGGTATAGATACGGTTCTGTACAGAGATTTTGAAAGAAACGGCGTAATGATATCCGGCGGCGAAGCGCAAAAGATTGCCATGGCAAGAGCGCTTTATAAAGACGCGCCGATAGTGATTTTCGATGAACCAACCGCGGCTCTTGACCCTATTTCAGAAAGTGAGATTTATAAGAGATTAAATGCCATCGTCAAGGAAAGAACGGCGATATTTATTTCCCACAGATTGTCATCATGCGTTTTCAGCGACGAAATACTTGTTATGGACAGCGGAGAAATTGTCCAGAGCGGCTCACATGAAAAGTTACTTTCGGATGCGGGCGGAAAATATCATGAGCTGTGGAATGCGCAAGCGCAGTTTTATGTCTGAAAATTATGCTTAAAGGATGAGAGCACTGCCTTGGCAGTGCTCTGAATTTTATCAATGGCAGCTAATATGAAGATAAGGTACATTGTATCCGCATTTTTGCCGTTCTATAACCGTCCCGATTAACTTTCCAAGGTACATCCTGCTCAGCGCCGAACTGCCGAGATACGCCTCCACATTCGTCACAGTTTGCTCCGCATAATGATTTCATTATTCTGCTCCGACATGAAAAAAGATAAAGACAAAGGCAGAGCTTCATTGCTCTGCCCTTTATTTTCATCTTCTCTTATAAATAACTATCTCCGGCTGACTGCCGTCAACGCTGTAACTGCAAACAAGAATAAATCCCATATCGGCGATAACGCCGTAGCAAACGCCCATATCGGCAAATTTTATCTGTGTACCAAGATAAACGTTTTTGTCGTCGAGAAGTTTTACCGTTCCACCGCTCGGAATCGGATATTCAAGATTCACCATAGCGCCAGAAAGCTCATAAAGCCTGTCGACCAAAGGAAGTCCTTCGCCATTCAAAAGTCCGTTTATTTCGCCGAGCAATTTGTTTTTTAATTCGTCATAAGCGGCTCTGCCTCCGGTTTTTATGTATTCTGCAGCGACACATCTGCCGCCGAATGGATGCCCGCAAGTCGCCTCGCACCCTTTACATTCATCCTTCATTTTACATTCGTCACAGTTTGCTCCGCATAATGATTTCATTATTTTCTCTCCTTATATAACCTCATTTAATAAAAAACAATATATATCATATGATATATATAATATATTTAATGAGGTTTGTCAACAAACGATTTTTTCATCGTCAAAAATTGCCACTTATAAAAACATATAAGACGAAAATAATAATATCGGACAAAGCAAAAACATGCCGCGTCCGAAAAGGCGCTTCAAAAGGCGATGCCTTCGGGCGCGCAAAATGAAGATGTCTGTAAATGATTATAAATTTTTAGGAGAACATTCAGATGGCAAGCAATAAATCTCTCGTTCCCGAGGCTAAGGAAGCCCTCAGCAGATTCAAAATGGAAGCTGCCGGCGAAGTTGGCGTAAATCTTAAGCAGGGCTACAACGGCGACCTTACTGCTAAGCAGGCAGGATCCGTAGGCGGTCAGATGGTTAACATTATGAACCCCGTACGAACTATGAAATTCGACCGCCACAACAGAATATCACAGGGACACAAAATAACCGTCAGGTACTCGTTTTTCCTTACCGTATAAGACATTCAGAACATCAGTACATCAGTACATAATTTCGGATTGTTGCCGGAGTATAAAATCCCTTGTTTGCGCATATACTGATTATGGGAGAAAATCCCGCCGGGAAATGAAATATTTTTTCGATAAAGGGTATTGCATTTTTCTCAGAATTATGGTATAATACAGACGAAGGCAACGGGCTGGTCTTCGGACCCGGGTCCACCTGCGGCGGGGATGTTCCCCGCCATTTTCTTTGAAAGGAGTGTAAATGATGAGCGAACTCAGCATATTCGTTGATGAATCGGGCGATTTCGGCACATACGAGCCTCATGCGCCGTTCTATTTGTTTACACTCATATTTCATGACCAGCGCAGCTCAATTGAAGCTCAGATAAAACACTTGGAACATGGACTTGCAGACATCGGCTTTGATGTGAAGCATTGTTTTCATGCCGGTCCCATTATACGCCGCGAGGAAGATTATCAGAATCTCTCGATTACGGAGCGCAGAAAGTGCCTTAACCGTATTCTGATATTCGCTAAAAATTGCGATATATCCTACATCACTTTTTTGGTTGAGAAAAAGCATATGTCTGATTCACTCGGTTTGACGGTTGCGCTATCAAAGCAGCTTTCTGCATTTATACGCGGAGAATATGCTTTCTTTGCGCAATTTGACAAGATTATCGTTTATTATGATAACGGACAAGTTGAACTGAACAAGCTCTTGGCTTCAGTTTTCGCCGTCATGCTTCCGCAAGCGGAGTTCCGTAAGGTGCTTCCCGCTGATTATAGATTATTTCAGGTCGCCGACCTCTTTTGTACCTTGGAACTTGTCTGCCTGAAAGACGAACATCATATCATGTCAAAATCCGAAGAGGCTTTCTTTGGCTCAATGAGAGACATGCGAAAGAATTATCTCAAGCCGATGTACAGAAAACGCTATATACACTGAAAATTAAAGAATATAATAAAAATCGCTACCTGACAAGCAGCGATTTTCTTTCTATCCTTTTATCATTGTGCCGAAGCAGAAAAGAGCAGCCGAGAAACCGAGGGAAACCACGGTAGAGTCGGTTGATATTATTCCTGCCATGTTGCATATGCAGACAGCAGTCATTACACCGGCGGAAAGAATCCGAATTAGTTCACTTTTGATGGTTGACAGAAATGTCGGCGGCGGTTCCGACTCTGTTATCTTCTGCTCGACCGGTAAACCGAGCAGGTCGATAAGTTTCTCCAAATGCTCTTCGCATGGCACAGACAAGCCACGCTCCCATTTTGAAACCGCCTTTCCCGATATACCAAGCATCGCACCAAGTTCTGATTGCGTCAACCCGCGTTCTTTCCTTTTTTGCAATATCAGATTGCTTATATTATCCATATCAACCTCCGTAAACTGTTTGGTTGAATATAGTATTAACCAAATCACGCAATGAAAATGCCGAGAGCGATTATTAATGTTACTCTGCAGTGTATTGATTCGTTTTCAAAATAGTCATTTGTTCCGTTACAAGCAGAATCATAATAACATTATTTTGCAGTAGCACTTGTAGAAATATATAATAGTTATATAATGTTGCGTTGTTTATGTATATACGAATAGGTTGCTAAATATAAAAACAACTCACGCTCCAAAAAAATATCAAGCAACCTAAGCTTGCATGAATAATAATCCGTAAAAATCAAAGCTATATAGCAAAAAAGGCTGCAATTTTCCTCTAATTGCCTGATTTTGGCGTGCTTATACACGATATCAAGTGCTTTGTAAATTCAATGTCTAAATTTTTGGCCTCTAAAACGTGGTCATAAACTCTTTTCAGCAATTCAGAACCATTCTGACTCTCCATACTCATACAGCACTTGATCCATAAATTTCTTAAAATAAGCGTTTTTTTCACCAACCTTTTACACTCTTCGGATAATGAAAGGTAATCTTCACCATCTAAATACCCGTTTTGATACAGAAATTCAACTCGCTTATTCATCATTACGTTATGTTCGTAAATAAGATCTAAAGGGCGCATCAATTTCTGCGAATTGTCAAGAACCATCTCAGATATTTTATCATAATACGAAATACCGAAATAATACTTGGCTTTCATTTCCGAAAAACTAAAATGGTAATATGTATTTCCTTCTTTGTTACTGTAATATTCCTCATCTTGCCTGGTTCTATATTTACAGAATAAGTTCTCAGATTCCAGATGCTCATTCAGCATTTCGCAAAGCAATTCAACTTCAAATACATACTCAATTTCTTTGAGTTTTATGCCATAAATAAGGTTTACGAAATGACGATTCATATTTGATGTTTGCAGTGCCATCTCCAATTCGTCATAACTGCATGTTGCTCTTTCATACTTTCCATTAACAAAAAAGTCCGAAATATAAAACAATTGCAATTCATCGTCATACCCATATACAAAGAGATTATGTGCCCTGTAATGTTCGTTGTGATATGCCGGAATATGTTCAGTGTTACCGGCAGCATAAACATAGAAGCCTTCTGCCAATAATGCTTTTACATAATCAGTAATTCTATGACATATTCTGAGAACCACTTCTCTGCGTATTTGATTAACTTGTAGCCACGGGCATCCGTAAAAAAACATATTTCGATCATAAAAGTTATCAAAAATTCCATCTTTGTTTATGAATATATTTACAAAGTGGTTCGCTATCCAAGACTCTGTATTTGGATTAGTTTGTAAAATAGAGAGCATATTTGCAATAACCGGTGTATGTGTAATATTGGGTTTTGCTACCGGCAAAACGCATCGTCCCATTTGGGATTCTCCTTTTTTAGAATATTGATTTGAGGGGAAATTTTTATATTTGCAAAATCATAAATTATATTGTTTTTTAATGTTATTATTCAGAAATTGACGCGGTCTCTGACATTTCATATTTACCTAAAACAGCTCTAACTTCATTATTTTTATTCGTATCATTAAACCGATATCTTGTTATTTTGTGTTTATCTTTTATCATATCCAACATGGTTGTTTCGATTTTCCTGCCCAATGCTCGACATGACAAACTGAAAAGCTGCAACTCATCGTTCTCCACAGCCATGGCACCTACGATGCCAAGGTCTGAAAAACGATCTACAACACTGACAGAATACAATTTAAATTCCGAATTCATTGCATGTGCTTTCAATTCTTCAACAGTATATCTTATGCCGTTTGTCATTCGATTTGTCCGCTGTGTAAGTTCAGATATTCTGGCATACTCAGTTGGGAATGCTTCGTGAATATCCACTTCCATTTCAAGCAAAGAAAGATATTCATTAAATGTTTGACAGTGTTTTTTTAGTTCGCGCCTGTAATCATCAGTTTTATATGCGTTATTGCGTTGTTTTATGCCGACAGCATTTATGTCTCGTTTCAGATTAAAGCACGACAGTACTTCATATACACCATCTCGCTTATATAGAATAGATTTAACATCAGGCAACATATGGCGAATTGCCTCGATTTCAAAATCCGAGTCGTCAATGAACACCATGCTGTCAAGACCGATGTTTAGAGTGGCAGCAATGTCTTGTATGTTTTTTGCCTTCGTATCCCAGTTGACGCGAAAACATGCAATGTGCTCCTCTCTTAAAATCATATCGCGGTGTTCACTGAAAACCCTCAGCACATCTGCCTCATCGTTCTTGCTGCAAACGGTCAAAATAACACCATGGTTGTGTAACATCAAAAGGAATCGTTGAAAATCCCGGTACGGTTTTCCAAGCCCGGAAGAACTAAGCCGAATATTCTCAACACCATCTTCCGAAAGAATGCCACCCCATATTACATTGTCACAGTCAAGCACGATACACTTCTTGGTAATTCCGTGTGTAATCAGGTATTGCTTATAGATTTCCAGTCCGATTTTTTCAGACAGCAATTGACTATACATATAATTCCATCTGTATTTGTTTCTGCTGCTATATGCGTTTGATATTCCGATGGACGCAATCACTCGTTTCGTATCGATAAAAGTGATTTCGGAGTCAAGTTCTTCTCGTATCTGCGCGTTGATTTTGTCCACCAACCCGTTCAAAGCATACTGCGAACCGAACACAACAGAAGCATTCCATTGCAAATCTTCATATCCGAACCATAATATAGACGCATTAGAATTTTCAATGATCACCTCACGAATGCGATGCGCTTTTTTAAGTTCAAAATCAATAATCGCACTTACATCTGTCGTGAAATCTTCACCTAACAGACCAGAATATGCATTTTCAAAATTCAAAAAAATTACAATAAAATCGCTCTCGACAAATCGTTGTAACGACTCAGCCGAACAATATTCATCATAATTCACAGCGGTTGTTCTTATCCGAATTCCGTTTTGCTCAAAGATTCGATTGACAGACGGCACCAAAAACGCCTCAACGGACAGATTGGAGACAATTGTCATCTCAAATGAAGACTTGTTACGCATAGATTTGCCTCGGCTTATATATCACTCGATTCAAAAGTCGATTTATTGCTTTCGCTGACAGCAAGTTGGATCACCTCCAACATCTTGCTAATCGAATTCATTTCGGTCAATAGCAATTTTTCATCAGGTATCTCACATTCAAATGTCTCTTCAAGCGACACAATGATTTGAATGAATTTGATTGAATCCAGCCCCAATTCAAGCAGATTGTCATCGCATTGATTTATAGTCACTTCTACGCCTTGAACAGAATTGACAATTTCCAGTATTTCTTCTTTTGTTATTTCTTTCATTCTCTTATCCCTAAGAAAATTCGCTTATTGATTGCGATCTTTTCCTTATCCCGTTCTGTCAGCTCATCTTTAATCAGTTCATAAAGATTATCCGAGTCAAGCCTTGTTTTGAAATCGCACTTCCACTCACGTCGTTCTTTTTCGCACAGCCCGTAGCAATTCAAAAGCGCCTCTCCATCTGGCGTTCTGAACGCTTCTATATACCGCTTTAATACATCGTCGTCAAACACTTGACCTGTATAGTATAAAACATAAAATACATAGGGGATAATCTCATATTCAGCACTCATGGCATACAGCTTGTCTAAAGATATCGCATCAAGATTGTTTTTCAATAAATAATATACATCTTTGAACATATCGTATCGGATGCTTTTTCTCGTCGTAAGCAAAAAAAGAGAATTCATGTCTTTATAGTGGTGAAGGACAAGCTGAATCATCGCTTTTAATGGGGGTAAAGTTTTTACTTTGACGCCGTAAATCTCCATTTCTATGGTGTCCGACAGGAATTCCTCAATATCTATTCGCTTGCCTTCATATTCGCCCCAAAAAATATCAAAGTTTAGATCAATTGAAAATTCTCCGAAAGGTTTAATTCCTTTGTACCATGGCGAAACTTGATGTGTGTGGGCTAACATAAACATATGTTTTTCTCGATTGTTAACATCGCTGTTAAAATCCAACTCTTTTAGTTTTTGTTCCGCTAATTTTAGGTGAGCTTTTGGAGTAAGGATATCTATATCCGCGCTTTTTCTTTTCCCTGATTCATTGTAAGCTAGAAAAGATAGTGGTTCCCCTTTCACAACAACATAAGGGATTATATTATTATTTAAAAATTCAAAAAAAGATTTGCTTTCATTATAACGCCGAATTTTTATGGTTTTTTGTATGATCGATAAAATTTCCATTTGTTATTCCTCGTTGTCAATATACCATTTAGCTTGCATTTTAAACAAATTTGCATATTCGCCATGTAAATTTATCAGCTCATCATGAGATCCGCGCTCAACAAGTTTGCCATTTTTCAATACAATAATCTGATTGGCCAGTCGCGAGGCACCAACACGATGAGTGATCAATAAAAAGCCCTTATTTTCTACGGTGGATAAGACGTTGTTTAATAATTCAAATTCCATCATTGGGTCCAACGATGCCGTCGGTTCATCCATAACAATATAATTGCATTTCGAGAGTTGCGCTCGGGCCAGTGCAATTTTTTGACGTTCACCCCCGGAATATTCAACTCCGCCGAATTCAATCCCTATAGTTTCGTCGAGATTGATAGTCTCTCCATCCTTGAAGTGTAAATTTTGCAACGTTTTTTCGAGCACAGCAGACTCATATTGACTATGAAGGTTCGCCAAAAGCAAGTTCTCTTTTAATGTTAACTTGTAAATAACAAAATCTTGAAATACAGTGCCGATTTTTCTTTGCAATATGATATTCTCTCGTTTTTCACCGTCCGAAAATGTTGAGATAACTTTCCCTGAGGTCGGTTGCAAAAGACCCAAAAGCAACAAGCAAAGCGTTGTTTTTCCCGATCCGTTTTCGCCGACGACGGCTACACTTTCATTGAATCTTAATTTCAGATTCAAATTCTCAATGGCATACACAGAACTATGAGGGTACTTGTAAGATACATTTTCAAAGGAGATTTCTTCTATGGTTTTATCGCAAAGAACCGGAATTGTACATATGCTTTTTTTCAGAAAGGATTCATAATCTGAATAGAACAGATATGTAGAATTGATGCTAAGCAGACTGGATACAATTTGATTTGATGTGGTTTGCATAGAATTATATGCTGTTAAAAGTGCTCCGAAAACTCCTAAGTTAATACTCCCTGCTGCTACGGCTATGGAAGAAAAAATCAAGGCAACCGCAAATCCAAGCAACTTGAATGCCTCTCCCGTGATACTTTGCAACGAGCTTTTTGCCGCATGTTTTTTTACAATGAGATTCTCTTTATCCAGACTTTTCTCCCATGAAGTTTTGAAATATTCTTCACAACCATAGGTTCTGAATTCTGCCACTGCAGTCGGCTTGGTAAAAAGAGAATAGAAATAGCTTGTTGCCTTTTTTATCGGGGTAAGGTCTTTGCTTATATCATACGTTTTATTTAATATGATTGCCTGAATAATGGAAATTGGAAGCAAAGATACGATCGCAATCAGAACAAGCCAGCGCGAAAATGCGCCCAGAGTCACAATCGCTACGCATAAAGATAATACAAGTGAAGGAATCTGAAAAAAGGTATTCAGCAAATTCATGGGCAAATTTCTGGAAATCGAGCTATTGGAGCGAGCAAACGAATTATATATTTCCTGATTAAGAAAATCTTCATACGGCAATTCCGTGGCATGAAGATATATATTTTTACACAATTTCATCTGCAATTGTTCATTGTAGCAGAAGACTCTGGTGGGAACTCTGCCAATCATTCTAAAAAGAACTTCAGCCAGTTGTACGATCAAAAACAAAATCATTGCGTGGATAATGCTGTTTTCTTTTTTTCCTGTGATATAGTTCTCAATGGCTTGAAACACAAAAGCCCAAACCAATGGCATAAAGCCGGTTGTAATTGCCGAACCAAGATATGACACCCCCTCAAGAGACGCTAAAAAGGGTTTTTCTCTAAAAATAATGGCAATACAAGAAATCAGCGATTTTAGTTTTATCGTTTTTTTCATTTTTTCTTCTCTTACTTTTGATATAGACATGCTTGTTTTGTAAACATTTCAAAGTAAAGACCATTCAATTTCATCAGGTCTTCATGTGAACCGGATTCCTTGACTTTTCCCTCTTTTATAAGCAATATCGTATCTGCAAGTTTTGCAGATGGCAGGCGATGCGAGATAATAACCAAACTTTTGTCAAAATTGTTCTTATGAATCATTTCATAAAAGCTTGATTCCGTAAGCGGGTCTACAGAGGCTGTCGGTTCATCTAAGATACAAAACTCAGCAGATGAATACAATGCTCTGGACAATGCAACTCTTTGATTTTGTCCGCCGGATAAAGATATGCCATCCGGATATATTTCACCGATTCGGGAAGTTAACTGGATATCATCCAAAAAGGAGGTGCCGTGCTTGATTTCTTCCAACTTCAGTTCTCCGGAAGCAGAGCTGAGATCGGCAATTTCAATATTGTTTTTCACGGGAATCTGGTAAATACAGAATTTCTGCAACACAGCGGTCATTAGCGACAGACGTTCTTTTCGAGTCAAGCTTTGCAAGGGCGTTTTTCCGATTCTTATTTCCCCGCGTTCAGGCAAATATAATCCCAGCAATAGTTTTACGATGGTAGATTTTCCACAACCGTTTTCTCCGACAATCGCTGTTGTTTGACCTCGTTTTATCGTAAAATTTATGCCATTCAAAATATAGGTTTCGGTGTTCGGATACTTGAAATATACATTTTCAAAAATGATATCCCCTGAAATTTCATGACACAAGAAGTCACTTGATTCTTTAGTTAAAAGCGTGTTTAGCTTCTTGTAGTCCTGCCATGGGATCTTATATTTGTCCAGTTCTCCTAACAACGATGGAAATGTCCAACCGGACATAATTGATAATGTTGGCAAGGCGGAAATCAAAGCAATGATATCTGCCAGTGTTATAATGGATTGCTTCCCCAAAAACAAAAGATAGATTACGCAAAAAGTATTAAACATCAATGTAGCAACGAGCGGAAGCAATCCGTTCTTAAAGCCTCTGCGTCGGATAACCATTCGTTCTTTTATGAGCGCCATAGAAGTATCATCATATATACCCAGCAGGTAAGAAGAAAGACCGAAAATTTTGATCTCCTTTTCTACGACTTTATCTAAAAACAGACTTGAAAAATAATTTCTCTTTCTTTCGGTTGCCGTTTGATGAAATTGCAAATTGCGGATTCCTTTAATTTCTTTAAAGTTGAATATAAATGATATGGTGAACAGCAGTATGCTTAACAGTGCAAAAACCACGGAAGCGGAGAAGAAAATGGAGAGAATGCCCGTATAACTTATGACATTTTGAAGCAACGATATAAGTGCGCTGTAAGATTTCATGGCAAGAGCGGCGGGAGTTCCCATTCGACTGATCGAATCGTTGACGGCCGGTGATTCCAGATCGCTGTAATTTGCAGAACTGAATATATTCAACATTTCTTTGTTCAATGTCTTTGTCAACTTACATTCAGCGAGCGTATAGACGTACTTTTTCAAATAATTGCATAAAACGACAAAGGCAAGTAAAGCTATGTATGCGCCTATGTAATATCCGAAGAATGGAAGGCTGACATTATTGAGCAATTTCTTCAACAAATACGTATTTATCGGGACAGATACACCTATTGCCAAAGTGCAAAAATTCAATATCCAAAAATGAGATTTGCAGTGTTTTCGCAATAACGCAAAAGATTTAAACATTCTGTTTTTTGTCCTTTCGCTTTTTCATGGCTCTACGACTTTTCATTACACATACCGATTTATAAACAACGGCATAAAAACAAATACAAAAATGCAACAACCTGCGGTACAACCTGCTTTTTTGATTATCCATTTTTAGTGAAAGGTTAGGTATGATTAAACTTGAAATTTTGTTTCTAACAAACCAAATCTCTCGTCTACCGACCGGTCTATACGCTGTAGCACATCCAAGAATCCGTGTTGTTCTGATTACTTCAGACGATAAGGTATTGTCCCCTTTTACTTTGCATGCAGCTGTGTTTATTTCGATGATTCTATGTAGAATTAATCGACTTCCGTTTGAATATAAAATCAGGTCGCCTTTTTCATATGTCTCTTTTTTTAGTATCCTCAACTGCATGTTTTCGTTTATTAAGGGAAACATACTGTTGCCAATTCCATGAATGTAAATAAAGGAGTTGTTCTTTATTATTGTTTTATAATAAGTTGCAACATAATTGATTGGCATTTAAAACTCCTTCGGTTAAATATCATTTATACTTTTGTATCTAAAAATTTTAAACAGTAATCGTAAGCGCTTTCATTTGGTTTAAAAGAAAAAGAAAAAACAGGAATGTCATTAATAATTTTTTGAATTTGGGCAAGAGTCTGTTGAATTCCATTTTCAAACCATACCGGTACTATGCATTGCTTTAATAAACTATACATCATAGCGGTATCTGAAACATCAGAAATAATATTTGTGTCACCATGTGATAAATAAAAGATAGCTTTAATTTTGAAGTTCCGAACATTTACCCAATCCTTTGTTCTTTCATATGGAGTACCGCAACAAGAAAGAGTATTGAAATCAATAATTACACGATCGTTACCTATTACCGAATGGCCAAAACCTTGCCAGATATCTCTCATAGTTGACTTTCCTGCTCCAGAAGGACCTGTAAAAACAACTGCTTTATTATTATATATTACAGCAGAGGCATGTAAACCAACTCCTATTCCATTAAGTTGCATAAAGCAACTCAAAACCAACGTACTTCCAACGCTTGTTAAAATAGGATTTACTATACTGTGATTTATTCTTTTGAGATTACTTTCGAACCCATAGATAATTATTTCTCTAAAATCTGAAGAACATAGAGCGGTATTTAATAAAAGTTTTTCTGATGTCTCTTTTTCTGTTGCATAAAACAAAAACTTATATGTATATCGGTCAAAACTATTTTGATTTTTAAATACTTTAATAAATGGTAATTGAGATATAAGTTCATATGTTTGATTTCTTTCTAAACTTGGTATAGATTTGCTGAAATAATATATTAGAATATCTAATTTGGTAGTTGCCTTCAAAGGAACAAACCGGGGCAATGTTGAATAAAAAGGTTCATCAAATAATGTATCTGACAACATAAGTATTTCAATGCCATCAATTGCAAAATTATATTTATGTCTCATAATTTTTCTGTTTCCTTGCTTTTTCATATCCAAGTTTTCCATATTCACAATACCATTTAGGGGGCGTAAACATACTTCCTGATTCTAGCAAAAATCTTCCCGGGCAATATCGACAGTAATCAATGTATGTGCAATTCCTGCATTTCATATTTTCGGGCATCGCTTGGTTTACTATTCTTTCAAAATGCCTAATTCCTTCTAATAATGATCCGGTGCTTAAATCGTATGGGAAAATACGCAGTTGTGCACAGGCGTAGAGTTCGCCTCTTGCGTTAATACAAAAACTGTTTTTTCCTGCACCACATTTAAACAGCATTTCCTTTGTTTCATATATCCCCAGAGCTGAACTATATTGATGAATTGTTGGTTCTATTTCATAATTATCTTCTAATTGCACCACATCACATGGATCCAATCTATTGCATAATGTATTTTCGGATTGGTCAAGAGAATTAATAATTACACCATCATATCGAATCTTTTTTCCATACCTTTCTGCAAAACGATTTAATTCTTGTATATGGTGAACATTGTGTGTCGTTAAAGAAACTTTGAGATCAAAGTTGATTTCAGTATCAACAAGATTTTGAAGAACATTGCCTACTTTTTGATATGCTCCTCTCCTTTTTGTAAAATCTGAATAACTTTTTTCATTCCAACCATACAGCGTGATTTCCAGTTTGTCCGGCTTATATGTATCTAAAAAAGAGATAATCTTCGCGTCCAAATTATAGCCGTTGGAAAAAAGTGTAATTACAAAACCGAGATCATAAGCATGCCGATATATTTCAAAGAAATGAGGGTGAAGGATTGCCTCGCCACCCGTTATCAATAGTTTGATACAACCCAATTGCTTCAACTCGTCAAGTATTTTTATTGCTAGATTTTTATCTATAGATTCGTTATTATCCTTTAATTTGGAAGGAATATAACAATGACCACATCTAAAATTGCATGAATTCGTTATCTCGAACATAGCATACAATGGAAGATATTCTTGTGTTTTGTCTATATAACGATTCAAAACATTTAAATAAAAATCTGTATTTTCCACGAATAATTTCTTCTCCCAAAAATTAAATGAAATTTATTGCTTCTTTTTCATGAAGTCCATTTAAAAAAGCGCATATATCATCATGTATTTGAACATTTTCTACTTGAGGAAACATACTACACACAAACGCTATAATATCTTCCACCGTCTTATCCCCTTTATCTCCAATAGAATCCCATATTAATTTAGCTAGTGAACTTATTTCAATTAGATCAATTAAAACCGGATTATTTGGTGAAATAGGGATAAGAACAACGCCGTTCTTTATAGGCTCTTCATAATATTTTCCTGTTTTTGTAATATAGCATTTCATCTTGTTTTTCATATTAGCCTCCTTTCCAAAACACCAGGGGGGAAGCCCTTGCTTACTGAGTTTTCTTGGAAAAATATATTAGCAATTAGGACCAGCTTGAGAAGAATTGTTGCAATTTCCGCAAGCAAACATGATGGGAGTTTCCTCCAAATTAATTGTGACCACTTTAATTTCGGGTTTCTCGTAAACCAATTAGTTTTCTCCTTTCTTGTGTTTATTTTATGTTTAGGTGGGCTTCCCTCCCGATGTTCATGAAACTTGAAATATTGGGCAGAATTTTAATAAATCATCATTTGCTTTATTCTTCATTAATCAATCGGTCAATGATTGCTTGGACAACGATGGACAACCATTGAAAAATCCAAAAAATTCATGTAGGAAACGAAAGATTATTGAAAAAATACCGAAAAAGTATTGATTTTCGAGATAATTCGGACATGGAGAGATTGACAGTATACTCGCAAAGAGAACTAAAACGGAACTCATGGTTGTTTTTTTACGTTTTTTGGCGATAAATGATCAGAGTTTGAACATCTTTTTTGTTTGAAAACAAACTGTTTCGGCGCTTGCTTAGCATATCCTTATATCAAGGAGTGAATACATCTTGCTGAAATCGCAACTATCAATGCCACTCGCACCATATTACCAATCAATCCTTTCTGAAATTCTTCGAGTGGATTGACTGAAAATGCAATCATTTCCACGCATAGGAGGATGCTTCATATTCTGAAAAACCCGCACAAGTGTGCTTGCCTGAAGTGCAAGCGCTTGTGCGGGTTTGGAAGTCTCGGATGGGAAATGCGATTCGCACTTGTGCTTCGGAGGCTTAAGTATTTATATTTCAATCAATTTTACTGTATTAAGCATAACATAAATATCACATTCTGTCAATGAAAACATTTCCATTCATTGAAAAAATAGCGACATGCACAAAAATGCAGTTAAAATGATGCTTTCCGGAAGTTGGATTTTTGTGCATTGTGCCGATATGAAACTTGTGCAAAAAAGCGATTAAAGATTTTGAATGGCAGTCACCGATTCACTTTCTCTTATGTTGCCGTTACCGCCATCATTGTCCTTGTTTTCATCCTGAACATGCAAGCATCTGTTCTTTCCTCTTTCCGTTCTATTAGTGTGCCGGTCAATTGTTTCAGATACAGTTTGCTCAGCGCCGAGCTGCCGAGATACGCCTCCACATTCGTCACGGGCAGAACGCACCAATCGCTGTCTGCGGGCTTATTGGCAAGGTAGTATTCCAGCAGCGTTCTTGATACATGGAGCGGCACTTTTGACGGTGTCACTTTCGCAAGCCACTGTTCCTGTTCGTCGGTCAGTAGGATAGATTCTGTCCGCAAAGCTCCAAGCTCCAGAGCATCGGCAATCACATCATCAAAACGAAGGATCAGGTCGCCCTTCGTGCCTTCCGAGAAGATCGGGATCTGAAATTGAATGACCTTTTTACGCCATGCGTTTTCGAGTTTTTCCATGTTGTCGGCGATCTTGTGTGTGGTCTTTCCCACCTTGTCGCGGTTGGCATTTACAAAATCCGTGATGCCGTGCAAGTGGCGGACATACCACCCACAGCCGCTTTCGTCTACAAGCTCGGGAAACGCACCGTGAAGCTCCCGGAAATCTGTTTTGAGCTGCCACTCCGCCTTTGGGGTGGCATTCTTTTTGTCAGGAATACTGCACCATGCGCATAGTGTGCGGCGGGCATCGTCGGTGCGTTCATACGGATCACCGCCTTTCGGTGTCCCGTCCGGGTTGTGAAAGAGATATCCACGGGCAAGGACGGTCAGAATCCGCGCAAAGCCGTAGTTCTCCATGAGCATATCCATGGTAAACCGACCGAGAAAGCCGTTGTCCTTTTTGTTCCGGACGGCATAAGTCGGCTCTTTCGTATAGGCGAGAAACTCTGCCCATTCGTTTGTTATTGATTCCTCTATCATCCGTTTCCGCCTCCGATCAGATAAAATTCCGCTTCCTCAAGCAGTACATCAAAGATAAAATCCCGCCTGTCCATCGCCTCGGCATAGCGGATTGCCTGAAACGGCGGCGTGATCTTTGCAAGGCACAACCGACAGGCGGCGGCTACCGCCTCACGGTAATCCACGCCCGGCAAGCGGTTGTGGTAAGCGTCGACCATAGCTGTCATCTCGGGCGTGTCGTTTTTGTAGTGCAGTTTGCTTTTGTCAGCCAGCCTGTTGGTGTCGTCAATATCACAGATGATGTCGCCGAACACCCGATACCCGCCCATGCGGAAGTCCGAGAACAAGCCGTCATACGCCCGAAAAGCCGCCCCCGGGAGGTATTCGTGCAGAAAGGATAAACGCTCCTTCGGCTTCAGAAAGTGCCACTGTTCGGCTCGTAACGCGTCACGGACGGCTTTGATGTGCGTTGCGTCCATCCCGGTGAACAGTGCATACAGGCTGTCGGTGTCGTAGGCGCTTTCCTGATCCCGCATGGTCAGAATACGGTCAATGTCCCGGCGCTTGGAGTTGCCCGGCGTCGGGTGCTTGCGCGACCGAATACGCCGCAGGCAACGGTCATAGGTGTCGATCAGTTCCCGAATCGGCGGGAACAGCGACGGGTCAAGGTTATCTTTCCAATTCGGATGTCTGGCAAAGGTAAACAGTTCTGCGGACAGTGCAGGCTTTATCTCTTTTCGCGGTGTGTGCTTTTTCAGCATGTGTGCATAGTATGGCAGCTTCTCTACATTTGCCGTGACGCTCTCCCAGTCTGTCCCGTCGATATAATCCTTCATTTGTTCCGCAAAGGTGTCCTCATACCATGCAGGACGGTCTTCCGCATCCTCAAGCAGTCGCTTGTATTTCAGATACCGGCTGCGCAGCTTGTCGTCGGTGTGCAGGTATGCCGACAGGTCGGGCTTGATGCCGCTTTTGGCAGAGTCGATCTCAAGCCCCGTCAGGATGGCAAGCGTTTCGGTTTCCTGTCTGCACTTTTCTTTGATGTCGGTATCCGCATTTTCATCGTAAGCGAGAATACTGCGGTCAAGCGCGGCATTGGAAATCTGCCCGACACGCGAGGAAAAAGTGCTTTTGACTGCCTCAAACCGAGCGTGCAGGTCGTTTGCATCCCGCAACTGCGGTTCGGCGGTCGGAATACTGAGCAGGGGCAGATTGTTCCGGTTCGAGAATCGGTCTTCAAATGGATTTGCCGTTTCCTTATAGTGAGAGGCGATACTTTCACATATGACCGGCTCACGGATGACTTTGACCATATCCCCGTCATAGTCCGCCCCGCCGAGCCGTTCGGCAATGAGTGACCACGGTTCTACCATTACGACACCGGACAGGTGTGAAAGATACCGGTGGCGGATGTCATGTTCATGGTTCGGCGGATATACCACGACCTCCTCGTTCTTTGCAATATGCGGATTGCGCAGAATTGCCGTCATGTGACTGCTGGTCAGACCATAGGCGGTTGTGTGACGGCAACGCGCATCAAGCAGCTCCCGGTAGATCTCCTCTGCGTTTCTGTTGTCATCTGTATGCTGCTTCAGCAGTTCGGCAAGAAACAAGGTCAGATCCGCCGAAAGATAGGCAACACTTCCGCGCACGAGCAGATTGCCGCGGGCAAAATTCCGCAAAATGGTATCTGCGGCGCGGTCAAGCTCCCGTCGGTATTCTTTTTCCGCAAGCAAAAGGTCATTGCGAAAAAGCATCCCGGCAAGGCGGTAACCCCGGCTTCTCGGATTTTTCGGTGCATGGTCGACATAGTAGTCAAACTGAAACCATTCGTCGTTGAGAAGGCGATAATAGATCTCCTCGGTCGTTTTGGTCAGCCACGCTCCGGTATCGCTGTCGTTTTGTCCGTCCTCTTTGTCCATACAATCTTTCATCCAATCAAACGGTAAGTCAGCCGGTCTGAACTGCTCTCCGCTCAGTGCGAGGGTAGAAAGGAACTGATAGTTCAGATCGGTAAACTGTTCACTATCCGTGCGGTTTACGCCCGTAATATACAGCGTGTGACGGTAGGCGCGCAGGCGTTTCAGATATTCCTCAAAGGTCAGCCCGTTCTCGGTCATCCAACCGCATCCCTTGAATTGGCTCTTAGTCAGAATCATCCGGACGCGTTCAATCGGATGTGAAATGCCCCACATATCTGTAATTTCAGTGACGGTTGCCTCACGGAACAGTCCGTGAAATTCTACCTCATGCACCATACCCTTGATATACGGCATCCGGATCTGGAACGAGGTATGAATGTGCTTTCCGCAGTACAACCGATCGATCTCTTCCGCAAGCGCAGGAGAAAGAATGCCTTCGCCGTCAAACAGCGTGACCTTGACATCACTCTTTTTTTCCACTCTTTCGTAGTTGCGAACATCGCCGATACCTGTCCTATCTTCCACGGTAATGACATCCACATCCGGATAGACAGCCGTCGGATTGTCGATGACAACGATGGCATCCTTGTCCCACAGCATATCCGTTTCAATGCGTGTTCCGCTCGAAAACAGCAGACCGTTATAGGCGTAGAGCTTGGACAATTGGCAAACGCCAAGTGTCATGCCGACCGTCATCCGGTGGGAAAGCTCCTCATATATATCTGCGCGGACAAAAGAAAGCACAGCGCTGCGGCTCATACTGCCCGAGCGTTCAAAGGCGAGGTAACGCATAGAACCGTGACCGAAATTCAATGTGATCCCCTCCGGGGAAAACATGGCTTCGGTCTTTTTTTGCATGAGCGCCGCTTTCGGGTTATCCGCATCCCGATCAAATATTCCTTTGAAGTCAAGGTAGAGTATTACATCCGCAAGATCGGAGATCAGCGTGTCCGAGGTGGGCTCTTTGTATTTCTCCCCGCGGAGGATACACATAGCCTGAAAGAAAATGGCGTTGTCCTCCTGCCAAGTGTCGCCGTCCCCCATGATGATGCTTTTCGTCTGCGCCGGCGTCAGTGCGAAAGAATAGGTGCCCTGATCGTTTGGTTTGGCATAGGACAGCATTGCCTGCGCCGACAGTCGCCGTATGAGATATCTGAATTTTGCCATGGAGACCTCCGGAATTGTTTTTTATAGTATACCATAGATTGCCGGGAAAATCAATTCGTATTTTTATAACTACTCCCATATAAAATTTCAAACAGAAAGGAAGTTCAAATGGATCAAGAAAAACAAACAAGCAACTACTATACGCCGCCGTACTGCACAGAAAACGGCTGTCTTTGCTATCGCCCACCGGAACGGCAGGATGCACAAGGCATTATGCTTTGCAACTTTGCCCCTCGTATCGTCAGCGAAATCATCGTGGATGACGGTGCAGAGGTCACAAGAAAGTATCGCATCGGCGGAACGGATGCTTACGGAAATGAGATTTCACCCGTAGAAATACCGGCAGGCGAGCTTGAAAAGATGGCATGGATCGCCAACTGCTTGGACGCCTCCTGCGACCTTTGTGTGGTCAGTCAAGTGGAAAAGCATGTGCGGTGTGCCATCAAGACAACGGCGAGATTTGCCGACAAGCGGTATATCTTCTCGCATACCGGGTGGAAGAAGATCGGAGGTGAATGGCACTATCTTCTGCCCGGGGACAAGACCTATCAGGTTGAGCTGAAGGGAAAGCAGAGGAATTACTACGTTGCCGAAGGCTTTGCCAAAGAGGACGCGGAGGAACTTGTCAAATTGCTCTCGGGCGGTATGATGCCCGACGAGGTGCTTCTGCCGTGCCTCGCCACGGTATTCCTCTCGCCTCTCAATGAGTTCCTTCGTCAGATCGGGCATGAACCGAAATATCTTTTAACCCTCATCGGCAGAACCGGCAGCATGAAAAGCACGGTAGCGGCGCTTATGCTGTCTTTCTTCGGCAACTTCTCAGCAACCGACCTGCCCATGAGCTTCCGAGATACGGCAAACAGTATACTTCATAACGCCTTTGCGCTTAAGGATGTTCTGACTTGTGTGGACGATTATCATCCGACGGCAAGGTCGGATGCAAGTCAGATGAAGGCTACTATGCAAACCTTGGCAAGAGGTTACGGCGACAGAGCCGCACGAAACCGACTCGGCTCAGATATCACATTGAGAGATCCACGCCCGCCGCAAGGCAATGTCATTGTCACGGCAGAGTTTGCACCCGACATTGGAGAAAGCGGAACGGCACGTCTTTTCTGTATTGAGATGAAGCCGGGCGGTATCAATCTCCCTCTTTTGACCGAGGCACAGGACAAGGCTCTTGAAGGAAAATACGCCGTTTGTATGCGCGGGTACACCGATATGTTGAAGTTCTTTGCTGACAAGGGAGAGATCTGCGGCATACTGAAATCGAAATTTATGACCTACCGAAGCAAATGGCGTGAACGCCTGAGAGAAGATGAAATACAGTTTCATGACCGACTTCCCGACACGCTTGCGTGTTTGGAAATCGGTTTTTCTTTTATGGAGATATTTTTGAGTGCCGAAACGGACTTCGGTGAAGAAGATATCGCGGTTCTTAATGCACGTTTTGAAAGTGTTCTCCTGCGTCTTGCCGCAAGGCAATGTGAATCGGTCGAGCAGGACAGACCGACGCATATATTCCTCCGCAAGCTGTATTCTCTGATTGAGTGCGGGCAGGTGTGTCTCATTCCAGCATCGAGCAGGCTTGAAACATTACCGAAGAACTATATCGGGTATGAGGATGAAACCTATTATTATCTTCTGCTGGATGTATCTCACAAGGCGGTCAAACGTTTGTGCGGAGAGCAGGATGAAGGCTTTGCCATCTCGGCAAAATCCCTTGCCAAGGCTCTTGTCGACGAGGGATTAATAGAACAAGACGAAAGCGGAACGAACACAAAAACGATGCGGTTCGGCGGCAGGCTCAAACGGGTTATGCTTCTGCACAAGGAGAAAGCAAACAAACTGGTATCTATATAAAAATGGCGTAACAAACGGAACAGCCGAAAAACGAGAGCGCGGTTGTTTCGCTTGTTACGCGAAATTCAGATAAGTATGCCTATTACGAAGTCGACAGCTTAAAGCTTTGTGTCGTGGATTGTATTTATAAATACTACTCCCATATCATCGGAAAGGAGGAAAAGCAAATGATAAAAATTGCGGACAATGTACACGGGTCGTAGCTCTACGACTTCACGCTTCAGCGGTGGCAAGATGCTTGCCCGCCGTTGCGGCACGCCGCCCCGACAGGGCAAGCAGAGCGTTTGGACTCCCACCGCCAAAGGCGGATGGAGCCAAACGCATTATTTTTTTCGGGCGGAAGCCCGAACCCACTTACCTTTTCTTTGCGAAAAGAAAAGGTAATCCAAAAGAAACGAATTCAATTATATCAATTTTCAGAGAGGTGATTTACAATGGCGACCAAAGGTCGCAAACGAAACAGAAAAAAGTCCTTTTGGGTGACAGAGGGCGAATGGAAATCAATTGAAAAGATTGCCGCCGGTATCGGTATGGGCATCGGTGAATACCTTCGCATCTCTGCACTCGGCAAGACAATCTATCAGATTGAAGAACTGAAGCCGGTTCTTCGTGAGCTGAAATGTATCAGCCGCAATCTCAATCAGCTCACCATGCTCTCGCATCAGGGCGTGGTGCGGACGGTCAATCTGACAGCGACGGCGGACGGCATCGGTCGGTGCTATGAGGCAATCAACAAGCTGTACGCCAACACCGATGCGGTGATACAGGGCGGAGGTTGATGTCCTATGGCAACCGTTATTTTCATCAAGGAGAGCAAGCAGACACCGAGTGCCATGCGCGGTTGTATCCGTTACTGCGTGCAGGAGAAGAAAACCGTTGACGAAAACGGACGGCAGTATGTCGGCGGGGTCAACTGCTTAGGAACACACGCTTATGAAGAATTCATGGCAACCAAAAATCTTTACGGCAAAGCATCTGGCACTTACTTCTATCAGTATGTGCAGTCCTTTCTGCCGGGGGAAATTCAGTCTTATGAGGAAGCCCACCGTATCGGTCTGGAATTTGCCGGGAAGTCTTTTCCGGGATACGAGGTTTTGGTTGCCACGCATCTGGATGCACATGATGACGGCGGTGTTCAGAGAGTACACAACCATTTTATTGTCAATTCGGTCAGCTTTGAGGACGGCAGGAAGATTCACTTCACGCCGAACACCTTACAGGAGCTTCGGAAAATCAGCGATGACATCTGCCGTGACCACGGTCTGTCTGTGCTACCGCCGTCGGAGCGCAGAAACGGTCAGGGCATCGGTACGCGGGAGTACCGTGCAACGATGAGAGGTGAGGGCTGGAAGTTCGGGCTGATCAATGACATTGACACTTCCATGACACAGGCAGGCGACAGACGCGAGTTTTGTGATATCCTTGCCTCTGTCGGTTATTCCGTCACCTGGACGGATGAAAGAAAATATATCACATTCACCTGTCCGAACGGACGCAAGGTCCGGGACAACAAATTACACGACAACAAATATACCAAGGAGAATTTAGAGTATGAATTCAGAATACGAAAACAAATTACAGAACACGCCGGCAGTCAGCCCGATGGACAAACTGAAAGCGGCATCCAGAACAGCAGTCAGGACAATCGAGGAAACACCGTATCAGCCGATTGTTTATGCGATTCCGAAGGAGGATTGGAATGCCTTTCGGGAATGGATGAAACAGGCAGTGACCTTTCAGCCCACGCTGTATCAGCAGATTGCGGAGCTGACGACAAAGAAGGAATCAGAGGCTTACACGGACGAGATATGGAACGAAATCCGGAATTGGGCGGAGGATGTGACCGGAAACGTGCAGAAAACGGCGGAGAGCATTGTGCCGAGAGTGCAGACGCTGTTGAATCAGAACAAGGAGCTACTCGAACAGGATGGGAGGATGCGCGAGCAGTTTATCTCAGGTCTCGACTTGAAGGAAACCAATCGCATCAAAGAATTCAAGGATCTGCTTACGGGTATGAAGCGGTGGATCATCACGATGATGGTGTCAACCGCCATCGGTTCGGCAGCTTTATCTGCGGTGATCTGCCTTCTGATGAGATAAGAGGCTTCTTCGGGGATGAACGGCGGGAAACCGACCTGTCCGACGATGAAGCGACAGAAACGGAAGATCTGACACAGAGAAAATACAAAGATCTGCGGGAGCAGGCGGAGCTTGGCAACCTATATGCCGGGTACCGTCTCTCCCGCATTTTGTTTGATGAGAACAGTCCGTACTACGATGAGTACGACGGCGCATATTACCTTGAATCCTCCGCAAAGCAGGGCTACCATGTGGCACAGTATCGGCTCGGCAAGATGATCTGTGAGGGTGGTTATTACCGTCGTATTCCCGAGAACGCCGAGTATTGGCTTTTGCTGTCCGCAAAGCAGAACAACCCGTATGCCGAGGCATTGCTGGGGCGATTGTACCTCACCGGGGATTTCCTTCGCCTTGACCGCAAGGCGGGTGTCGATCTTCTGTACGATGCAATACGCCACGGGAACGCTCACGCTGCCTATACGCTCGGCAAGTATTACGCCGACGGCAAGTGCCTGAAAAAAGACATTCCGAAAGCTATCGCGCTTTTGGAGCAGGCGGCGCAGATGGGCGACATTCATGCGGAGTACAGGCTCGCCAAAATCTATCTCTTTGAATCGGACTGTTTTGATTGGCAGAAAGCAGTGGAGTATCTGAACACGGCAGCGCACAAGGACAACGAAAATGCCTATCGGGCATTGCAGAACATGAGCCGGAACACGGTGATCTCCATCACCACCGGCATTGCCGACCTGGTCGGCGATCTATCTGCTGTGTTCGACGAAAGACCGGCGGTGGAAGACTGCACCACCATACCGGAACACAGAGAAAGGAAGAAATATGAGTATGAGCAGAGTTTATAGTATCACATTTTTATTATCTGAATTATTTTC
The DNA here is from genome assembly GCA_000437375.1 of Eubacterium sp. CAG:841. Classification (GTDB taxonomy): domain Bacteria; phylum Bacillota; class Clostridia; order Oscillospirales; family CAG-272; genus CAG-841. The sequence goes on from FR898208.1 coordinate 28,342, forward strand.
TCTCGAAGGGAGGAAAATATATCTGAAAAATCCTGAAAGAACGAGGTAATCGGATGGGGAAAGTTATAACTGACGAAGAACGCGAAAAACGCATGGCAGAGGATATGTGGCTTAATTATTTCAATCGTTATCTGTTTGAGAGCGGTACAATCTCAGAGAAAGAATACAAGAGAATGACCGAAAAGATTGCCGCAAGAAAAGCAAAACGCTATCCGGAAAAGGATGCAAGGTGAGCGGGTTCACCTCGGAGTGCTTAAAGCACTCCCGATACATAAATGTTTGTCAAAGATATTATTTGACAAATTTCGATTTCTGTATTGCAATATGAGGTCGATTATGGTATAATGCAATCAAAAGATAATGATAAAACGAATTTATGAAAGGGCGATGATATGGATATCTTAAATATCAGAGCATTATTGCGAACCAAATCAATATATGATATCCCCCTGCGGGTCACATATTACGCGCGCGTTTCTTCCGAAAGTGATGAACAGCTCAACTCACTCGATAACCAGATTGCATATTATGAAGACTTGATCAGGAGAAACCGCGCATGGACATATGTTCCGGGATATGTTGACGAGGGGCTTTCCGGTATCTCTACGAAGAAGAGAAAACATTTCAATGAGATGATTGCCGATGCTAAGGAGGGTGCATTTGACCTTATTATAACAAAGGAAATTTCCCGATTTGCCCGTAATACGCTTGACTCTCTGCAATATACAAGAAAATTGCTCGGATGGGGAGTGGGCGTATTTTTCCAAAACGATAACATCAATACGCTTGATGAAGATGCAGAGCTTCGGCTTACAATTATGTCCTCCATTGCGCAGGACGAGCTTCGCAAGCTGTCCTCACGAGTCAAATTCGGGCATCAGCAAGCCATCAAATCAAGCGTTGTGCTTGGCAACAGCCGTATCTTCGGTTATAAGAAAGAGGATAAGCGACTTGTCATTGACGAGAGCCAAGCACCGATGGTGCGTGATTTGTTCAGACTTTACGCGACAGGCGAATACAGCATGAAGCAACTCGAAACGCTGTTCTACGAACAGGGATACCGTAATTACAACGGCAACAAGATTGCTCATACCACAATGTCGGGTATCATATCCAATCCGAAATATAAGGGCTATTATGTGGGCAACAAGGTTCGTATTGTGGATATGTTTACAAAAAAGCAGAAGTTTTTGCCTCCCGAAGAATGGGTCATGTTTAAAGATGAAACAGGAGAAATTGTCCCCGCCATCGTATCCGAGGAACTATGGGACAAAGCAAATGAGGTATTGACTCGCAGGAGTGAGGATGTTAAAAACCGTCAAGGCATCTGCAACCACGCCAATCTCCTGACAGGAAAATTATACTGCGCCCATTGCGGTGCCGCATATTACCGCCGTGAATCCAAAAGCAAGGATGGCACGGTCAATTCAAAATGGGTCTGCTCAGGCAAGATTAACAACGGCGCTGATTCCTGCCCATCTTTCCCAATCTACGAGGATGAGATCAAGCCTATCCTGTTCGAGGTATTCAGCGAAACACGGGTGGATGTAGAAGCCCTGCTTGCAAGCTACGAAGAAATGTTCCGATCAATGGAAGCAGATGATGAAACTGCGGGACAGATGGAAGAACAAAAGCGGATTATAGCGCTTGCCGACCAAAAGAAAAATAAACTTCTCGAGCTTGTAACGACAGGTGCCATTACGACGGCAAATTTTAAATCCATGACCGCATCCTGCGACAGGGAGACAGAGGAAGCGCAGAAAACGCTCACGGAACTTGAAGAGCAGCTATTCACAAAAGAGGAATACCGCAAGCACATCGGCGAGGTAAAAGCAAGACTTGATGCCGCTGTCCGTGACGCAAGCACAGGTATGATTACAAATGAATTTGTTGCCAAATATATTGATAAAATCATAGTCACATCAGATGGAAATGATACAGCGAAACTTGAAATCAAGATATTTACGGGCAAAAATACGGAAAAATACCTGCAAAAGCTAAGAAAAAGAGCCTCTGCGCGAAGCGCCGACCGGAGCCCGCAACCTGCGGGTCGTACGGGTGTCATGTCTAAGAAGATGATCGAGTCCTATGAAAATTCGATCAAAACAAAGTAAGGTATAGTCACTCTATAACTTTATAAAAGAAAAACTCTCCGATTTTTCGGAGAGTTTTTTCTTCAAAGTGAATAAAGCGTGCTCAAAAGGCAAGAATATAAAAAACAAAACTACATAACAAAGGAGAACCCTTAAAATGAAATTTATAACTATATTCGCAGCTTTTATACTCTGCCTTTGCATGATATGCTCATTTATTCCCTCTCAAAGCGATATGCAAATATACACAGATACCGTAAGACTTCATGTAATAGCCGAATCGGACGACAGCGCCGATCAGCTCATAAAACTTTCCGTCAGAAACGAAGTCGTGGAATATCTGTCCGAGCTTTCGGAGAATGCGCAAAGTGCCGAAGAAACAATAAAAATTATAAATGACAACATTGACGATATCCGCCGCGTTGCAGACCGCGCGCTTGAAAAGCTCGACTCGGACGCAAAAGCCGAAGTAGTACTTTCAAATGAATACTATCCCACACGCAGCTGCGAAAACGTTCGCCTTCCCGCAGGAACTTATACCTCACTTAAAATAAAAATAGGAAAAGCGCAGGGACATAATTGGTGGTGCGTGCTTTATCCTCAGCTTTCGCGAGGAAGCACTTCGGTTGACGATACGCTTATAAGAACAGGCTTTTCTTCCGATCAGATAGAAATCCTGACCGGAAGCGAAAAAATAAAATATAAGCTCAGATTCAAAATACTTGAAATATTCGGATAATAACAAGCGGCTCTTTCTCAAAAGAGCCGCTATTTTTAACTTTTAATTGATTTTTTCTTTCCGCTGTGATAAAATATCTCCGAAGGGGATGAACAAATGGAACTTGAAAAAATCGTTGCGGCAAACATAACCGAGCTTCGCAAAAGCAAGCAATGGACTCAGCTCGAGCTTGCCGAAAAACTGAATTATTCAGATAAATCAATATCAAAATGGGAGCGTGGAGACGGAATACCCGACCTTAAAACGCTTTGCAAAATGGCTGAGCTTTTCTCCGTTTCGCTTGATTTTTTCGTAACGGATGGCGCTTCCGAACAACTAAAAAAATATGCTGCGCCGAAGGAAGAAAAAGGTTACAGGCTTGTCATATCACTGCTTATAATAGTCGGATTCTGGACGGCAGCGACAGCATTTTACATATACTCTATGATGTATAAAAGCATAAACGCATGGACACTTTTTATCTGGCCTGTGCCGCTGTCGTTTGCGATAATGTATCGCTTCAACATAAAATGGGGCAAAAAATGGCTCGGACTTGTCTGCTCATCGGGCTTTTGCTGGACGCTTCTTGCGGCGTTCTATCTGCAATTTTTAAGTTATAACTTCTGGCTTTTGTTTGTTGTCGGCATACCGATACAAGCTGCGCTTGTACTCTGGTGGATAGTTGTCGTAAAATACAAAAAGTAACCTTCACCTCCGAAATTAAAAAACATGTCATCGCTTGATCGGAGCTATGTCCCGCATATTCCGTTCCGCCGCAGGGCAGAAAGCAGCTCCTTCGCATAAACGCCCGCGCACAGCTTTCATGACAGCGATATGATAGCTCTGCACAATGTTAAAATAAAAAAGCACCGCGCGACGGTGCTTTTATTATTCTTTACAGTACAAGCGCTATTGCCGAAAGTGCCGCAAGTATCGTCGGTAAGGAAATTATCGCGCCGTATTTTACAAATTGCTTAAAGCCCAGCGTTACCCCGTAACGTTTCAGAAGGGACATCCACATAATTCCCGCAAGAGCGCCGACAGGCGTAAGAAATGCCCCTATGTTCGATCCCGCTATGGCGCCGTATGCGGCGGAGGTCAAAAGTCCTTCGGGAAGTGTTTCTATAATGGGAACAAAAAGTACACTCATGGGAATGTTGTTTATAAGATTCGCCGCAAGCATAGATGAAATTCCGTAAGAAAAAACCACTCCCTTATCTCCGAGCAGTTTGCCGAGAAAATCCGTCGCTCCGCTGTCATGCAAAGCGCAGACTATGACAAACATCGAAAGAACAAACGGCACGAGCTGCCAAGGCGCGCGGCGCAGACATCCGCCAAGCTCCGCAGGATGGCGCTTCTGAATTGCCGAAGTTATCGCCGCAAGAGCAAAAAGCAAAATCGCCGCAGAAAAAGATACTATCCACATTTCAATACCGAAATACGAGCCGACAGCCATTATCAGTGTGCAGACGGAAAGTATCGAAAGTCCTATAACAAGAAGCGGCTTGTTTTTTATTTTCACTTCTTCAATATCTGCTTCCTCTATCGGTGCTGAAAGACTTTTTGAAAAACAGAGCCACAGCATTCCGAGCGCGACAAGTCCTGCCGCAAGCGTAGGCAAAAGCATTACTTTAAGATAAGAAACAAAATCTATTCCCACCGCCGAAGAAATATAAATATTCGTCGGGTTACCTATTATCAGCGCCATACTCCATGTGTTCGCCGCGATGAACTCCGCCACAAGGTACGGAATGGGGTCGATTTTTGCGTGCGATGCAAAATAACATATAAACGGCGTAAACGTAAGGATTATTATATCGTTTGAGGTAAATACCGTCAGAACGGAAACGGTTATGTAAAGATAAAAGAACAGCCGCTTGCGGCTTCTGCCTGCTTTTTTCAATGCTATCGCGGCAATATAACCGAAAAATCCTACCTCGTCAAGAAAAACGGAAAGCACCGTCATTGAAATAAAGAGCGTAAGTATTTTCAAAGGGTTTACTGCGTTGTCCGACGTAAACGCCGACAATATTCTCTCCGGCGTTGCACAACCGGAGGCAAGCATAACTACAGCCCCCGCGAAGGCAACAAGGCAATAGCTGTCAAACTTAAGTCTGCCTGTTTTAAGCGAGGGCTTAAAAAGTATTGAAAGTATCATAAATACGCAGGTAACTGCGCAAATGATAATTGAAGTTACCATTTTCTCTGTATCTCCGAAAGTCGGGCATTAATTTATTTTCTCAGCGTAAGCTTTATCTGTTCCGTGCGTGAAAGCCCCATAGGCTTTACATATTCCGCCATTGCAAAATCAAATTCTTTTCTGTATTCAAGCTCCGACGGGGAGTGAGCGTCGCAGCCGAAAATAACCGTATTTCCTACCTCCGCCGCTATACGGAAAAAGTCCTTTCTCGGATAATGACGGCTTGCCCTTATGCCGAGAAAATTTATTTCAAGCGGAATTCCGAGCTGTTTTACAGTCTCGCACATACGGCTCATATGTTTTTCATATATCTTTTCATCGCCCCTGAACTGAAAAATATCGGGATGTGCGATATATGCATACTTTCCGCTCGAAAGTCCCTCCGTAACCTGACTTACATAGTTTTCAAGGTCTTTTTCTTCGGTATATATATTGCAGCTGTTAGTACCGTCATATTCATTACCGAGATAATGCTGCCCCATTATAAGATAGTCAACGGGATATCCCGAAAGAAAATCCGTAAGCCTACCGAAATGCTTTGGATAATATTCGGCTTCAAGCCCTATGAAAATATCAATATCATCTTTGTATTCATCTCGCAAAGCGAGAAGAGAGTTTACATATCCGTCAAACTCTTCCGGACGCATACGGAAGTGAGAATAGTAGTCGCCGTCAAAAAAATACGGGCTGTGGTCCGAAAAGCCGAGCGTTTTTATTCCCTGCTCTATTGCTTTTTCAACATATTCCCTGTCCTGCCCCACAGCATGATGACAACGGAACGTATGAGTGTGAAAGTTTGCCAAAAGTATGTTATCTTTTGGATTTTTATTTCCCGCGATCATTTTTCCGCCTCTGTTTTTGCTTTTTTCTGCTGTTTTATCGCCTTCTGCCAGCAACGATGGCACATCGCAACGTAGCTGTCGTTTCCGCCGAGAAAGACCTGCTCGCCTTCGGTAAGAACATTGCCCTTACTGTCAATTCTTGCGTTTACTATCGCCTTTGAGCCGCAACGGCATATCGTTTTTATTTCGGTTATGGAGTCCGCCACTTCAAAAAGTCTGCGGCTTCCGGGAAAAAGCTTTGTCCGGAAATCCGTGCGAAGACCAAAACAAAGCACGGGAAGATTTTTATCGTTCACAAGATTGCGAAGCTGATCTATCTGTTCTTCTGTAAAAAACTGACACTCATCAACTATTATAACATCGCAATTGTCGTGCTTTTTATATTCTTTTTCTATATTCATATCGGCAGGAATCGCCTGCGCCTCCGCCGAAAGTCCGATACGCGAACGGACGGTACTTTCGCCGTCACGGCTGTCGGTTGAAGGCTTTATCAGCCATACCTTCATTCCGCGTTCTTCGTAATTGAATTTTGTTATCAGGGCGTTGGCGGTCTTTGAGCTGCCCATTGCTCCGTATTTGAAATACAGCTTAGCCATTTTACTTCCCTCTGCGTTTTTATTTTACACTCAAATTCTACAATATTTCACGTCGGATGTCAATGTGATTTGCAAATTGAAAGCAAAATATTTTTCATTTTTATTATTGACTTTTTCTTCTTCAAAATATATACTCATATCCGTAATCGGAAAATCGGCGGTGATGATATTGAGCAAAGCAAAAACAAGTATAAGGACGTGCGTTAATATCGGCGTTTCGGCGGCAGTTATCGCCGCATGTTCGCAGATAAGTATTCCGTCGGTCGTACCGTTCACCATGCAGACGTTTGCGGTATTTACCGTTGTCGGACTTATCGGAATGTGGCAGGGAACGTGCGCCGTAGCGATATATATAGCACTCGGTGCGCTCGGACTTCCCGTTTTTTCCGGCTTCAAAGGCGGAATAGGCGCGTTGACCGGCGCTACAGGCGGATATATTTTCGGATTTCTGGCGCTTGCGCTGATAATGGGCGCAATGATAAAAGCAAAGCCGGATAATATTCCGTGGGCGTTCTTTTCAATGGCGGTCGGACTTTTCGCCTGCTATGCCTTCGGCAGCGCGTGGTTTTACTTTTTCTACGCCGCCAATGGTGAGGTAAAAAGCGTTTGGGGAATTCTTCTTTCCTGCGTTATTCCGTATCTTCTTCCCGACGCGGCAAAAGCGGCACTTTCTCAGCTCATCGTCCGCAGGTGCG
>FR898208.1:35562-39916 GCA_000437375.1 Eubacterium sp. CAG:841
CCTCTGCGGGACATTTTTATTTTTCAGAATACTACCGTAAGCAACATTTTGAAACGCTGCTCACCGTACACGGCATGCGGAACATTTCTCGGCATAACAATGCTTTCGCCCTCGCAAAGATAATAAATCTCCCCGTCAACGGTAAATCTGCCCTTGCCGTCCAGCACGGTTACAAGCGCATCGCCTCCCGACGAATGTGTGCTTATCTCTTCTCCCTTTTCAAAAGCAAAAAGCGTAAGGCTTACATTTCTGTTCTGAGCAAGCGTTTTGCTCACTACCTGCCCTTCCCTGTATTCAACTTCGTCTTTAAGGCAAAGCTTTATCTGTTTCTGTATGTTCTTTATTGGTACGCTTTCAAATATTTTCATAAATAATCCGCTCCTTTCAGCATATTGCAATATTTATTTTACTATTTTCATCAAAAGAAATCAATACTTAAGGATTTATATTTGGCAATTGACCTTTTGAAAGGTTTGTGATATTATATACTTATAACATAATCCAAATATTGTTTATGGGAGATGCTTATGAAAATAATTATTGCCGGAAGCGGAAAGGTAGGCTATGCTCTTACGCGTCAGCTTTCCTCCGAAGGATATGATGTCACCGTTGTAGATAAGGACAGCGACGCCCTTCAGAACGTAATGGAGCATTATGACGTTATGGCTGTGTGCGGCAACTGCGCCACGAAAAATATACTTGTATCGGCGGGAGTTTCGGATGCGGATCTTCTCATAGCCGCAACGGGCGAGGATGAAGTAAACCTTCTTTGCTGCGCCGTAGCTCATAAAATAAATCCTGCCATACACACAATAGCAAGAATACGAAATCCGGAATACAGCGAACAGATATATGGTATGCGCGATGTTTTTGCCCTTTCAATGGCAGTAAACCCCGAAAAGCAGGCTGCGCTTGAAATAGAAAGACTTCTGAAATATCCGGGATTTCTTAATCGGGACACATTTGCAAAGGGCAAGGTTGAAATAGTCGAGCTCAAAATAGAAGACGGAAGTCCGCTTTGCAATATTCCGCTAAAAAAAATGGGCGAAATAGTAAAATGCAAGGTGCTTGTGTGCGTTGTTCTGCGCAACGGAGAAGCAATCGCGCCGGACGGCAATTTTGTGCTTTCCGAAGGAGACAGAATATTCGTAACCGCGCCGGTAAACGAGCTTACAGCGCTTCTTTCCGGGCTCGGGATCGTAACAAAGAAGGTTAAAAACGTAATAATCTGTGGCGGAGGCAGAATAGGCTATTATCTCGCCTCACGACTCAGCCGTGACGGATTTTCAACAAAGATTATAGAAAGCGATTACAAAAAATGTACAGAAATATCAGCGGCTCTTCCCGATGTTGACGTAATCAACGGAGACGCGTGCAATCACGACCTTCTTAAAAGCGAAGGTATTTCGGAGTGCGACGCACTTGTAACGCTTACGGGCTTTGACGAAATGAATATGATAATTTCCCTTTACGGAAGAAATAAAGGCGTAAAACAGACGGTAACAAAGCTTTCAAGGCTCAAAAACAGCGGCATACTCGGCGATATCCCTCTCGGAAGCGTCATATGTCCGAATGAGCTTTGCTGCAACACAATAGTACAATATGTCCGTGCGATGAAAAATCAGACGGGAGCCGCGCTTGCCGTACACTTCATTGCTGACAGACGCGCCGAAGCAATAGAATTCCGAGTTGATGACTCGACACTTCACTGCGGAGAGCCGCTCAAAAATCTCAAAACAAAGAAAAATGTGCTTGTGGCATGCATAACGCACGGCGGAGAAACCGAAATTCCGAGCGGCGATTCGTTCTATCAGAAGGGCGACTCCGTAATAGTTGTAACCACCGGCGGAAATACCATATATCAGCTCAGCGATATCTTTGCGTAAAAGAGGCAGGATATGAACTATAAAATAATAGGTAAAATAATTTCCCAGATACTCGCCATAGAAGCCGTGCTTATGCTACCTGCGGTAGTCATAAGCGTCTGTGACGGGGAAATGAACGCAGCGAAGGCTTTTCTTGTAACAATGGGCATAACCTTTGTTTTCAGCGGAATATTTGCGCTTTTCTCCCGCAATGCAAAAAAGGGCTTTTATGCAAGAGAAGGACTTATATGCGTGGGACTCGGATGGGTATTTCTGAGCATATTCGGTTGCCTTCCGTTTGTCATCTCCGGAGAGATACCTCACTTTATCGACGCGCTTTTTGAAACGGTTTCGGGATTTACAACAACAGGTTCCTCGATTCTTGAAAACGTCGAGCTGCTTACAAGAGGTATGCTCTATTGGAGAAGCTTCAGCCACTGGCTCGGTGGGATGGGAGTGCTTGTGTTCATACTCGCAGTACTACCGAAAAGCAAAAACAGCGGCGGATTTTCACTTCATCTGCTCAAAGCCGAAAGTCCCGGTCCCGATGTCGGAAAGCTTATGCCAAAACTCGGTCAGACGGCGCTCACACTTTATTCAATTTATATAGGGCTGACCGCCTTAAATTTTATTGCACTTATAATTGCAAAAATGCACTGGTTCGACGCGCTCTGTACTGCGTTCGGAACGGCGGGCACCGGTGGCTTCGGCATAAAAGCCGACAGTATAGCAAGCTATTCGCCCGCAATACAGATAATAACTACTGTATTTATGCTGCTCTTCGGTGTGAATTTCAACTGTTATTATTGGCTTTTGCTCCGAAATTTCAAGAGTGTTTTCAAAAATGAAGAACTTCGTCTCTATCTCGGATCGTTTGTCGCCGCAACGGCTCTCATTACAATAAACACACTGAAAATGTTCTCCTCCGTCGGAGAGGGACTTCGCCACGCGGCTTTTCAGGTCGCTTCAATAATGACCACCACAGGCTTTGCCACGACCGACTTCAATCTTTGGCCGGCATTTTCAAAAGCTATAATTCTTCTGCTTATGATAATGGGCGCCTGCGCAGGAAGTACCGGAGGCGGATTCAAATGCGCGCGTGTGCTTATACTTTTCAAAAATCTGAGAAGAAGCATAAAGAAAATGCTCCATCCTCAAAGCGTACAAACTATACGCACAGACGGAGAGCCTTTGCGTGAAAACGTTGTGGAGGGTACAAACGTTTACCTTATAGCCTATGCTTTTATTGCCGTAGCAAGCTTTCTTATAGTTTCAATCGACGGTTTTTCCGTCGAAACAAACCTTTCGGCTGTCATATCATGCTTTAACAACATAGGTCCGGGCTTTGACGTTGTCGGTCCTATGGGAAATTTCGCAGGCTTCGGAGTTGTTTCAAAGCTTGTACTCATACTTGATATGCTCGCCGGCAGACTTGAAATATTCCCCATTCTCGTACTTTTCTCGGGCAGAACATGGAAAGCTCACTGATTTGAAAAGGAAGGTGATGCCGTTTTGATTTTTTATATAATCGCCGGAATATTGCTGTTTATCCTCCTTGTTTATGCAATTTTCATCTCTGCCACATTTCACATAGCAGTCGGTCGCGCCGATAAATTTCCGGATATTTTTTCTGAAGACAGCGCAAAAGCGCTTCACATAAATGAAAAATATCTTCCCGAAATACGCAAAGGCGCTGATTTTATAAAACATCTGCCGTCGGAGGATGTTTTTATTAAAAGCTGTGACGGTCTCCGCCTGCACGGAAGGCTGCTTCGTGCGGAGAATGCAAAAGCCACCGTTATTCTCTTTCACGGGTTCCGTTCGTTTCCCGAATTTGAATTTGCGACCGTAGCGGAAAAATATCATAACAGGGGATACAATCTTCTGCTTGCCACCCAGCGGGCTCACGGAAAAAGCGAAGGAAAATATATCACTTTCGGACTCAAAGAACGGTTTGACTGTGCAAAATGGGCAGAATACATTGCAAAGCGTTTCCCGTCCCTGTCGATAGTACTTGAAGGGCTTTCAATGGGAGCTACGACCGTACTTATGGCGAGCGACCTCGAACTGCCCGAAAACGTGAAATGCATAATCGCCGACTGCGGCTTCACGTCGCCGAAAGAAATATTCGATCACGTTGCGAAAAACATGTATCATTTTCCGCCCGCGCTTTGCGTGCCGGCATTTACATACCTTTTCAAAAGAGAGACCGGACTTGCCGCCAATAGCTTTTCTACTCTTGATTCGCTTAAAAAAACGTCTCTCCCCGTGCTTTTTATTCACGGTGAAGCCGATAACTTTGTACCTTGTGAAATGTCGCGCAGAGAAGCAGAAGCGTGTGCTTCGGAGCATACTATCGTAACTGTTCCCGGCGCTTCGCACGGAAGGAGCTATCTTGTAGACCGCGAAAAATGCGACAAAGCCCTTGACAACTTCCTTGATAAATACATAGGATAAGGGACCGCAGATAATAACTAAAACAATTCAGC
>FR898208.1:39972-44749 GCA_000437375.1 Eubacterium sp. CAG:841
GCTGAATTTATTTAAGGATTTATGTTTTTTCCTTCGACACAGAACACACCGTTTGTCAAAGGCTTTTTATAATCAGGCTCAGACAAAACTCCGCGACGGATCAATTCATCGGTAACATATCCGATAATCTGATACAGATAACCATCCACCCATTGATTTATCTGATCATGCAGATGCTTCGGCACAAAGCTTTCAAAGCTCCTGCGAACACTTTTGATCCATTCGGCAAGAAGATCGTCTGTCTTTTCATCGGTCATATCAAACAGAGAAACAAATTCTGCAAACTGATCATCCGAAAAACAAGGAATATTAAGATAATAATTGCCTTCGGAGACTGTGACCAGATTATTTTCTGCGAGACGTGCGGCATCTTCATCGGGCAGAAGCGCTTTGGATATCAGACCGCTTGTAACATCTTTCACGATGCCGGTTCCGAGCATACGACGCATGCCGCTATTGCCATAAACGTTATAATCAAAATATTTACCTATCCAATAGTAGTAGATTCGCAGTAAAGGATTGTTTTCGTCAATCGCAACATTGCATCCGGAATTATACTCGGCACAAGCTTCGGCTTCATCTGCGGTTTCTTCCACGATAAACCAACCGTAGCCGCCGTCTTTTCTCGGAGGGTACGGACCGTTTTCAAGCTTTAAGCGGTTATTTTTCACATCGCGTATCTTGCGCCTGAGCATATACGGAACAATGATATACCCGAGTCTGCCTGTACCGAAATCATTGCCGTAAAAATCAACGGTGCTGATTTTGCCCTCCGCTTCTTTCAAAATCGCCTCAAATTTATCGGCAAGCACATTGACCATCGACGCGGAAATATCCTCCGTCTGTTTCCGGTCTTCCAATCTGAAAATAATAAAATCGGTTACATACTTATTGCCGACTTTGCATATTGCATCTCCATATTCCAGGCGAGGCAGTTCATCCTCAATATACATAGTGGGCATGCCCGTTCTGATACTGATCTCCTCTACCGTCAGAGGCGTTTCATAAGCCGCAAGACAGATAGCGCGTGCGATCTGTGTGGAAAGATATTTTTCACTATTCATATTGCCATTGCATAATGTCGTACTCCAGTTGATTCTCTGATATACTTTATCCATTTTGTCTTCTCCTATCCTATCTCTGATTTTCCGGCGTCCTACGTTCAGCCGCCACTTGATTGTTGTTTCGGGGAGAGAATACTTTTGGGCAAGATTTCTGACAGACAACTCGCCGATATAATAGTCAACAAAAATATTCCTGTACTCGGAAGATAATGTGTGTAAATACCGGAATACCGTTTCATATTGTTCCTGTGTATTGTCCTCGTCAATATCGGAATAATCCGAAACATCAAAAAGCTCGTCTTCATATAACAATACAATCGGATCTCTGTTTCGTGCGTCAATAAACCGAGCGTACCTGTTATGAGCAATGCGCCAGACCCAGCCGTCAAGCGATTCTATTTTATATTTGCTCATTCCGTCAAGAACGTGACAAATGATCTCGCCCGCAAGGTCCTCTGCATCATAACGATTTGATAACCGCTTATAGCAGAAACGAAATATCGGTTCAATGTACGGAATGATCTTGCTCTCGTCCAAGTTTTTCCCTCCTTTTCTGTTGTTGCAATCATGATTACGCTCTTATAGTGATTCAAAATCAATTCGGATAGGTCTTTTTGTAAAATTATTTGTGAATCGGTGCTTGTCAAAAAAGAAGGCAGAGAACATAAAACATTCTCTGCTTTCTTTTTTCAGTAGGCAAGCGTATTCTTTTGTTTTCGGAATACGCACCATACAACTGTTCTTTATTCTTCTGCGTTTGCTTTTGCTTCGGCAATTATCTTGTCGGCAACCATCTGAGGAACATCCTCATAGCGTTCAAACTTCATTGTATAAGTTCCTCTGCCCTGAGTAATAGCGCGGAGCTGAATTGCAAAGTCGGACATTTCGGCTATCGGAGCTTCGGCTTCAAGCATCTGCTCGCCTTTTCTTTCGGTAGGAGTCATTCCGAGAACTCTGCCGCGACGCTTTGTAAATGCGGACATTATATCGCCTATCATATCGGAAGGCGCATAAACCTTAACGTTTGCAACAGGCTCAAGAAGAACGGGGTTGGCTTTCATAAGACCTTCCTTGTATGCAAGGGAAGCTGCTATCTTGAACGCCATTTCCGAAGAGTCAACGGGGTGATAAGAACCGTCGTAAAGATCGGCTTTCAGGTAAACAACAGGGTAACCTGCAAGAACGCCCTTCTGCATTGATTCAAGAAGTCCCTTTTCAACTGCGGGGTTGAAGTTCTTCGGTACCGTACCGCCGACAACGGATACTTCAAAGGTAAGACCTTCTGTTTCACCGGGAGAGAAACGGATGTGAACGTCACCGTACTGACCGTGACCGCCGGACTGTTTCTTGTGCTTGCCCTGAACGTCGCTGCGACCTCTGATCGTTTCTCTGTATGCGACCTTCGGCTGTTCGAGGTCAACCGTTACGCCGAAACGTGATTTAAGCTTTGAAACGATTACGTCAATGTGTATGTCGCCCTGTCCCGAAACGAGCATCTGCTTTGTTTCGGCGTTGTTTTCATACTTGATAGAAGGATCTTCTTCTATAAGTCTTGCAATACCCTGAGCGATCTTGTCTTCTTCGCCCTTACCCTTTGATACTATCGCTCTCTGATAGAAGGATTCAGGATATACTATCTTCTTGTAGGGTTTTGCATTGGGATCCGCAGAAAGCGTATCGTTTGTATTGGTGTTTGCAAGCTTTGCGGTAACGCCTATATCGCCGCAGCAAAGCGTATCGACTTCCGTCTGCTTCTTTCCGCAGATTGTATAGATATGAGCAAACTTTTCCGACTGGTCGGTTCTGAGGTTCTTAAGTTCTGTGCCGCTCTTGAGCTCGCCGTTCATAACCTTGAAGAACGACATCTTTCCTACGAACGGGTCGGCGATTGTCTTGAATACGAATATAGAAGGCGTTCCTGTTTCGGACATTGTTGTTTCATGCTCTGTGCCGTCGTCGTCAACAACAGTCTCACCTTTGTGGAAGAGCGGATTCGGGAACGTACCGACGATGAAGTCCATAAGAGAATCTATTCCGCAAAGGTTCGTTGCGGAGCCGCATAACACGGGAGCTATCGCGCCTGTACGAACGCCTTCGTGAACGGCTTTCATTGCTTCTTCTCTTGTGATTTCTTCTCCGCCGAAATATTTCTCCATAAGCTCGTCGCTTGTTTCGGCAATGGATTCCATCAGCATTTCACGGAACTTTTCTATTCTTTCGTTGTTTTCCTCGGGAATTTCAATTTCCTTGCCGGCGTTGCCCTTGCCAAAGCCTACGGCTTTCATATCTATAAGGTCAAGAAGCCCTATTATTGTGTCGCCGCTGAGAACAGGAATAACGACAGGACATACACTGTTGCCGAACATTTCGTGAAGCTCTTTGAAAACGTGACCGAAGCGTGCTTCGGGATCGTCGCACTTGTTGATGAAGAACGCTCTCGGAACGTGACGGTCGGTTACGTTTCTCCATGCGATCTCCGTTCCGACTTCAACGCCCGCTTTTGCGTTTACAACTATAAGAGCCGCGCCCGTAACACGAAGCGCCTGAACAACTTCTCCGGAAAAATCAAGATATCCGGGAGTGTCGATTATGTTTATTTTCGTGCCTTTATAATTTACCGGAGCAATTGATGCCGAAAGAGAGAAGCCGCGCTTGATCTCTTCGGGATCGTAATCGCAGACGGTGTTTCCGTCTGTAGGATTGCCGAGACGGTCTGTTCCTTTCGTAAGATAAAGCATTGCCTCCGCAAGAGACGTTTTACCATCGGCACTGTGACCGAGAAGGCATACGTTGCGGATGTCCTTTGTAAGTACTTTTCCCATATATTTACTCCTTGAATAATATTGTTTAGCTTCGTTTTTCCGTCTTTTTGAACAGAATTACAAAAATTCAACATATATATTATATAACTTTTGTTAGAAATTATCAAGACAAATTTGATTTTTTAACATTCGGCATATTGGCAGAAAAAGATAATTTATATTTGTGAAATATTTACATAATGCCGCTCTTTTATATGGTTTTCGGAATAAAAATCCGTATTTATGCCTTCTTGCTTGCTTTTATGGCATAAAATCCGAAGCGCACAGAAATAATACTTTTGTTTACATTCTTTCTATTGACAAAGAAGAAGCCGGAAGCTATAATATGATTGCAAAAATATTTACGGAGGTAAAGATACTATGGAAATCACAAAGCAATCGGTAATCGGCGACGTTCTTGATTTCGCCCCCGAAACGGCTGAATTCTTTTTTGAGATCGGTATGCATTGTCTCGGATGCCCCATGTCAAGAGGCGAAACAATAGAGCAGGCATGCGCAGTTCACGGCACAGACGCAGACGAGCTTGTTAAAAAGCTCAATGCAGCTGTTGCAAACAAAAAATAATTTTCAAAGTCAAAAGGCTTTCCCCCGATTCCGCAAGGTTACCGGGGGAAAACTTTTAAGGGAGCATTATGACAAATTTTCAAAAGCCCGATCCGCGTCTTTCCGCAGCAGCCGAGCTTGTGCGCGGCGACTTTATAATAGACGTTGGAACCGACCACGCAATTCTTCCCGTGTATCTCTGCCTTTCGGGGAAAATAAGTCGTGCGATAGCCTCCGATATAAATCGAGGTCCGCTTGAACGCGCTGAAAAAAATATTGCCGAAAACGGTCTTTCGGATATGATAGAACCCGTGCTTGCGCCCGGTTTGTGCGGGCTTGACGACCGCT
>FR898209.1 GCA_000437375.1 Eubacterium sp. CAG:841
CACAGGAAGACCCCATAAAAGACGGTAGCAACTGGTACAGCTACTGCATGGGCAACCCCGTAGTGTTTACAGACCCGAGCGGACTGAAAATCAACCTGCGCAAAATACTGCAAATAGCGGCTATAGCCGCAGTTACTGTGGTTGCAGTAGCAGGGGTTATTGCCACCGCCGGCGGACTCGCCGTAGCAGTCGGAGCAACGCTCGGAGTTTCGGCAGCAGCATCAACTGTAATTGCCGGCGCAGCGGTTTCTGTTGTAGCCGCAGCCAATATAGCTGTTGGCGCAAGCGAGATAACAGAGGTTATAACTGAAAATTATAATCCGATAAGAGATGATTTACTTGGCGGCAATCAAGAAGCATATGATACTGCAAAAATTGCTTTATCGGCAACAAACGCTGCAATGGCAGAAATTGCGTCTAGCATGCCACAACCCAATGCAGACACTTCAGATGATGAGCCTCAATCTACCCCTTCACCAGCTCATCAGGATGATGAACCTAAAATTCACGGGAATAGCACCAAAAGCACAAAACCTCAGCATGGATATGAAATATATAATAAAAGCAATAATGATGTAGTCAAAACAGGAATAAGCGGTCAAAAATTAAATGCAAACGGAACGTCTCCTCGTGCCAATGTTCAAGTAAATGCATTTAATAGACAAGCCCGACAAAACTTATATACATCAAGAGTTGTTGCCACAAGCATGCCGGGACGAAAATATGCACTGGAATGGGAAAGAGCCAACGCCCAAAAACTGCTAAATAAATGCAACTCTATGAGTAAACATATACGTCCACGCCACTAAATAATTGCGTAGTAGGTATTTATGAAAATAGATATTATTTCTTTGATATATTTTGACCCAAAAGGTGATAAAAATTTAACAAAACAACTTTTGAGAGAATCTTCTTTTCTAGGAGATGCTATTGCAGAAAGTTTGCGAAAAGAGACTTTCTTTGACTGCCGCAGGATGAATTTCATATGCAAAGAAGACGATATTCAAGATAGAATTAGTCAAGTTTATAGTATTGCTGAAATGGATATACCATTTTCGAGAGAATATTTCAGTATGGACGTTGAAAACAGACAAAAGTATTTAGCCGATATTTTTCGTATAGCAACCCAAATATGGTGTGAAAAAAAGAAGTGGAATTACAATCTTTTCAAGGCCGTAATAGACAAAGTGGAAAAAAACAATTATACATTCGAGAGATATTTTCAAAATATAAAGTGTAAGAATGGAGAAATGACAGCAAAACTTTTTGGAATTCAAAGTATAAATTGTATGGATCTATATATCGATATCTTTAATAAAAAAACATTTGAAAAGAGGGAATTTATTTTTTCAGCATCCCCCCATATTCTTGAATACGGATATGATATCGGAAATCTAACTTGGAACGGCGATACTATTTCGTTGCTTAACGAAAATAAAAAGCTTGTATCTTCAATAAAAGTTTAATAATCAAACCCAGATGCAAGATTTATGGATATAGTGAGTTGGTATAGGTAATTTAAGATGATTATTAAAAAAATTTTTATTACCAAAATAAGCGAACAAGCTTTTAAGTCTACAAACGAAATTGTTGATGTTGTAGAAAAATGTCTTTCTTTCTTTGGATATAAGTTCAACATGTTCTCCTATGCTTATTCAGACAAAGGAAAGCGTGTTGACAAGTGCTATAAATACAGCACAAATAAATTATTAAAATTCACTTCAATTGATATTTCCACTTTATTTGGCTGTAGTTTCTTATTTGAGAGTGACTGTAAGAAATATATGTTTGGTCTTGAAGCAATAATCATAATAGAAAAATGTAAATCATCTGGATATGTTGTTTCAATTTCTGTGCTAAAAAATAATGCACCTCTTTTGAACGATGTTGAACATATTTATGATTTTTTTCCACATGGAACTGTGAAATTTATTTTAGCAGATTATATGCGCGAGACCAAAAGTCCAGCCTTATTTATAATTGGGGTTGGTGGCGACGGATATTCTGATTATGAATGGGACATAGCACATTCTGTATCGCGTATCTCTACAGGAGATGGTTTAACATTGCCATATTTATTTAGAACATCTTTGATGGATAAAAGTTATTTGAAAGACTCTTGTTTTTGTGATATTCCGAAAAATATTTTTGTTGAGAGAAACCATTATTGTATATTTAACTTTGAAAGTATGCTTCCTGAAAATTTTGACGAATACAGAAAAAATATCGAATGGTCTAAAATTTACAATACTCTTATTATGAACAATGTTATGATTCACCTTAGATGAGAGCCCTTATTGTTATTCCACCCCAATAAGGAAAAACGACGAATGCTTCCATGGTACTTATGGGGTAACTCCCCGGACGATCAAACAACAATTGTAGACCGAATAGTTGGCTCTATTGGTTGGAGGTAAGCAATATGAAGAAATTAATTTCAATTTTTGTTGCAATTTCACTGTTGATTTTCGTAATTATGTTTTCAGGATGTTCAGAGCGAATGATAAAAAGCTATAACCATTGCAATAAAATATGCCATGCAATGGTAGAGGGAAACGATGAAGAATTCCTGAGACTTGTAAACAATACCAAATATAATTTGAATCAATATAACGCTCCATCATCTCTTCTTCCATCAATTTTTGACGGTATTGAAAATACGCCATTGCAAAAAGCTTGCTACTTAGAAAATCCATATTATGTTGAGAAGCTGCTTGAAAACGGTGCTGATCCAAACTATCCGAAACTCGGGAAAGAAGATACTGACCTTCTTCCTCTTCCGTTGGCAACCGGCTATTCTATTGTTAACATCAACCATACCCAAAACGCCGTAAAAATAGTAGAAATGCTACTTGAATACGGCGCTGATCCGAATGTAATTCTTCGTCGGGGCAGAACTTGCCTTATTGATGTTGTTGAGCTCGAACCAAAATACTATAATGAGTATCATTATGAAATTGTAAGGTTACTTGTTGAATATGGAACAGATATATACATAAAAGACCAAGACGGCTTTACAGCATACGATTATGCTGTAAAATATAACCGCACAGAACTTTACGATCTTTTGAAGCCTTAATTTTATGCCCCCACGGGGAACCGTGGGGGTATGATAATGAAAATAAATATATATGAACAAATGCAATGTCGATTCGGTGGTAGAGGCCGCTGGTTCAAGTCCAGTCACTCAGACCAAAAAACGGAGATCTTACGATCTCCGTTTTTCTTTGCTTTTCGCCGTTTTTCTCGTGTTTGCTCACTTTTCGCGCTCTGATTGACAGGGCGCGATTTTGCTTTTTCTGCATCAAAATCGAGGCAAAATCGGCTTGGTACATATGTTGCCGATTTTACTAGCTTGAAATTGCTAAATCATTTTTATACAAAATCGGTTTTATGCTAGTATGAATCCAGACATTTGGATATGGCATTTTACCGGAAGATAGCACCGACGCCTTATGAAGATCGTCTTTGCTCGTATCCTCATCCGAAACTTTTTGCAGCCTACCATCATAATTTTCCGCCCCAAAATAAAACATACAATTATATTATACCATTATTAGGATGCAAACTCAATATGATTTCACGGAAATAGGATAAAGATAACTGATTTACATGATAATATTGCTATATATGGTGTTATAGCAACCTAAAAATTAGCTCTATGTGAAATAGGCAGGTGGACACTGTCAGCGTTCCATCATTCTTTGGCACCGGCAACAAGCCTATACCTTACCATCACAAGATCGACCACCGTCTGTGTGCGCACCTTCATGCCGAGCTTGTCAATCACCCCGCGTACAACATCCTCTGTCAATTCAGGCAGGTACTTTCGATATTCCGGATGAGATTCCATTACATCATTGAAAAGTGAGATCAACAAATCCCCCGACTTGGGTTTTTTGGGATATCCTCTTGCGATCAGTGCCATATTGTGATCAAACATCGGAGCAAGCCCAAGAAGCTTTCCGGTGTTCGCATCGCGCAGAAGCCCGAAATTGCTCGTGTGACGGTCGGGATTTGCCGTGATCGTGTCCATAAAAATCATGCGGATATAATCGGGGATCGCCTGCGAGCAGATCTCCTTCAGCTTGGCGATGACATCCTCGTATTCTTCGTCATCCCCCATGAACGCCATTGCCGGCTCAAAGTTGACCTCTGCGCCATCGGTAAAATCAAGCGACTTCACGCAGCCTTCGCCGCGCTCATAGCGCGCCATATTGAAACCGAGTTTGCGTCCGAGTTCGTATATGAACAGCTCTGAAAACTGCTCATTGTGGCTTGCTTTTTTATACATCCACCACTTCCTGTCGATCAGCTTCCAGCACTTTTCAAAGCTTCCTATATTGGTCAGCTCCGGCGTTTTACTGTGCTTTGAATTGGCAGCGCGATTGAAGCTGTCATAGTTTCCCTTGAGAGCGAGTCGGGAAAAGTAGTCGTTATCAAATTTTATCTGCGCATAAGTCAAGGCGCTGTCGATCGGCTTTATCCAATAGTTATCTGTGATGGTTGCTCCGTTGACATGGAGAACCGTAGAAACATCATCCCGCTCGGTCAGCCGCAACGCTTTTTTAAGAAGGCGGGAGTTTGCACGATGCGAGTCGATTGCTCTGGTTGCAAGCCACATATCGGCGTTTTTGACGCGTTTCAGGTAAAGCGGCAGAAGCTGCTCGTTCAAAACGGTCAACTGATTATTCTCCCACTTTGCAACGGGTATATCCCGTGAAAGGATCAAATAGTCGCTCATACATCAGTCCTCCTTATCCGTAATAAATTCCATGATATCGTCAATCTTACAGTCAAGCGCTTTACAGATCTTGCCGAGAATCTCCACTGTCACATTTTCGCCCTTGCTCATTTTACTGATCGTGTAATTGCTGATATTCGCAGCAGCGGCAAGGTCTTTCTTCATCATATCGCGATCGATCAGGAGTTTCCATAATTTTTTGTAGCTTACAGCCATTTTTGCACCTCCTGCACAGTTGGAATTAGTAGGTAATCATAGTATACCATATAAATTGCGATAATACAAGGTTAAATCGCGGGATTGCTAAATTATTTTTGCATTTTCAATTGCAAAGTGTAACAACAAAAAATAAATACGAAAATTCGCCTGTGATTTCAATCGGAAATTCCGTGATAAATCACATAACTCCCGATTGCGCATCGTTTTTGCCTTACATAGGTTATAATTCCAGTTTTGAATAATTATCTATACTTTTATCAAAGGAGCGGATTCCCGCTCCTTTTTTTCGGTTATATAGCGCAGATAAATAATGAAAGCATCATTCGGATTTGTCCCAGTAGGGATAATCCGTAAATACAAATCTTCCCTCTGCATTTTTGCCGACCGGCAAGCTGACGTAAATAACGTCCTCCGCGGACGGCATTCTTACAGCCATCACAACGGTAAATTTTCCGTTGCCTTCGTCCCATACGCTGTCAACATAGCTGTTGCGGGAGACCTCCCCCTTGCTTTTCTTGCACAGAACGTATACGCTGCCCCTGTATTCGATAAGACTTTTTTCCGCGACGGCGTGTTTCAGCGTCCTTTCGGTAAATTCCTCAGAAAAAACCTTCAGAAATTTGCGGCGCACATCCTCGATTGTGTCCGTATAGGTGTATGACGGGAACATCTGTATATATTGCCGGCGCTTCAGCGTTATGGGCTTTGAGCCGCCGGGATAGTCGCCCGCAAAGTTGAGCGAGAGCCAGAGACTCCGCGCCGAGTCCGCCAGCGTCATCGCCTCGGACATATACAGCGTCATCCCGTCCTCGGCACAGAACTTGTATCCGTTTACGCCTCTGATGCTTTTGATTATGGCAGCCCTGTCGTCATTATAGCTTTCAAGGAGCGCAAGCACCTCCCCGGAAACTCTGTTTGCATACGACGCGATTGAATCGTGGTCGCGCGCGGTGATAAATCTGACGTCATCTCCAAAAACAAGTCGCCCGACCTCTTCCCTTCCTCTGTACGACGGCGAAGAATAGCTGCAGCTGTCGTTATCAATTATAAAAAACGTAAGCTCGCCGCCGTCGTTGCGGTCGACGGAAAACGTCACAAAGCCTTCCGAAAAGCCCGCCGTAACCCTGCCCACCCAGCTTTCCGGCAGAGTGACGGCATATGTTCCTTCCGTAAATTCGGTATCGCTTATTTTTTCCGATGTCATCAGTCGGTGGAGAGCCTTTGCAAATTCGTGATAGTTTTTCGGGAAATTATTTGTTCCGGAGGCGCTGATTTTCGTTCCGTCCGCCAAAACCGCTTCAAAGCTCATAGAGCTTCCGTCAAGGGTGCCGGAGGGATTTGAGCCGCAAAACCCTGCCCACTTTTGAATCCGGCAGGCTTCAAAAAGGTCGTTCAGCCTGCAAAGCACGTCCTCTCCTCCGTCGATTTTGCGTATGACGTTGCGGCTTTCGGCATAGCCGTCTCCGTCCCACGAATCCGTGCCGATATAATATTCCAGATGAATTCCGTCTGCCGTTCTGTATCCCGTGTACATGTGCGTCTGTGCCGACATACCTCTTTCGCTCAGACAGAAGTTTATGATTTCCATATGATTTCCTCCGTTTTGTAAATGACAGAAATATCGCAAAACGCTTTTTCTCTTTCCGAAAAGGACCGGAAGCGTTCCTGTTCTCTTCGGAAAAAAGGCTTGCCGCAGCAAGCCTTTTACGTGTATGCGGTTACATTATCGGAAAGCCGAGATTGTATGCGCCGCAGGCATACAGCCTGCCGTCCTTGAACCATACGTTCAGAACGCTTGCATCGCTTTCGGCGGCATACCACGAATAAATCCGTATGTCCCGTTCGGCGTCATAACGGTATTCCGAAGGATCGACCCCTATATGCGCAACGACGTCCTTATAAGTGAGATTTTCCTGATCGGAGCCCGCAAAAAAGTTCAGAGCGCCGAAATAATCCTTCAATGTCTCCGCAAGAATCGCCGTTCCGGCACGCTTTTCGCTCATAGCCTGCGGCTCTGTTGATTTCATATCAATATTATACGGGTTTTCCGTATTCATAGGTATCCCACCCCTTCAATCTGATATTCCGTGTCGGCGGAACGCCCGCAGCGTCCTTTTTTGCGGTCTGCTCCGCCGACGTATTTTTTCCTGTTATGCTCTTTCCAGAATTATCATTCCGTGACTGTATTTAAGGCAGCCTCCGTCAATTACGGGAATTTCGATGAACGGGTCAACCTTCTCACCCAGAACCTCGCCCTCGATTTTTGTGTCGTAGAAGAACTTTCCGTCCCTCTCCTCCCACTGTGTCGAGTCGATAACGGCATAGCCGTCGTCACGAACGTCAACTCCGTGCTTTGCCGCCTCCGCCTTCATTTCCTCCGGCACGAACATGAGCGTGTTGAGCGCGCCGTCATCGGCAAACTCCGTGCGCCACTGCATCATTGCAGCCATTTCTTCAAACATTTCGTCCTCCGGCGGATTGTCGGGAGTGAACACCTTTTCTCCGTCCGGAGTCGGCACGTGAACTTCTTTTACTTTCCAGATTCCGCGAATATCCATTCTTCTGCGCCTCCTTAAATTATGCCCACGGGTCTGCGGACTTGGGTGTGCGGACGCCTGTCAGCAGGTACTGCTCCCAGAGGAACCACTTGCCATCGGAGCCGCGCTGACGCATCTTGATGGGACGGGGGTCGTCTGCGCCGCCGCAGGGGATGAACAGCTTCATATAGCCCTGCTCCTCACCCGATACGTGATTGCTTTCGATAACAATTGTATAAGGCTCTGTGGGAGTATAGTTATTGTCGGGCGTAGAGCCGACGAAGTAAGTGAACGGCAGATATGTCTTTCCGTCACGGAAGCGGTCGTTGAGGAAGGAAATTTCCTGACCGTTGAGAGGACGGGGACCGCGCAGCCAGTTCAGCATCTCCGTGCCGATGTTCTTGTCTGCCGCGTAAGCGCAGAGTGCGAGAACCGTAAGAGCCGCCGTCTTGAAGGGAGTGTCAAGGCTTGCCTCGGGCAGAGCCTGCATTTCGGCAAGGCTTTCCGGGAGAGCCGCGAATGTGAATGTCTCTCTCTTGTTTCCTACCGATCTTGCCGCGGTTGTTACCGCCTGCTGTGTTTTGCTTTTCAGTTTGTCAAAAATGCCCATTTCGTTAACCTCCAGAATATATTTTGGTCAGCTCCGTGCCGTCGGTATTTTCCCCGAC
>FR898210.1:0-6168 GCA_000437375.1 Eubacterium sp. CAG:841
TCAATAGCGGAAAAATTACTCCCTTGCGGTTTGCCTCTGTAGCTCAGTTGGTAGAGCAGGGGACTGAAAATCCCCGTGTCGTTGGTTCGATTCCGATCGGAGGCACCATTTGCGGATTTAGCTCATTTGGTAGAGCGCGACCTTGCCAAGGTCGAGGTGGCGGGTTCGAGCCCCGTAATCCGCTCCACAGAATCAGCACACCAAGTGAATATTGGTGTGCTGATTTTTTCAAAGCATTAAATGTTAAATTTTATATGGCACCATAGCCAAGCGGTAAGGCAGAGGTCTGCAAAACCTTTATTCCCCGGTCCGATTCCGGGTGGTGCCTCCATGTATAAGCCTCTTAAAAGATATTTGAGGCAAAAAGCCCGATCCCATAAGGGATTTCGGGCTTTTTTCATGCTCGCGAAAATGTAAAAATAAGAAGATATTTTTCCCCGGTTTCGATTTTCCACGCGGAATTATGAGCGGAAAGTGACCAGACCGGATGGGCTATGAAAGCGGACAAACGAAGGCAGAAAAAATCGAGACAAGGCAATGCTCTTATGATATAATGAAATCACAGAACGGACGGGAGGGACAAAATGAATTGGATTGAAGGTATCAGCGAAGCGATCAATTATATTGAAGCAAATCTGGAAAACGATTTGAAAATTGAAGAAATTGCCCAAAAGGCATTTGCATCATCCTTTTGTTTTCAGAAATCGTTCTCTATGCTCTGCGGTTTTACGGTCGGAGAGTATATTCGGAACCGCAGACTGGCCAGTGCGGGTAACGACTTACTTGCTACCGACGAAAAAGTGACAGATATTGCTTTGAAATACGGATACGGATCCATTGACAGCTTCACAAAAGCATTCACTCGTTTTCATGGCGCCACACCGACCGCTGTAAGAAAAAACGGTTGTACGATAAAGTCATATGCACCGTTAAAACTCGAAATTTTTGTGAAAGGCGGTTATATTATGGATTACAGAATTCTGAAAGAAGAAGCGCAATGCGTAAAAATAAAAGTTGACAAAGAGCAAAAAATCATTTATTGTATTGATGACGGCAAACTGCAGAGTTTAACTTTCTTTCGGCTCGGAATGTATTTGCCAAATAATAAAGAATATCAACTGTCCGGTGATTACACAACCAAGTTTTGCCGCGCGGATATGTGCGGAAACACGGAGGGATTTTCAATAATAACACTTCCTGCCGTTATGTGTGCAAGCTTCCAATGCAAAGGAACATCGAGAATCGATGCTCGGGAAAAAACATGGGACAGGATAAAAAACGAGTGGCTTCCGCAAACGAATTATGAATTGCTCACACCGAATTATATTATGGTGAATTATCCGACAAATGATGAAAATTCCAACTTTGGCGAAATTATCATAGCAATAAAAGAAAAGAATCATAATTAGTCGGGAAACGGCGTTTTTTAAAACTATAACATATAAAAATCCCGCACAAATGCGGGATTTTTTGTCTCTTATCGATTGCACCTGCGGCATATATAAAATGCGGTGTGTGAGATGGACTTGCTTTTTGTCATAAAAAATACGGCTATGCGAAGCGTCAGATGTAAAATAGGCGTTTATAAAGAGATACAATAAACAAAAGTAACCCCCTCCGATAGCGGATGGGGGTTGTTTTTTTACACTCTTACACAGTATGCGGGGTCGATCTTACAAAGTTCTTTGTAGGTGTCGATTTCTGCGATGTCATCGAAGCTGCATTCTCGGACGGTGATTTTATACTGTTCGGGGAAGTAGTCAAAAGCGACCTGATCCCAATAGCGTTCTTTACCGCCAGGAAAGTTATAAACCTGCTCGATATGTTTTCCGAGACGTGCACCGTCCTCATCGTTCCAATACGATATACCGAACATATGATAGCAGTTTACGCCGCCTATCGTCATTTTGGATATATAACCGTTCTTGCATGTGAAACACCAATCGTCGGTTTTTTCAACGGGAACGCCGAGATAATTTGTCTGGTATTGATATTTTCTTATAAGGTCGGGATTATAAAGGAGAAGATCGGCTTCGCATATATATGCGCCTTGAAGATGTTCGCGAGCGCACATTATCGATGAAATGTTGTTTGCTTCATTATAGAAAGGATTATCAATAAGCTTTATGCTCGGATATTTTATAAGGAGCTGATCAAACTGTTCGGCAAGATAGCCGCGAACAAGATAAATTTCTTCAATGCCGACGGAAACAAGCGCGTCGAGAAGGCTGTCTATAATCCGCTTGCCGTTTACGCGAACGAGGGGTTTAGGTGTATTCAATGTGACGGGAACAAGTCGCGAACCGAATCCCGCCGCCATTATGACCGCACGTTTTACGCGATAAGGTTCAAGTGCTTCAAGTCCTTTTCCGGTGATACATCCGTCGTCGCAATAGCCGAGCGAAATAAGCTCGCTGAACGTTTTATTCACTGCGCCGAGCGACATTCCGGCTTTTTTTGCAAGCAGGCGCTGAGTCGATGCAGGAGAGCGTTCAAGCTCGGAAAGAATATCAAACTGTTTTTTTGTCAGCATAAATTTACCTTGATCCCGCTCTGCGGAATTTTTGTTTCAGCAGACCGATGATGCCTTTCATTAAGAGATTTATGAAAAGAATAATAAGCGCAACTATTGCCGGTGGCACGAGCGATGTCTGAGAGGCATCGAAGCGAGGCAGCATAAGCGCAAAAAGCTCTGTGCGATAATTTGTAAGGAACGATACTGCGGATATCGTCATCATTGAGTTTATAAAGAAATATGCGAACATTTCCGCAAGAGTGCCTCTTACCTGCGGCGCGATAACATCGCGGAGCAGACGCGCTTTGCTTATTCCGAGCGTGGCTCCTACCGCTTCAAGCTCCGGAGGAAGCTTCCTCAGACTGTTGTAAACCATAAGATACGGAGAAGCGAAAAAGTGCACTATATTTACAAGCACAAGTATAGCAAACGTTCCGTATATAAATGTCGAATTGAAGAACAGCACATATGAAAGTCCGAGCACGATTCCGGGAATTGCAAGCGAGGTTATTGCGAGCAGATGAAGTGCGCCCGATGCGGGAGATTTTGATCTTGCCGTAAGATAAGCACACAAAAATGCACACAGCGTGCCGATAAACGCTACAAGCAGCGCAACTATAACTGAATGACCAAGATATTCAAGTCCGCTTTTGTCGCCCATTACTGATGAAAACTGACGGAGCGAGAAGGTGTTGTCAAGCGGGTAGTCTGCCGAAAGCGCAACCGGAATAAAAGACAGTATGGGGAGCAGAACGCATGTAACTATTACGGTGAGAAGTATATAAGCTACGGCTTTTTTTATGCGTGTTCCGGATACGGAAAAAGGCTTGACGGTTGAATTTCCAACTTTATCTTTTCCAGAAAACAGGTCGAAAAGAAATGCCACGATTGCAGGGAGGAGAAGTATAAGTCCGAAAACGCTGCCCTTTGCATAATTCATACGGTGAATGGTTTCTTCGTACATAAGCGCGGGAAGTGTTTTGTACATTCCGCCAACCATAAGCGGAACGCCGTAATCCGTTATTATCGCTGTGAATACTGCGAATATAACGCTTATCATAGGCTTTTTAAGGTATGGTAATGTGATTGCGAAAAAGCGGTTTTTCTTCGGAATTCCGAGCGTCTGCGCAGCTTCATACGGGGTGCTGTCCTCATAGCGGAGAATATCGGATATCATAAGATACGCAATGGGGAAAGCATACATCATAGAGCCGAAAACTATTCCCCAGAAGCCGTAGATGCTTCCGTGCAGTCTCAATAGCCTTTTCAGGATTCCGTTATCGCCGAAAAGGATTATAAGTCCCGTTCCGTGCGATATTGACGGAATAAGCATCGGTACGACGAGCAGAATGTCAAAAAGCGCTGTAAGACGCACTCCAGTACGGTTTACACACCATGCCGCGATAAAAGCGACGATGATTGAAAATGCGGTGGCTGTAAGAGATACTTTCAGCGAATTGAAAATTGCCGGCACCGTTTGCGGATGAGAGAAAATCGCCGGGATATCGGCGTTTTTCAGGTTTGTCATCACGGATATCAGAGGAAGCAGAACGGAGAAGAGAAAAAACAATCCCAAAATCAGTGATGTGGCTGTTCCGAAGTTTTGCCTGCGGACGTATGTATTTGACTTCATAAATATACCTCCGCCGTCAGCGCATATAGCGTGAAAGAGAATCTATTTTTGCTTTCAGATTGCTTATTACAAATTCACTTACGTATTCGTCGGCAGGGTTGTCCAGTATTTTTTCGGGAGTGCCGAGCTGATGTATTTTAGCTTCGCCCATAACCATTATCCTGTCCGAAAGGGCAAACGCTTCTTCCTGGTCGTGAGTGATATATATCATGGTCGTGCCGAACGTTTTCTGAATTTCTTTAAGCTGAACGCGAAGCGCGAGCCTTGTTGCAACGTCAAGCGCGCTCATAGGCTCGTCGAAAAGAATTATTTTGGGTCGGAGGGCAAGCGTTCTTGCTATGGCAACGCGCTGCTGTTGCCCTCCGGACATTTCCGACGGGAACTTGTTTATATGTTCGGAAAGACCGACAAGCCGGAGCAGTTCTTCGGCGCGTTTTTCTGCGTCCGATTTCAGTTCCGGCTTGAATTTCATTGCGTATGATACGTTGCGAAGCGCTGTCATATTTTCGAAAAGAGCATAATTCTGAAAAACTATTCCCATCTCGCGCGCATCGGGTGAGGCGTGGGTAATGTCTTTGCCTTCCAGCAGTATCTGTCCCGAATCGGGAGAGATAAGCCCTATAAGCAGACGCAGAAGCGTCGTTTTTCCGCAGCCTGACGGACCGAGGATGGAGAGAAACTCTCCATCCTCAACCGAAAAGGTGACATGATCAAGTGCAAGCTTGCTTTTATAGTGCTTTGTAAGTTCGTTTATTTTTAATATTTCCATGCGTCGAGTAATTTTTCCTTCAGTTTTACGTCGTCAAGTCCCGTCATATCGGCATATTTGATATTTTCGGGGAAGTTCTTTTTTGTATACGTTTTGCTTTTGTATATCTGTTCGGGAGCATAAAGCTCTTTGTCTTTAGGAGTTACGTCGGAAAGGATATATTCAAATACCTTCTGAATATCCTTGTCGGTTTCCTTGCCTGAGATTATAGCGCTTGAATATACGTTATACGGAGCGCCTTCGTCAAAATATACGATATCATAGTCTGCTCCCGCAGTTATTTCGTCAACGCCCTGCCATGTCATACAAAGACCGATTGCCGCCTCGCCGAGCTTGAGTGCCTTTATGGGACCTGAACCGGACGCCGTATAGCCTGCACCGGAGAGATTTTTTGCAAGACCGTCAAAATATTCTATTGCTTTTTCCTGACCGCGTGTGTTCACCATGCTGAGATAGAACGAATATCCGGTGCCGGAGGATTTGGGGTTGGGCATCGAGATGATTCCTTTGTATTCGGGCTTGATGAGATCGTCATATGATGTCGGAATGGCAAGTCCCTTTTCCGCAAGCAACTTTTTGTTTATGACAACCGCGCCGCTTGTGCGCACGAAGGGTACGTAGCGATGAGATTCGGGAACGAGTTCGGGAAGGTACTGGTCAAAGTCAACGCCGGGGAGTCCGTCAAGCTTTGCTACCGTGTCGCCGACGGATTTCATAAATGTGTTTTCAAGCTCCATAACTATGTCGCAATCTGTTTTTGTTCCTTCGTTTGCAAGTTTTGCGGCAAGTTCGCCTGTAGATTTATACTGAACTACGATTTTATATTCGGGAAATTTTTCATTAAGCATTTTTTGCGCGTTTTCAATTCTGAAATCTTCACTTGTGGCATAAATCATAATTGTCTTTTTCTTCTGCGAGCACGATGCAAGCAAGGAAAGAGCTGAAAATATCGCAGCTATGGCGAGTATAAGAGATAAAACTTTTTTCATACGGACTCCTTTATTTTTTGACAAATGTTCAGTTTTTCGTAAAATGTGCGAAAACTGAACATATTATATCATTCAAAAGGCAGTTTGTCAAGCGTTTTTTCTTTGCTATTGTAAAAAAATGAACATTGATGTGTTTTGACATTTTCACAGCAAATGTCGGATTCGCTATTGCAAACGGCAGTGAAAAATGATATAATACAGAAGTAAAATTGCGATAAATGCAGAAATAGCGAGGTTTTTATATGAATGAAATAATAAAAGC
>FR898210.1:6211-7303 GCA_000437375.1 Eubacterium sp. CAG:841
CGTAGAAGTATCAGACGCTTCAAATCGCAGCTTCCCAAGGAAGAAGATATTGCGCAGATAGTCGAAGCGGGACTCTATGCCGCAAGCGGCAGAGGCAGACAGGCAACGCTTACAATAGCCATAACAAACAAGGAACTCAGAGACAAAATATCGGAGGCAAACCGCAAAATAGGCGGCTGGGAAGAAGGTTTTGATCCGTTCTACGGCGCGCCTGTGATACTTATAGTTCTTGCGGACAAAAGCTGCAACACTCATATTTATGACGGCAGCCTTGTTATGGGTAATATGATGCTTGCCGCGCATTCGCTTGGACTCGGAAGTATATGGATACACCGTGCAAAAGAAGAATTTGAGCTTCCCGAATGGAAAAAGCTCCTTTCGGAGCTTGGAGCAGACGGTGAGTGGGAGGGAATAGGTCATTGCGCGATAGGCTATGCCGATTGCGAGCTTCCCAAAGCAACCGAAAGAAAAAACGGAAGAGTCATTTGGGTAAAGTAAGTGTTAAGGAGGACATTCTGAAATGAATATGACAGTTTTTTACGGAATACTTATTCCTTTCGCAGGGACGGTGTTTGGTTCGGGGTGCGTGTTCTTTCTTGGAAAATCGCTCAGCGATAAAGTTCAGAGAGCACTTACCGGTATGGCGGCAGGAGTAATGGTTGCTGCGTCGATATGGAGTTTGCTTGTTCCTTCTATGGAGCAGTCGGCGCATATGGGAAAATGGTCGTTTGTTCCGGCGGCGGTCGGATTCTGGGTGGGCATTTTATTTTTGCTTGGATTGGACAGGCTGATCCCGCATCTTCATCTCAACAGCAAAAGCTCCGAAGGCGTTCAGAGCAGGCTGAAAAAGACGGTTATGATGCTTCTGGCGGTTGCGCTGCACAATATTCCGGAGGGAATGACAATCGGCGTTGTGCTTGCTGCGTTCGTTACCGGCAAGGCGGATATAACTGCGGCAAGCGCTCTTGCGCTTTCCATCGGTATGGCTATTCAGAACTTTCCGGAGGGCGCAGTTATCTCAATGCCGCTGAAAGCCGAAGGAATGAAAAAATCAAAGGCATTTGCCGGCGGAGTGCTTTCGGGAATTGTCGA
>FR898210.1:7323-12205 GCA_000437375.1 Eubacterium sp. CAG:841
AATTGTCGAGCCGATAGGCGCAATAATTACCGTGCTTGCGGCAAACTTAGTTGTTCCGATACTTCCTTATCTGCTCAGCTTTGCGGCCGGAGCGATGCTTTACGTCGTTGTCGAAGAGCTTATTCCGGAAATGTCGGGAGGAGAACATTCGAATGTCGGAACGTTGTTTTTTGCATTGGGATTTACGCTTATGATGACGCTTGACGTTGCGTTAGGATAAAAAAATATAAAAAAACGCACCCGCAGTGGGTGCGTTTTTTATATTATCAGCCGCCGAGATAGGCTTTTTTGATGTCGTCGCTTTCGGCAAGCTCCTTGCCTGTGCCGGAATAAGCTATCGCGCCGTTTTCAAGCACATAGGCTCTGTCCGATATGGAAAGCGATTTGCTTGCGTTCTGCTCAACGAGAAGTATCGTCGTGCCGATCTGGTGAAAATGCTTTATTATATCAAACACCTGATCGACAAGAAGAGGAGAAAGCCCCATTGAAGGCTCGTCAAGCATAAGAAGTCTGGGATGGCTCATCATAGCCCGTCCCATTGCGAGCATCTGCTGTTCGCCGCCCGAAAGTGTGCCTGCCACCTGGTTTTTTCTTTCACCGAGGCGTGGGAATATGGTATATATTTCATCAATATCGCGTTTGATTTTCGCCTTGTCACTTTCGATGTAAGCTCCCATGAGCAGGTTTTCGTAAACAGTAAGCTCTGCAAATATTCTTCTTCCTTCCGGAACCTGCGTCATTCCCATTTTTACGATCTTGTATGCAGGCATTCCCGTTATGTTTTTACCATCGTATGTAACAGTGCCGCTTTTCGGATGGATAAGCCCCATAATGCTTTGCATTGTGGTTGTTTTTCCCGCGCCGTTCGCGCCGAGAAGCGTAACTATTTCACCCTCGTTTACCTCAAAGGAAATGCCTTTAAGCGCTCTTATAACGCCGTAATATACTTCAAGATTTTCAACTTTCAGAAGTGCCATACTGTCATTTCCTCCTTAATTTCCTATGTAAGCCCGAACGACTTCGGGATTGCTCAGAACTTCTTCTGCCGTGCCCGTTGCAAGCGTTGTTCCGAAGTTAAGGACGGTTATCTCATCGCAAAGTCCGGAAACAAATTTCATATCGTGTTCAATAAGAAGTATCGTCATATCGAATTTGTCACGGATAAGACGTATTGTGTCCATAAGCTCGGTGGTTTCGCTCTGATTCATTCCTGCGGCGGGTTCATCGAGCAAAAGAAGCTTTGGGCTTGTTGCAAGCGCACGTGCTATTTCAAGCTTTCTCTGCTTACCATAGGGAAGATTGCACGCAAGATTGTTGCGCTCGTTAAGAAGTCCGAAAATATCAAGTATTTCTTTTGCGCGATTTCTCATTTCCTTTTCCACACGGAAGTGGCGGGGAAGGCGGAAAAAGCTTTCAAAAAGAGAGCATTTGTATTCGGGCTGATTTGAAAGTCCGACCATGACGTTGCGGACGACCGTCATATTGTTGAAAAGACGGATGTTCTGAAATGTTCTTGCAATGCCTTTGCGATTTATTGCTTCCTGATGAAGCCCTTTGAGCGATTCTCCGCAGAGGAAAAAATCGCCTTCGGTAGGGAGATATACGCCCGTGAGCATATTGAAAACGGTCGTTTTTCCCGCTCCGTTCGGACCGATGAGTCCGTATATCTGCTTTTCTTTTATCTTAAGGTTTACATTCTGCGAGGCTTTCAGTCCGCCGAAGGATATGCCGAGATTTTTTGTTTCGAGTATATATTCTGACATTATTTATCTCCCTTCGACGGTTTATCCGGTGTAAATTCGTTCCCGACTTTAAGATCGACGGAAAGAATTTCATCCATTTTGATTTTTGTGGGAACTTTATCCCAGCTGGCGGCGTCATCCTTGACGATAGAAGGATCGTCCTTCGGATGCCATATCTTTGCCGCAAGATTTCGGAAATTGTATTTTTCTCTGAAGCCCTTGAGTGCCGGTGCATTGTTATAGATGACGATAACTATAAGAATAAGCGCGTAAAGCAGGTCTTTAAGTACGGCAAGGTCACCGGTAAGTACTGTGCGGAGCTTTTCGTTCAAAATCGTTATAAGCGTTGCGGCGAGGATAGAACCGTTTATCGAACCCATTCCGCCGAGAACGACCATAACGAGAATCTCTATCGAATAATTGTATCCGAATTTTACCGCCTGAATGGAGGAGTTTGTATAGCTGAACATAACGCCCGCAATGCCCGCAAAGAACGCAGATATCATAAACGCTATGAGTTTATATTTTGTAACGTCTATGCCCGTTGCCCTTGCGGCGATTTCATTGTCGCGGATGGCGGTTATCGCTCTTCCGTGCTTGCTTCTCATAAGGTTCTGTATTATAAGAAGTGTGAAAAGAACGAGAGCAAATGCAACGATGAAGAATGTGTTTTTGTGAGGACGGTTGGGGGTTGAAAGTCCGAGATTGCCGCCGAACGTTTCCGACTGCTGGAATATTACCTTTACTATTTCTCCGAATGCGAGCGTTACTATTGCAAGATAGTCGCCTTTAAGACGAAGAGCGGGAAGTCCGACAAGAAATCCGAATACCGCGGCGCATCCGCCTCCGACAATAAGTGCGATGAGCATGGTAACTGCTCCGTTGCCCATTACGGGAACCAGCAGGGATGCGACTTTTCCGCCGAGATATGCGCCTATGCACATAAATCCGGCATGACCGAGACTCAGCTCGCCGAGAAAGCCGACCACAAGGCTGAGCGAAACCGCAAGGACGATGCTTATTGCTATTTTTTCGAGCAGTATCGTCGAGGAGGATTTAAGCCCGCCCACTGCGGAGATTATTGCGAACACGACCGTCAAGGCGGTTATAACGATATAATTTATATAGTGTTTCCACTTGAATTTTTTCATTTTTTCCGAGAAGCTGCTCATTATACCTTCTCCCTTCTTTTCTTGCCGAGAATTCCCGTCGGTCTTACAAGAAGAATTATTATAAGAATGGAGAATTCTATTGCGTCCTTGTAGGGCGCTATTGCCGTTACCGAATCGCAGAAGCTTTCAATCATTCCGAGAACGATGCTTCCGAGCATTGCGCCGGGAATGGAGCCGATTCCGCCGATAACAGCCGCCGTAAATGCCTTTATCCCGGGCATTGCGCCGAACGTATTATATATGTAAGGCGATTGGAGCAGATAGAAAAGTCCCGCAAGGGCAGCGAGCGCTGAGCCTATGGCAAACGTTATCGTTATTATGCTGTTTACGTTTATACCCATAAGCTGAGCTGCACTTCTGTCTTCCGAAACGGCGATCATGGCTCTGCCCGTTTTGCTGTATTTTACGAAAAGACTGAGAGCTATCATTACCGCTGTCGATGCGGCGAGCGTTATAAGCGTCGATACCTTTATGCTCACCGTGCCGATATTTACTTTTCCGAGATCGGGAACGGCGACAAACTTTGTAGCCGATTTGAAGATTATCTGAGCAAGGCTCTGAAGCAGGTAGCTTACGCCTATGGCAGTGATAAGTACTGCAAGAGGGGAAGCGCCGCGCAACGGCTTATAGGCAACCTTTTCAACAACTATTCCGAGAAGCGTGCATACTATTACAGCCATTACTATGGCGATGAAGAAGAGGGCAGGCGACGATGCGGCTTTCATAGCGCAGAAAACATAAATTGTATATCCGCCGACCATTATTATATCGCCGTGAGCAAAGTTAAGCATTTTGGCTATGCCGTATACCATTGTATAGCCGAGCGCTATCATGGCATATATCACTCCGACGTTGAGACCGCTGATGAGTGTGTTTATAATTTCCATAAAAATTCCTTAACTGCTTTTGATAGCACTGTGCCGACGGGGCATAAAACCGCGTCGGTACCCATGCTTTTTTGTTTTATCCGAAAATTATTTCGCGTCGGATTCCTTTACGATGTACTTGAGAGCTGTCTTGCTTACGAAGCCTTCGGCTGTCCATTTGATGTTTGTACCCGTAACACCCGAATATGTATATCCGCCGTTAAATACATCTTTAAGTGCGTTGCATATGTCGGAAGGCGACGACGTTACGGAAATCTTGTCTCCGGCTTCCTTCATAGCACCGTAGATAGCGTATACGCAGTCATAAGCAGCTGCGCCGAACTGGCTGAGAGAATCCGCACCGAATTTTTCTGTATATTTCTTTATGAACTCACCGGACGCGCCCTCTGTGGACTTTGAATTGAAGTGAGAAAGGAAAGAAACTTCCTGAGGGATTG
Organism: Eubacterium sp. CAG:841; assembly: GCA_000437375.1. Lineage (GTDB taxonomy): Bacteria > Bacillota > Clostridia > Oscillospirales > CAG-272 > CAG-841. The sequence goes on from FR898210.1 coordinate 11,562, forward strand.
TGCTTATATCAAAGCCTTTTACAGCTGTGTCGATGCCGTCAAGTCCGTCGCAGCCGTAGTAAATAGCATCTTTTGCAACGTCGTTCTTTGCTTCCGTCATAAACTGAGAAGCGGGTGTATAATATATGGGCATGAAGATGAACTTGCAATCCTTGAGAACTGCTATCTGAGAAGCGAAGGAAGCTACCGTGTCACCGGAGAAGCTGGCTTCAACGACCGTTATTGACTTATCGAGGTTTGCGAGGAACTGCTTGCGGATACCGGTTGAATATTCATCATCGGATTTGTAAAGCATGCCGATTGTCTGACCCTTGTAATTTTCGCTTACGAACTGAGCAGCCGTAACGCCCTGCTTTTCGTCTGCGAAACACATCTGATATGCGTTGTCGTATTCAACAACTGCGTCCGCCGTTGCGGAGGGAGTCATGAAAAATACATTGTCTTCATGAGAAAGAGTTTTGAATTCGAGGCAAGGCTTTGTTGTTACGCATCCGAGCGAAACCTGCATGCCTGCTTCGTACATTGTTGTGTAGTTTGTAGCTACGTTTGATGCGTCGTGAACGTCATCCATCATAACGAACTTGAATTTTACGCCGTTAAGACCGCCTGCGGCGTTGATCTCGTCGACAGCCAGCTGAGCGCTG
>FR898211.1 GCA_000437375.1 Eubacterium sp. CAG:841
TCAGAACTTATATTACAAATCGAAAGAAAAGAGGAAATATATGAATGATCTATCGGTGCGCGCTCTCTTTGATATCGACAGACGCTCGCCGCTTGAATTTATGCTCGGATATAAATTTGTATGGGAAGTCCTGGACGATCTCGGAAATTTTATAGTCTCGGCAGGAAAGCTCCTCGGCGATGAATATTATTCTCCACATGAGAACGTATGGATCCATCGCTCAGCCGTCGTAGCTCCGAGCGCCGAGATCATTGCGCCGTGCATCATAGAACGCGGCGCAACTCTGCGTCACTGCGCATATATTCGCGGCAATGCGTATATAGGTGATGGCGCAGTCGTCGGAAACTCGTGCGAAATAAAAAACTCCGTGCTTATGCGTGGCGCATGCCTTCCGCATTTCAATTATGCGGGAGACAGCGTTATAGGGCGCGGAGCTCATCTCGGCGCGGGAGCCGTAATATCAAATCTCAAGCTTGACAAGAGCAACGTAACAGTAACCTTCGGCGACGAAAAAATTGAAACAGGCAGAAGAAAGTTCGGCGCGGCGATAGGCGACGGAGCCGAAATAGGCTGCGGAGCGGTCATCTGTCCCGGAAGCGTTATAGGTAAGGAAAGCCTTATATATCCGCTTTCCTGTGTGCGCGGATATATCGGAGAACGGAAAATATACAAATCGAACGGCTGCATAGACGAAAGGAGAATATAATATGACGCGCCTTTTCGGAACTGACGGAATAAGGGGAAAAGCAGGAAACGACCTTACGCGCGAGCTTGCGGCAAATATAGGCGAAAAACTTGCAACGCTCCTGTCACACGGAGGCGAAAAGCCCAAAATACTTCTTGCGCGCGACACAAGAATCTCGGGACAAATGCTCGCCCTCGCCGTAGCTTCGGGAATATGCTCGGCAGGAGGAGAAGTCCTGTGGGCTGACGTCATTCCCACACCGGCGGTGGCTTATCTCACCGTAAAATACGGCGCATCTGCAGGAGTTATGATAACCGCGTCGCACAATCCCGCCGAATACAACGGAATAAAAATATTCGGAGAAGACGGCCACAAGCTCCAGGATGAGCTTGAAGAAAAAATAGAAGCCATGATGTCGCTTCCATCCTCTTCTCTTGTATGCGGTGCCGATATAGGAACGGTCAGACTTTGCTCTTCTGCGCTCAGCGACTACGAAAATTATCTGATAAGCCTGTCTCCGTCCCCTCTGTCGGATCTTCACATAGCGCTCGACTGCGCTTTCGGAACCGCGTCCGTTTCCGCTGAAAGGATTTTCTCTTCGCTCGGCGCAAAGTGCGATATGCTTTTCGATTCTCCCGACGGGATAAACGTAAACTCGGGTTGCGGCTCGACAGATATTTCATATCTCTCCGAATATGTCCGCAAGAACGGGCTTCGCGGAGGAGCGGCGTTCGACGGCGACGCCGACAGATGCGTATGCGTGGATGAAAACGGAAGTCCGCTCGACGGCGACGTTATAATGGCTGCGCTGGCACTCGATATGAAAGAAAGCGGCATGCTCAGGGGCGGAATGGTCGGCACGGTAATGAGCAATTTCGGACTTGTACGTTTCTGCGAAGAAAACGGAATAAGATTCATACAGACAAAAGTGGGCGACAGATATGTCTCCGAAGAGATGCGCCTTTGGGATTATAACTTCGGCGGAGAGCAGTCAGGGCATATAATATTCGGCGACGTTATGCCTACGGGCGACGGTCAGCTTACGGCAATAATGCTGTTCTCGCTTATGAGAAGATCGGGTAAAAAGCTTTCCGAGCTTGCGGCAGCAGTGAAAAAAATGCCTCAGCTTTCAAAAAATATCCCCGCAACGCCCGAACAGAAGATTACCTTTCTTACCGACGGAGAAATAAAGGCGTACCTTTCCGAAGTAAAACAGCAGCTCGGAAAGCACGGCAGACTCGTTGCCAGACCGTCCGGAACTGAGCCTTGCATAAGACTTACAGCCGAAAGCGACGACGAAAAGCTGCTCCCCGCACTTCTCGGCTCGGCGGCAGAAAAAATAGCGGCGCGGATAAAAAGCGTCGGAAAAGAGGACATATGTGCGGAATAATAGGATATACAGGACGCAGAGATTCAGCCGAGGTAATACTTTCGGGACTGTTTTCGCTTGAATACAGAGGGTACGATTCGGCAGGACTCGCCGTTTTTACGGATGACGGAATAAAAACCGTCAAATCGGCAGGAAAGGTGCGGACGTTGAAATCACTTTCCGAAGAATCGGAGCTTTACGGTCATACCGGAATAGGTCACACGCGCTGGGCAACGCACGGAGCGCCGACAGCCGAAAACGCCCATCCCCACACGGTTGGGAAAATAACACTCGTTCACAACGGGATAATCGAAAACTATGCCGAAATAAAAGCCAGGCTTGCGTCCGGCGGTTGTGTTTTCCGCTCGGAAACCGATACCGAAGTTGCCGCCGCACTGATAAACGACTACCTTTCGGTCACAGGCGATCCGCTTACGGCGCTTAAAAACGCAACGGCTGAAATAACAGGCTCATATGCGTTTGCCGTACTTTGCGACGGATTTCCGGATAAAGTATTCGCCGCGCGAAGCGACAGTCCGCTCATAGCAGGCATCGGAGAGGATGAAAATTTCATCGCCTCCGATATAACCGCAATACTGAAATACACCAAAAAATATATAGTAGTGGAGAGCGGAGAATTCGCCGTGATAGACCGTAAAAGCGCAGTGATTTATGATAAAGAGCTTCGTGAGGTCAAAAGAGAGCCGAGCGTATCGACATGGGATACAAGTTCCGCCGAAAAATGCGGATATCCGCACTTTATGCTTAAAGAAATACATGAAGAACCGCGCGCACTGTCAGATGTTCTTCTCGGCAGAATAAAAAACGGCATCCCCGATTTTTCCGGCGACGGAAACGATATATCAAGCAAACTTTCCCATGCGGAGAAAATATTTATAGTCGCCTGCGGGACGGCAATGCACGCAGGACTTTTCGGAAAATATATGACGGAAAAGCTCGCGCGCCGTCCGTGCGAAGCAGAGCTTGCGTCCGAGTTCAGGTATAAAAATCCCATTCTCGGCAAAAATGACGCCGTTATAATAATCTCGCAATCAGGCGAGACAGCCGACTCGCTCGCCGCACTGAGACTCGCCAAAGAACGCGGCGCATACACGCTCGGGATAGTAAATGCCGTCGCATCGTCCATAGCGCGCGAAGCTGACGATGTTATCTACACGCGCGCAGGACCCGAGATCGCCGTCGCAAGCACAAAAGCTTTTACCGTTCAGGCGGCGGTGATGTGCCTTATCGCGGCGTCGATAGCGGTTTCCTGCGGAGCGGTGAGCGAGCCTGAGATCAAAAATTTCACCGCCTCGCTTTCGTCCGGTCTTCCGTCCGTGATAAGCTCCGTTACGTCACAAAGCGACAGAATAAAAGAAATCGCCGCGCGCATAGCTTCATCCGAAAACGCCTTTTTCATAGGCAGAGGCATAGACCGTTACGCCGCCGAAGAAGGCTCGCTCAAGCTGAAAGAAATATCGTATATCCACAGTGAAGCTTACCCCGCCGGAGAGCTTAAACACGGCACTCTTTCACTTATAAGCGACGGCGTCCCCGTAATAGCTTCGGCGTCGCTTCCCTCGCTTTACGGAAAAACAAAGGCAAGCCTTTCCGAAGTAAAGGCAAGAGGAGCCCTTACGATACTCGTAACGGCGGAGGACACAGCCGCAGATGGCGATGCGGACTTTATAATTCCGATACATTCCGAAAGCGAAGCTCTGACCGCGATAGCCACAGTAACGGTCTACCAGCTTCTCGCATACCATACAGCCGTGCTTCGCGGAACCGATGTCGATATGCCGAAAAACCTTGCAAAATCCGTAACTGTGGAATAAACAAAAAAAGCGATGCCGCTTGTGCGGTATCGCTTTTATCTTTACAGATGGTTTTCCTTTCTGAAAAAACGCTTGCCGTAAACATTTATTTTCTCACCTTTATCGTAGCAAGCGCAGGAGCGCCGTCCGGCGTATTTTCGACGTCAAAGCTTTCAACCTTAAAGCCGATCGCCTCAAACTCTTTTATATAGCCGTCTTTGCTTTTGCTTCTGGCGGGAATTCTTGTCAGCATAACTGTTTTGTCGCTTCCCGGAACCGTTCTTTCTTCTGGAGTTTCATAGTCTGCTCCGGTGATCTTCTGCCACTCTTCAAAACTGTCAACTTCGCCGGGAAAAGCATTTTCGTCATAAAGCTCGCGCATGAAAAGCGCGCTTGCACCGTCCTTCAGCGCGAAATAAAGATTTTCAAGATATTTCCGTCTGTCGTCATCGGTAACAAGCATGTGCAGCCCCTGACAGTCGAGTATTCCGTCATACTTTCCCGCTATCTGATTTTTTACCATATCCATAAAGAATATCCGCGCTCCGGAATATTCTTCAAGTCTGCGTCTGGCAACGCCCACCGCAGTAAGCGAAACATCCGTTCCCCAATAAAGACATCCGAGCTTTGAAAGAATTATTCCCTCGCTTCCCTCTCCGCACGCGCACTGAAGCACGCTTTTTCCGGAAAGCGAATTTTCATCCACCCATTTTTCAAGCGTCGCAATGACGGTGGCGTCGTTTTCGGAAGTACCCCACGTTCCCGCTCCGCCGGCAGCGACTTTTTTATAACGTTCATCATACGCCTTGTAATATTCAGCCATTTTATATCCCTCCGCAACCGTGAGTATTTATCTGTATTTTAGCACAGCAATATCGCCCCTGTCAACCGAGCGAACGCCAAAACCGCCGTTTTTGGCTGATTTTTCGAGCCGCACCGCAATTTACAGGCAAATAAAGCTTCGACGCTTATTGACAAATCGTCTTTTCAACGGTAAAATGTAAATTGAATATTTGATTTACATACTCATTCGGAGGGATTTTTAATATGTATTCTATCGGTGTCGATCTCGGCGGGACAAACATCGCCGTGGGAATAGTTGACGAAAATTATAAAATAGTGAAAAAGGATTCCTGCCCCACTCTGGCAAATCGTCCGGCTGAAGAAATAATCCGCGATATGGTTGCTCTCTGCAAGCGCCTTTGCACGGAGACAGGCTTTGACATAACAGAAGCAAACGGAGTAGGTATCGCATGTCCGGGAACGGTAAACCCCGACACCGGCATAGTCGAATACGCAAACAATATAAAATTCTTTGATTTTCCGATTGTAAAGCTTTTCTCGGAATATTCGGGCGTTGACAAAGCAAATATTGTAATAGGCAACGACGCAAATCTTGCCGCTTACGGAGAAGCGGTTGCAGGAGCGGCAAAAGGAGCGTCGTCCTCAGTTACCATAACTCTCGGTACGGGTGTCGGAAGCGGAATAATCATAGACGGAAAAATGCTTACGGGATGCGCTCACGGCGGCGCGGAAATAGGTCATACCGTTATAGTAAAGGACGGAAGACAATGTACCTGCGGCAGACGCGGTTGCTTTGAAGTTTACTGCTCGGCAACGGCGCTCATCGCCGATACAAAAAGAAAATTCGAAGAATGTCCCGACTCGCTCATGCGCGAAATGTGCGGAGGAGACGTAAACCGCGTAGGCGGTAAAACGGCTTTCGCCGCAATGAGAAAAGGCGACAAAGCCGCAGGCGAGGTCGTTTCCGAATATCTCGGCTATCTTGCCTGCGGAATAGCAAACATTCTCAACGTCTTTCAGCCGGAGGTGCTTTGCATAGGCGGCGGCGTATCCGGAGAGAAGGAAAATCTTCTCCGTCCGCTCATTCCGCTTATTGAAAAAGAGATCTACTCAAAAGACGAAACGCTGAAAACGGACGTGCGCATAGCTATGCTCGGAAACGACGCCGGCATAATCGGTGCGGCGGCAGCGGCAAGAAAATAATCTTTTACGGGAGGAAAACGATATGAGCGTGAAATCGCTTTTAAGGCTCAATCGCCGTTTTGCTCCCGTTTCTCATCCCTTCAACGAAGAAGCGGCAGGCGGCAAAACCTACGGCGAATGGGAATTCGAACGCGGAGGAACGGCGCTGTCGTGCTACGCGCCGAAGTTCCAGCCTGAAGATATCCTGTTCGGCAAAGATGTTCTTGACGTCGGTTGCGGAGAAGGCGGCAAATCGCTTTATTTTCTTTCGCTCGGCGCAAAAAGCGTGACCGGAATAGATATCGTTCCCGAATACGGAAAAAAATCACGCGCACTTGCCGAAAAGCTCGGTCTTTCGGACGGTTTTGAATACGTCTGCGGCGACGCAACAAATCTCCCGTTTGACAACGGCAGCTTTGACGTCGTTATGATGAACGACTTTTTCGAACACGTTGCAAGTCCAGGAAAAGCGATTTCGGAGGCTATGCGTGTTCTTCGCCCGCGCGGCAGACTTTATATAAATTTTCCGCCGTATTATCATCCGTACGGAGCACACCTTTCGGACGCAATAAGCATTCCCTGGGTGCATATGCTGTACGGTGAAAAAACGCTCATAAGCGCTTATGAAGCGCTGACAGCCGACAAACCCGACAGAGACCGTCGGTTGTCACTCAAAATAAAGCACGGCTCGGACGGTGAAAAGCATCTCGGCTACATAAACAGAATGACGCTGAAAAAAGCGTCTGAAATCATATCCGAATCGGGACTCAAGCCCGTATACAAGCGTTTTATACCGCTGAGAAAATGGCTTTATCCCGCGTCAAGACTGCCGCTTGTCCGAGAAATGCTCGTAAAAATGGCTGTCTATGTATTTGAAAAGGAGGCTACTGTTCCAAGTGAAACAGAAAATAACACATCCTCGCGCAATGCTGCACTTTGTAATAGCGGTGATATTCATAGCCGGAATGTTTCTCGGCTCGATGTATGATCTTCAGATAACAAGCAGACTTTCAAAGCTTACTCAAAACGCCGACGGCGTGTATTCGATATCGCCCGGCAAGCTTGCGCTTGCTTTTGCCCTGATAGGAAGATGGACAACGCCGTTTCTCGGTGCCGTTTCGTTCCTGATAACGGAGCTTAACCTCCGCCGCAAAGTAAAAGAAAAGACAAGAATGATCCTTTTCGTAGTATTCACCGTTATAGCGGCGGCTTTTATGTTCTACGGGAGCAACAAAACCATAGAATTTTTTGCCGACGGCAAGCTTTACATAGGTCACTGGCTGATAATACTCGTAATGACGCTGACCCTTACTTTCCTGCTTCGGTTCATAGTAGAAAACATTCCGAAAAAAACGATACACAAGTTGTTCGGCGCGGCACTCTTCACCGCAATAGCCGTATCGGTGCTTCTTATATCCGCAACCACGCTTAAAGTGATATGGGGACGTATCCGACTGTCGGAGCTTGTCGAGGCAAACTCGCTTGACGGCTTTACGGCATGGTACAGACCGAACTTTTTCTCAGGCTCGCATTCTTTCCCTTCGGGACATACCGCCAACGCCGCACTTTTAATGCTTATTCCGCTGTGGATCGGCAATGCGCCCGAAACAAAGCGCCGTCGCAGCGCGATATATTTTGCGGCTATGGCGTGGGCGGCGATAATGGGAATATCGCGCCTTTTCTGCGGAGCGCATTACCTTACCGATGTCTGTTGCGGATTTCTGCTCGGATTTGCGGTAGTTGAGCTTACCTACAAATATTACGGCAAAACATTTTCGGATGAAGAGCCTGTGCCAAGCTCAGATCCGTCACCCGAAACGGCAGAGCCTGCCGATGTCACTGAAGAAAAATCCGAAGAAATCAAAGCTCCCGTCAGCGACTGAGCCCGAAAAATTTAAGAATACCGTTATACATTCCCTCGGCGAAAAGGCCGGGGGAATTTTTAAGCAGATCCGCCTCCGACTGAGTGGTTATAAATCCAGTTTCTATGAGAGTAGCCGGCATCCTTGTCTTTCTCAACACATAAAGACTCGGTCGTGCGGAAACGCCTCTGTCCGGAATTCCCGTAGCTTCGCTTATTCCCGCAACAATATCGACCGCAAGCGGATATGCTTCGGACGATGTCGAATAGACAAAACCCTCTGTTCCCGTAGCTGTCGGAATATCGGAAGCATTGGCGTGTATCGATATAAAATAATCCGCGCCCCACTCGTTTGCCGCATTCACTCTCGCGGCAAGACTTGAGGCAACGCTCGTTCCGAGTATCTCATCCGGAGAATTTCGTGAAAGTCTTGCCTCAAAATTCGGATTTGCATTGAGAAGAGCCGCAAGCCTTACGCCTATTTCGTATACAAGATCCTGTTCGCGATATCCGCTTCCCTCCGCGCCCGCATTCGGGTTTTCGGGATTATGCCCCTGATCTATAAATATTTTTATCACCATTTTACCCTCCGTAATATATTTATCTTTTTTATAATATTCGCTTTATTTAATTTACGTTCCGCAAAAAAACGCAGAAAACTGCAAATAGCTATTGACAAAACACGGTTTTTGCGTGTATAATGAAGTTTGTAATTGTGGCAATATGCCCAAGTCCGGCAAACGCCGCTATAATTTCCGCAGAGGAGGTGCAATGTAATGCTCAGAACTTAT
>FR898212.1:0-2112 GCA_000437375.1 Eubacterium sp. CAG:841
TTTTATTGCCCGAAATCAAGGAGATGACAAAGCCCCTCTTTTCCATTCCGACGCATCAGTTCCTTTTCAACGGGGGCAATGTCAATCCCCGTGATTATATGGACGCTCTGCAGCTTGAGGAATCGGAATACGACCTCATCAAGTATCCCGAGCGCGGCACCTGCCTGTTCAAATGCGGAAATGAAAGATACCTTCTGCAAGTCATCGCTCCCGAATACAAGGCAAAACTGTTCGGCAATGCGGGCGGAAGATGAAGCACCTACGGAAGATTCTTCAGGAGCGGAAGATACTCCTCCCACCGATACTCACGGATCGGCATGACAGGATGAAGGTCGTCATCAAAAACAAGAACGAGTGCGGGAGCAATGCTGCGGTAACGGTCGGCAATGTACCATCGGATCAGCTTGCCCTCGCGGATAAGCCGTTTGGCTGTGGCGTGATAATTGTAATATGACATAAAGTCAGTATTCCGAAAAACAAAAAATCTTATACGAAGGAAGGTGTGTGTCGCAGTAGGCGCAGTAGTGGCAAAGGTCGTCAAGAAGGTGCTTGCGATCCTTGCCGGAGATAAAAACGGACGGAAGTTCCTCGGCTATGTGGTCGGAATCGCCCTGTTCATTGTACTGCTTCCCGTGATTGCCGTGTACGGACTCTTCGGCTGGATGGCAGGTGGCGGTGCCGCAGAAATCGTCAGCCCTGATATGGTGTACTCGGCAATGCCCGCAGAATACCGGGAACGCATGGAACAGTACAATGCAGAGCTTTCCGTGATCGAAACAACCTTTGCCGAATGCGGTGTGTCCGGGACGGATACCTCGCTGGCAAAGACAATCTACATCTCCTGCCTCATCGGTAAGGAGAGCGAGGAAAACTTCTACAGAACCTATGCGGACTGCTTCCTCAATGCAGATGAGGAACACGATCCGCTACAGAATATTTCTTCTGCATTCGGCGTTACCTTCACCGATGCGGATAAAGAACGACTAAAACAATTATACGGAGGTTATACATGAACTTCAAAGCAAGATTTGAGCGCAAAGCAAGCGCGCCCGAAGTCACCGATGCCGACATTGTCGGAGTGGTGACACTCAATCAAGCACAGTTCGCTTGGTTCAGCGAACGGCTCCTGGACGATTATGATTTCATCGCTGACTATGCCAAAGAAACCTATGATGACGGTGAGAGAAAACACTGTCTTCTCGTCCTCGGTGAGGGTGAGGATGACGGAATCCTTGTCTGTTCCGAAGGTTCTTTCTATGCCAGATATTCCGCCTACCTGCCGAAGGCACGGCAAATTCTCCGTGATGAGATTCACCGTGTTGCCGAGCTTATAATCAAAGGCAGGTTCGGTGAAACCGAAAATGGCTCCTGGGTGATTGGGTTTGATGACATCAAAGAACATTTCGATTTGACCGTCTCTCCCACCAACGGCATTGGTGAAATGCTTCTCGGAGAGCTGGAAGCGCAGGAGGAAGTCGGCGCGGTCATTGCCACCGAGGACTGCTTCGAGATTTCGGAGTACCTGCAAAATGCGCCGGAGGATGCGTCTGCATCCGAAAAGCTTCTGACCGTTTTCTCTCTCATGGGTTGCAACCTCGAAGATGTGCATCTGCTGGATGCGGACGAAGAACACGAGGTTGCCACCATCGTGGAGCTGAACCGTAACACACTGACCGATGAAGGCAAGCGGGACTGGTCGGATGTACTTGCCGCAAAGGTCGAGCGTATCTATGACGGTGCGTATGGGACACAGATCGAAGTATCGGGATGCCCGGCACACCGTCTCCGGGATTTCTCCTTCGCGCTTGCGGGGTACTGCAGTGAGGAACAGTGGTCGAGATGGTTCAATGAACCGACCGCGAATACCGAAGCTCCGACGATGGGAGGACAGGCATAATGAAACAGGTATCCATTCAGATTCCGTTTGATGACGAAAAGCTCGAAGCCCTGAAAATCTTTCTCTCGCAGAAGGATCAGACGGCGGAAGCGGTCATTGTTGAACTTATCGACGGTCTGTATCGGAAGACCGTCCCGCTGAAGGTGCGGGAGTATATAGATAAGCGGTCTCCCGCCGACACGGGAAAGCCGAAGAATGCAGCAAAGCCGAAGCCC
>FR898212.1:2122-10166 GCA_000437375.1 Eubacterium sp. CAG:841
CAGCAAAGCCGAAGCCCGCCGTTTCAGGCGGTTGTGCGGCTTCCGGTGAGGATGCGGGAAAACACCCGACCGACAGCTGATACGACGATTGTGGGCGGTTCTTGCGAGCGTGTGAGCCTCGTGCCGGGATCGCCCACTACTGTCGCCTTCCGTCTCTTTGGTACGCAGGTATTTACGGGAGTTCCGATGGTTATATTGAGGGGTTCAGCGGGTATTTGCGAGGGTCGATTTTCAAGCGGGAGAAAGGCAGTGCGTCAAACGCCCTGCCGGATTCACAGCGGACGGCAGAGCCGACCGCATTTCCTCGCGTTTTGACCGCATTTGCTTCCTTTTCCGTGCCTATCGGTAAAGGAACGGCAGTGCGTCAAAAGGGCAATTTGACCGCAAAACAGTGTGTCAGGCGGCGGAATCCTTCTAATGCTTACGCCATAATACCCGTGTGTCAAAGACAGAAAACAAAGAAAGGAGCAATGGACGGTGGAAAACGACAAAAGTGCCGGCAACGGCAAAAAGCGATTCTCAATCTACATTTCCGAAGCCACCATCGACATGGCAAAAAAGTGGCACGAGGCAGACAACTGCGGCAGCGTGTCCGAGTATGTCAGACGGGCGATTGAATTCTACTCCGGCTATGTGGCAAGCGAACATAACCCAAGCTACCTGCCGAGAATTGTCATCTCCACGCTGAAAAATATCATACGGGACAGTGAAAATCGCCAATGCGCTCAGCTGTACCGTGTGGCAGTGGAGCTTGCGGTGCTGATGAATGTTATCGCCGCATCGAACGGTTTCTCGGGTGAGGATGTCAGAAAATTGCGCGAAAGCTGTGAGGAACAGGTCAAGCGGATCAACGGCACCATCCGTCTTGACGATGCAGTCCGATGGCAAAACTCGTAACCAAGTTCCGTTATTACAAGCCCGGCGGTCGAAAAAAGATCGGCGGGTACGCAAAATATATTGCACTCCGCGATGGTGTGGAACGGTGCGACGATTCCAAAAAGTATGCGCCCGTGTCATATAATCAGAAACAACTGATTGCAAAAATCCTGCGGGACTATCCCGACAGTGCGGAAATGCTGGAGTATGACGATTACAAACAGCACCCGACAGTCGGAAACGCTTCGGAATTCATCTCGCGCGCCATTGAGGACAACGCACACTCCGCCATGCGTCAGAAGACCTATGCCGACTACATTGCCACCCGTCCCCGTGCGGAAAAAGTCGGCTCACACGGACTCTTTTCCGATGAGGACGGCGAGATTGTTCTCTCTGAGGTTGCTGCGGATCTCAATACGCACGAAGGAAATGTGTGGACGATGATTGTCTCTTTGCGCCGCGAGGACGCGGAACGGCTCGGGTATAACAACGCCCGTGCTTGGCGGATGCTCCTTCGTTCTCACACGCAGGAGCTGGCGGACGCACTGCGGATTCCCCTGGAAGACCTGAAATGGTACGGTGCTTTTCATAATGAATCACACCACCCGCACATTCATGTTATCGCCTACACCGACGATCCGAAGGTCGGATATCTTTCCAAAAACGGTGTGGAACAGATGCGTTCGGCGCTCGGCAATCATATTTTTCGGGACGACCTGCAGCATATTTTTTGTGAGCAGACAGAAAAAAGGAACGAGCTGAAAAAAGATTGGCACACGCTCCTTGAAAAAATACTCGCAGACATGGCAGAAAATCCGAACACGCATCCCGAAATTGAAGCCAATCTCGCAGAGCTTTCTTTCCGTCTCTCACGCACAAAAGGCAAGAAGGTGTACGGGTATCTCAAGCGGGACATAAAAGATTTGATTGACGAAATTATCGATCTGCTCGCCGAGGATGAGAATATTGCAAAGCTCTATGACCTCTGGTACGAGAAAAAGTATGAAGCCCTGCGTACCTATACCTCCGAGACGCCGCCGAAAATTCCACTGTCGCAGAACAAGGAATTTAAGTCGATAAAAAATGATATCATACGGGAAGCAATGCGGATGAATCAGTCGGGAGAACAAAAGCATGAGTCACGGACGGACAGCGACACGACCTCACATCATGGTTCAGAGAAAAAAACTGCACCGCATCATCAGACAAACTCCGTCCGCGCGACAGCAGTCACAGGGCTTCTCAAAAATCTCGCGAACACTTTCCGTGATAAAATTCTCGGGGACGACGCGAAAAAACTCCCGACCATTGACAAACGCCAACGCCGGGAGATTGAAGAAAAGAAAAACGCCGAGATCGGCTATACAATGTGAAAGGAGTCAAATGCCATACATTCATTTTTCAGAACAGGAAAAAGAGCTTGCAAAACAGGCAGACATCGTTCGGTTTCTGCAAGCTCACGGCGAGCAGGTAAAGCGCACGGGCAAGGAATTTGCGTGGGACTCCCCTGCGGGAAAGGTCACGATCCGGGAAAATCAATGGTACAGCCAGTACGAGCAGACAGGCGGCGGTGCTGTAAAATTCCTTCGCAAGTTCTTCGGAATGACCTATCCCGAAGCGGTGCGCAGTCTGCTCGGCGAGAGTGCGGGACAGGAAATCCGTGCGGCAGGTAAAGAAAAACCTAAGCCCGAGCCGAAAAACTTCTCGCTGCCCCCTCCGCATTCGGATATGCGCAGACTGTATGCGTATCTTCTTAGCGAGCGCGGTATCGACCGAGATATCATTCATGCTTTCACTCATGAGGGACTGCTGTATGAGGATGCGGTCAATCACAATGTCTGTTTTGTCGGCAAGGATGATACCGGAACCGTCCGGCATCTTCATAAACGCGCGACCAACCCGCTCTCGGATTTCAAAGGCAACATCACGGGAAGTGATGCGGACTATGCGTTTCATTACACCGGCAAGAGCGACCGCCTCTATGTTTTTGAAGCACCGATAGATCTGCTTGCGTTTCTGACGCTCTATCCCGCAGGTTGGCAGGAGCATTCCTATGTCGCTTTGTGTTCAACTGCCGACCGTGCCGCGCTTCGGATGCTAAAAGATCATCCGCAGCTGAAACAGGTTTATCTCTGCCTGGATCACGATTCCGCGGGGATTGAGGGAGCATACCGCATCGCGGACAGCATCCATTCGCTCGGAGAGTATCAGGTGTACCGACTCTTTCCCGCACATAAGGATTGGGACGAAGACCTGAAAGCCCGTATGGGCAAAAACGCAATCCCCGCAGGTGAACATCCGAAGCTCGCGTATATCGCAGAGAAAACCGCCGAACTGAAAGGATTGTCTCTCGAAGACACCGACGAATATATCAAATACAAACGGATGCCTGCCGATCTGTTTGACGATACCATGCGAAAGCTGGAACGGCTGAAAAAGCAGATTATCGCCTCAGACTTGACAGAGAAAAAAGAATCCTGTGCCACCGAGATGGCAAGGACCGCTGTCGCCTTCTGCGTTTTACGAAGCCGACAGATCGGAAAGCCGATCACGGTCGAAGTCCTTGCCGATCAGATGGCAAAGCTGTATAAGCCGCACCGTGACAAGCAGAATATCTCCTCTCAATTGGATTCCATCGGCTATGACCTGAAGGAAATCCGTGAAGATGCGGACAAAAGCGACGCACAGACCAAAACCGAAATCGAATGGCAGATCAGAAGAATGCTCCTGCTCGGGTTGTCCTGTTTACAGCTCGGCGGGAGCATTTCACTTTCGCCCACGGTCGCAGAACCGACTGTCGGGCAAGGGGCTTCATACTGAAAGGAGTTCCGCTTTGGAAGGAATCACACTACTGATTGTTGTATCCGCCGCCATCGGCGGCATTTTTATTCTCATCACCGCGCTGTCCTATCTGTACGGACTGAAAGGAATCAAAGCCAAAACTGCGGGAAACGGTCAGCACGGAACTGCGCGATGGGCAACCAACCGTGAAATCAAAAAGACCTACCGTCACATTCCGTTTACCCCGGAAGAATGGCGGCAGAATCCGGGCAGCCGACCGAAGGAGCAAGGCATTGTGGTTGGCTGTCTATCCAAAAAGAAAACGACAACGGCACTTGTGGATACGGGTGATGTTCATTGTATGATGATCGGTGCCGCAGGCGTGGGTAAAACTGCATATTGGCTCTATCCCAATATCGAATACGCCTGTGCTTCCGGGATGTCGTTTCTCTCAACCGATACCAAGGGTGACATCATGCGCAACTACGGTTCTATCGCCTCCAAGTATTATGGCTATAACATTTCGGTCATTGACCTGCGCAATCCCATGCGCTCACACGGAAACAACCTTCTGCACCTCGTCAACAAGTACATGGATTTGTATTCCGGGACGAATGAAGTACAGTACAAAGCCAAGGCGGAAAAGTACGCAAAAATCATTGCCAAGACCATCATTCTCTCCGGCATGGAAGCGGGCAATTTCGGACAGAACAGCTACTTCTACGATGCCGCAGAAGGTTTGATCACAGCGTCCATCCTTCTCGTCTCGGAATTCTGCAAGCCGGAGGAACGACACATCGTGTCGGTGTTCAAAATTATTCAGGAGCTTCTCGCACCGGGCAGGAATCGGAACAAGAATCAGTTCCAACAGCTCATGGAGCTTCTCCCACCCGATCACAAAGCAAAATGGTTTGCCGGCGCGGCACTCAACACGGCGGAGCAGTCTATGGCAAGCGTTATGTCCACAGCACTTTCAAGATTAAATGCGTTCCTTGATTCGGAGCTTGAAACCATCCTTTGCAACGATACCGAGATCGATGCCGAGCGATTTTGTAAAGAAAAGTCGGCAATTTTCATCATTATGCCGGAGGAAGACAGCAGTAAATACTTCATGGTATCGCTTCTGATCCAGCAGCTCTACCGTGAAATTCTTGCCGTTGCCGATGAACACGGCGGCAAGCTTGAAAACCGCGTGGTCTTCTACTGCGATGAGTTCGGCACCCTGCCTCGCATTGAATCCGCCGAAATGATGTTCTCGGCATCCCGCTCCCGCCGTGTTTCAATTGTGCCGATCATTCAGTCCTTCGCACAGTTACAGAAAAACTACGGCAAGGAAGGCGCGGAGATCATTATCGACAACACACAGCTGACGGTATTCGGTGGTTTTGCACCCAACAGTGAGTCGGCACAGATTCTCTCCAAAGCAATGGGAAGCAGAACGGCGCTCACCGGTTCGGTCACACAGAGCAAAGGCGAAGGATCGCGCTCTCTGCAAATGATTGAGCGCCCACTGATGACACCGGACGAGCTGAAAGCTCTGCCGAAAGGGACTTTTATCGTGACCAAGACCGGCTTCTATCCCATCAAGGTCAAGCTGAAGCTGTTCTTCAAATGGGGTATCCGATTTGAAAAAGAGCCGTTCACTGTCCCTATGCGCGACCGGGCAACCATCTGTTACGCAAGCCGCGAGGAACTGAGCGAAGCCATCTGCAACAAATATCATGTGGCGGACGATAAAAGCAGCGGAAAAGACATCCCGGATGGCAGTTTCCGTGTGGAGGAAGCCATGGCGGAAAGGCACTATTCAAGCAAAAAGGCGGCGGCAAGACACAAAGGATTGCGGACCAATCTCGGTCAGGACGGTGGCACCAAGTGAATTATTTCGATTCCATTTACAGCGACAACCTTCCGAGCCGTGCTGTCCATGTGTATATGTACCTCGTAAACAGAGCAAATACGGACGGTCAATGCTGGCCGTCCGTAAGAAGGATTGCAAAGGATCTGAGTCTGTCCCCATCCACAGTGAAGCGAGCCATTGAGGATCTGACCTCACACGGGTATATCAAGATCGAACAGCGTTTCCGCAAAAGCGGTGCCAAAAGCTCGCTCATGTTCACCGTCCCCGATTTTTCAAAATACCGCACACCAAAGGGATAAATGTTTGTATTCGGTGACCTATGGGTGGGTTCACCATGCACCCACAAGGTGAACTATAACAATAAAATATTATTACAAGGCAGAAAGAAAACGATGTCAAATACAAGATTACAGATTACTCTGACTTTTTTGACTGCACATATATCTGATTTATATATACGCTTGTACCGGCTGCTAATATTCCTTGCGTAATGGAGACAAAGAATGCACAGGCAATATCCTTAAGACTTGAAATATCGCTTGTGGAGACAACCCATGCCGTTGCGAGTATTACCGATATAATGCCTAATACAATAGGAATAAATTTATTTGAAATCGGACTTTTTTTAAGTCCTATGCCTATAAAATATAGCACAGGAACTAAGATAAGTAGCTCTGGTTTTATAAAGTTTTCAATATTCATAGTTCTTCTCACGCAAGAAATATTCCGATAATAGCTGATATAAGTCCTCCGGCAAGTGCTGAAACAACAGCTGTTGCTATCTGTTGCATTTTTAGCTGTGGACGGTTTTCTATTTCATCGATTTTTTGTTCATGACGTTCTAAATGCTCATTTGTATGCTTTAGCTCTGTTGCGAGAGTTACAAGAGTTTCATTCATTGTCCGTATCTCTGTCTGAACAGCTTTCAAATCTGAAATGTCCCGTTCAAGTGTATTGATTCTTTGCTCATGCCTTTCTAAAATGACAGATGCTTCTTCCATGAGATTCCTCCTTTCTGTAAAAAATCAATTTTTTCTGCCCGCATATGAATTATAAATTCTAACACCGACAGTTAATGTCAGCATTAAGATTTATGCGGGTTTTTCGTAATTTTTAATGATCTGCAACAACATTACGCTTTCTTTTTCTGAAATTTTATTTTCGACTATTTCTTGAATTTTGCGAAGCAAAATAATTTCATCGCTATGCATATATGTACGATCAAAACTGTAATTTCCGATGACATATACCCCTCCGTCATATTTGCCGCACTTAACATCGATGGGCACACGAAAGGTTGTTTCAATCTCATATATATCACGTTGAATAGTGCGAAGGGAAACGCCAAATTGTTCTGAAAGCTCCGGCATTGTCGCATGGCGTTTTTTGCAAAGATATTTTAATATTTCAAGCCTTCTTTCGGCTGTTCCCATCAGATGCTCCTTTCTGTAAAAATAAAAGAGCATAACAAATAGCTTTCATTGCTACTTATCATGCTCGTATGTTTTACATCGTGCTATGTACGAAGTTTGGATTTTATTATTTTGTGTTCTCCGAAGAGTTCAGCTGCTTTACGATAAAAGTATTTTGAGTGACATTTACTGCTAATGTGCTTTTGCAACATTGGCATTTGATGATAATATCCGCTTGACTTTCGTTGTCAGATGATAATTTTGCGAGCGAAAGAGATTTGGCTGAGTCACAGGCTCTTTTGCCGCAAACCGGACATTGATATTTTGTCATATATCTCCTTTTCTCTAACTAATATCTTTAATTACTTTTAATGCAACGCCTTGAATTGTTAACGCTTTGGGGTAGATATCGCGATTTTTCGGTTTGTACTTTTTGTTTTCTGCGTGAAGTCGCGGACGACCGTCTTCCCAAAGCAATCTTTTCAGAGTGTTACCGTCTTCTGTAAGGGCAACAATTACCTCGCCGTTTTCTGCCGTAGCGGTCTTTTTTACCAAAATGAGATCGTCTTTCTCAATTCCGATATCAATCATCGAATCTCCGTATGCGCGAAGAAGAAAGCATTCACCGTCTATCCATTCTTCGGGGATAGCCAGATAGCCGCTGATATGCTCCTCCTGCTCGTCGGGAGAACCGCATACAATTTCCCCGACGATCGGAATTCGTTTGAAGCCACATCTCATTTTGCGTTGAAGATCGGTTTCCAAGGTATTTTTGCCGGAGTATGAAACAAGTCCTTGTTTCTCCAATTCAAGAATATACCGATACGCTGTGGATTTTGACATACCCATATATTCCATGATTTCAGCAAGGCTTGGAGAAGTGCCGTTGTTATCTCTTGTGTGTTGGCGGATAAAGTCGGCAAGCCTTTCTACCTTTTCTTGATTCATTGTTCTCATTGGAGATCTCCTTTAACGGGGGTGTAGAACTTGTGGTTTTATTATACCACAAAAGTTGCCATTTGTCAAGACTTTTTAGAAACCTTATGTTCCATTTACAAATTTATTTTCAAAAATAGTTGAAAAACAGTTTAAAAAGCAAGCAGCCGCACTTTTCAGT
>FR898212.1:10192-30689 GCA_000437375.1 Eubacterium sp. CAG:841
TTTCAGTGCGGCTGAAAAACTATTGTTTTTTCAATGTCGATTAATTGTTATCGTCTTTAGCTTGATAATAGTTCTTACTATATAGAGATATGTCATCCTTGTGTCTGCTATAGCGGATACCATAAACACAATGAATATCTTTAGGCTGGAATCGATCGGTATGTTTTCCTGCATCAAATGTTGTTTTGCCACTGAATACAAGATGCGCTAATCCGAACAATCGCTCTATTTTGTTCTGCTCCAAAGTGAATTTTGTAATGTCGGTCACTTGATAGCTAACTTTTGCATTCGTAAATCCTTTTCCTCGTTTTCTTGGGAGATTTTCTGGAGAAACATAACAAATGCTATCATTGCAAAATTCAATGTATTTAGGATAATTGAATATCGGAAATACAAAGGTGTAAATTAAAAGCAACAATATCCCAGGTAATACAAAATCGGATCTGAACTTGAAGCACACGGCACCCACTGCCATTACTGCAAACAAAATTATAAATGATCGATGAAATGAAGGGTTAAAAACATTCGCCAATCTAATCAATTTTAATTTCATATGTTCTCCTCCGCGTTAAAAACAAATTATCACTCCCAAAGTTCTCTCCAAAATTGACTGAAGTTAAAACCAACACTGTAATGGTAACCGACTCCAATGTGTGTTGAACCAGAAATGCCAAGCACGACATCCTCGGATATATCTGCACCGATAGATCCCTTAATCGGAACAGAGAAAGACATAGGCGTCTTATCGGCGTGTTCGCAGGTTGCTACACTGAATGGATTAGACCAAGCGTGGTGTTCTTTGCAATCATTAGGTCTATCTACATAATCGTGATGATAGGAGCCGCTAACACCGAAGGACATCTTTTTCTGATCCAATATATTAGCTGAAATTCCTGCACCGCCTGAGTTATCCATGAAAACTTCACTGTCATCAAGTCGAACGGTGAAATTATCGGAATAAGCGTGTGCTTCTATTTCAAATATTCCAGCTTTGAAAGATTTTCCGAACCCGTACCCTACTCCTGCTTCTGCCTCGATTGAATTTAAGAAAGCATTTCCTGCCTTTTCTCCAAAGTCTTTTACTGCCACTTTGGTATCTTCAACCCATTCTTTAATATCATTGTAAGTGTCAACAGCTCTTTCCTTAACGTCATTATAGGTATCAACAGCCCAATCTTTGATTTCATTATATGTTTCTACAACAGCATCTTTGGCATCATTGTAGGTGTCCACAGCCCAATCTTTTACATTGTTGTAGGTATCAACTACGGCATTTTTGGCAGTGTTGTAGGTGTCAACAACAGCGTCTTTCACCTTATGATATGTTTCAACTACGGGATCAACGATTTTTTCATCAACCCAATTTGTGAAACTATTCCATGCATCCTTCAAACTCCAGAGTCCAAACGGATCTACAAAAGAAACAGGATTGCCATTTGCGTAAGCAAAACGGTTGAGCGTAATTGCATTTGAGATAGCACCGGCTATGACGTCTGCATTGATGAATCGCTTCATGTCAGGCGAGTAATAACGCGCTCTCATATAAATGAGTCCGTTATCGTCGGTTACTACACCGTCTCTGCCGTTATAACCGAAGATCGCCTTGCTCGTACCAGTTCTGCTGAGGAGCTTACCATAGGTATCGTATGCAAAAGTGTCGGTAATATTTCCACTTGCATCAGTGATTGCAATGGTGCTGCCTCTGCAATCGAAGTGGTAGGTCTTGAATGTGTTGTTTACTTCCTCGCCGATGAGTCCCTTACCATATACATACTTGGTTACCACACCGTCCGTAGTCTTCATCAGAAGCATACTGAGCTTGGCGTTGGTATTGTAGGTATATGTAGTATCCTCATCGGAACAAAGATTGCGAATCCTTACGTCTTCAGCGTTGTAAGTGTAGGTGTGACCTCCCGCAGAAACGAGTCTGTTGGCAGAGTCATATGTGCAGGTAAGGGTACCGTTCGAGAGCATATTACCGTCAAGATCATAGCTTACGGTGTTGCCATTGAACGAGATCAGACGGTTGTTGGTATCATACTGGAAGCTACTATCGGGTGCAGATGTTACGTTACCTGCTGCATCGTAGTTGAAGGTCTCGGTAGATACAACCGAGTTATCGCTGAGCTTCTTGACAGTTCTCTCAGTGACCCTGCTGAGATTATCATAAGTATAACACATTTTGGTCGAATTTGCAAGTACCTTTTCTTCGATAATTCTCGACAAGTCGTCATAAGTGTATTCAAAGCCTGTAATTACCGCGCCGGCTGCCGTTCTTTCAACGGTAGAAGTCACTCTCTGCTTGTTGTCGTAGACGGTGGTTGTTACACTTTCGTCGGGCTTGGTAACGCCAATAACACGGTTGTTTTCGTCGTAAGTGTATGTCGTTACGCGGTTTGCCCAGTCGGTTACACGGATGAGATTGTGGCTTGCGTCATACTCGTAAGCTTTGGTACCGTTAACAAAAACTCCGCCCCTGTTTCCAAGGACGGAGAAAATTGTTGTTCAATATGTACGAACAATATCTACTTTTATTTTAGCGTCTTCGCCAGCGAGTTTTACAATTACTTCTTTTCCAGAAATATCTTGAAGAGTAATGGACTGATTTTGATTTGCGATCACAGAACAATAATATTCTCCATCAATCATAACAATAATTTCAGCATTTCCTTTTTCTATAGAACTATTAATGTTAATTGTTAAAGTATTACCGAATATTTTTGTAGCTTGAAGTATTGTAACTCCGTGAATCTTACCATATGATACGGTTATATGGTCGCGATCATATTCTCGAAATTTTGTTCCGACAACATAGGTTTTTCCACCTGAACGTTGTTTGGATCCCATAGAGGCTCTGTAATTTTTATCAGATTTAATGATATCTTCTTTAGTTAATTCAACCAAAGAGAAATTTTCGGGACCGTTTGTGTCAACAAAATCTGAGGAAGACGAAAGCGTGATTATAAGTCCTATCACGAACGTAAGAATTATAATAGTTGGAATTGTGATTAGTAAGACAAGTTTCATTTTGCTTTTGCTGTTTTTTGTATTCATTTTTTTTTGGTCATGCAGTATTGATGGTTCATCAAAGGAAGAAAGCAATTCTATCCACTTTTCCTTTGGAGAAGATTCAATTTGCTTTATCTGATCCACGGTAAAGTTATGTTTACAATTTGGACATTCAAATTGTTTCCATATCCATTTGATATTTCCAACCGCGTTATAATTTCGAAATTTAACGCCGCAACCAATAACAGTTTTTGGAAGTATCGGTGGTAGGTCTTTTGCTTCTTCCGAATTGGAATTTATAACCTTGGACACCTTAACAGCATTCAGTAGGGTGTTACAAATGGGACAATAGTGGTTTTTTGAGATATAACTAACATCCTGTCTAACATATCTAATACCGTGAATCATATTTCCTCCTAAAAATGATTAATTTGGTTGTTAGCCAAATATAAGTGAGATATCCAAACCAAATCCAAACAGCAATGCGCCTATTCCTGCTTCTGCACCTATTTCAAATTTGCCTTCATCATTTTTTCCAGCAGTAACATTTGCCTCTGCACCGGCACTTAAAAAGTCAGCGTTGGCACCTATCTCAATTTCAAAAAGCCAAAGATCTATTGTAAATGATGCCTCGGCTGTTGCTACTGACGCTTTCGCTTCAGCACCAAGTTTAAAGCCTCCTTCGTAAAGAAATTCGGCACTTACTTCTGCAGCCAAGATATTAGCTTCTCCATCCAAAGACAGATTTCCAAGAGTTAAGTTGCCTTCGGCGGTTGCGCCTGAAATTCCCGCTTCAGCGCCCAATCCTTTATCCATCAGTCCAGCATATGCAGTTCCTGCATATAATCCGCCAGATGCAGATGCAGTATCATTACCTACAGAACCCGATATGGATTTCCAAGAGACACTATAATATGTTTGCTTTTCTTGTTCCTGCTTTAGCCAAACTTCATATGCATATGGAGGTAATCCTTGCTCTAATCTTCTAAAATCTCTCATTGATCCATCATAAACAAACCCTAATTCCTGCCAAGTCTTATTAATGGATGGATAACAATAAGGAAGCGTAGGACCATATACATGGGAGGTGGAAGCAGTATTACCTCTCTCCGCACTTAATCCAAACGGATCTACGAAAGAAACAGGGTTGCCGTTAGCATAGGCAAAGCGGTTGAGCGTAATTGCATTGGAGAGTTTACCTGCCACAATGTCCGCATTAACGAAACGTTTCATTTCAGGCGAGTAATATCTCGCGCGCATATAGCACAAACCGTTTGTGTCAGTCACAACACCGTCTCTGCCGTTGTAGCCAAAAATTATATCGCTTGTGCCTGTTCTCGCAATACATTTGCCATAAGTATCATATGCAAATGTATCGGTTACAGTGCCGCTTGCGTCCGTAACGGCTACCGTGCTGCCTCTGAAATCGAAATGGTATGTTCTGAACATATTGCTTGATTCTTCTCCGATAAGTCCGAGACCGTATACATACTTTGTAACTACGCTGTTCGTCGTCTTTGTAAGAAGCTGACTGAGCTTGCAGTTCGTATTGTATGTGTAGGTGGTTTCCTTATCGTCGCAAACGCACTTTATACGCACGTCTTCGGCGTTGTAAGTGTAGAAGTGACCGTCCATTCTGACAAGTCGGTTTGAAGAGTCATAGTCGAAAACGCTTTCGGAATTGGACACCATATTGCCGTCCATATCATATGTCACTTCAAAACCGTTGTACATTTCAAGGCGGTTGTTTGTGTCATATTCAAATATGGTTTCAGAAGCGTCGCCGACAATGTTTCCTGCGGCGTCATAATCAAACGTTTCTGTGGAAATTACCGAGCCGTCGTTGTTTTTAACGGTTTTTTCGATAACTCTGCTAAGGTTGTCATAAGTATAACACAATCTGGTATTATTTGCAAGTATTTTTTCTTCGACAATTCTCGACAAATCGTCATATGTGTATTCAAAGCCGGAAATAACCTTGCCGGATGAAGTTTTTTCAACGGTGGAGATCATTCGCTGCTTTGCGTCATACGCGGTGGTTGTAGTGCTGCCGTCGGGCTTGGTAACGCCAATAACACGGTTGTTTTCGTCGTAAGTGTATGTCGTTACGCGGTTTGCCCAGTCGGTAACGCGTATGAGGTTATAGTTTGCGTCATATTCGTAATTGACCGCAGTATTGTCGGGGTAAATGAGCCTCGACAGATTTCCAACCGCATCGTATTCGTAACGAATCACGTTGCCATAGGTGTCGGTATAGCTCGTCACGCGGTTGAGCGCGTCATAAGTTCTCTTGATGGTACCGTGGCTGTCGGTTACAGTCAAAATGCAACATGTGTCGGAGCTGTAACAATGTATTTAATGTTTATTGGAATTTTATAAAAATCCCTCGACTACGAATTTAGTCGAGGGATGGAGATCATACACTTCTTGTTTAGTATGAAGAATACTGCTATTCTAATGGTGTTTCAACCAAGGTGAAGGTTAGAATATGCCCCGGCTCATAGTGTTCGGAGCGGATAACTCGTGCTGTAAAATAGTTTTCAAAATATTCGCATTGCCATTCTTCTGTTGAATTTGCAAATTTGCTTTTAGAAAAATAGAATAAGGAATCCTCTTCCCATTTCATCAAATATGCTTTGTAATCCAATTCAAAGAAACCAATGTAGTATACCGAATTTGGTTCTTCCGCAAATGTGACTTTTGATGTACCCGAGGTATAAGTACCACGGCTTTTAATATTATCTATAGTAATCATATTATCATCGGATACCCATTGTGTACCATATCGGTATGTGGGACAAAGGTCATAGGCTTCGTCTCTCTTTGGTTGAGGAAAGCTTTCATTGCCCAGATCCCACCGTGTGCGTGTCATAACAATTTCGTTCGGTAACATTACTTCCGGGATGTTGTTGGTAGCATCCGGAAATTCCGCCGATCCGTGAATGAACTTAAAGTGAGTTTCATCTATAAGGTCGATGTTCCAGCTGCCTCTGAGTAAATGCAATACTTGATCCGCAGGCGATATGCTTTCATCTAGGGAAGATTCCCTTATGTCGTTGATGGTCATTTGTGACAGATAGTTTTGATGCCACCAAACAAGATAGGAAATTTTTTTATTTCCATAATCAATAATCATAAAATCATTGTGTTCTTCGTCGCCGATATACAGCTCAAAATGCAATCCCTCAGCGTCGCCTTCCCACTTAGACATCGGGTGGTTGACGGGATGAGATGAGTCAAATTTTCTTATATGGCTACAGGAAGATAGAAATAACAAAGCCACTAATAAAAATGATAAAAAAACAACAGCTTTCTTCATGCCTTTTCTCCTTGAGATGTATTCTATTTTCTTGATACCTTGTATCCCGTGATAAAAATATCTTCAGTGGTGCTATCCATATTAAAGTCACCATTTATCATACGTGGTTCTTCACCGTCAACGATTTCTATGGCTATTGTGTGAATCATCGAGTCAAAATCGTTGCTGTTCCAAACAGAAACAATATAGACTCCGGGAGTACCTTTCATTTGTTCAAAGCTCTCGATAGTAGAGTACTTCAGGTTTTCTGCTTTAAGCACTTTTCCGATAGAGAAAGGATTTCCACCGAATCCACCACGAAGGACTGGCTGCATTGTTAAAGCACCGCAGTTTGCGAATTGTTCTATGGTGTCAGCTAAAGAGACATCTGCATAACCAAGCAAGATTCTAGCGTTATATACAGCTATTACTTCACACCCTGCATAGGGCATAGTATGATCTCCTAGCTTGATATCTTCGCAAACAGTATCTTGATCGTATATAATGTCATTTTTTACATCGTATTTCAAATTTTCCTCATGATTATTAAATGTTGTATTATAAACGTCAGACCAAGAAGACTCGGCTTTTAGATATAGATTTTCAATATTTTTAAACGTAGTCTTAGCCGCATCTATAGCAGGATCAACGATCTTTTCTTTGACAAAATCAACAGCAGGATTAACAATTTCTTCCTTAACCCAGTTTTTTAAACCGTTCCACGCGCTCTTCAAACTCCAGAGTCCAAACGGATCCACAAAGGAAACGGGGTTACCATTTGCATATGCAAAACGGTTGAGTGTAATCGCATTGGAAATAGCACCAGCTACGACATCAGCATTAATGAATCTCTTCATTGTGGGTGAGTAATAACGTGCTCTCATATAGATAAGACCATTATCATCGGTAACAACACCGTCGCGACCGTTATATCCGAAGATTACCTTGTTTGTACCCGTTCTGCTGAGAAGTTTACCATAGGTATCGTATGCAAAGGTATCGGTAATATTTCCGCTTGCATTGGTAATTGCAATGGTACTGCCACGGTAGTCGAAATGGTAGGTCTTGAACGTACCGCTTACTTCCTCGCCGATGAGCCCGCGTCCGTAGACATACTTGGTAACAACACCGTTAGTAGTCTTGCAGAGCAATCTGCTGAGCTTGGCGTGAGGGTCGTAGGTATAGGTAGTGTCTTCACCTGCACAGAGATTGCGGATACGAATATCAGCGGCATCGTAGGTGTAGGTATGACCGCCCGCAGTAATCAGCCTATTTCCGGAATCATAAGTGCAGGCAAGGGAACCATTCGAGAGCATATTGCCGTCAAGATCATAGCTTACGGTGTTGCCATTGAACGAGATCAGACGGTTGTTGGTGTCATACTGGAAGCTGCTGTCGGGTGCAGAGGTTACGTTACCTGCTGCATCGTAGTTGAAGGTCTCGGTAGATACAACCGAGTTATCGCTGAGCTTCTTGACAGTTCTCTCAGTGACCCTGCTGAGATTATCATAAGTATAACACATTTTGGTCGAATTTGCAAGTACCTTTTCTTCGATAATTCTCGACAAGTCGTCATAAGTGTATTCAAAGCCTGTAATTACCGCGCCGGCTGCCGTTCTTTCAACGGTAGAAGTCACTCTCTGCTTGTTGTCGTAGACGGTGGTTGTTACACTTCCGTCGGGCTTGGTAACGCCTACTACACGGTTGTTTGCATCGTAGGTATAAGCCGTGACACGGTTTGCCCAGTCGGTTACGCGTACAAGATTGTGGTTTGCGTCATACGCATAGGTTACGGCAGTATTATCAGGGTAAATAATCTTCGAGAGATTACCAACCGCATCATACTCATAGCGAATGACTTTTCCGTATGTGTCAGTGTAGCTCGATACACGGTTGAGAGCATCGTAGGTTCTTGTGATCGTGCCGTGGCTGTCGTTTACGGTCAATACGTTGCTGTTTGCGTCGTAAGTGTAGCTTACAGCGCCTTCGGGGGAAGTATAGCCCGTGATTCTGCCCATGGAGTCATAGAAGATCTGACGAATCTGACCGCGTGCGTTGGTGATCTTCTTGCGAACGTTCAGCTCGTTGTACTCGTAAGACTTTGTACCGCCCGAAACGGTGGACTCGGATGTGAGCCTGCCCATATCGTCGTAGGTGTAATTGGTAGCACCGCCGAGAGGTCCTGCAAGGCGTGTTATATTGCCGAGAAGATCATATGTTGCGGTACTTGTGTTGTTTGCAGCGTCGCGGACGGCTGTGTTCTGACCGCGTGAATTGTATGTATATTCATTGCGGTTGTTCATAGAATCCGTCACGCTTTCGATGCTTCCGAGCGCATTGTATGTATATGTTGTGGCTTTTCCAAGTGCGTCGATTATGCGGAGCGGCTTGTTCAGACAATTATATACAGTCTCGCTGATTACATTGCCTTTGGCATCTGTCGTCTTTATTACATTGCCGTTTCCATCGTAAAACGTGGTGAACACATTGCCCCTTGCATCTGTCACCGTTGTCCTTCTGCCAACAGCGTCATAGCCGTAGTGAACGACATTATTTTCAGCATCTTTTACGGATATGCACTGATTAAGTGCGTTATAGGTATAAGTTGTGACGTGATTTAAGGCGTCTTTCACTGTGAGCAGATTGTTGTTTGCGTCATATGTATAAACGGTTACATTGTTTTTGGCATCTGTTTCTGTGAGCCTGTTGCCGAATATGTCATATGTATATGATTTTTTATTACCGAGTGCATCGGTCTCGCTGAGGAGGTCACCCGCTTTTGAATATTCATATACAGTTGAGCCTGCAACGGCGTTTGTGGCTTTTGTCACTTTGGACAATGAGTTGTACTCGTACGAAGTAATGTTGCCTATGGCATCCCTGACAGTGAGGACATTGCCGACTTTGTCATAAGTTTTGACAGTTGCTCCGCCTTCGGGGTTTGTCTCTTTTGTCACATTGCCGATTGAATCATATTCATAACTTACTATTGCACCGTCCGAGAGACGTTTTGATATGAGTCGTCCGCCGTCATCGTATGTTGCCGTGGTTATATTGCCATCCTGGTCTGTAGTTTTTACAACTCTGTCTTCGCCGTCGTATTCATAATGTACCGTATGACCGTCCGGAAGAGTAACGGATGTATTTTTCATATTGCCGTTGAAGGCATAATCGGTTTTGTTACCGTTTGCATCAGTTACAGAAGTTTTCTGATAGTTGCAATCATAAGTGTTTATGACAGTATTTCCTTCTGCGTCTGTTGTACTGATAAGGTTGCCGATTTTATCGTAAACATACGCTGTAACTTTGTTGTTTGCATCTGTTTTGGATGTAACTTGTCCCAGCTGGTTATGAGTGTAATGTGTTGTATTGCCCATTGAATCGGTTTGCGATTTGAGCAAGCCGTTTTGGTACAAATATGTCACAGCAGGGCGACTTCCCGCTTTCTTTGTCGCGGGCATACCATTTCCATCATAAGTATATACGGTCACCATGCCTCTTGCATCTGTGTGACGTATTATTTGGTTACGACTGTTATAGACGAAGGTTTCTTCGGGAGTGCCACTCGTTGTTGCAGGGTAGCAGATTTTTGCAACATTACCTTTGCCGTCGTATGTAATAACCGTTTTATTGCCGTTTTTATCTGTGATTTCAGTGGGTTTGTTTGAGCTGTTATACTGCTTTACAACAGAGTTGCCCTTTGCATCTGTTTCTTTGACGATGTTGTAAGAGCTGTCGTATTCGTAAGAGGTGTTCTTGCCGTTTTCGTCCGTAACGCTGACAAGAAGTCCTTCATCGTTATATTCGCGGATACTTTGTTTGCCGTCTCTGTTTGTTGAAATTCTTTTATTTCCGTCATATGTGAATAACGTTTTGTTCGAGAGTGCGTCTTTCTGTTCAGAAACACGACCGTATTCGTCATATGTGTTCTCGAAGTAGCAAATGCCTTTTGAGTCTGTACCTTTTTTGACTCTTCCTTCGTCATCGTATTCGTAGAAGAGTTTGTTCCCGTTCGCATCACAGATTTCTGTTATAACATCGGCTGTGTATGTCAAAGTAGCTTGTCTTGACGCATCGTCATAAATGCGACGGACTTTACCCGACGAGTCTTTTTCGAGATATATTCTTTTGCCCGAGACACAGTCGGTAATTGTAATCAACGAGTCAGAGTAAGATATGAGTGTCTCAAAGCCTTGATGATCTGTTATTTTGGCAATCCTGCCTTTTGCATCATAATATTCCGTCTTTGTTGAGTTGCAGTCTATAATGTACGGATATTGCCCGGAATTGTCTGTTGTAAGTATATATTCTTTTTTGTCGGCACTTGTGCATCTAAAAACGGAAGGGTTGTCACATTCTATAACATATCTTGAATAAACCGAAGGAGTACTGTAAACATAGGCTTCGTCTCCGCAAAATTCGATACGCTTTTCATAGCTATGTGACCAGCCGATACCGAGCACCCCCGAAACAAGCTTAGTGGAATCATAGTGCATTGACAGTTTGAGTCCCTGACCTCCAAACAAGGAGATTACTGTATTATCAAGAAGATGCGCACCTGTATATGCGTCAACAGGGTCGGCGATGGTGCCGTGATTGGTGGTATCTTTAGGTTCATCCGAACCAGGATTTTTGGCCGTCTGGCTGACTTTAACGGAACACACTGCGTAAACGCCGCTTTCGTCCTGCGCTTCTGCATATATCTTTGCAGAGCCGGCCGCTATACCTATCACTTCTCCCGAGTTTCTATTTACATCTGCAACGCATGGATTGCTACTGCGCCATTTGATCGTTTTTACCGCTGCATTTGCGGGAGACACTTCGGCTTCAAGAGTATATGGTTCGCCTCTGTTAAGTACAAGCTCGCTTTGGTTGAGAGATATATGCGAGACTTTGATATTGCGCGATACGACGACATTACATGAGCCTATTGCGCCGCCTCCATCCTGCGCTACCGCTGATATTGTTGCCGTTCCCAAATTTCTTGCATATACAAGACCGCTTGATGGGTTTACCGTCACAACACAGGGATCGCTGCTACTCCACGCTATGTTTTTGTTTGCCGCGTTTTGAGGACGGATTGTAGCTTTTATATAATCCGACTTTCCCAAAGTCAGATTATATACCGAGTTTTCCATCTGTATTGAAGTTACGAGTATCTCGTCCGTAACAGTAACAACGCATGAAGCGCTTTTTCCGCTACCGTCTGCGGCTGTTGCCGTTATTGTTGCGGTTCCTTTGGAGGATGCGTACACAATGCCATTATGTACTGTTGCAACGCTTGCATTGCTTGTATTCCATGTCACCGAGCGATTGGTCGCATTTTCGGGGTATACGGATGCGGTGAGCAATAATGTCTCACATACTTCTATTGTCGCTTTGCTTCTGTCGAGTTTTACGGAGCTTACATGTATGTTTCCGCTTCCGCTTCCGACGTTTACGCTTATGGAATCGCTACATCTGCTTCCGTCGGTAGCCATAGCATAAATTGTTGCGGTTCCTTCGGATTTTGCGTAGATGTAACCGCTTGATGCATTTACGGATGCAACGGACGGGTTATCACTGCTCCATACAATGTCCTTGCATGATGCATTAGTAGGACATATCTCTACCGAAGTGTAATAATACCATTCGCCGACTTTGAGAGAAAGTCTTTTTGGATAAACGCTGACTGAGTTTACATAAATCATAGCATTTCCTCCCAAAATCAAAACATTTTTTCGATAATAACCTTCTCGTTTCTTACGAGGTCAAGGTTAAACATAGTCATCTCACCTTCGTCATCTTCGATCGGATGGCATTTTGTGCCGTACTGCCATACGGCGATGGCATTTCTTGTAATGCCGGAAGGTGCAAAGGGCATCCAATTGTCAGGATGGATGAGATGTGATGTGGTGATGCCGTCATATTCCTTGACGGTGGGTGCTTTTGCCCAAATAAGGCATCTTTCAAAAATCTCCTTGTCAGACTGTATGCCGCGACTGTATTCACGGTCAAATGAAAATTTTGCGTCTGTATTTGCGATAAATCCTGGCGTATAACCTTCTGCAATGAGTGCTTTTGCAAAGCCTCTCATAAAGTCGCGGTTTGCCGTTTCGTTATCGCCTATTTCGAGGAATATAGCTGTTCCTTCGGGAATGCCGAGTTCGGCTATACAAACATTGACTTTCTTTGCTACGATAACGCCTTGTTCTTCAGTGTTCTTTTCGTCAGAACAGGTGTACATCGCCGCAATTTTGCAGCCCTTGCTGTGTATAAAACCGATTTCCTCCTTCGTGAGGCGGTTTTCTCCGCTTATGTATCTTCCGCAGAAATTGGGATAGATTTTGTTTCGTACGATCCACTCAAAATGGTCGATGTTGTTCTGAAGCAGGTCGGATGCCTGTGTGGCGGAGTCCGCACCGAAGAGAAGTCTGTCTACGTTTTTTGCCACTTCAGGGATTGATGTCGAGGCAACAGGTGCAATATTCTCGACCTCTGATATTCTTGTTTTATAAGCATTTCTGCATGCCATATTTTTATTCTCCTTTAATTTTATTAAATTTGTTTTTGTTTTAGCAGCTGCAACCAAAGTATAAAATTTAACGGTGACAGCTGCTGTCATGGTTGAAAATTTTTTTGAAATCAATTGCACTCATATTCGCAAACGCCGTCGGGAGTATCGCAGAGCCAGCCCTTGAAATAAGAACATGAAAGGCAAATGCTTTTTTCCGGCGTTATTGAGTCGAAGTAGTCACGCATATAACCATTGTTGTCAAGATTGCCAAAAACGTTCGTTCCGTTTTCCGAAGACTTGCCGTTCCAGCTTTGAGTCGGTATTTTACCGTTGTTAATTCTTTCAAAAAACCTGTTGGCTTTGCTCCTAACTCCTGACGCACTGGAAATACTTTCATCGCTATTGAGAGAGCGACTTTTT
Source organism: Eubacterium sp. CAG:841 (assembly GCA_000437375.1). GTDB lineage: Bacteria > Bacillota > Clostridia > Oscillospirales > CAG-272 > CAG-841. Next base: position 23,416 of record FR898212.1, read on the forward strand.
TGTATTAACATACCCTGCAAATTTTTCAGGAGTACCCGCGCATTGTTTTCATTGTCCGGTGCATACTCGATTTCAAGCTCGTAATCGGTGTGTCCAAGATATCTGTTTTCGTCTACGACAAGTTCATAACCGTCTGTCTTGTAAAGCACGGTTCGGATCGTTGCAAGAGAGCCTTTCAGCTTTAGCCCGATCTCAGTAAAAGCGTTTTTTTCAAGTCCGTTATATATGGGCATCTGTTTTTCGATGCTCTTATCGGAGTCCGCAAAATGAAACTTCATAGTCGCCTTGTATTTTCCGTTTTTGAGCCTTACGCGGCAAGTGATATTGTTCTTGTTCATCGCAAGGTCATCTGTATCGAAATAGTAATTTATTTGTTCAGATGATGATATCCCTCCGTTAAAGTGATTCAAAAGGGTATGGTAGTCTTCTTTTGATATGAGAAGCTTTTTTTCAAGCTCGGTCATGATTTTATCCTTCCTCTTATGATTTTTCCTGAGCCGTTTTTGGGAAGCTCGTCCACCAGCTCTATGACCTGCGGGATCTGAAACAATGGTAGATGTTCAATGCATAGCTTTCTCACCTCGTCAACAGATAAGAAATCGCCGACGATTTTCATACCTATCTGTTTTCCGGATATTGTGTCAAATCCGTAGACAAGCACTTCTTTAACGCGAGAATCGCGCTTCAGCTCATATTCCACCTCTGCGGGATAGATATTCATTCCTGCCTTGATGATGAGATCGTCGTTCCTGCCTTTTATTTTGAGAAAGCCCGAGTCTCCGATGCAAGCGATATCGCCCGTGCAGAGCCAACCGTCTTTAAGCACTTTCTGCGTCTTTTCCTTTTCGGCGTAGTACCCGAGCATTACGTTCTCGCCTTTTACCCAGAGAATTCCTTCCTCGTTTTTTCCACATTCTTTTCCCGATGTATCAAGTATTTTCAGCGAGACCGATTTCAGCGGTATTCCGACGCAATCAGGATGTTTTGCGAACTGCTCCGGAGGCAGATAGCTGACTCTCGGGCAAGCTTCCGTAAGTCCGTAAACGTGGTATATCTTGCACTGAGGAAAAGAATTGCGTATCATAAGCGCTGTATCCGCTCCCATGCATTCTCCGCTTATGCAGATGTGCCGCAGCGTTTTCGTTCTGCTGTCGCGCTTGAACCTTGCCATTGCAGAAAGAAGCGTAGGAGTGCCGCAAAAGGCTGTTATGCTGTATTGATCGATAAGTTCGAGCATTCTGATAGGATTGAACTTTTCCGAATAAAACTGTATAGCTACGCCTTTGACGAGTGAAACAAGGAATTCCCCCGTAAGAACGGCACAATGATAAAGCGGGCGTGAAATGAGTATTTTGTCGCCGGACCCTATTTCAAAATATGATGCGATATCGCCGACATTTGTTATGATGTTCCTTTCGCTGAGCATAGCGCCTTTGGGCTTACCCGTCGTTCCCGATGTACACATTATCAGCGCAGGATGTTCTTCCGGTTCCGAATACTTGTTGCCTTCATATTTGCCAACGGAGAGCTCTCCGTCGGTATCTGTAATCATGGCGTCGGGAGATATCGTATCTAGAATTTTGCTGCAATGAGCTGTTCCGTATCTTAAAGACAACGGTACGGCTGTTACCCCTGCTGCAAAGCAGGAAAGAAGTGCTGCCGCCGATAACATTTCGGATTTGCAAAGTATCGCACAGCACCGGAATCCTCTCAGCTTGTCCGCAAAATGTTCGCTGCGCGATATAAGCTCATTAAATGATATTTCGGTATCTTCCTCGCAGACCTTTTGATCTTTATACCGCAGCATTTGCTCTTTTATGTAATCCCATAGTATCATTTTGAGTCACCTCCCGCGCAGTTTAAGAGTTCTGTCAGAATTCGCTTTTCATCATCGCTTATTGAAAGTAACATATTTTTTATTGTCGGTAGGAGCGAGTCGCGACGCTTCATCAGATGAGAAGCGTAAAGCATTCTCATCGTATCGGCTTTTTTGACTATCAAGCTGTATGCGTCGCTTGCATTCGAGGAAAGGGAAAGCTCTGTTTCAAGCCGTTTGATTCTTTCAAGCATCGCTTTTTTATGCTCCCATATAAGTCTCAATACACGACGATCCGTTTTTTCATATGCGATTGAAGAGTCATAAAGCCTGTCAAGGTATTTTGCGATATAGTGGTGAACGGCAATTCCGTATACGAGTTCAGATGTTTCTTCCGGATATTTATCTATTGTATGACTCAAGTATTCGCCTATTTTTTTAAGACAGTTTTCAGGTGAAAAACTTACTTGTACATTTTTCGGTCTTATAGCACAGATGTTTCCGAACCACCCCTTGTTATAGCTTGCTCTTCGTCCCGCTTCAAAGGCTTTCTGTGGGGTATTGAATTTTCTGTAGACCCAGTTGCTGTCGTAAGCATAGATACAATATGTTTTGTTTTCTCTGTCATATCCGCAGATTGTTCCATCGTGTGCGAAATGGCGCTTTTTGTACCAGCTCTTACCCTCAACATAGTAGTCATCGATCCCGTCAAAGCATACATAGTATCCCGCATCTATCATATTGCGGATGATACCGTGTACATAGCCTTTGAAAAATTGAGTATTGAACCAGCGTCTTTCGATATACGGACTTACATTCCACCCCGAATCGACAATGCCGACTTCGGGAGATGAAAAGTCGCTTAAAAACTTTTTCGAACATATGAGCATCATAATTTCTTCAAGGTACCAGTTTCTGATCGACGGATTATCTCTTATGATTGCCGTGCATGTACCCTGATAGTGATATGTGCTGTACAGCGGTTCAATAAGCGGCAGTTCAACAGTCTTTTTCATCGGCATCCTCCTTTATGTATTTTTGTACAAGATTTATTACATCCTCTGCTTTTGTAAGATCAAATGGATTCATATCGACCTCGTCAAGGGTTATCTGAAATGCTTCCTCTATCATTACAAGCAGCGCGACCATCTGAATACTGTCGAGCAGAAGGTCATCCTGAAGCAGGCTCTCCGGGAGGACATTTTCGACTCCGCTGAGTTCGGATAAAACAGCGGATACTTTATCGGATATGTCCATTTGAAATCACCTCCCCTACAGCGCGTCTGACAATTGAATAACATTCGTCCTCTTTCTGTAATGTGGATATGAGGATTCCCCCGTTTGAATTGCAGATATCGATATATTCGTCGCGCAGTCTGTATTGCAGTTCCATATCGATATATCGCTCTTTCTCTGCAGGTCTTGAACGCACTCTTTCGACGGCGGTCTCTACCGGAACATCAAAAAAGAAAGCTATATCTGGTTTAATGATATATTCCGCTATTTCGTATATCCATTTATCGGTCTTAAAGCCTCTTGCGCGGAGGTTTGCAAGGCACGAATAAAAGTATCTGTCGCTTAAGACGATTCGACCGCTTTCAAGCGCTGGAGCAATGACCTTGCTGACATGTTGAACTCTGTCGCTTGCCGCGAGCAGAGAAAGACTGCGATAGTCAAAGGCGTCGTGATTCGGACAGTCCATATATGTTCTGAATATATCCGATCTTCGCACGTTTGACGTGGGCTGTTTTGTCGTGAAAACATCGAAATCTTTTTTCAGATCGTTTGTTAGCCTTTCCATCATTGTCGTTTTGCCGCAACCGTCAAGTCCGCAGAAGGTTATAAGAAATCCGGGCGCTCTGTTTTCGCGCATATCAAGCCTTTTCATCCGAAACCTCCTCCAGGTCTTTTGCTCGCTCGTTCATAAAAAAGCGTTCCGTTGTGCTTTTTGTTTTATAGATAAAAATCTTTTGGTCTTTTGGAGAAATGACTCTACAAGTAAAATCCTTATCACAGGCGAGTATTTCAGCCGATTTTTTCTGCGCAAAGCCAGGCGCTATATCGAACAGGTTGCTCGCCTCGAGTATCGCATAGGCGCATACATGGCTAAGCCCGAGCTCCGACGCTCTTGCAAAAATTTTTTCGATAGTCTCATCACTCAGCTCTTTGAGAAGCAGATAAATGTCGCAATATTTGTAAAGCGTCATATCGCGGTGCATTTCGACCCAAGATAGCGTTGTTGCCTCCTTGCAGAGGTGTGCGCAGAGGTGTATAAAGAAGTCGCACGCATTTAGCGACGGTATTTTGATACCGTTTTCAGCAAAGACTATGGTGCTTTCAAGCATTGAAGATAAGGCGCCCGTATCGCTGTTTTTGTAGTCCAGAGAGAAGTTGATATCAACCTCAAGATATTTCATATATGGGAGATCAACTTCCTTTATGTACGGTACAGTTTCCCCACGTAGCATTTTCGATGCGATGATTTCATTTCTTGATGCGGGAACAAACTCTCCTTCACGTACATTGCCTTGCCGGAATCCTGACTTTGTCAGGGCATTTCCGACGAGAGTTACGTCGCTCGGCAATACCAACAGGTCGATGTCATTTGATGTCCTGCAGCCTTCGGGATAATATGCGCAAAGTATAGCGCCTTTCAACATAGCTGCTTTGCAGTCGATTTGCGCAAGTATTCCGGAAAGCACATTTATGCACTTGAAAAAGCTGTGATTTTTTTCTTTGTTCTGCTCGTATGCCGAGCCGAGAGAATTGCGGAATTCACGGTTCACCTTTCCAAGAAGTCCGTTCGTTTTAAGAACATCATAAGCGACGCCCTGCATACGGTTGAAGAACAGCTGACCAAGCACGGTCGGTGTGGCATGTGCAAGAAGCGCCTCGTCAAAATCTTTTTCTTTGAATTTACACAGCGCCTTAAAAAGTTGTTTTTCTTTTTCCGTCATAACAATTCCTTTCGTTTTTTATTTTCGGTTCGGAGCGGGCGATACTGTATGGCAATGGCGGCATATATTGCGGTATCTCATAAGAACGTTTGTGAGACGGGCGATTATTCAACGGTCTTGTCTCCGTTCCGCGATAATTTTAAAACTTAACCCTGACAACCGCTGTCATGGTTAAAAAATCTTTTATGGCTTCAATAGAAAAGCAGTATGCAAACCCATAGTTGGGCTTACATACTGCTTTTTAAGAAATTATTTATTATCTTACTTTCATAAAAAACACTATGACATAAAAACAATAAAGATGACATTAAAACCTTGCATTTGGCATAATTCGGTGATATACTCAAATTGTCTGTTGGTATAAGTTTACAGACGAGAAAGGTATGGTTTATGTTACCTATAATTGCGGCTATAAATGATGAAAGCGACAGAGATTTTGTCGAGGATATTTATAATAAATACGGCAAGAAAATGTATCTTGTTGCATTTGGCGTCCTGAAGAAAAAAGTGGATGCCGAAGATTGTGTCCATGATGTGATCAAGATAATTATTGATAACATTGAGCGATTTCGCAATGCTGATTATAACCACTTGATAAATCTGATTGTAAAATGTACCCGCAATGATGCAATAAACAAGTACAATAAGGAAAAGAAAAAGCGTGAAATCGAAACAGACTTTCATATAAGGCTCGACGCTGATGGATTTTACAAGGACATTGAAATTGAACTTGCTGATAATTCCGAGCATTTTGATAACATTCTGATAAATGAAGAAAATAAAAAAAGGCTTGCCGAACTTATTTCGGGTCTTGATGATATATACCGTGATGTTTTATATCTTAAGTATCAGATGTTTATGTCCAACTTTGAAATTTCGAAATTGCTTTCTGTTTCGGAAAATGTTGTGAATGTCAGACTTTGCAGAGCAAAGAAAATACTGCTTAAGACAAGGAGCGAAGAATTGTATGAACTGCGGAAAAATTGATAAATATGATTATCTGATAGCCATGGCAACATTGGATGCCGGACTTGACGATGTTGGGATGTTTGAAAAGTTGGACGCATCTGAAGTTGTATTAAGCAATTGTACTATAAACAAAATAAATAACTTGATAAAATCAAGCAGCAAATGTAAGACAAAAGATAACTCGAAAGCAAGAACCGTGCTTTCAAGGGTGGCTGTGATTGCGCTTGTAGTGATGTCGATTGCATTTGCGGCGATGATGAGTGTATCTGCTATCAGGAATGCCATATGGAATACTATTGTTGAATGGTACGATAAGTACATATCAATTGATTACAAGCCGGAGCAACCTGAATCTGTTCCTGCCACAATTGAAGAAATCAGAAAACCCACTTTATTGCCGCAGGGAGCGGAGGAAGAAATAATTACTAATACGAGTGTTGTGTATTTCTCAGAGTATTACTCGGACGACGAATGCATTATGTCGTTCAAGCAATCGGTATTGGATTCCGAAGAATCATATATTGATGCTGAGCTGGGAACGATGCAGAAAATAAAAATCGGTGACTTTGAAGCAGTAGCACTTATATATCAAAAGAATGATAGTATAAAAATTTTGTGGAATGATGGCGTATACGAATATAGCTTAACAGGATACCAAATAGATGCCGAAACATTGGTGACCATCGCGCAAAGCGTAAAATGATAGGTTAAATCGAACAAGTTTTTCTTATTATTTTTATCTGATTTTAACTAAATTTATAAAAAATAAAAAAACCTGTAATTTTTCTAGCACCTCATTTGTTATATATGATGACAATAACAAGGAGGTATTAATTGTGGGAAAAATGGTAAAATTTTGTTCATTGATATTGGCGTGTTTTTTGGTCGTATCGTTGTTTGGCATTTCTTGCTTTGCGGCAAAACCTCCAACGGTCGCACCGCTTTGGAATAATATTTCGGAGATTGATTTGATCGTTGGCATTAGTGGCAATAACGGAAATGCCACAGGAACATTGATAAGGCAGCCCGGTGTAACAAGATCTGAAGGAACTCTTACATTATACAAGCAAGTCGGTGATAACTGGATATATGTTGATTCGGCATATAAAAGCTCCACACGGGGACTTGCAGTAAGCATTGATTTTTATGCCGAAAGCGGAGTGCAGTATAAGGCTGTATTTGAAGGCACGGCATATCGCGGAGATGTTGGAGAAAGCCATACGATAACAAGATATAAGACTTGTCCGTAAAAATCATATCTAGATTGTTTTCTTCGACAATTTGTGATTTCGTTTTACACAAATAAGTATACAAAAACAAGTAATGGCGCCTCCCCAATATTCAATAACAAAAAGACATTAAATCTAAGAACCAAACTATGAAAAAGTTTTGCGAATGTTAAAAAACGATACGGAGGTTTGATATGGAAAAATATACAAAAATACTTGCAATTTTATTGGTCATCAGCATTTGCATAACTTGTATGAACATAAGTACTTTTGCGAGTACAGAGTTTACCGAGAAAGAGCACA
>FR898212.1:30727-59622 GCA_000437375.1 Eubacterium sp. CAG:841
ACTGAACTGGCTTGTGCGCCAGATTACAGTTTAGTAACACAAAAAAACTCAAGTGAAAAATTTATCAAGATAAAAAAGATTCAAGGAAAAAATACAAATGGAAACACCATATATTATATTATTGAATGCAATGATGGATTTATGCTAACCAGTTCGTCAAGCGGTTTATTTTCAAGGACAAGATATAATAACGGTGGGACTAATTACATTCGGGAATGGATTTTCACTGAGTATGGTAATGGAAGCTATATCATATATTCGAGTATAGATAATTCAAAATGTCTTACGGTTGATCCGGATACAAAAATTGTTTCGCTAAGTTCATACACCGGTTCGGAATTCCAAAGATGGGAAATGTATTATTCTGCTGGTGGAAATACATTAATCCCCGCGACAGTAGATAGTCGGATAAGTGGATATAAGCTTGTAATAAATTCGACAAGTTGCGCTGTCAGCAATACGACATATACTCCTATTGGATTTTTTGATGTGAGTTGGTATGTTCCTATGATAGCTGTATCATACCATTCGTTTTATCTTGCTCCTAAACAAACAAAATATGTAACTCTCGAAAGCAATCCCTCTAATGCATTTTGTGCAACGAACTGGATAAGTTGGGCAACATCTAACCCATCCGTATTTACGGTAAATGATTTTGGCCATGCATGTGGTAGGCGCGCCGGGACGGCAACATTGACTTTTGTAGATAAAATAACTCGAAAATCGGGGCAATGCATCGTTACAGTTACAGAAATATCGAATGGAACATATTTTTTAAAAAACAAGCAGAATTCAAATTTTGCAAAGGTTAAAAATGGTATAATGAGCGCTGGGCAAAATGTTGTTCAATATGATTTTGATGGTGATATGTCTGAACAATGGATTTTCACCTTGAATTCCAATACAGGGTACTATTCAATAAAATCTGCAAATTCAAGCGAGTTGTGTTATTATATGACTGTATCTGATAACTCATCGTCACTTGATGAGCCCATTGTGATTAGAAGCGCAACAGAGACAACTCTTGTTGATGGTATGAAGTGGAAAATTGAAAAAACGTCGAGTGGTGCTTACAAAATTATCCCCAAAACGGGAGAAGCGAACGACTATGTCTTGGCGACGAGCACTTCACTGGGGACAAACAATGTCAATCTAATACAGGGTGATTATATATTGAATAATAGTTATCGTGATGAATGGCTTTTATTTGATATAACAAAAAAATATTCGCAGGTTTCACTTGACTATTCTGGAGCATCTGCATTTAATGCTAATGTTAAGCAGTATTATGAATCTAACGCAAATGCAAAAGGTTCAACTTTTACTTCTATTAGTAAAAGCAATTTCATCAGTGAAATGAAAAATTCAACATATTTCGGTGGAATGTTGCACGGAGGAGAATACGAAAATAAGTTGAAAATATCATCAAACGAAGTATTATATTTGTCCGAAATTTCATCTTTATCGAATGTTGATTTTAGTTCGGTAAAAATTATAATATTAACGTCATGTTATTCGGGAAGGACAAATGGATTTGTTGATACACTATGCGCTAAAGGGGTAGATGTTGTAATTGGGTTTAAAGGCCAGGTTGAACAGGAAACCAGTGCTTTTTGGACAGACCGTCTGATCTATGCTTTAACTCAAGGAAATACAGTTCAGTATTCCATTGATTATGCAAACGCTGAATTAGAAGAAGAGTACAGTGGGTCATATTACGCTGATTGTAGATCATTAATCAGGTGGGGGCTTTACACCGGCACATCTGATTTGAATTCTACACCATGCTTATAAACACTAGTATATATTGTTTTGGGAAAGGAAAATATCATGATGAAGAATCGTTTACTGTCAATAACTTTAACGCTTTTGAGTTTGTTGTTCGTTTTATCGCTTCCTAGTTGTACATTGAATGTTTATGCTTGCGAAGTTTTAAAAAATGAATCGTTGGATTTTATTGATGAAAAAAACTACGCCGACAATTATGTAATTAAAATTGGACGGTCAACATTTAATACTCGGTATATTTCAAGCAAAAAATCAAATTTGACCAATGAGACTTTTGACATATATGGGATAGTTGAGGAATCCTCCGACATTATAAGAAAACGTATACGCGTTAACTCTAAAACGGGTGTTATTGTTGGATTTTCCAACATAAATCCGTATCCCGATATTGATAATATCGATAAACTATCTGATGCCGAGTTAAGAGAAACTGTTGAGTTGATGATGGAAGAACTGACTGACTTTAAACAGTACAATGAGTTTGAAATAAAGCGCCCCCATTCTTCAAACTCGGTTTATTATCTGAAATGGCAGGTCAAGCGTGATTTGTTGTGCAACATAAAAGCAGAAATATATATCACGACAGACGGCTCAATAACAAGTTTTGACAGAACAGATGCCTGTCCCTCTGATCTTACAACATCATTTGTAAATAATACGAAGCGAGATGAGCTGATTAAGAAAAAAATAAAAGCATATTTGGATGTTGATTCTGCTAAAGCGGTGACGTATGAAGTTCAGGAGGAAGTGTTGACATACTATGACAATGTTCCAGCTATTATATACAATGTAAAAGTCGTTGAAAACGGATTTGAACAAACAATGTATTTAGTGGTTTATTAAGCATGGTGCACTTGATAATATTATCCGCGGAGGATACATAAACTCGGTACTTCGATAATTGGCATATATGAGGTGAAGAAAATGAGTAGAAAATTTGAAGCCAAGATTTGCTGGCTATCAGAAACACAGGGTGGACGCAAAGACATTCCGCTTGGCGATAAATATGCACCTATAATAAAATTAACTAAAACGCAGCATAAATCGAATGATTTTTGGAGTGTGTTTGTTTTCAATAAAAAGAAAATTAGCAGAAATGAAACACTCTCCAATATAGAATATTTATCTGATAATGCACCAGATAACCTTTCTGTAGGTGTGGAATTTGTGCTATATGAGGGGTCTAAAATGGTTGCTAATGGAATTGTTTTGCGTGAAATTATGTGTTGAGGATAGGCAAACGCTTATAGCGTAAACACTATTTCTGTTTCAGCAAGCATCGCCTTTTGGGGACAAAAGGCAGACTGCTAGGATAATCCCAAGCCCTTAAAGGTTTCAGGAGTACACCTGACAAGTTTTGCCTTTGTGGTATCACAAAGGCGATGCTTCTGGCGAATACCACTAGGAAAATTTCCGAAATCTTTCGGTTATCGAGTGTTTGCAAGCTATAAAAGGTTTCGGGAATTTCTAATTGCAATAGATATATACAAAGTGCAAAAAATCAAGTCGCACTTTGTGCAAACAAATAATTCAATAAAATCTTAATAAACTTTTATAAAGCATCGGAAAAGTTGTAATTTTTCCGATGCTTTATTTGTTATTGAAAATAAGCTATGATTCTTCAATTTTGATTTTAATTTTTAGGAATACTACTAACTTCCTAAAATGCTGATATATACGGTTGTTACGTTTAATGATATAACAGAAAACAAATTAATTTTAAAAACCGACAAGGCAGACGATTTTATAAGATGATTATAGGATAAGTCTGTCTGTCGGTAGCTTTTTGCTTATCAGCGGACAAATAAAAATAACTAAAACGCTCCCGACAGAGAAATCTGAAAGGAGCGTTTTTTATGTTGTCCGTGTGGCAGACCTACATAGCACGATACCCGTAATCTCCGGATTTTTGATTTCAACCGCAAATTCAAAAATCAAAAATTCAAGGAGATTACAATGGCTATTTACTATTACGAAGATCAAAACGGGAAATACAGCTCGCACACAGATACGCGGAGATTCTCACGGATTTCCGGCAAGGAAGCATACGCCTACCTGAAATCGGCAGAAGGAAAGACAAGGCGATTCATGAAATCCAATGACTATGAGGACGGCGGAGAGGATGTCTTCGTTGAGATTCCCGCCGAATTCATCAGGGACTACCGTCAGGGGGAACGCCGGGAGCAATATGTCAACGATATCCGCGAGGATGCCGGGTTTACGGAGATTTCTCTTTATGCCATGCAGTGCGACGGAAATCCGAATGATCTGCTTTCGGGTGAGGAACTGATTGCGGATGAATCTGTGGATGTAGTCGCAGAGGTCATGCACAAGATGGAGCTGGAAACACTTCGGAAAGCACTTCTTTCTCTTTCGGAGAGTGAGTATCAGTTGATTTATGACCTGTTTCTCAGTGACCCGCCAATGAAAGAGACGGATATAGCAAGGAAATTACGCAAGACTCAGCAGATGATCAACAAGGATAAAAACCGGATACTAAAAAAACTTAGAAACTTTTTTTGATTTTTTGGTTGTAAAACTCGAAAAAAGTGTGGAATACAGGGTGAGGGGGTAAATGATCCCCAAGGTTCTTTGACAACCGAATAAAGGGATACCGAGGTAGTATCCCACCTTGCCCGAAAGGGCGAGCCACCGGGACCGGGCGCCATGACCTCACCTATCGGGTGAGCGAGCGATCAACCGTGTTGCCGGACCGACCGATAAACAGCATCGGCGGCAGGCGATGACAGAGGTGCGGAACAATGATACTTCTGCGAAAGCAGCCCGCGATGTGCATGCGGGATACGGGGGTTACGGGCTGGAACTCTTATGTCCGCGACACTGTATATGATCCTCGTTTCCGTGAAAATAGTCACGGAATAGATGCTGCGAGGTACTCGGTATCTCCCCTGAAAACAACGGCCTGCACCGTAAAAGGTGGCGTATGCTGTTGTTTTTGTCGCCGGGGGCTGATACAAATACGGCGACACAAAAAACATTTTAGGAGGACAAGAATATGATCTCCGAAAAACACAGAACACGAAATCAAACAATCACCCTGCGCGTTACCCCGTCGGAGCGGGAGCTTTTCCTCCGGGGCGCAGAGAAAAGAAACATGACGCTGACGGATTTTCTCGTCAGTGCCGCGCTCTATAAACCAAGTCACGCCATCAAAGAATGCAAAGCCATTCTCAAAAAACTGAACGAAGTGCAGGCAGAATTGCTCCGAGCCGAGTCCGACCATCCCGATTATGCGGATGTGCTGGCGGCGCAGAAAGAGCTGTATCAGTTGCTTTTTCTGCTTGCAAGAAAGGAAACGATATGAACATACAAACCGAAATCAAGCCCTGCCTTGCGGATTATCCCGACGCGCTCACCGTGGATGAAGTCATCGCTATCCTTCGCGTCAGCCGGAAAACGGTGTACGAGCTGATAAAAAACGGGCGCATCAAAGCGGTCAAGGTCGGACGCAGTCACCGCATCGCAAAGGAGAATCTCATCGAATTTCTGAACCCCGCCGCGGCACATTCGAACCCCGGTTGTGTTCTTTCTGATAACAATCGGGAAAAGGTCTGGACTTGCGAACAACAGTGTGGTATGTTGTGTGTTGCGCAGACAGCGTAAAACCAAAAGCAAGGAGAAAAGCATTATGCCACAAGCGAAAAATCATCTGACCGCCAGCACGCAAGCCAAGAACGGAAGCCTCTATGCGGTCATCCAGTACAAGGACGAGAACGGAAAGCGGAAAAACAAATGGAAGTCCCTCGGGCTGAAAGAAGGGGCTTCCAAAGCCAAAATTAACGCCGCCATGCGCGAGGCGGTCAACGACTTCGAGAAAGAGCTGACCGAAATTCTCACGCGCTCACAGAATCCCGATGCGGATATGCCGGTCTTCGAGTACATGGTCAAGTGGCTCGGCAGTGTTCAACCGAGCCTGCAAATCAACACCTATCGCAGTTACCACAACATGATCTACGGCAGAATCAAACGCTACTTCAGTCCGAAATCTATCACCATCGCAAGCCTGCGCCCGAATCAGATCGACGAATTCTATCAGTCCATCTTCGATGAGGGCATGGTTGCCAACACGGTCATACACTATCACGCGGTCATGCGCCGCGCGTTCCAGCAGGCGTACAAGAAAGAAATCCTCTCTGCCAATCCCTTTGACCGCGTGGAACGCCCAAAGAAAAACAAATTCTTCGGTCAGAATCTCTCGGAAGAAGAACTACTGACGCTGCTCAGTCTCGCAAGATCGGAAGCCATCTACCCGGCAATCATCCTCGCGGGATGCATGGGACTGCGACGGAGTGAGGCGCTCGGCATGCGGTGGTCACGCATTGACATGGAGAAGCGCGAGGTTCTGCTCGACACCAAAGTGGTAGAAGTCGAGATTGACGGCGAGAAAATTCTCAAACCAATTGAGGAAATGAAGAACTCCAGCAGTCGCAGAAGCCTGCCGATCCCCGCGCCGGTTTATGAAATGCTGGTCGAACAAAAGGCACAACAGGACCTCTACCGCCGTATGTTCAAGGGCAGTTACAACCGCGCATACGACGATTATGTATGCACGGACAAGCTGGGCAACCTTCTGACACCGCGATATGTCACGCTTCGGTTCTCGCAGGTGCTTGAGAAGAACGGCATGCGGCACATCCGCTTCCACGACCTGCGGCATACCTTCGCCAGCATTCTCATCAACAAGGATATCCCGCTGTTCAATGTATCGAAATACCTTGGTCACTCGGACATCAGTACAACGGCAAATATCTATGCGCACCTGGACAAGAGCGGAAAAAACATCAGTGCGGAAACCATCAGCGCACTGTTCGATGATCGGCATCACGACTAATCGTGGTGCCGATTTCTGACAGGTGGTGAGCGCATGGAACAGATCATCAGCGCGGACGCGGCGAGAGCGTACCTGCATATATCCAAGCGAAAATTTCTTTATATGCTGCAAAACGGCTATATTCGTTACGAGGACAACGGCAACAAAACGCATCGGTACTCCTTGCGGATGTGCGATGTGGAAGCCCTGCGGCAGGAGATGATCGACCATCCCGAACGCTTTGCCGACCTGAATGGGCGGTTTACGGCGCAAAGGAACAAACCGCCGACACTGACCGTCGTGCTGTCGCAGGAGGAAGCGAGAAAGTTACGCGAGTACATAGCAAAATGTTGGAGCAAACATCCCGATGCCTTGTCGAGCAAGCTGGCGGCGGAGCTGACCGGCTTGACCGTGGGAACGCTCAACCGCCATGTGGCAAGAGGCAACATCTTCGGCGCGGTAGTCGGTGGAAAGGTGCTCATCAGCAAACAAAGTCTGATCGGACATCTCTCCTCGCCGGAGACGGTGTGCAAGGTCGGGACAGAACAACTGAAAAAACTGATTGAAGGATATAAAAGGTCGGAAAAATAAAGGGCAAAGAAATGGCCTTGAGATGTTCTCAGGGTTGTTCCTTTGCTTTTTGTAAAGAAAAAGGCCCCTGATTCCAAGTGCCTTTCAAATGTAAAAATTCAATTTATATCAGATAAACCTTCCCGTGACGCTCTCTGTACAGCCACGGATATCGTCCTGTGAACCGCAGGCGACGATCCTGCCGCCGTCTTCGCCACCCTCTGGTCCCATATCGATGAGATAGTCGGCGCTGCGGATGACGTCCAAATCATGCTCTATAACAATGACCGTCGCATCGTTGCCAATCAGGGTATCGAACACCTTAAGAAGTGTTTCCACATCCTTTGGGTGCAGACCGATAGTCGGCTCGTCGAACACAAAAACAGAATCCGTTTGCTTTCTGCCCATCTCGTTTGCCAGCTTCAGTCGCTGTGCCTCGCCGCCGGAGAGAGAAGGCGTTTCCTCTCCCAGTGTCAGATAACCAAGCCCCAGATCGCGCAGGATTTCCAGCTTCGGTCTGACCGAACTCATGTGACGGCAGTAATGCAGCGCGGTGTTTACATCCATGTTCATCAGCTCCGGCAGGGAACGTTCCTCGCCGTCCTTGTTGGCATAACGGAGCAGATTTGCCTGTTTTCCATAGCGCGACCCACGGCACTCCGGGCAGGGAATGTCCACATCGGGGAGAAACTGAACATCAAGAGAGATTGTTCCCGTTCCGTCGCAGACCGGGCAACGAAGACTGCCTGTGTTGTAGGAAAAATCCCCCGCCTTGCAGCCAAGTCGCTTTGCTTCCGCCGTTCTGCCGTATATCTTTCGCAGCTCGTCATGCACATTCGCATAGGTAGCGACCGTGGAGCGCACATTTACGCCGATGGGCGTTGCGTCGATCAGCTTGACCTGATGGATGCCATTCGCTTCGATCTTTCTGACATGGTCTGGCATCCTCTTGTCATAGCAGAGGGCTTCCAGCGCGGGAACAAGGCTTTCCAGCACCATGGTGGTTTTCCCGGAACCGGACACACCGGTGATCACGGTCAGCCGATGCTTGGGAATATCCACCGTCAGCGGCTTTACTGTATGAATGGAGCCGGTTTCCATGTGGATAGCGCCATCGGAAAAGTCAGGCTTTCGCTCCGGTTTGCTTCTGCCGACGGCTGCGCCGGACAGATACGGTCCGATTACAGAGCCCTTGTTTTCCGCAACATCATGTATTGTTCCCTCGGCAATCACCGCACCGCCGTCCGCTCCCGCGCCACGCCCCATTTCGATGAGCCAGTCGGATTCTTTCAATATCTGCGTATCGTGATCAACCAGAATAACGGAGTTGCCGTCCCGGATAAGATCGTGCATCACACCGTTTAGTCCCACGATGTTCGCCGGGTGCAAACCGATGGAAGGCTCGTCCAGAACATACAAAACGCCGGTCGTCCGGTTGCGCACCGCTCTTGCAAGCTGCATCCGCTGCCGCTCGCCGGTGGAGAGCGTGGAGGACGCTCTGTCCAGCGTCAGATAGCCCAGCCCCAAATCCATCAGTCTCGCCGCAACCTCCAGATAGGACTCGCAGATATTTCTCGCCATGTTCCGCATTTCTTCCGGCAGAGACTCCGGCACGTGCTTCACCCATACGATGGAGTCTTTCAGAGTCATCCGGCAGGCGTCCGCCAGCGAAATCCCCATCAGCCTCGGCGCTCTGGCTTCCTCCGAAAGCCGTGTGCCATGACACTCCGGGCAGACAACCTCTTTCAGAAACTTCTCGACCCGCTTCATGCCCTTTTCGTCCTTCACTTTCGCAAGGGCGTTTTCTACGGTATAGACGGCATTGAAATAGGTAAAATCCAGTTCTCCCGCTTGATTAGAGCCTTTGGGATGATAAAAAATATGCTTTTTCTCCGCGGGACCGTGATAAACAATTTCTTTTTCGCGCTCGGTCAGATCACGGAACGGTACATCGGTACGCACCCCCATCGCACGGCAGACCTCGGTCATCAATGACCACATCAGGCTGTTCCATGGGGCGACTGCACCCTCATCAATGGTAAGCGAATCATTGGGAACAAGGGAATCCATATCAACCGTCCGGACTATTCCCGTACCGCCGCAGCACTTACAAGCTCCGGTGGAATTAAACGCAAGATCCTCCGCTCCCGGCGCATAGAAATGCTCACCGCACTCCGGGCAGATCAGTTCACCGTTCATTGCCGCTACATTGATACTCGGTTTTACATAGTGTCCGTTTGGACAGCGATGGCTGGACAGGCGGGAGAACATCAGCCGAAGACTATTCAGCAGCTCCGTCCCCGTTCCGAAGGTGGAGCGAATACCGGGAACGGCAGGGCGTTGGTGCAGGGCAAGGGCGGCGGGAACATACAGTACCTCGTCCACATCGGCACGCGACGCCTGTGTCATGCGCCGCCTTGTGTATGTGGACAGGGATTCCAGATACCGCCGCGACCCTTCGGCGTACAGTACGCCAAGCGCAAGCGAGCTTTTCCCGGAGCCGGACACGCCCGCAATGCCGACGATCCCATTTAAGGGAATATCCACATCAATGTTTTTCAGGTTGTGGACTCTGGCTCCTCTGACTTCAATTTTTGCTGGTTTATCTTTCAAATTCATGCCACTACCTCCGCCTTGCAATTTGAAAAACAGACAAGGCATACTGAGAGAAAATACATTTCAAAAGGGTAATATCGTTCATAACAGTGCTTGCATACGGGGCGGGCATCCCTCTGAAAAAACTTACTCTTCGGGGATACAAGAAGTTTGACTGCCTCTTAGCCTAAAAGCAAAAACCGCAAGGAAATCCTTGCGGCTTTTGCTGCGGCTTAACCGCGCTTTGGCGGAGAGGAAGGGATTCGAACCCTTGTGCGATTGCTCGCAAACTGATTTCGAGTCAGCCCCGTTATGACCACTTCGATACCTCTCCGTATATGTTCACCCTCAAAAATGAGGGAAACAATCAATATTCAATTTTTTAGAAAACCCGTTAGATAAGCCGGTGAGAAAAATCATCAACCACGCGAAAATCCAATGAAATCAAGGCTTTTCGGCGGTTTTCGGTGGCACAACTACTCAAATGCGTACATGATTTCGAGTCAGCCCCGTTATGACCACTTCGATACCTCGGGTACTCGGTATCTCCCCTGTGGGCAATGGTCTGCGTCGTCTGACGACTGCGCGCTCCGTTGCCCCATCGCCGGGGGCTGATACAAATACGGCGAAAGTTCATAACCAAATTTATATTTTGGCGATTGAACTACTGTGCAGGAGCCGAAAGGTTCCTGCATACCATTCAGTCGCCAAAAGCAATTTCAAAAAACAGGAGAATGAAAATGTTTGAAATTACTTATAACGACGCAGACGCTCTTGAGCGTTATGAAGAAGAAAAAAGAGCTTATCCGGGTGCCAAGTACGATTTCACCTTTGAAAAGCGATTCCTTGTGTATCATGCGGATATGCTCCATCAGATTATTTATTATGCCATCGATATGAAAACGGGACTTTCCTCCGAGGTCATGCGGAGAAAATCGGGCAGCCCGGTCAAAAAAGCCGAATACGCCTCTGTCCTTATGGACAGGCTGATGGATTCCATCAAATATGTCGGCGACAGACGAACCTATCTGTCGGAGGGCGTAGCGTCACTTCACATGATCGACAACATCTTCCGCGTAATCCTTCCGCATTACGGCTTTGCCGTTCGGGAAGAACAGATCGAACTGGCAAAGACCATGTTCAAAGGGTTTGTCGGAAAAGCCGTGTCTATCTGCGAAGCTGAAGTCGGAACCGGCAAAACCATGGCATATCTTGTTGCCGCACTGGTCGCGCGGGACTACAAAAAACGCAAGTACAATGTATTCTCGCCGATCACCATCTCCACTTCAAGCATTGAACTGCAGAAAATGATTGTCGAAAAGGAAATTCCGAGGCTGTCGAAAATCCTCGTGGAAAGCAACGCTATCGCCAAGCCGCTGACCGTTACACTCCGCAAGGGCAAGGAGCATTACTTCTGCAAACGCCGCTTCTATGATTTCTATGACAAAATCAAGCTGTACCCCGAAAAGTACAGCCGACTGGTGGAAGCCTTCGATGCTTGCCGCTTTGCAGACAGAGCCTTTGACCTGGATACCGTCAAAATGCGGGAATCCGTGAAAAGCAGTATCTGCGTACAGGGATGCTCCCGATGCAGATATGAGGATGAATGCTTCTATCGCAGAATGACAGAGCGCAACCGATTCGGGCAGTTTGATTTTCAGGTAACCAACCATCAGCTGTTCCTCACCTCCGCAAGAATGCGCTATGAAGAACAGCATCCCCTGCTCATTGACAGCGACCTCGTAATTATTGACGAGGCACACAAGCTCCATGATGCCGCGCTGGATGCCATGGGCGATCAGCTGGCAGAAAACGAGATCAAGCGATATGTTTCGGCGGTCGGGCATCTGAACAGCAATCCGAAGAAGATTGAGCTGTACAAGGCAATACTTACCGGCTTGCTCTCCAATAGCGAGAAGCTGTTCGGAAGCGCCAAGCAGAAAGCCGGGTATGATGATACCGATACCGGCAGAAGTCAGATGATTGAACTGAACCCGGAGGATGTCACACTGATTGAAACCTTGATTGCGGATATCCGGCACATCGAGAGAATGCGGAAGGAAGAACCGCGACACCTCAAAAACAGAGCCGGACTTCTTATAAAGAAACTATCCTCTTTCAAGAATCAATCTGGCAACAACATCTGGATCGAAACCGATGAAAACCGGCTACACTCCATCTGCTCCGCCTCCAAGAATATCGGACGGGTTCTGAGGGAGTATGTTTGGGAAACCTCTTCGAGCTTTGTGCTGACCTCCGGGACAATGAGCGACGGCGTCGATTTTTCTTTCTTTGAAAAAGAGAACGGCATTCACCAGATCGCAAAGATGTTCCGTCAGACCAGCATGACGGCATCTCCTTTTGATTATAAAAATCACACACGGCTGTACATGCCGAAAGGGATACCGCTTCCCGAAAATAACTCCCCCGAATACATCGCGGCAATCTCCGACGAGATCGTAAAGATTGTGAAAGCCACAAACGGTCATGCGGCAATCCTTTTTACCTCCTACAAAGTTCTCGAAGCCGTGTACCGCCAAACCAAGGATCGACTTGCGCAGTACGAACTCATCCGCATGACGAGATCAAACAAGAGTGCCATTGCAGACTTCAAGAAAAGCAAAAACGGCGTGCTGTTTGCATCCGGTTCCATGTGGGAAGGCGTTGACTGCATCGGAGATTGCCTCTCCTCCGTCATCATACCGCGACTTCCGTTCCCGATGCGCTCTGCGACCATGGAAAGCAAAAAGGAAGAATGCAACGGGCTTGGTGAATTCGTCAATACCATCTGCGTACCCGAAATGCTCATCAAGCTCCGTCAGGGCTTGGGCAGACTGATTCGCTGTGAAACCGACACGGGACTCATCAGCATTCTTGACACCCGTGCTACCACAGGCAAGTATGCGGACAAGGTCGGCAATGTGCTTGCGAAATACACGAAAGCGGAAACGCTGGATGAAGTCGAAGCATTTTTCCGTGAGGTCAAAAGCCCTGCCTATTTTGAGGTCTGATCATGCTCGCGGTACACAGTCAGAAAAACGCAAACTACCTGCATATCCTTGGGGTTCTCCGCTATCTGCGGGATGAGAACCTGATCTCGGAGGCGCAGTATTTGCGGGCAAAAACCTATTACCGAAAGCTAACCGGCGCGGATATCACCGTCCCGGATTGAGTTTTCTGAAAGTTATCAATTGAATTTCCGCTTTGCGCTGGATATGTGCAAAGATATGTGGTATTGTTGTGCTTGCAAAAGTGGTTGGTATTATAGCTACCCGCAGAAAGGAGTCGAAACATGGCAACAGTAACCGTCATCTCCCCCGTTACCGGCAAGCCGGTGGAACACAAAAGAGTCGCCGCATACTGCCGTGTTTCCTCCAATTCGGCGGATCAGGAAAATTCCTATCAGGCACAGATTCGCTACTTTACAAGGCATATCAAAGCCAATCGGGACTGGGAGCTTGTCGACATCTTCGCTGACGAAGGCATCTCCGGTACCTCCGCAGAAAAAAGAGATGCCTTCAACCGCATGATAACAATGTGCGAGCTGAAACAAATCGATCTGATCCTTACGAAGTCGGTCTCCAGATTTGCCCGCAATGTCAAGGAAACACTGGAATATGTGCGGAAGCTCAAACTGCTCGGCGTAGGCGTGGTCTTTCAAAAGGAAGGCATCAACACCCTTTCCATGGGCGATGAAATGCTGCTCAACACCTTCTCGGCAATCGCACAGGAAGAATCGGTTTCCATCTCGCAAAACATTCGATTCTCCATTCAAAAGCGGATGCAGATGGGCGAATATGTGGACAGCAATGCTCCATATGGGTTCCGACTGATAGACAAAAAGCTGTGTGAGTATCCGCCGGAGTCGGCAATTGTCAAGGAATTATTTGAGCGCTATCTCGGAGGTATGTCAACCGATGAGCTTGCAACACTCCTGGTAGAGCGAAAAGTTCCCACAAAAACCGGAAAAGAAAAATGGCGGGCAAACAAAATCGCATTTATCCTCTCCAATGAAAAATACATTGGCGACAGTCTGTATCAGAAAACATATCGGACTGCAACCGTCCCCTTCAAGCAAAAAAAGAATTACGGCAGCGAAGATCAGATATATGCAGAAGGTACCCATGAAGGATTTATCGACAGGGATACCTTTGACAAGGTTCAAACTCTCTTGAAAAAGCGCAAAATACAGCATTCCCGCATTACCGAACAAACC
Source organism: Eubacterium sp. CAG:841 (assembly GCA_000437375.1). Lineage (GTDB taxonomy): Bacteria > Bacillota > Clostridia > Oscillospirales > CAG-272 > CAG-841. The sequence continues at coordinate 44,728 of FR898212.1, forward strand.
ATATACCCCTTTACGCACCGCATTCAGTGTTCTGAGTGCGGTGCTTTCTATCGCAGAAGGATCATAGGTGGCAGTATTGCATGGGGCTGTGTTACACACATCAACGACAGAACAAAATGCGACTCCCACTACTATCGGGAAGACCGCATTATAGATGCCTTTATCGGGATCATCAACCGGCTTCGGTTTGCCGAGGAAGGCATCATCGCCGAGAGCATTGAACTGACCGAAAAAGCCATCCTTCTGAAGAAACGAAATAACCTGCAAGCCATGGAATCCTCGCAGAGCATGGCAGAACTGAACGCCAAACTGCTGATGCTCGAACAGCTCAAATCCAAAGGATACCTGGCACCGGATGTGTTCGAGTCACAGTCCCGTGAGATCAACACACAAATCAATGAAATCAAGACAAAACGAATACAAAGCCTCTCTTCTGCCTTGGATGTGGCTTTGGAAGAATTCAAAACACTGCAAGCAAGGCTGAATGAAATCGACGAGCCACTGGACTCCTTCGATTCGAAGCTGTTCGAAGAAGTCATAAAAGGAATGACGGTCAACAACCGGGATGAGATGACATTCCGGCTCATCGGTGACCTTACATTCACAGTACGCCTGTAAGGAGAAACACCATGAAGAAAACGCGCTACATCCCATACGGATACACCATGCAAAACGGAACAACAGTCGTGGAACACTCGGAAGCCGAGGTCATCCGACGCATCTTTGAATCCTATATCAATGGGAACTCTCTCAAAGACATCGCCGATGAACTGACACGGCTCAAGGTTCCGTATACCGAAAAAACAAGCGTATGGGATAAAGCGCGGATCGCAAGAATCATTGAAAATGCGAAATACACCGGGGATCGGGAGTATGCTCCGATCATCGATGAAGAAATATATGAAAGCGCGGTACAATGCAAGATCGCGCGAAAAACGAATCAGATGCGGAGTGACTCCGAAACCATCCGATTCCTGCGGGATCGGGTGAAGTGCGGTGAGTGCGGATACCCGATGACACGCACTATGCAATCCTCCTGCAAGATCAAGGAGCGGTGGACATGCACCAATCCCGAATGCGGATGCCGGGTGCGGATCAGTGATTCGGTACTGATTGAAAAAGTCACCATGCTGATCAACCGGATTATCGAGAACAGTGCGCTCCTTGAGCCGGGAAAAGAACACAGAAAGAAGGACACACCGCCAAGCATTCAGCACATGACAGAGGAAATCATGGCGGAAGCCGCCTCCCCCGCAGGAAGCGAGCAGCTGATCCTTGATCGCATCCGGGAGATCGCAAAAGAACGCTATCGGAACAGTAACATCGAAAAAGAATTGGCGTTGCGGATAGCAAAACGCCAAACAGAATACATGAAGGCACAGAACGACTTCAACCGTGACTACTTTCAGAGTCTCATCAGCTATGTAACAATCGGTAGTGACGGAACCGTCGGAGTCAGGACCAAAACCGACACCACCGTAAAGGAGGATAAACAAGATGGTTGATCGGATTACAGTCATACCAAAGAAAATCGTGACGGTCATTGAACCGCACAAGTCAACGCTGGTAGATCGGGAGAAATACCGACAGACCCGTGTCGCGGCATACTGCCGTGTATCAACCGATTCGGAAGAACAGCTGACCAGTTACAAAACACAGAAAAAAGTATATACCGACATGATCACGGCGCGGAAGGATTGGAGTCTCGTTGACATCTACGCCGATGAAGGCATCTCGGGAACGCTGGCAGAAAAGCGACCGAGATTCAAAAAGATGATCGAGGACTGCCTTGCCGGAAAGATCGACTATATCGTAACCAAGTCGGTCTCCCGATTCGCACGAAATACCGTCGAATGCCTGGACTATGTGCGAATGCTCAAATCACGCGGCATCGGCATCCTGTTCGAGGAACAGAACATCGACACGCTGAAAAGCGACTCGGAACTGTACCTGGTTATCTATGCGGGCTTTGCCCAAGCCGAATCCGAAAGCATCAGTAAGAATATCACATGGAGCAAACGCAAAAACTTCGAGGAAGGAAAGGTCTCGCTCCAATACAAAAAGATGCTCGGATACCGCAAGGGCGAGGATGGCGAACCGGAAATTGTCCCCGAAGAAGCCAAACTGGTCGAACGGATCTTCGACCTCTACATCGCGGGAGAAACCCCGCTGTCCATCTCCGAAATTCTGCAAGCCGAGAATCCGACCTTCGAGGGAAAGCACTTTACTTACGGCAAAGGCATGATCGAGGGAATCCTCTTCAATGTCAAATACTGCGGCGATGCTATCCTTCAGCAGAGCGTTACCGTTGATCCAATCATGAAAAAGCGGAAAAAGAATACGGGCGAGGCGCTGATGTACTATGTGCAGAACAGCCACCCCGCTATTGTAACGCGAGAGAAATTCAACAAGGCGCAGGAGGAACGCGCAAGAAGAAGGACATTCGCCCCGAAATCTCAGAAAGCCGCAATCACGGCAACCGGAAAATATTCACGGTATGCGCTCTCGCAGGTGCTGATCTGCGCCGAGTGCGGCAGCCCCTACAAGCGCGTCCACTGGAACATCCGAGGCAAGAAAAGCATCGTGTGGCGCTGTGTCAACCGCTTGGACCACGGCACACAATACTGCAAGGAATCGCCCACTCTCAGGGAAGACAAGCTCAAGGAAGCCGTCGTCCGTGCGATCCGACAATTCAATGAACAAGATGCCAATACCTACACCACACTCATGAAAGCGACGATTGCCGAAGCAATCGGCTTTGACGGGAGTGATGACGAAAAGGAGCTGCTGGAACGACAGGTCAACGGGTTGAATGAAAAGATGATCGCCATCGTCAACGAGAGCATCGTAAGCGGTGAGGACATAGAATCGAGAGAAGCTGAGATCAAGGAGATTGCAGATACCATTGAGAATCTCAAACGCAGGATTCAGATCATCACCGAAAACAGCATGAAAAATGCGGAATACGCAGATCGGATCGCCGAAATCGAAAGAATCATTACAGAAAGAGCATCCCACCAAAATGAGTACGATGACAGCATCGTCCGTCAGATGGTGGAATGCATCAAGGTGTACGCCGATAAGCACATCGAGGTCATCTTCGGCGGCGGGTATGCGGTGGAAGAAACGGTGGAATACAGTTCCTTCTGCTCCGCCGTCATAGTAGCTTCCAAGGCTTCTCGGTGCCGTGCTATGTAACCGAGCAGTTCCTTGAATTTAGGTTTGCTGAAAATTTCGTCCTCTTGAGGGACAATGTTGCCGTACCACAGTTCTTTTATCATATTCGCCATATTGCGTACCTCCTTGTAGCACGACATATTACCATAGAGTTCAGCACAAGTCCAGGGGTTACGAAAGAGTTATCATAACAGACAAAAATTCCTTAAAAACAGTATTACTGGGGTTGACAAACCTTTGTTTTTGTGATATAATTGTTCTATGTAATATAACACAGAACAAGGAGGAAAAAATGCCGAAAAAGAACTTCGATAACAAGAAGGCGCAGAAGCAACGGCTTGGCACAATGTTGACCCTTTGTCGCGGCAAAAGAAGCCTTCGTGAAATTGCTCGTGCAATTGGAATTCCCGCTTCAAATCTTAGTTATATAGAAAAAGGGGTCAACGCCCCCAGCCCCGAAGTATATGAAAAAATTATAGTCGAATTGAATCCCTCCGACAAAGAGCAACAAGAAATGGATGTTTTATATAGTCACATTAGAGGCTTGCCGCCGCCGGATGTATGTGAAATCCTTGTAACCAACAATGAGCTGAGCAAATCACTTCGCTTGCTCGGGAATAAACGTATTTCCAACGATATGCTCGTACAAATCAACAAATTGTTCGCATCGCTTTGATTGAAGAGAAATCACATGAAAACATATTATTTGAAAATCAGAGAAAAATTCATCGGCGAAATAAAAGCCGGAACTAAAAAGCATGAATACAGATTGGCATCCCCGGACAGAACACAGGTCAAAGTGGGCGATTTGTTGGTTTTGATTTCCAATCAAGACAAATCAGTATTTGTAAAAACAACCGTAAAAGGTATAAGAGTTTTCCCCGGTTGGAGAGAAGCTTTGGAAGACAATTGGCAGCAAGATTTTCAAAACTTGTACTCCACAATTGATGAAGCATTGCGGGAGTGTTATAAGTTTTATCCCAAAGACGAAGTTGATACTTATGGTATCATCGTTTACGATATTGAGCCGCTCAAAACAGATATATTACAGTCCAGCATCCTCATCGATACCAATATCATAATCAAAAGAGAAAGCAGCAACAATGTAACCTTCGAAATAGCCAGCCTGTTTAATTGGTTTACGAAAAAAGGTTCCGCTATCTTTGTTCATGAACGTTCGAAGGATGAACTCTCAACTTACAAAGATGAGTCGGTAAAAAATAGTATGCTGACAAAGCTTAGTTCCTACAACACCCTTCCCGTATTTACTCAGCATCCAGATGATTATTTTGAAGCGGTAGTTTCACATTATGCAAAAGATCAAAACGGGATCATCGACAACGCTTTGTTGCGTGAAGTGTATGACGGTAATGTCGGTATTTTACTGACAGATGACAACCTTATCTTAAGGAAAGCAAAAGAACTGTATATTCGCGACAGAGTGCTTACATCCGCAGAGTTGTTATCTTGGTTTGAAAACTGTGACCCGCGCAATATAGAATATAAAATGCTGGCAGTCACTTTGAACGAATTCGGTGATATCGATTTGTCATCTTCGTTTTTCGATACTTTGAGAGAGGATTATGAAGGAATCGTTTTTGACAATTGGTTCAAGAAAAAAGCGCGCAACAAGGAAAAAGCGTATGTTTTCAAAAATGAAGCCGGGGTGCTGCAAGGCTTTTTATATCTCAAAGACGAGTATGCCGATGAACCCGATTACCTTAAAGTAACACCGCATCTCACACCCAAACGCCGAATGAAGGTCGGAACATTTAAAATTGAACGCACCGGGTTCCGACTGGGCGAACGCTTCTTGAAAATTATTTTTGATAACGCAAGGATTCGCAAGGTCGATGAAATTTATGTTACTCTTTTTGAAGATAAGCGTGAAGGTGTTAAGCAACTGAAAGCATTGATGGAAGAATGGGGATTCCGTAAATATGGATATAAGCCCAACGGAGAGCTTGTTCTTGTAAAAGCAATGGACACCTATAATGCTCAAGAAACCCCAAAATTCAATTATCCGACTCTCAAGCCCAGCAGCGATTGTTATTTTCTTCCGATATATGCCCAGTATCACACCGACCTGTTTCCCGATATGATATTGAAAAATGAGGATATGCATCTATACGAAGAAAATAAAGCTCATCGATATGCATTGGAAAAAATATACCTTTCAGGTTCATACGATGCACCTGCTAATCCTGGAGATCTACTCGTAGTATACAGAATAGCAGATAGAGATCCCAAAAAGTACAATTCGGTCGTAACCGGCATTGCCATTATCGAAAGTATATCTCAAACACAAACCGTTGATGAGTGTGTGGCTCTATGTAAAAACCGTTCTGTATTCACCGAATCAGAAATTCGAGAAATGCACAAGAACCGCCCGATTGTTATAAAACTTCTCGATTATATGCCCTTTACAACGAAAGTAACATTGGATCAGTTGCGTAAACGTGGAATAATAGACCAATATTCCGGACCCCGCCCATTCAGCAAAATTACGAAAGAACAATTTGACATCATATTTAAATTAGGAACGGAGGTATGATCATTATGAAAAGAAAAATACTGATATCTATAAACCCCGAACACGTACAAAATATTATCGCAGGCATAAAGAAGTATGAATATCGCAAAATTGCAGCCAAGCAAGATATATCATCCATCATAATTTACGAAACAACACCCATCAAAAGAATTGTTGCAGAAGCTGAAATTATTGATGTATTGGAACTTCCACCCGAGGAACTTTGGAATCAAACCAAAAATGAATCGGGTATCAGCAAGGCATTCTTCGATAAATACTTTGATAACAGAACGGTAGCCTATGCATATAAACTCGGAAAAATCAGAGTATATGACACTCCCAAAACATTAATGGATTACGGCGTTAAAGCAGCACCGCAATCATTTGTATATGTGTAATTATGAGGTGTATTTTCTGCGGAAGTGATTCCTCGTCATCAAGTAGCGTTGAACATATTGTTCCAGCATCGTTTGGAAATACTACTATTATTTTACCCAAGGGTGTTGTGTGCGATAAGTGTAATAACTATTTTGCACGAAAGATTGAATCTCCGTTTCTTAATTCCGAGGCGGTTCTCCAATTAAGACAAGAACTTGAGATTCCGAATCGTGATGGGAAAGAGGTAAATCGATTTGCCAATTTGCCCACCAAAAATATAATGCAAATTTCTCAAGATATACATCTTGTAATGTCGCAAGAAGACAAAACCGAGGAAGAAGTCGAGAGAGCTGTATTTGAATATCAAAAATATCTAAAAAGAACAGACGAGATACTTATAAAACCCGACTATAATTTGTCTCGACTTTTAGCGAAAATGGCTATTGAAGCTTTTGCATACAAATGCCTTGATGACGGTGATGTGCTCGACTATATAATTGAGGAAGAGGCATTGAAAAAGATCAGAGAATACGTTCGTTATGGTGGAAGTATCATATGGGAGTACCATGCCCGGAGAATTTACGCACGTAATGAAGCATACAACCGAGATATTACAACACACGTCAATTACGAATTTGATTTTTTGTTTACGTCCAAAGGAAAGGCTTATTTTATAATCGTTATGTATGGCATCGAATATGTTATCAACATAATCGACCCCTGTATATCAGACTATGTCGAATGGTTAAAAAATAATGAGTATAATTGCCCTCTTTATATTTCACTGGAACAACGCAAAAAAGAATTTAATGGTTATTACAAATTTTATAATGCAAACCATACGGAGTAATATACACTATGTCAGATGAATTATTTACGGTTTATGGGAACTCCGAAATTGCTAAGGGCGATGAGAACGCAAGATTTGCCTTTTATGCAAGTATCGGATTCTTTATAGAGGTGGCACAAATGCTTGAATATAATTTACGAAAGCTATTGTGTTATGAGCAGTCTGTGAAAGAAATCGAGAGTGGTGAATTAACAAAGGAACGAGTAACGGAAATCTGTGACAAGTATGATAAATATTATGATGATACATATGCGGACAGGCTCACCCTCGGTGCGTTGGTAAATCGAATAAACAAGAAAAGCTGTTTGTTCGGCGAATTCGCATCCAAATTAACAGAAATCAATCAATATCGAGTTAAAATAGTACATTCAATTTTTCAGAACAATATTGTAAAACCCAACCTTACCGATCCCAATATTGTGCGTGATTATACAAGCAAACGGCTGGTACCGATGACAAACATGACCATCGAAATCAATAAAGCAATCATAAACATTATCGAAGCATACAGCGAAGATTTACATGATTACAAACGGCAGGTTGGTTTGCCAATATCCAAATAAGAAATAACACCTCGACCATGCAATTTTCGTATGAATCGAGGTGTTATTCTTTTACATCCCCCTCACAACCTTATCCCCGGTATTGAACACAAACTCGACCCGCTCTTCGTGATAGATGACTACTTTATCGATAAGCGCCGACCACAATTTTTCGCTGAAGGAGATCGGAAGGTCACTGAGCCAGGAGATCTCGCTCATAAAGCACTCAATTACATCGACCTGGAATGCCCTTTTGACCTTGAGGGAGCGGAGCGTTTTGTACTCCTCATTTAAACGGTCAAAGCGTTCTTCGTAGTCCTCATAGGTTTTTTCGTATTCGGTTGCGGATATCGTACCACCGGCATTCTCTTCGATGAGCTTGTGCATCAATCCCGATATTACCTCACTCTCCCTTTGCAGTTCGGCAAGCTGACTCTCGATGCTTTGCAGATTGCCGAAGCGGTCAATGATGTCGTAGCAAGTAAGGAGCAAGCGGTCACGGTCTTTTGTAATAATACTGACCGCCTCGCAGAAGAGCCGTTTTATAGTTTCCTCATCAATATGCGGTGTGAGGCATTTGTTTTTGCCCTTGAACTTGCCGTTACATTGCCATATCACTCGGCGGTATTTATCGGTAGAATGCCACACCTTGGAGCCGAAAAACTCACCGCAGTCTCCGCACACCAGCTTTGCCGAGAATGGGCTGAGTGAATTGTGATGCTCGCCTCGGCTCTTACGAACAGCCATCTCGTTTTGCACCATCTCCCATTCAGGCGGGTCGATGATTGCGGGGTGGCTGTTTTCGACTCTGTACTGCGGGACCTCGCCTTCGTTGACCTTCATCTTTTTAGTGAGAAAATCCACGGCGTATGTTTTCTGTAAAATAGCATCACCCTTGTACTTTTCGTTTCGCAGAATGCTTGTGACTACGGTATTACACCATGTTGTGTTCCGTGGTGAGGGAACATCGTATGCTGTTAGAATTTGTGCGATATGGTTACAGCTTTTGCCGGAGAGGGCGAGCATATAAATAAAGCGTACGATTCGAGCCTCGCTTTCATCGATAACAATTCTGCCACGCTTATTCTCGGTGTACCTCAGGAGTAAATACGAAATGTGATATATGCCTTGGGAATAGCAGTGCCGCAATCCCCACTTTACATTCTAGGAAATGGAACGACTCTCTTCCTCGACAAAGGAACTCATAAGCGTTATGAGAAACTCACCGCCGGCATCAAGGGTGTTTATATTTTCCTTCTCAAAATATACCGCCACACCGACCACCTTAAGTTTGCATATGGTGGTCAATGAGTCGACTGTATTACGTGCAAACCTCGAGAGGGCCTTCGTTAAAATGAGGTCAATTTTGCCTGCCATGGCATCCTCGATCATACGATTGAAGCCATCACGATTTCGCATAGATAAGCCGGAAATACCGTCATCTGTGTATATCCCAGCAAAGACCCGTTCGGGATTGCTTTTGATATACTTGGTTAATAAGCGCGTTGCGACTTTAAACTATTCTCTTGGGTATCCTTCATGGTTGACACATGAGCATAGGCGGCGACACGCTTTCGCGGAATCTGCTTCTTCGTTTCGCTTGGCTTGACCGGGAACTCAACCTTTGTAACCCTTTTCTCTGGCAATACTCTCCACCTCCAATTCTCCTATAATGGGGTGGTACATATCACAGGCGGCACGGAGCAAGCATTGCAATTCATCATCTGTAACCAGCCCACGTTCGTGTAAAGATGCAAACACCGCTTTTGCCATACGGAACTTAACTTCAGCTTCGCCTTGTTCTTTCGTCATATTACCACCGTCCTTTCAAGTGTGACAGTATGGCATATAAATGAGCAAAGGTCAACGGGGACGAGCGAGAGATATCAAAAAGTTATCAAATGAAATATGGTAGATGCCCTTAAAAAGCAGAATTTTCCCTTAAAATGAAAGGATTTTTGAGGGAATGTTTTGATGGTTATCGAGTAGTTTAAAAAGCTGAAAAAGGGACCGTGTCCTAAAATGTGCATAGTGTATCTGCTAATGATGCACTTGCGTTCATTGTATCAATCATTAAGCCCAATGTCAAACAAAGCAAAGCACCGTCCGAAAGGGCGGTGCTTTTGTTTTTTGCTTCTTTTAGCACCCGTTTTTCTGAGGGCAGAAAGTGTGATGATTTTGCGCACCTTTTCATCGTTCTCCTTTAATAAAATTGGCGAAGTTGGAAATCAGCTCACTCGGAAAATCAACATGAGTATATATTGACGCGGGGTCTGTGGTGTCGATCTTATACCCGAAATGACTTATATCGTCGTATACACATATGGGTACGTTTGCTGAATCAGAAAAAAGCGCTTGCCACAGCTCAATATCTTCATCGAATGATTGCTTGTCAGATTTACTGTTGATGATAAGTGTTTTTATATTAGCGTCAGCAATGTTTTGGGCGACGTCCATTTGATTATAGGACACCCAATAATAATCGCTTGCTCTGTAATAGTAGTATCCTTTTGCAGAAGTAGCCGTTGCATTTTTAGCGGCTGTTGCATAAGTGATATAGGCCTCTTTATTGGCAGGATCAAGCTCAGAATATTGATCGCAAGCAATATCTGCAAGATGCCGTGCAGAGCTGTTGAATAAAATGATTCCGTCAATGCCTTTGATGCTTGCAGCAAGCTCGGTAGCAATCTGTCCTCCAAGGCTGTGGCCGAGTAAATACAATCCCGAAACATTTTGTGATTTTAAATATTCAACGGCGATATTACAATCATCGAGATACTCTTCTTTGATGCCGCACTTTATATCGAATTCGGCAGCATAGCTGAAGGTTCTTTTGTCAACTCGCAGAGAATTGACGCCTTCTTTAGCCAGCCCATCAGCAATATCCTTAAACGGCTTCAATATGCCGAGAGTTTCATCATAATCACTTGGACCGGAGCCTGCAATCAAAAGCACCGCAGGATGCGCGTTTCCGTCGTTAATATAGGTATAAGCAGCGTTTAACTTATAGCCGTCACTTTCTAAAACAAATTTCTTTTCTTCAATGTTGCTTTGGGGAGTACCTTGATCGGGAATATTTGTTGATTTATCTGCGCTCGACTCGGTATTATCGCTTGTTTCTTTTGTATCGGGCACTTCGGTATTGCATCCGGACAGGACAAAGATACACAAAAGTAAGGCAATAGCTATGAATTTTTTCATTCGTCTCACCTCGAATTCAAGTCATAATATCCAAGCCAAAGCCCGTCAATTTTCCCACCGTGGAACACATATGTAATTTTAAGACCAAGTTTTGAATATCTGACAAAGCAATATAATTTATTTGAAAAGCTATTATCCGCAACTGTTCTGTCAACCGAAAGATATTCACCAAGCGGGGCTAAGGTATCCTTACGCACTAAAATATATACATCTCTCGGCATATATTCTGCCAAGCGAGGACTTAAATGCTCGTAGAGAGTATCGGTAGCTCCGCTTAAAATAGCGTCTGTGCAAATTCGCGCGATTTCTTTTTCTTCGGTATTCATTACGGAAGAAAGGTGCCAATCCTCAGCAAAGATGTCTTTGCCGGATTCAAGCGTGGATAAAGCTTCATTCAAGAGGTTGATTTCGCGTATGCGAGATTCAATAGAGGCGTATATTTCTGCGCGTTTGGAAAGGACTGCATCTTTCAAATCTATGCCTTTGGTTTGCAACTCTACAATTGCCTTTACGGATAGTCCCAATGTGCGAAGAACAAAAACGTTTTTAATACGAGAAATTTGCTTTTCGTTATATTGTCGGCGAGATGAGATTCCGACAGTAGTGCTTTGAATGATACCTTTTTCTTCATAAAAGCGAAGCGTTCTTGATGTAGTGTCAAGCATCTTGCAAACTTCTGTAATATCGTATAGAGATTTTTGATACATACCCTCACCCCCTCTATATTATATCACTTGACGCAGCGTCAATGTCAAGTGAAAATATTATTTTAATAGAGCTTTTAAGTATAGAAAAACTATTGACAGTACTGTACCTTCGCTAAAGTGAAAATAGTAAGTCGCCGCCTGCCTTCGGTACTATTATATCATAAAACAGGGAGGCATTCCCGGGACATATGAAATTAACTGTTGGTAAAAAAACATAGCAGAAGGACAATTGATGCCGTGGATAAAGCGGGCGAGTGCTGTGTGGTAAACCTGAAAAAGGCAGGTATTCGGTAATGCCTGCCGGGTTCGAAAGCGATATCTTTTGAACAGGTCCCAACTTTCCGACCACCATAATACGGAGTCGGCAGTTGGGACTTTCGTTTATATGTCTATATGTTTTCAGACTCCGTTTCAAATTGAAGCGGAGTTTTCATGTCCAATTTTCTGTGCGGACGCTCTTCGTTGAAAAAATGAATGTATTCTTTGACGACTGCTTCCAATTCGAGCGGCGTTTGATAGAGATAGCGGTATATCGCTTCGTTTTTCAGAACATGAAAAAATGATTCGCATACCGAATTGTCATATGGGGTTCCCGGAGTCGAGAATGACTGCCGGACTTTTTTCTTTTTCATGTAAGAACGGAAAATATGGGATGTATACTGTGCCCCCTGATCGCTATGTACCATCAGCTCTTTCGGAGAACCGCGCTTCTGAAAAGCACCATCAAAGGTTTTCATAGCAAGCGTCGAGTCAATGGTATCGGAAATGCCGTATGACAGTACCATGCGGGAAAACAAGTCGATATACACGCAGATGTAGCAAAACGATTCTGCGACCTTGACATAAGTAATGTCTGTTATCCATACAAGGTTCGGAGCAGGCTGGTCAAAGTTCCGGTAAAGATAATTTCTCAGATACAGCCGCGGGATCGGCTTTTTGTGTTCTGCATAGAATTGCGGCTTTTCCACTTCAAGTCCCATTTCCTGCATCAGGCGACAGACTCGTTTTTCACTGACCTGATAGCCGATTTCCGATAGCTTATGGCGAATCGGCTTTCTTCCGAATCTCTTTTTGCTGTCCATGAAAATTTTCTCAATCAACGGCTTAATCTCGGCATCACTGATTTCATAGGACGTAATGGTATTTTCACGCCGCTTTCGGTTGTAATAGGTTCCCCGTGGCAGGTTCAGTGCTTCGCATAGCACGCGAACAGAGTATTTTCCTTCAAGCTCGTCAATCGCTCTCATTTTTTCATCAATTGACGAATTGACGCCGCAAGACGCACTTCTCAGCACCTCAAGCATTTGTTCTGTTTTGAGCAAGTGCCGTTGTTTTTGCATGTAGTTGGATGTGGTACGCTGCCCTCCGACGCTGAGATGATGGCTTTCATCATATTCCTTTTTCCATGCAAACAGGGACGATTCTGAAACTTTGAAGTGCTCTTTTGTTTCTTGTATCGTATGATTGCGTTCGTAGTACTTCACAACAGCGTCCTTGAATTCTTGCGTGTAGATTTTTGGTGACATTTTGACCTCCTGGCGATTAAGTATGTAAAATATTATATCATATCATATCACACAAGAGAGATACAGACGATTCAGCAATTGCAAAAAACAACTCCATAATCAAAAAAGCTTTCTGAGCCAGAATGTGTGCGATGCCGATTGCACCTTCATGTTCTCGCGGAATTTGTGCAACAATCTGTTGCATAAATTCTATGACAGCATCGTTCGTCAGATGGTAGAATGCATCAAGGTGTATGCCGATAAGCACATTGAGGTCATCTTCGGCGGCGGGTATGCGGCGGAAGAAACGGTGGAATGACTAAGCGCTATATCACGAATAATAATAATAACTTGAATCTCTAAAAAGCAACCTGTACCGACATTAGCGTCGATACAGGTTGTTTTTTTCATATATCCCATTGTAAAATAAGAAAAAATATGCTATAATTATATTGTTGTAGCCCCCGAGTAAAATGTCAGACTGTCTTTTGGCAGTACTTTTTATCTGGAGGTACGATATATGATTAACTTGGAAAACAGCGACAACTTTAAAAGCTGGGACGAGTGGGAGCGCATGAAGAAAGCCCACTATGGAACGAAAACCGGCTTTCAGATGATCGGTGGCATCATTGACTTTGATCCCGACAAACAAAAATACTTGGTTGGCGGTGATAAACTCACCTATGACGAGTATTTGGATCTTCAGCTTATTACTTGCGAGAGCAAGGAAAAGGCACGCGGCAGTTTCGCTCTCTGCTATTACTACATACCACTTGAATTTGATGGTCAGATTGAAAAAATCACAAATCGGGCGATTTGTTTCAAAAGGATCTTTGTCAGTGGCATGTATGATGGCGGAATGTGCTTCGACAGAAAAGAAGACCATGTTTGGATGCCCAAAGAAGGGTTTGAAATTTATAAAGTCGGTGACTGCTTGACTTTCTTTGCCGAAGTGTATCGGTATGTAAAGACCGGGAATGGCAAACGGATTGATTTCGCACTTCGCAATCCCCAAAGGATAAAGAAAATCGATTCATACGAGCTTCCGACCGATGATGAATTGATGCTTCAAAGCATCGACGCAATTATTTGCGGAACCTGTTATCTCAACGAGCATTGTTCCGGGTATTGCGTTTTATCTAAGCAGAAAAAAGGGCGCGTGTCCCCATTTTCGGACCACCATAATACGGAGTTTTCAGACGCGCAAGTCGAGCAAATTACCCCTAAAAAAGTGTAATATCTTTTTTGGCTGACAGAAAAATTCCTCTGTTTTGGTCTAAATCCCGCAAAAGTCTCTAATAAAGCATCAAAAAATACGGAAATCCCTTATATCACAAGGATTTTCGGCTGATATCTTTTTTAGCGGCGCGATACAAACAAAGCAAAGCACCGTCCTTTCGGACGGTGCTTTTGTTTTCGTGCGAGAGGGTATGAACGCACAAAGACAGGGTTATGAGCCCGAAACTTATAAAAGTGCGGGCGCGGTAACGCTGAGTACGATAGCGGAATAACAAGCATGACCGGAGGAGTTTGATTTTCGGCTTTCGCGGAATAAATTCTATTGCTTTTCAGCGATAAATAATATATACTTATAGCAAAAAGCGATATGCAATTTTTACCTATGAAAGAGGTGAGCCGAAAATGGTTTATACCAAACATTATTTATCTCCACTCGGTGGTATATTGCTTGCCGCTGACGAAGTCGGACTTATGGGACTTTGGTTCGACGGCGAAAAATATTATGCTGACAATCTGCCAAAAGAGCATACGGAAGAGGAAACGCCAATACTTTCGGAAGCTTCACTGTGGCTTGATGTTTACTTTACCGGCAAAGAGCCGGATTTTATGCCTCCGTTACACCCGATCGGCTCTGCCTTTCGTCGGGAGGTATGGGAGATCCTTTTGCAGATTCCATACGGCGCAACAGCTACATACGGCGATATTTCAAAACGGCTTGCAAAAAAGATGGGACTTGAAAAAATGTCCGCGCAGGCGGTCGGAG
>FR898212.1:59659-59830 GCA_000437375.1 Eubacterium sp. CAG:841
ATAATGAGATATCGATTATCATTCCATGCCACAGAGTCGTTGGAACGAGCGGAAGCCTTACGGGATATGCGGGCGGTATAGATAAGAAGGTCAGGCTGTTGGAGCTTGAACATGCCGATATGAGCCGCTTTTTCGTGCCGAAGAAAGGCACGGCGCTGTGAGATGAAAACA
>FR898213.1:0-5033 GCA_000437375.1 Eubacterium sp. CAG:841
TTTGCCTACTTTTCTTTTCAAAGAAAAGTAGGTAGGTTATTGGATTTCGCCGGCTATTTCATAGAGGCGCTGCATATCGCCGAGAACCTTCGCGCAACGGGCTTCCATTGCAGCTTTGTCTTCGGGAGAAAGCGCTGCTATCTCTTCGGGGGTGATCTTCTTTTTGAACATTCTGTCAACTGTAAGAGCGTATTTTATATCCGTGCAGCAGATCTTGTCGTCAACCTTGCATACAACAAGGTCTGAATGTCCTGCAAGAAGCTGATCAACAGCGTAAACGCCCATTTCGGAAGCAACGAGCCTGTCCATAAGAGTAGGCGAGCCGCCGCGCTGAACGTGAGCAAGACGTGCGAACTTTGTTTCAACACCGGTCTTGTCCTGAATTGTCTTTGCGAGCTGCTCGGCATAGCCGGGAAGTCCTTCGGAAACGATAACGATGAACGCTCTCTTGCCGCCGGCTCTGGCTCTCTTGATATCTTCTATCGCCTTGTCCTCGTCAAACGGGATCTCGGCAACGGCAACGGCTGTCGCGCCTGTGGCAATAGCAGTGCGGAGGGCAATATGTCCTGCCCAGCGTCCCATAACTTCAACAACGTCGCAGCGCGCGTGCGATTCGCATGTGTCACGGAGACGGTCAACCATGTCTATAACGGTGTTCATCGCCGTGTCAAAGCCTATTGTGTAGTCGGTCGATGTGATATCGTTGTCTATTGTGCCGGGAATACCTATTGTGGGTATGCCGCGCTTTGAAAGGTCGGTCGCGCCTCTGAATGTGCCGTCACCGCCGATGGCAATGATACCGTCGATGTGATTTTTCTCGCATACGGCAATGGCTTTTGCCATGCCTTCTTCGGTTTTGAATTCAAGGCAACGATCGGTGTAAAGCACCGTGCCGCCCTTTGTTATTATGTTCGATACGTCGGACGGGGATTTTACAAGAACCATATTGTCGTTTATAAGTCCTTTATAGCCTTCATAAATGCCGTAAACTTCAACGCCTCTTGCAAGAGCGGCTCTTGCGGCTGCTCTGTATGCGGCGTTCATGCCGGGAGCGTCTCCGCCCGATGTAAGTATGCCTATTCTTCTGAACTGTTTCATTGTTTTAGCCTTCCTTATTGTATTTTGATTTTTTATTTTTCTTCCGAATTTACTCCGCCGCAAAGGAAATTTATCGCGCGCGGAACGGAGTCCTTTGCATTGTACCAAGGCTCGGAATCGTAGCGGTAATCAAACTTTTTGCAGAACCAGCTGACGTCTTCTCCGAGTGAGCGTATATATTTCTGCATTATTTCGCGCGAAACGGAGAAAAACTCTCCGAACTGCTTCTTTTGCAGGCTGTTTCTTCCTGCTGAAAGAAGCAACTTGTAATGAGGCAGACAGAAGCAGGTCTGCCGTTTGTATTTTTCGCGGAACTCTTCTTCGTTTTCCCAAAGATATATCACCGTGCCGAGCATTTTTGAAAAAGCGTCTTCGGTGCGCGAGCAGACATAGCATGAATCATCAAGCTTTTTCAGCTTTTCTTCCTCTTTCAGTCCTTTGCCGTCAAAAAGCGTGCCGCCGGAAAATATCTCTTTTTCCGTTTCCGCTATGTGACTTTCAAGCATAAGCGCAAGCGGAAGTCTGCTGCCACCGCCGCCCGTCATCATATCGAAGTGTTTTCGACAGAAGCCTTTTTTATTTGTTTCGATCCGGACGTCCGGCTCCATCATTGCCGCTCCCATAATGCGGTCGAGCTCGTTTTTTTCAAGCATTCTGCGCATAAGGCAGAGCGGACAGTCGGGCGTTTCGCTTTCAAGCGTTTTGTCAAAAGCCTCGTTTATCGGCATGGTATATATTTTTTCTGCCACTTACGGACCTCTCCTTTCGGGATCAGACGTTCAGCTCAACGTTTGCAACATATGCTCTGTGGTCGGAGAGCTGTTTGTTTATTATTTCAACGGATTCGGTTTTGAATTCCTTACTTACGAAAATATAATCTATCTTCTGATCGGGACCGAATTCGGGGTTTGTGGGAAAAGTTATTGCGTTCTGATCGGGATATACGTCAAACGTATCGGAGAGCAGCTCGCGGATGGGGTCGAGAACGGGATCGTTCGGTTGAGCGTTGAAATCGCCCATGACGATTACGGGATGTTCGCTGTCCTTTATAAGTTCCGCCATTATCTTTACGGCATTGGCTCTTTCCGCTTTTGCAAGGCCGAAGTGCGAAACGAATACATCAACGTCAACCCCGTTAAAATCAACAAGGGCGTTGAGAATAACTCTTGTTTCGTAGTAAACGTCCTCGTCGCGGGTCAGGGGATCGGGAATTGGGCAGATGCGCACATTCTTTATATGGTGCTTTGAAAGGAACCCGTTTCCGTAGTTGCCGGGCTTTCCGCCGTAGAGCCATGTGACTGCGGGAGCAAACGCATTTTCATAGCCGATAAGATCGCCGAGAACCTGAGTGGTTTTTATTCTGCCGCTGCGAACGAGCATATAGTCCACTTCGTTGAGGCCGCAGATGTCGGGAGCCTGTTCTTTTATGGTTTCCGCATATTTTCCCACAGAATATTCAAATGGCTTTCCCGTGCCTTTGCCGAAGTCTCTGGTAGCTGCAATGTTGTATGTCATAAGTTTTAATTTCATAACTTTTCCTCCGAAAATTCAAAGTCTTGTTTTCTTTCAATATGATATCACCTTTTTTCATCAATTACAATAAAAAATCATTAAATAATAATTAAAATTCCTTTTGTTCGGTTGACAAACCGTTTAAAATAAAGCATAATTGAGTATAAGCTGAAAGCAAAGGAGCGTTTGAAATGAAATCCGTTATTACAGACACGGACAGAATAGTGTTTGAAGGGGTTAAAGATTTCTCTCCGTCGCTTACGTTCGACTGCGGACAATGCTTCAGGTTTGACGTGCTTGCGGACGGTTCGGCTGTCGGTACGGTCGGAAGAGAGCACGCGAAGATCTCCGTTTCCGGCGACGTGCTTACGATAGACGGCGGAAAAGATACGGAGTTTTGGCGCGGGTATCTCGGTCTTGATGAGGACTATGACGCGATAAAAAAAGATATAGGCGAGCATTTCGGAAAATACGGAGACGTTATTTTTGACGCAATGAGAGTCGGCGGCGGAATACATATTCTGCGGCAGGACATGTGGGAGGCGCTCTGCTCGTTTATAGTTTCGCAGAACAACAACATCGGCAGAATAAAAAAGATAATCGCGCGGCTCTGTGAAAAATACGGCGAGCCGTTTGATTCGGACGGAGAAACATATTATACTTTTCCTACGGCGCAGGCGCTGGCAGGCGCAAGCGTAAGCGATATATTTTCCTGCGGGACGGGATTCAGGGCAAAGTACATAAGCGATGCGGCGAAACGTGTTGCATCCGGAGAGACCGATCTTGAATATATCTCCTCATTGAGCGATGAAAAATCGGTTGAAGAGCTTACGAAAATATGCGGCGTCGGACCTAAGGTCGCAAACTGCACGCTTCTTTTCGGATTTTACCGTCTGGCATCGTTTCCGATAGACGTGTGGATACGCCGTGTGCTTGATAAATATTATAAAAACGGAATAGATCTCGGCGATCTCGGCTCTTATGCCGGAGTGGCTCAGCAATATCTGTTTTATTACGAACGTTACAAACAAAACGGGGAGGACGGGAAATGATCCTTGAACCTAAAAAAATAGCGATAGCTTACCGATGCAGCGAGTGCGGAGGCACAGTTCGGAGTGTTGTCGGCGTGCTTGCTATCTCTGGCGATATGCTCCGCCTTAAATGCGATTGCGGAGGAAGCGAGCTTGTTATAAACAAAACTTCGGACGGCAAATACCGTTTTACGGTTCCGTGCCCTTTCTGCGAATCTTCACATTCGTTTGTCATATCCAGAAAAACGCTTACTTCGCGTGAGCTTTTTACCGTTCCGTGCGCTTATGCCGGAATAGATATTTTATTTATAGGCGACGAAGATAAGGTGATAAAAGCAATAGAAGAATCGGACGAGGAGCTTTCGGAACTTCTCGGAGAGAATTCAATAGAAGATCTGAAAAATCCCAAAGACGAAGAATGGGGAGACGCCCATCTTCAGGATCTTATACTTTTCACGCTCGGCGAGCTTGCCGAAGATGGTGATATCATCTGCGATTGCGAGGACGGCGGCGATTTTGTTGTGACTCCGCATCCGGACAGAGTTGAAATAGCCTGCAAAAAATGCGGCTGTAAAAGAGAAATTTCGTGCGAGGAGGGCAGTCTCGGCGCGCATGTGCTTTTTGACTGCGACAAGTTCCGCCTTCTTCCGCCCGACGATATTAAGGAGGATAAATAATAATGAAAAAAATAGTAAGCTTCGGTGAAATAATGCTTCGTCTCGCTCCGGAAGGCTATCTCCGTTTTGAGCAGGCCGATAAGTTCTGTGCAACCTTCGGTGGCGCAGAAGCAAACGTTGCCGTGTCGCTCGCACGTTTCGGCGAGGATGCGCATTTCGTAACCAAAGTTCCCGCAAATCCCATCGGTGACAGCTGTGTCCGCTCTCTTCGCGCGGAAGGCGTAAACGTTTCCGATATAGCGCGCGGCGGAGAAAGACTCGGTATTTATTATGCCGAAAAAGGCGCTTCGCAGCGACCCTCAAAGGTTGTTTACGACCGTAAGTACAGCTCTGTATCCGCAGCCGCAAGATCCGATTTCGATTGGGAAAAGATTCTTTCGGGTGCCGATTGGTTCCATTTCACGGGTATTACTCCCGCCCTTTCCGACGGTACGGCGGAGATATGTCTTGACGCGCTTAAAGCGGCTAAAAAGCTCGGCGTAAAAACAAGCTGTGACCTCAACTTCCGCAAGAATCTGTGGACGAGCGAGAAAGCCGGCAAGGTCATGGGCGAGCTTATGACTTATGTCGATCTCTGCATAGCAAACGAAGAGGATGCCGATAAAGTTTTCGGCATAAAGGCGGCATCGACGGATGTTGAGACAGGCAAGCTTGACAGAGACGGCTATAAGGAAGTTGCAAAACAGCTTTGCGAGCGTTTCGGTTGCTCTTCCGT
>FR898213.1:5060-21964 GCA_000437375.1 Eubacterium sp. CAG:841
TGCGATCACGCTTCGCGAGAGCATTACGGCAAACGACAACAATTGGGCGGCGATGCTTTATTCCGGAGGCGAATGTTACTTCTCAAAGAAGTATGCAGTTCACATTGTTGACCGTGTCGGCGGGGGCGATTCTTTCGGTGCCGGCCTTATTTACAGCCTTGTGAACGGCAAATCGCCTGCCGACGCCATTGAATTTGCAACTGCGGCTTCCTGCCTCAAGCACACGATCGAGGGCGATTTCAACCGTGTTTCCGTAGACGAAGTAAACGCTCTTGTAAAGGGCGGCGGCAGCGGAAGAGTTCAGCGCTGACTTACTTTTCTTTGAAAAGAAAAGTAAGCAAAAGAAACTTCAGAAAAGTTGTTTGTGCGGAATTTATGTTTTCATCAAAAAGAAGGCACCGTACACTTCTTTGGAAAAGAAAAGTAAGCAAAAGAAACTTCAATAAAATTGGTTTGTGCAGATTTTTGTCTTTATCAAAAAGCTTCGATGAGACGAGGCTTTGTGCGAGGATCAGAAACGGTTTGCAATCCTAACATTACATTTTTGAAAAAACATTATTCAAAAACAAAATTATTTCGAGGTGGTTTTTATGATAAACTGTAAGTCCTGCGGGCAGAACATTATCACAGCTGAACCTATATCGGACAGCTGTATTCGCCTGCGTATAGCCGACGTTGGCGACAAAGAATGCGGACTGAGCCGCTACGGCATTTATGAAAAGCTTCCGACGCCGGAGTTTTCAAGTGAAGAAAAAGGTGAAAAAACGGTGATAACCGTTAAAAACGCCTGCCTTGAAGTGGGCTCCGACGGCAGCTTTACTTTCTCCGACGCAAGCGGAAAAACGCTGATCTCTTCTGCGGGAATAGAAAAGCAACGCGGCGGCTTTGACGCGAGAATATCCTATCGTGACGGAGCAAAAATATACGGTCTCGGCGACGCTACGCGCCGTCGTATAGAAAAAACGGGCTTTGCGACTGAGATATGGGTACGGAATATAAGGTGTTATATACCTGTTTCGTTTATACACAGCCACGACGGATGGGGACTGCTTCTCAACTCCACATGGCGTCATATGGTTGATATCGGTGCTTCCGAAAAGGACATTATGCGAATCGTCGCATGCGGCGGAGCGTTTGACGTTTATCTTTTTGCCGCGCCCGATACGCACAGTATGCTTTTCGAATATACACGAGTAATCGGCAGACCGATAATGCTTCCCAAATGGGCATACGGACTTTCGTTTGTGGCAAATCAGGCAAATGATATAAATGCTACGATGAACGACTGCCTTAACTTCCGCAGGGAGGACATCCCCTGCGACATAATCGGGCTTGAACCCGGCTGGACGGCAAACAGCCGCTATCATTTCGGCACGGACAAGGAATGGAATCAGAAGACGTATCCTGTTCCGGGCTGGCAGAAAGGCGATAAATCCGCTACGTTTCTCGGCGCGATGGAGAGAATTCATTTCCATCTCAGCCTCTGGCTCTGTATAGAGTACGACCTTTCTTATGAGGAAGAACGTCAGGCGGGATACGAAGTAAAGCCGGACGAAATAATCTGGGATGACGACGATTATATTCACGATTCGCACTTTGCGACGGCGGCTCGTCTTGACGGCAACACAAAGCTTGAAGAGCCGTTCTTTGAGCATCTTAAAAAGTTTGTTGACGACGGTGCCGAATGTTTCAAGCTTGACGGCTGTCACCAGATAGACGATCATCCCGATCGTCTGTGGGGCAACGGAATGACCGACGAAGAAATGCACAATCTTTTCCCGCTTATTTATGCAAAGCAGATGAGTCTCGGTTATCGTAATCATACGGGCAAGAGGGCAATGATATATACCTCCGGCGGTTATACCGGAATTCAGAAATATGTCGCAACGTGGGCGGGAGATACGGGCGGCGGAGCGAAGCCTCTTTCGTCTATGCTCAATCTCGGATATGTGGGTCATTCAAACGTGAGTTGCGATATGGAGACAAACTGCACGGCAGGAATCCATTTCGGATTTATGCAGACGTGGTCTCAGCTTTCAAACTGGGCATATTGGAATCAGCCGTGGTTTCTTGAAGACGAACTTAAAGAGAGCTTCCGCTTCTATGCAAAGCTTCGTTACCGTCTGGCTCCTTATATTTACACGATGGCGCACAAAGCGGCTCAGACAGGTCTGCCCGTGATGCGCGCGATGTCGATGGAATATCCGGATATGGAAAAAGCGGACGATCTCGGTTGCCAATATATGTTCGGTGATGATATTCTGACTTCGGCGTTTGTCGATGAGATCACACTTCCCGACGGGAAGTGGATAAATGCCTGGACGGGCGAAAAGACGGACGGCGGGAAAACGGTTTCTGCATGCACAAGCGGCGTTATCGGCGGTCCTCTTTACATAAAAGAGGGCGCGATAATACCGACTACGGGCGACAGAACATATCTCGGAACAAAAGCGTTTGAAGGCGTTACGTTCAACGTTTATCCGTCCGAAAACGAAACGTCGTTTACACTTTATGATGATGACGGCATATCATATGGCTATGAAAACGGCGACTTCGCTGAGGTTAAAATTACTGCAAAGAAAACGGGAGACAAAACAGTCGTTACCGTTATGCCGAGAACAGGCGCATTTGAAGGTATGTCCGAAAAATGCATTTATACCGTGAAGCTTTATCAGAATGATATCGTTGGGGCAACGGTGGACGGCAAAGCTGCCGAAATATCGGCAGGAGACGGCTGGTGCAATACAGGCATCGGAAAGACGGTTTCCGTAACCGTTGAGGTAAAGGATTCGCCCGTGACAATAGAATTTAAAGCGTGACCGCTTTTTCTGGTCGGCAGGAAACTGCCGACCTTTGTTTTTTTCGGAAAAACGCTCTGCGACGGTTGACATAATCGTATAAATATTATATAATTATCTTATTATATTATGGGCATTTGCGCAAAGGCGCAGGAAAGGCATAAAATGATAAGAAGTATGACAGCATACGGACGTGCGAAAAGGGAAACTACCGAACGCAGCGTTCTTGTCGAGATAAAATCTGTTAACAACCGCTATCTCGATTGCACGATCAAAATCCCCCGTCTTTTCGGATTTCTTGAAGAAAAGATAAAATCCCGCCTCACGGAAAGAGGTATTTCACGCGGAAAGGTTGATGTTTTCGTAAGCATCGACGTGCTTGAAAACGCAGGCATCGAAGTCGAGCTTGACCGCGCTTATGTAAAAAGCTATATAGACGCGCTCCGCCGTCTTTCGGAGGAGTTCGGACTTCCGAGCGATCTTTCGACTATGAGAATAGCTCAGAACAGGGATATTTTCACTGTGAAAAAAGCGGACGAGGATATAGACGCGGAGTGGCAGAAGTTCTGTCCGGTGCTTGACGAAGCGATAGACGCATTTCTTTGTGCAAGAGAGACCGAAGGCGCGAATATGAAAGCCGATATCGTTGAAAAACGCAAAAAGGTCGAAGCCCTTGCAAAAAAGATAGCGCCGCTTTCGGAAGCCGACGTAAAGGGTCAGTTTGAAAAGATACGTCAGCGCATAATGCAGATAGCCGGCGACGGAATAAATTTTGACGAGGGCAGGCTCCTTACGGAGTGCGCGCTTGCCGCAGACAAGCTTGCGATAGACGAGGAGCTTGTGCGTCTTGATTCGCACTTTGCCGCTTTTGACGAGATCGTCGAATCGGACGAGCCCGTAGGCAGAAGACTTGACTTTTTGCTTCAGGAGATAAATCGCGAGACGAACACGATAGGCTCCAAAGCGAACAATGCGGAGATAGCAAAGCTTGTTGTTGAAATAAAAGCGGAGCTTGAAAAAATCCGCGAACAGATACAGAACATTGAATGATTCCGAAAGGACGGCAATAATAATTTTATGATGAAATTCATTAACATTGGCTTTGGCAATATGGTTGCGGCGCACAGAGTGGTTGCGGTCGTAAGTCCGGAATCCGCGCCGATAAAACGCCTTGTGGCGGAACAGAAGGAAGCCGGAGGACTTATAGACGTTTCCTGCGGAAGACGCACGCGCTCCGTTATCATAACGGACAGCGACCACGTTATTCTGTCTGCGCTTGCGGCTGAAACGATATCCGGCAGACTTGAAGGACTTTTTGAATCCGATGACGACGAGGATGAAGACGAATGAATATGAGTAAAAGAGGATTGCTTTTCGTTGTTTCCGGTCCTGCGGGAAGCGGCAAAAGCACAATAGTAAAAAAGCTTGTCGATACGGGGGAATTTGAATTTTCCGTTTCGGCAACGACGCGCGCTCCCAGAGCGGGAGAGATAAACGGAGTGCATTATCACTTTATAACGCGCGAATGTTTTGAAGAAAAAATAGCAAACGGAGAAATGCTTGAGCACGCCGAGTATGTGGGCAACTTCTACGGAACACCGAAGGATGCCGTTCAGAAATGTCTTGACGCGGGTAAAAACATAATTCTTGAGATCGAGGTTCAGGGCGCAACACAGGTAAAAGAAAAAATGCCCGAAGCCGTAATGGTGCTTATTCTTCCTCCGGACGCGAAAACGCTTGAAGAACGTCTGCGCGGCAGAGGCACCGAAACCGAAGAGATAATCAAAAAGCGAATGGAAGCTTCAAAATACGAGCTTGAATATTTTTCAAAGTATGATTACGTTGTGATAAACGGACACGGCTGTTCGGATAAAGCGGCGGAGCTTATACTTTCAATAGAAAAGGCGGAGAAGGCACGTACCTCCCGCAACGGAGAAGTAAAAGAAAAATTTTTTAATTAAGTCAGGAGATAAATATTATGATGATCAGTCCCTCTATCGATGAACTTACGAAAGGCAAAATGAATCGCTATATGCTCGTTATGGCAACGGCAAAATGTGCGAGAATGGTAACTGACGAATATGTGGCTCAGAGAGAAAGAGCCGAAAAAATGATTGAAAGAAAAGAAACGGATAAGTCCATAGCGGCGCTTATAAAGGGCGACGTTCGCGACAAAAAAGCCGTTGAAAACGCTGTTCAGCGTCTTTACAAGGGAGATTTCCTTATCGTAGGACTTTCGGATGCGGAGGACGGAAACCCCTCAAACGAGGTTACCGCCGAAGAGAATCTTTGATCCGGTGATGGAAAAATACGACCGCGCCGTAGGCGTGCGTCTGCTTGATATTCCGTATCATCTGGATTCGGTATACACCTACTATGTTCCCGAAACGGTTGAAACTTTTCTTTCGCGCGGAATGTTCGTGCTTGTGCCGTTCGGCACAGCAAACAAGAAGCAAAGCGCAATAGTTGAAATTCCGGAGCATAGCGGCGAATATCAGACCCTCAAGCCAATAATTTCGGTGATAAATACCGAGCTTGCCTTGTCCGAAGAAATGCTTGCGACGGCGGATTTTCTTCGTGAGCGAACCTTCTGCACTACGGGCGACGCCGTGCGTCGTATGATACCGGCGGAAGCCTTTGAAAAAGCCGGAGAATATTATTCGGCGGCGGACGGGGCAGACGTTCAGAGCCTGAACCAAAAGAGCCGCGTTGTGTTTGATTTTATCAGAACAAAAGGGCAGGTATCCGCATCGGAGCTTGCAAAAGCGTTTTCGGACGATGTAAGACCTCTTATTCTGAGAATGGTAAAGAGCGGAGTGATTATATCCGAGCTGAAGCTTGAAGGCGCGGCGAGAATCGCCGAAGAAAGCATTGCCGTTTTGTGCGAGGACGCAGACGAAACAAAGCTTTCCGCACCGAGAACGCCGCAGACGTATCGCGCGCTGTTTGAGCGCATACGCGACGCAGGCAGAATACCGCTTGGCGAGCTTATAGCCGAAGGCTTTACGACTTCGGCGGCAAAAGGGCTTGAAAAACGCGGACTGATAAATATCGTAAAGCAGGAAAAGCTACGGTTGCCGTATATGGATTTTCCCGTTAAAAACGAAGCTGTAACGCTTTCGCCGTCGCAAAAGCGCGCAAAGGATGAGCTTTTGGCTATGGCAAACGGAAAAGCGCACGGTGCGCTTCTTTACGGAGTTACGGGGTCCGGAAAAACAAGCGTTATACTTTCGCTTTGCGAGGACGTTGTAAAACGCGGTGAAACCGCTATCGTCCTTGTGCCCGAAATTGCGCTGACGTGGCAATCGGTCGCCATGTTTTCCGCACGTTTCGGAGAAAGACTTGCCGTAATACATTCGGCGCTTTCGGGCGGTGAACGCTTCGATACGTACCGGAAAATCAAACGCGGAGATTGCGACGTTGTGCTCGGAACGCGCTCCGCGATATTTGCTCCGCTTGAAAATCTCGCGCTTATAGTCATAGACGAGGAGCAGGAACACACATATAAGTCCGATCAGTCGCCAAAGTATTCCGCAAAGGATGTTGCGCGTTTTCGCTGTGAAAAAAACGGCGCGCTTATGCTTTTATGTTCGGCGACGCCGTCGGTTGAAACATTTTATCGCGCTTCGACGGGCGTATTTTCGCTTGTAAGACTTGAAGGCAGATACGGAAAAGCCGAGCTGCCGAAAGTAACGATAGCCGATATGCGTACATCCTCCGGCGGCGGAGATTTTCGCATAATAGGCGATCTGCTTGCGGAAAAGCTTATAAAAAACTATGAGGAGGGACATCAGTCGCTTCTCTTTCTCAACCGCAGAGGGTACAGCAGCTTTCTTATATGCCGCAAATGCGGCGGAGTAATGCTCTGCCCGCATTGCTCGGTGGCGCTTACGTTCCATACGGGCAAAGGGGAAGGCTCTATGGTATGCCATTATTGCGGATACAAAACACGTCCGCCGAAGGAATGTCCTTCTTGCGGAAGTGAGCATATAGGCTATATGGGATTCGGCACTCAGGCGCTTGAAGAAGCGGTGACTGCGCTTATTCCCGGTGCAAGAGTGCTGAGAATGGACGCCGATACAACGTCGGCAAAACATTCGCGGGACGAGATAATCAGAAGTTTCTCAAGGGGCGACGCCGATATTCTTCTGGGTACGCAGATGATAGCGAAGGGTCACAACTTTCCGCGCGTCACGCTTGCTGCCGCCGTCTCTGCCGACAGCTCGCTTTATTCAGATGATTTCCGTGCTGCCGAGCGTACTTTTTCAATAATTACACAGCTTGTGGGGCGTTCCGGCAGGAGCGAAGAGCCGGGGGAAGCGGTAGTTCAGACATACTGCCCCGACAGCGAAACGATACGGCTCGGCGCAGAGCAGGACTATGATAAATTTTTTGCAAACGAAATAGCAATGCGGCGCGCGCTTGTATTTCCGCCGTTCTGTGATATCGCCGTGTTCGGCATATCGTCCGGCGAGGAAAGACTTTCAAGGGAGTTTTCCGCAACGCTCGCGGCAGAGCTTTCGCGCCTGCGAAAGGAAAAATACGGCGACGTTCCGTGCGTTGTCTACGGTCCGTTTGAAGCGCCGCTGTATAAACTGAAAAACAAATATCGCATGAGACTTCTTATAAAGCACAAAAACAACGCGAGGTCAAGGGCATTGTTTTCTGAGCTTCTCAAAACGGCGGAAAAAACAGCCGCCGGAAAAATATCTGTTTCCGTCGATATAAATCCTTCGACGGTGTAAAGGAGAAACAATGGCAAAGCTTAAAATAGTTACAGACGAGGCGCCCCTGCGCAAAAAGAGCCGCCCCGTGACCGAAATAAACGAAAGAATAAAAACTCTGCTTTCGGATATGCTCGAAACAATGCGTGATGCAGACGGCGTAGGACTCGCCGCTCCTCAGGTGGGCGTTCTGCGCAGAGTTGTTGTAATTGAGGTCACAGAGGGGGAGGTGCTTATGCTCATCAATCCCGAAATAACGGAAACTGCGGGAGAACAGGTCGGACCCGAAGGCTGTCTTTCGCTCCCCGGCGAACAGGGAATAGTCCGCCGTCCGAACTATGTTAAGATCCGCGCGCTTGATCCTGACGGAAATGAACGGACATATGAAGGGATGGGACTCCTTGCGCGCGCAATGTGCCACGAAATAGATCATCTTGACGGAATTCTTTATCCCGATAAGGCTGAAAGAATGATGACAAGGGAAGAACTTGACGGAGGGGACGAAGAGTGAGAATACTTTTCTTCGGAACACCCGAATTTGCAAAAAACGTGCTTTGCGCGCTTGCCGCTTCCGAATATAAAAACGATATAATAGGCGTCGTCACCAGAGAGGATAAACCCAAAGATCGCGGTCATAAGCTGATGCCGCCGCCGGTAAAGGTTGCGGCGGAAAAGCTCGGCTATCCCGTGTATCAGCCGCAGACTCTCAAAGAAGAATCTTTCGGCGAAACGTTTCGCACGCTTGCACCCGATCTTTGTATTGTCGTAGCTTACGGAAAAATACTTCCGCATTATGTGCTTTTTGAGCCGAAATTCGGCGCAATAAACGTTCACGGTTCGCTTCTTCCGAAATATCGGGGAGCCGCTCCTTTTCAGAGAGCGATTATGGCAGGTGAAAAAGAGATAGGTGTAACCATAATGAAAATGGACGACGGAGTTGACACGGGTGATATGCTCGCTAAGGCGGCTGTTCCCGTTATGCCCGAAACCACCTGCGGTGATATAGAAAACGAGCTTTCCGAAAAGGGTTCGGCGCTTCTGACAGACGTTGTCCGCGCGCTTGGAACGGACAAATATCCGCCAGAGAAACAGGACGACAGCCTTTCAACCTATGCAAAGAAAATAGATGGTGAAGACAGAATAATAGATTTTTCGCAGAGCGCCGATATCTGCTCGCAGAGAATACGCGCGCTTTCTCCGGTGCCTCTTGCCGTAACGGATATTGACGGAGTTCCGGTCAAAATAACCCGTGCCGTGACGGCAGACGGCAAAAGCACGGGCGAGGCGGGAACGGTTTCCGAGCTTTTTGCAAAGGGCGACGGCAGAATAACCGTAAACTGCGGAGAAGGCAGACTTACCATACTGCGTCTTGTTCCTCAGGGTAAGAATGAAATGAGCGCAGGAGATTTTATAAGAGGCAGAAAAATAAACGAAAATTCAATTCTCGGAAAAGGAGAAAACAAATGACTATATTCGGTTATTACATCGAAAGCTATTACCTTTATGTTGTGCTTGTGCTTCCGTGCGTTATATGGGCAATGATAGCGCAGATAAGAGTTCAAAGCGCATACAGCACATATTCCCGCGTCCGTGCGCTCAGAGGACTTACGGGCGCCGAAGTTGCGGAGAGAATTCTGCGCTCGCAGGGCATAACTAACGTTGCCGTTGCAAGCTGTCGCGGCAATCTTTCGGATCATTACGATCCGCGCTCGAACACAGTCTTTCTTTCGGAAGGCGTTTACGGCTCAAGCTCGGTCGCTGCGTGCGGGATCGCAGCGCATGAATGCGGTCACGCAATTCAGCACGCGCAGGGATATGCGCCGCTCAGGCTTCGTTCCGCGCTTATACCGGTAACCAATATAGGCTCAAATCTTGCAATACCGCTTATAATAATCGGACTTTTGATTTCGTCCGCTACTTATGAATCAAACGTAGGCTACTATATAGCCGTCGCCGGCGTGCTTTGTTTTGCGACGGCAACGGTTTTCCAGCTTGTTACGCTTCCCGTCGAATTCAACGCAAGCCATCGTGCGCTTTCTGTGCTTGAAAGCGAAGGAATAGTTTCCTCCGATGAAAAGCGCGGAGTAAGAAAAGTGCTGTGGGCTGCGGCAATGACATATGTTGCGGCACTCGCCGTATCGCTTGCCAACCTGCTCAGACTTTTGATAATCGTTATGGGAGGAAGAAACAAGAGAAGATGACAGCGCGTCAGGCGGCGTTTTTATCGCTGCAAAAGTTTGAAAAGGACGGAAAGTATTCAAACATTGAGCTTTCCGCATCAATAGAAAAATACGGGCTTTCGGGAGTGGAAAAGGCGTTTTATACAGCGCTGCTTTACGGCGTGATAGAACGAAAGATAACCCTTGACAGGATGATATCTCTCCTTTCCGAAAGAGCGCCCGAAAATATAGACAGAGACGTTAAAGCCGCGCTTTATATAGGGCTTTATCAGCTTTATTTTATGGATAAGGTTCCGGATTCGGCGGCTGTGAACGAATCGGTATCGCTTTTGACGCGTTTTTCTGCAAAGAAGAACAGCGAGGCGTTTGCAAACGCAGTTCTTCGTCGCGCGGCAAGAGAAAAAGACAGAAACTATCTTCCGAACCGAAAAGACAATGAAACGGAGTATCTTTCGGTGAAATATTCGGTTCCCGAATGGATATGCAAAAAGTGGATCTGTGAGCTTGGCGCGGAAAAAGCCGAAAAATGTCTTGAGCTTACGCTTTCGCACCCGCATATGACGGTAACGGTGAACACTCTCAGATGCTCGCGCGATGAGTTTATAAAGATGCTTTCGGAAGCCGGCATAAAATGCGAGCCGACGGCGCTTTCGCCGCGCGGAGTGAAAATGACGGAAAACGTTCCGTATGAAAAGCTTATTCCGTTTGAAAAATATTTCTTCGTTCAGGACGAAGCCTCGCAGCTTTGCGGAGAGGTGCTCGGAATGGAAAAGGGAGAAAGTCTGCTCGACGCATGCGCGTGTCCCGGAGGAAAAAGCTTTTATTCGGCTATCCGTGCGGAAAACTGCGGCAGAATTCTTTCCCGCGATCTTCATAAAAACAAGCTGTCGCTTGTAAAAAGCGGCGCCGAAAGGCTTGGAACAGATATAATCGAAACGAAGGTTCAGAGTGCCGCCGTGCCTTCAGATGACGGTGAAAAGTTTGATCGGGTACTTTGCGATGTTCCGTGTTCCGGACTCGGCGTAATGGCGAAAAAGCCCGAGATACGCTACAAATCGGAGGAGGAAACGCTCCGTTTGCCGATGCTTGCCTTCGACATACTTTCGTCGTGTTCCGAAAGCGTAAAAGACGGCGGTGTGCTTGTTTATTCCACCTGCACTGTGTCAAAAGAAGAAAATGAAGACGTCGTCAAAAGATTTCTTTCCGCAAACAAAGACTTTGTACCGGAAAGATTCTCGGTAGGAGAACTTTGTTCCGACGGCATATGCACGATACTTCCGTGCGACTACGGTTGTGACGGATTCTTTATAGCGAAAATGAGGAAAATAAAATGACCGATCTTTTGAGTCTGAGTCTTGCGGAGCTTGAAAACTACATAGTTTCAATAGGCGAACCGAAATTCCGTGCAAAGCAGATATTCGGTTGGCTTATGAAGGGAAGAGATCTTGACGGGATGAACAACGTCCCGAGAGCGCTGACGGAAAAGCTGAAGGGTGACGCATTTGTTTCCTCCGTAAAGCTTGAAGAAAAAAGAGTATCTTCGGACGGTACGCAGAAATTTCTGTTCTCACTTTATGACGGAGAGCGCATAGAATCGGTGCTTATGAAATACGAACGCGGATATACCGTTTGTATTTCAACCGAGGCAGGATGCCCCATGGGATGCGCGTTCTGCGCATCAACGCTCGGAGGACTTTCGCGCAGACTTCTGCCCGGTGAAATGCTTTCACAGGTTATGTATGCGCAGGCGGAAGCCGGAGAGAAGCTTTCCGGAATTGTGCTTATGGGAATAGGCGAGCCGCTTGACAATTATGATAATGTGCTTAAATTTTTAAGGCTTGTCGGCTCTCCTGATGGGCTGAATATAGGCTATCGGCATATTTCGCTTTCCACATGCGGGCTTGTTGATAAAATTTATCGTCTGGCGGAGGAAGATCTGCCCATAACGCTTTCCATCTCGCTTCACGCTTCGGATAACGAAACACGTTCGGCATTGATGCCCGTAAACAAAAAGTGGTGCATTGAAGAGCTTCTTGTGGCGTGTCGCGATTATTTTGCGAAAACGGGACGCAGGATATCGTTTGAGTATACGCTTGCCGCAGGCAAAAACGATACAGAAAAGGACGCACGTGCGCTTTCGGCGATTCTTAAAAAATATTGCGGCGATATGCCGCTCCATGTAAATCTTATTCCGGTAAACGCCACCGGCAGAGGATTTTCTCCTTCGGACAGGGCGAATGTAAATCGTTTTGCCGAAGTGCTTGAAAAAAATCACATAGTTGCAACGGTACGCCGTCATCTCGGCGGGGATATAAATGCCTCGTGCGGACAGCTCCGCGCCGGCAGCAAAAGCTGACATCAATTTTATTTTGGCGAAAGCCAAAGGAAAGGCTGAAATCATATGAAATTCTTCGGTAAGACCGACGTAGGTCTGCAAAGAAAAATAAATCAGGACAATTTTGCCTGCATATCTCTTTGGGGGGGCGAAGCTACGCTTCTTGTCGTATGCGACGGAATGGGAGGTCACAGAGCAGGGGAAATAGCCAGCAAAAAGGCGATATCTGCCTTTTGCGATAAAGTGGTTGCAAGTCCCTGCCTTTCGGAAACGCCTTCCGAGCAGACGCTCGAAATACGTCACACAATGATATCTGCGGCAAGGTCGGCAAACAGCCTTATCTACCGTATGTCAAGCGATTTTGACGAGCTTTCCGGAATGGGAACGACGCTCGTTGCCGGACTTGTATATCAGGATCAGCTCTTTTGTGTAAACATAGGCGACAGCCGCCTTTATATAATAACCGAATTTGAAGTAAGACAGATAACCCACGACCATTCCTTTGTGCAGTATCTCCTCGATTACGGAAAGATAACGCCTGAGGAGGCGAGAAATTATCCGAGAAAAAACGTGATAACACAGGCGGTCGGTATAAATCCGAGCGCGGAGGCGGACTTTTTCTGCGTCAAGTTGCGCGATTGGGGAAGCGGTTATTTGCTTTTGTGTTCGGACGGACTTTCAAACTTTGTGGATTCAAAGCATATGCTTGAGGTTCTTTACAGCGCTCCTAAGGGCGCTGACGGCAAAACCGACCTTGATGCTGCCGCAAGCAAGCTGATAGAACTTGCAAATGCAGGCGGCGGTACAGACAACATCACAGCTGTGCTTGCTCAGTTCTGAGTTGACGGAATGACAACTAAAGTTTTGGAAGGTAAAGAAGATGGATGTTTTTAATAAATATGTAGGGCAGGTCTTTGACGGCAGATATAAAATAGAAGGTACGGTCGGTGTGGGCGGAATGGCTATCGTTTTTGAGGCGACCGATCTTCTTACAAACCGCAAGGTCGCCGTAAAAATGCTTAAGGATTCCGTTTCCGGAAACACTCAGGCGATAAAGCGCTTTATTATAGAATCAAAAGCCGTTGCAATGCTTAATCACGAAAATATCGTAAAGATATACGACATCTCCGTTCGCGGCGAGCATAAATATATAGTTATGGAATTCCTGGAGGGGATAACCCTTCGTGAATATATGAAAAACAAGGGGCCTCTTTCGTGGAGAGAAACGGTGGAGTTTACGGAGCAGATCCTTGCCGCGCTTGATCATGCTCATATGAAGGGCGTCGTTCACCGCGACATAAAACCGCAGAACATAATGCTGCTTGAAGGAGGATTTGTAAAGGTTACGGACTTCGGTATTGCAAAAATTCCGAAAGCCGAAACGCTTACAATGGCGGACAAGGCAATAGGCACAGTATTTTATATCAGTCCCGAACAGGCGCAGGGACGCAAGATAGACGCCAGAAGCGATATTTATTCGCTCGGCGTTATGATGTACGAAATGGTCACGGGCAAAATGCCGTTTATAGCCGATACGCCTGTGGCGGTCATCTATAAGCATATAAGCACTCCGCCGGTTCCTCCGTCCCAGCTCAACCCCAAAATACCGATAGGCTTTGAGCAGATAATTCTGTGCGCCATGGAGAAGAACCCCGAGAACCGTTATCAGAGTGCGGCGCAGATGCTTCGTCATCTTCACAGATTGAAGCAGGATCCGTCAGTAGTATTCGTGCAGAGAAAAGCCCCGCAGAAAACACCTACGGCAGAGGTTACGATAGACCGTACGGCGCGCTATGCGGAAAGAGTCGATCAGTCAAGAGAAAGACGCCAGCCACGTCCCGAACCGCAGCACACCTCTCGCGGACGTGCGTCGGTTCCGCCCAAACAGCAGGATAAAGCCGGCGTTCCGCTTTGGCTTGCGGCGTGTATTTTCGTTGCGTTTCTTGCGCTTGCCGTTGTCGGGATAGTGTTTGTTTACAATTTGCTTTTCGGCGCAAAAGCGGTTGATCTTGAGCCTGCTGCGACAGAAGACGTTATATCAGCGGCGAAAGCTGTTCTGTTCGGCGGAGAGATCTTATGACGGATAAGCTCTCCGGAAGGATAATATGCGGCGTCGGCGGGCTTTACACCGTTCTTTGCGACGGTGGGAAAATACTTAAATGCAAGGCTCGCGGCGTTTTGAGAATAAAAAAAATAACGCCGCTTGCAGGCGATAGAGTTACCGTTCGTCGCGGCGACGGCGATGAGATGGGATTTTTTATAGATTCGATCTTTCCGCGCAAGACTGTGCTTGACAGACCGCCTGTGGCTAATATCGACACGGTTTTCACCGTGCTTTGCCCGGCCGAGCCGGAGCCCAGCCTTCTCGGTACGGACAAGCTTCTGTGCGCGATATCGGCGGCAAAAATAACGCCGGTAGTGATAATTTCAAAAGCTGACATTGCGCCCGAAAAAGCGAAAGCACTTTTTGATATTTACTCAAAAGGCTATAAGGTTTTTCTTACCTCATCCGAGCTTGGCGAGGGAATAGGAGAGCTTCGTCGCTTTATTTCGGAAAATACGACTATTTGCGCGTTTGCAGGCGCATCCGGAGTTGGAAAATCCACTCTTCTCAATGCGCTTTTTCCCGATCTTTCTCTTAAAACGGGAAAAATATCGGAAAAATCACAGCGGGGAAAACACACAACGCGCGAGGTTACGCTTTTTCCTTTCGGTGATGATAAATTTATCGCCGACACGCCGGGATTTTCACGGCTTGATCTTGACGCGGTCGAATACTTTCCGCCGGAAGAACTTTTCTTCTGCTTTCCGGAATTTGAAAAATATTTCGGAAAGTGCAAATACAAAGGCTGCACTCACCTTCGCGAAGAGGGCTGTGCCGTGATTTCGGCGGTTGAGTGCGGGGACATTCCTCTTTCGCGCCACGAAAGCTATGTAACAATGTACGAAGAGCTGAAAAACAATCCTCGTTGGTAGCCTACTTTTCTTTGGCCGTACTTTTCTTTGGCCGTACTTTTCTTTGACCGTACTTTTCTTTGAAAAGAAAAGTAGGCAAAAGAAACTTTAGTTATTGAAAATGATATACAGGTTTTTTAGTAACTGCAAAGACAGACATTACAAAAAAGCAAAAGAAACTTCGGTTATTTGCATGTGATATACAGGTTTTTTAGTAATTTCAAAAATGATATTATAAAAAACCAAAGAAGCTTCGGCAAATTTATTCGTATACATTTTATAAAAAAGAAAGCAGAGATGATTTTTCATCTCTGTTTTTATTTTTGAAAAGAAAAGCACGGTTCTTTTTTCAAAGAAAAGATTAGAGGCATATCATATAACGAGCGGAAATAAATTTCCGCAATATAAAAAAGAAGGTATGAAAAAATGAAACATATAAAAATAGCGTTTATAGGAGGAGATCTGCGCCAGATATCTGCGGCAAGATATTTTGCCGGAAAGGGTGCCGAGGTAAATGTATGGGGATTTGACGGTTGCAGATTGCCGGAAAAGGTGCAGGGTAAAGATACTTTGCAAAGCGCCTGTGAGGGTGCGAGGGCAATAATCCTGCCGCTTCCGTACGGAAAAGAGGGGGAGCTGAACTGTCCGCTTACGGAACAGCAGCCGAATTTAGCCGAACTTTTACCTGCGGTAAGTCCGGAGACGATAATTATGGGAGGAAAACTCGACTTTGAGGCATATAAGCTTGCGGAGGCGCATAATAATAAAATAACCGATTATTACGGCAGAGAGGAGCTTTCTGTTCTGAACGCCGTTCCTACGGCGGAAGGCGCCGTTGAGACGGCTATGAGGGAGCTGCCTGTTACACTTTTCGGAAGCAAAATGGCGATAATAGGCTTCGGCAGGATAGGCAAAGTGCTGGCAAGGGCACTTTGTGCATTGGGTGCCGACGTTACGGTTTTCGCACGCAAGCCGGAAGCGAAAGCGTGGGCAAGAATATATGGCTGCAAAACCGAAACCACCGATAATATGGAGGAGAAGCTTTCGGAATTTGTTTGTATTTTCAACACCGTGCCGGCGCCTGTGCTCGGAGCAAGAGAGCTTTGCGCCGTTCGCGACGGAGCGATCATAATCGACCTTGCCTCTGCGCCGGGAGGCGTTGATAAAGGTGCGGCGGAAAAAGCGGAGGTGCGTGTCATAACGGCGCTTTCGCTTCCTGGCAGAGTCGCACCCGATTCCGCAGGAGAAATAATTGCCGAAACGATCGAGAACATACTTTTGCAGGAGGATATGATATAAAATGATAGGGTATTGCTTTTGTGGATCGTTCTGCACGGTGGAGAAGTCGCTTAAAGTGCTCAGGTCGCTTGCGGCGGAAGGGAACGATATTCTGCCTGTTATGAACGACAGCGTATATTTTGACGATACGCGCTTCGGAAAAGCTGAGGATATACGCTCTGCAGTACAGAATATATGCGGAAGGGAAATAATCCACACCGTAGTAGGCGCCGAACCGATAGGACCTTCCATAAAGCTTGACATGCTTGTTATTGCTCCGTGTACGGGAAATACTCTTGCCAAAATGGCGATGGGAATAACAGACTCCGCCGTTACAATGGCAGCGAAGGCGCAGCTGCGCGCCGACCGTCCCGTAGTGATAGCTCTTGCCACCAACGACGCGCTTTCTTCCAATCTGAAAAACATCGGCACGATGCTTCAGCGGAAAAACGTATATTTTGTGCCTGTGGCGCAGGATGATCCGGAAAAGAAACCTCATTCGCTTGTCTGCAACT
This sequence comes from Eubacterium sp. CAG:841, assembly GCA_000437375.1. Lineage (GTDB taxonomy): Bacteria > Bacillota > Clostridia > Oscillospirales > CAG-272 > CAG-841. The sequence continues at coordinate 21,846 of FR898213.1, forward strand.
TTGATCTGCTTAAAAGCACAATGGTTTCCGCTTTTGCGGGCAGACAGCTTCAGCCTGTGCTTTTGGGTGCGCTGAAAAATCAGAATGCGGTATAAAAAAGAGCTGCTGTGCGGGTTCTG
>FR898213.1:21995-27781 GCA_000437375.1 Eubacterium sp. CAG:841
GCGGGTTCTGTCCCGCACAGCAGCTCTTTTCGTTGACAAGACTTTGCAAAAATATTATAATTAAAAAAACATATGACGTTTTGAAAGGGGAACGGCGGATATGTCCGATATATCGCTTTATTATACGGAAAAAGGGAACGGTTTTCCGCTTTTGCTCCTTCACGGAAACGGAGAGGACAGCGGATATTTTGTAAATCAGGCAGAATTCTTTTCAACATATTTTCATACGATCGCAATTGACACGCGCGGTCACGGAAAGACGCCTCGCGGAGATGGGGAGTTTTCACTTGTACGCTTTGCGGAAGATCTGCACGGATTTATGATTTCGCACGGCATTTCAAAAGCACACATTCTCGGTTTTTCGGACGGAGGAAATACAGCACTTTATTTCGCGCTCAAATACCCTTCCATGGTAGAAAAGCTCATTCTCTGCGGAGCAAATCTTTTTCCGGCGGGAATAAAACGCAGTGTTCAGATCCCGATAGAGATAGGATACTTTATAGCAAAGCTGTTTGCCAAAAAGAGCGGGGGTGCGAGAGCAAATGCCGAAATGCTCGGACTTATGGTAAACGAGCCTGATATAAAGCCGGAAGAGCTTGCACATCTTACTATGCCGACGCTTGTCGTCGCCGGCACGAATGATATGGTGAAAAAAAGCCATACGGAGCTTATTGCCGGCAGTATACCGAAAGCGGAGCTTGCGTTCATAAAGGGAGACCACTTTATAGCAAACAAAAATCCGGATGAATTCAACGAGAGGGTAAAAAGGTTTCTTTGCGACGGGCAGAGCGGAAAATGAGTTTGGTGAATACAGCACAATGATAAAAAATCGCAGAACTTTTTAGCTCTGCGATTTTTTATCATATTTCAACTATTCCCGCATAAGGCGTTTTGTAGGTCATAATTTTGTTTGTGTATTCGGCACCGTTTTCTATGCACAGAATGACGTTGATTACTCCTCCGTGCGTGACAAGAAGAGGAGTCATTTTGTTCTCTGAGGCAACAGCTTTGAAATTTGCCCACGCAAGACGTATTCTTTTATAAAAAGTCGCAGGACTTTCGCCATTCGGGTATGATTCATCAAAGTCGAGTGACGCAAAATAAAGTCCGGGATATTTCTCCGCAGCCTCGCTTTTCGGCATGCCGGCAAGCACGCCGTTGTTGACTTCGCGGAACTGCGGCAGAAGCGTCACGGGCAAGCATAGTTTTTTTGCTGCAATTTCGGCTGTTTCTTTTGTGCGTGCAAGATCGCTTGAGAAAATATGCGATATTCCTTTACGCAAAAGAACTTGCGCCGATTTTTCGGCTTGCGCCTTACCTGTATCTGTAAGACCATAGCTGCTCCATCCGCCGAAGCGGCTTTCGTCATCCTGTCCGTGGCGCATCAGATAGATCATAAAAAATCCTTTCTCGGGTAAAACAAGCGGCGTCCCGAAAAGGTCGCCGCTTGTTTTTTATCAGTCGTGGAGATAATTCAGATAATTTTTAAGTTCTGTCTTTGTGAATATCTTAGAACCGAAGAAGTTTGTCTGAATGCCGGAAAGCTTGCTTGAAGAAACATAGCAATCGGAGTTGAAAAGAACGGGTACAACGGGAGCGTCCTCAAGGAGGAGCTTCTCTGCCTGGTGAAGTATTTCCGCCTTTTCTTTTCGAGAAGAAGCGGCGTAAGCTTTTTCTATAAGTGCGTCGTATTCTTCGTTGTAATATCCGGTAACGTGCGTTTCATTTACATAGTATCTTGCGACACCGAGAGAAGAATCATAATCCTTGCTTGTGGAATCGACAAGTCTTACCTTGCCAGAGAAAGCTTTCGCATAAGGAGCAAGCATTGCAAACGAATATGTCGAAAGTGCCTGGCAGTCGAGACCGAGAATATCGTATTCGCCGGATTTATAAACCTGTTCGTATTCCGTAGCGTTAACGCCTTTGAGAACTACCGAGAAGCCAAGCTCTTCCCATGTTTCTTTTGCATAGGTGGCAACCGTCTTTTCCTTGCTCATGTAACCCATCTGTGCGGACTGATAGCTGTCGTTTGTATAGTCCATAAGATAGTAGAGATAGAACGTATCGGATTTTGAAGGATCTATTCCCGCATCGGAGAGTATGCTTCTTGCTTCTTCTATCGAGGAAGAAGCAGAAATCACATCGCCGCCGTTTTTACGGAAAGACGTGCCCTTCTTTGTGTCGAACACTTTTGACGGAACAAGTCCCGTCGCTGCTTTGGCTCCGCCGCCGACGGCTTCGGCAATAGCGTTTCTGTCAAGCGCTATGGAGAGCGCATATCGAACGGTTGCGTTTGCAAGCGTTTTGTTTGATGTGTTGAAATAGTAGGAATAAGTTGAAGCGAGCTCGGTCGTCTTTACTTTGGAGAAGTCTGCGGCAACGCTGCCCGTAAGTCCGGAGACATAGAAATATTCTTCATTGCGGAATTTTGTCACAACGTCAACTGCTTCTTCATCTTTTGTGGAAACGATATTGAGGTCGAGCGGATCGGAGAAGTGAACGTAGATTCTGTAAGGAGTTACGCTCTTATCAAGCGCTTCGGAGCTGAGAGAGTTGTTTCTGTAATAATATTTTGAACGTTCGAGGAGGAGGGTTTCGCCTTCGTCGCCGGAGAACTTTCTTGCTCTGAACGGACCGTTTGTGGAAAGGTCGGTGGAAGAACGCGACCATGTATCTTCATAAAGCGATATTTTATTTTCGCGGAGAGGAACAAGCGCGGGGCTTGCGAGGTTGTAGAGGAATTCATCCGTGTCGGCACCCTTTTCAAATCTTACTTCGAGAATGTTCTTTGAAATGGCGTAAAGACCGATATCGTCGATACCTATTTCGCCGAGCTTTGCCTGGCGCGCGCCCTTTATTGCATAAAGCATAGAGGCAGCCTCGCTTGAGAATGCGGGGTCGAGGATGCGCTTCCACGCATATACGATATCGTGAGACTGAACGAGAGAGCTGTCGCTCCAATATGTTGTTTTGAGCCATATTTTAAGCACAAGCTCGTCTGTCTTGTCGTCGGTATAGAATTCGTACTTCTTTGCAAGGGCTTTTTGAAGCTTGCCTTTTTCATCGACTTTCATAAGTCCTTCAAAAAGAAGATTGATAAGCTTTACAAGCGTTTCGTCGGTATATACCGTAGCCGGATCAAGATTTATCGGCTTTGTGCCGAGATACATATCAAGCACCGCGCCGTTCTTGTCGGGAGCTTTTATTTTTGTGCAACCCGCAAGCACCATTACGAGCATTGTGAGAGCGAGTAACGCAGAAATGATTTTTTTCATTTTTCAGTTTCCTCCGAACCGATTTGGAATTGCAAATATAAACGCTGAAATTAAGTTTATAAGTGTACTCATACATTATAACATCAAAAGGGGTATAAAATCAAATTTATTTTTTATAAATAATAAGATTTATACAAATTGCCCATTTTGCCGCGATTTGCTTGTGTGATGTTCACAATAAATTTGTGCCGTCAAAGCATTTTCGGGGATATGAAAAGCGCTTTTGAATAAAGCATTACGGAAGTTTCCTGTCAACCGGAAAGTCGGCGCAAGAGAAAACATAGGCGGACAAACAGCGAAAAGTGTAAAATTTCTTCTGTTTTTTGCATTTTTCATTCAATTTCCTGTTGCAAGAACGAAAAAAGAATAGTATAATATAATTTATGATAAAATGGGTTAATTGTGTTTGCCCGAAAATTATGTAAGGAAAAACAAGTATGACAGAAATCAAAAAACTTATTGCCGCTTCGGTAGCGGAAGCGATAGCTTCTTTCGGCGGGGCTGTAAGTCTTTCGGAGGACGATATCTTTACAATGCTCGAATATCCGCCCGACAGTTCGATGGGCGATGTTGCGCTTCCGTGTTTTAAGCTGAGTCGTGCACTCCATAAAAGTCCGGTGGCGATAGCGGCCGAGCTTGCCGAAAAGCTGTCTCTTCCCGAAGCAGGAAGAATAGAGACCGTAGGCGGATACCTCAATTTCTATGTTTCATGCGGATATTATGCAGAGACTCTTATTCCGAAGATACTTTCCGAAAAAAGCGATTACGGCAAGAGCAACATCGGCAAGGGAAAGACCGTAGTGCTTGACTATTCCGCACCGAATATCTGCAAGCCTTTTCATATAGGACATTTTGCTTCGACCGTTATAGGTCATTCGCTTAAAAAGCTTCATCAGTTCTGCGGATACAACTGCGTAGGCATAAATCATCTCGGAGATTGGGGAACTCAGTTCGGCAAGCAAATAACGGCATACAAACTCTGGGGCGACAGAGAGACTGTTGAAAAACTCGGCGTTGACGAGCTCGTCCGCCTTTATGTCAGATTCCACGAGGAAGCCGAAAAGGATCCCGCTCTGAATGACCGTGCACGCGCCGAGTTTGCAAAGCTTGAAGAGGGCGATCCCGAAAACACGGAACTGTGGAAATGGTTTGTAAAAATATCGCTTGACGAATGCAACAAGACGTATAAACGACTCGGTATAGATTTTGACAGCTATGCGGGAGAATCGTTCTATACCGATAAAATGCAGGAGCAGGTAGATCTTCTCCGCGAAAAGGGTCTGCTTAAAATAGACAACGGTGCGTCTATCGTCGATCTTTCGGAATACAATATGCCTCCGTGCCTTATTCTTAAGTCGGACGGTTCGACGCTTTATCCCACACGTGATATCGCCGCAGCTGTTTATCGCGACAGAACGTATCACTTCGCAAAGTGTATTTACGTTACGGCATATCAGCAGTGTCTGCATTTCAAGCAGTGGTTCAAGGTCGTTGAGCTTATGGGCTACGATTTTGCCGATAAGCTTGTTCACGTTCCTTACGGAATGGTCAGTATTGACGGCGCAAAGCTTGCAACAAGAACGGGTAACGTAATTCTTATACGCGATCTGCTTTCGGCGGCTGTCGATAAGGTTACGGACGTTATAAATGAGAAAAACCCGAGCCTTGAAAACAAAGAACAGACGGCGGAGGCTGTCGGTATCGGCGCGGTTATTTTCCACTATCTGCTCAACAACAGAATAAAAGACGTAAACTTCGTTATGGAGGACGCGCTTTCCTTTGACGGAAACACAGGCCCCTATGCGCAGTACACATATGCGCGCACCTGCTCGATACTTGAAAAAGCGGGCGAGATCGGTTTTGACCGCATCAGAATAACCGAGCCTGCGGAGACAGAGCTTTGCAAAGTGCTTTCACGCTTTGAAGAGGCTGTTCTTTCTGCGGTCGAAGACTACGAGCCTTCTGACGTTACAAGATATATTCTTGACGTATGCACGGCGTTCAACCGCTTTTATCACGATTGCCCGATAATATCCGCCGATGACGAGATGACGAAAAAGTCAAGAATCGCGCTTACTCAGGCAACAAATTATGTTCTCGGCAATGCGCTTCCGCTCATCTGCCTTAAAACACCGGAAAAAATTTAACCTTAAAAGGAGAAAAATACAATGTCAGGTCACAGCAAATGGAAAAATATAATGCATAAAAAGGAAAAGACCGACGCACAGAGAGCCAAAGTCTTTACGAAGATAGGCAAGGAGATTGCCATTGCGGTCAAAGAAGCCGGAGCAGATCCCGTATCGAATACAAAGCTCCGCGACCTTATTTCAAAGGCAAAGTCGCTCAACGTTCCGAACGATAACATTGAACGTACGATAAAAAAGGCTTCGGGCAGCGACGCCGTAACATATGAAGAGATCGTTTACGAGGGCTATGGTCCGTCCGGCGTTGCCGTTATCGTTGAAACGGCTACGGACTCAAAGAACCGCACGGCAGGAAACGTCCGCC
>FR898214.1 GCA_000437375.1 Eubacterium sp. CAG:841
GAAGAGCGTCTTGCCCGTGCCGACGGCAGAGTCTACGTTATAATATCGGCACAGTATTCGGGGAAAAAATGTGATTATTCCGAAGCCGAGCTTTATGCGGGACGTTTTACAAACGGGTACAAGAGCAAAAACTCCGCACTATGTTCGGAACATTACGAAAAGCTGCTTTCAACGCTTAAAAAGAAAACCGAGCTCGGCGGCGACAAAAACGCCGCAAGGCTTTATAACGAAATATACGAAATGAAAAAGGAGCTGCCATTATGTCAACAATAAAAGATATCTATTCATTCCTTGACGGACTTTATCCGCGCACGCTTTCGTGCGAGTGGGATAACGACGGGCTTATGGTCTGCCGGAATTCCGAAAGAGAAGTAAAAAAGGTGCTGCTTGCTCTCGACGTCACGCGCAAGGTAGCAGACGAAGCGATAAGCGGCGGCTACGACCTTATAATATCCCACCATCCTCTTATTTTTCGTCCGCTTAAACAGCTCTCGGAAGAATATGCGGGAGCGCTCATCCCGATGAAGTTGTTTTCGGCAGGCGTTTCGGTAATCAGTCTTCATACGCGTTTTGATGCGGGCGAAGGCGGCATAAACGATACGCTCGCCGCACTTCTCGGTCTTGACGTTATCTCTCCGTTCGGTCCGGATGGTGAAAAATGCGGAAGACTTTGCACAACCTCGGAAACAACGGCTCACGGACTTTGCAACAAAATAAAAGAAACGCTCGGCGCTCCGTGCGTGCTTTGCGGAAATCCCGAAAAAGAAATCCGTACGGTAGCGCTTCTCGGCGGCGACGGAAAAAGCTTTATAAGCGAGGCACTGAAAGTCGGAGCCGACGCTTTTGTAACGGGAGCATCGGGCTATAACGCAGCGCTTGAAGCTGCCGACAGAGAACTTGCCGTTATCGACGCCGGACATTATCACACTGAATTTCTGCCGCTTGTGCAAAGAATGACCTCACTTATCTCATCCGCATTTGCGGATGTTTCGGTCGCAGTATCGGGTGCCGGCTGTGAAATTTCGTGTTTTTAAGCTTTGAATTGTTACAGTTATGTTTCAAGTCAGAATTTTGTATTGACAAATTGTCAGCATAATATTACAATAGCAAATGCGGTTTTTGCCGAAATATTAAGGAAGAAGGAGGTGTCATCATGAATAAAGCAAGTGTAAAATCAAAGTTTTTATCGCAGGGTATGATAGGCGCCTTCGGAACGCATTTCTGAAAGCACATATCTTTACGCGCTATCGGCGCAGCCCTACGGCTGCGCCTTTTTTCATACGTGCACATATGTGCAACAAAATTTCATCACAGGTAAAATTTTATGAATTCAACTAAAACAAAAAAACAGACGAAGGCTGAAAGCCGCACACAAAAGCGAGAAAAAAGAGCCGAAAAACGCGCACGACTGAAAATGACCGCAGGTTTTATGCACGGCTCGGTCGGATTTTTTATAATAAGTATTGTCTCCGCACTTATAGTCGCACTCGTAGATACGATAAGCCCGAAAATAATAAGCGTAACGGTTGACAGCGTGCTTGATACAAAAGCTCCGGAGCTTCCGGAGTTCATAATTTCCGCAGTAAATTCGCTCGGCGGATTTGACTTCTTCCGCACGCATCTTTATTATATCGCTCTGCTTATAGTGGCTTTGGCAGCAATCACAGCCATATTCCAATACTGCAACAGAGTGTTCAACGCAAAGGGTGCCGAAACACTTGTAAAAAATATGCGCGACAGCATCTTTTCGCACATAGAACGCCTCCCATTCTCGTGGCATATGAAAAACCAGACGGGAGACATTATCCAGCGCTGCACATCAGATGTCGATACAATAAAGCGTTTCCTTTCCGATCAGCTCACTTCGCTTTTCAGGATAGTTATAATGCTCGTGCTTTCGCTTTATTATATGTTCTCGATGAACGTAAAGCTTGCAATAATCGCATCGGCATTTATGCCGATAATAATTGCGTATTCAGCGCTTTTTCACGGAAGAATAGGCAAAAGCTTCGAGCTTTGCGATGAAAACGAAGGAGCGCTTTCCGCGATCGCTCAGGAAAATCTTACGGGCGTCCGCGTGGTGCGCGCCTTCGGAAGAGAAAGTTACGAGCGCGAGCGCTTTGACCGTCAGAACGAAAAATATACATCGCTTTGGGTAAAACTGCACAAAACATTTTCGGTTTTCTGGTCCTCGTCTGATCTGCTTTCGGGAATACAGGTAATGTGCATAGTTATAGTCGGCGCGGTCATGTGCGTAAAAGGCGACGGACTTACAGCAGGTAAGTACATAGCGTTCATATCGTACAACTCTATGCTTATGTGGCCGATACGCCAGCTTGGAAGAATGATATCGGAAATGAGCAAAACCGGCGTTTCACTCGGAAGAATATATCAGATAATGTCCGCCGAAGAAGAACACGACAAGCCCGACGCTGTAATGCCCGATATGCACGGTGATATCCGTTTCGAAAACGTAAGCTTCGCATATGAAGGCTGTCCCGAAATACTTTCCGGCATCAACTTTGAGGTCAAAGCAGGCACGACTTTAGGAATTCTCGGCGGAACGGGGTCGGGAAAATCAACGCTTATGTATCTGCTTGACCGCTTGTACGATATTCCGGAAAACTGCGGCAGAATAACGATAGGCGGAGTTGACATCGCTGATATGAAAGCCGATTGGGTAAGGGAAAACGTAGGAATAGTACTTCAGGAGCCGTTCCTCTTCTCGCGATCGATAGCCGATAACGTTGGCATAACACAGGAAAGCACAAATCTTCCCGAAATCCGCGACGCGGCAAAAGTCGCCTGCCTTGACGACACGGTAATGTCTTTCTCAAAGGGCTACGACACATTTGTCGGCGAAAGAGGCGTAACTCTCTCTGGCGGTCAGAAGCAAAGAGCGGCGATAGCCCGTCTTGTGGTTCAGAAAACGCCTATAATGGTATTTGACGACTCTCTTTCGGCTGTAGACACGGAGACCGACAGCAAAATACGTCACGCGCTTTCCGAAAGTCTCGGAAAGTCTACCGTCATTCTTATATCACACAGAATAACAACGCTTATGCACGCCGAAAAAATAATCGTTCTCGATCACGGCAAGGTAGTTGAGGAGGGTACACATTCCGAGCTTGTTTCTCATGGCGGACTTTATAAACAGATATACGATATACAGACGAAAGGAGCGGAGGAAACGGTATGAACGATCAGAAAATAAACGATAAAAAGCAATACGTCTCTCTTCCCTTCTTCGGTCTGCCGAAGGTAGCGAAATTTCTTTACAAATACAGAGCATGGATGATAATTATGATAACCTGCGGACTTTTGGGTTCGGCAGGAGATATAGTTATTCCGCTTTTTCAGAAATATGCATTGAACCACCTTGAAGACGGCGTATTCATTGCAAATCTTGTGCCGTTTATAGTGCTTTATGTGCTTACTCTCGCCGGAAAGATAATAACAGACTTTGTCGCTTCTTTTCTTGCCGGAAAGGTTGAGCTTTCCGTCGGGCGCGACCTCCGGAAGCTCAGCTTCGACCATTTGCAGACGCTTTCATTTTCTTACTTCAATCAAAACAGCGTAGGATATGTTCACGCAAGAGTAATGAGCGACACCTCACACATAGGCGAGCTTGTTTCGTGGGTTATAATGCAGGGCGTATGGAACCTTTCATATCTTGTCGGCGTTGTTATAGTCATGTTCTCAATAAACGTGAAGCTCACGCTTCTCATAATGACTATAATTCCGCTTATAACGGTGCTTTTTACAATCTTCCAGAAAAAGCTTGTAAACGAAAACCGCCATATAAGGGAAGTAAACTCAAAAATAACAGGCAACTTCAATGAAGGCATCACGGGCGCAAAAACAATAAAGACGCTCGTAATCGAAGACAAAATCGACCGCGACTTTGTGGACGACACAAAGGAAATGAAGCGCAGTTCGGTTATGGCTCAGCGCTTCCGCGCAATTCTTTCCACAACCATAGGCTTTGCTTCATCGATAGCGCTCGCCATAGTAATATGGAAAGGCGGCGAGCTTTCGCTTATCGGCAGCGACGCAATAGGTTATATGGAAATAGGCACGCTTTCGGTGTTTATGTCTTATGCGCTCGGAATAATGGAACCCATCCGCTGGATAGTTGACATGATATCGGATCTCGTACGCGAGCAGGTAAATATAGAACGTCTTACCAAGCTGCTTGAAACGGAATCCGACGTTACCGACACACCCGAAGTAATTGCAAAATACGGCGATACATTCTCGCCCAAAAAAGAAAATTGGGAAGAACTTCACGGCGATATAGAATTCCGTGACGTCAGCTTCAAATATCCCGACGGCGACGAATATATCCTTGAGCACTTCAATCTTAAAATTCCTCAGGGCTCAAACATTGCAATAGTCGGCGAGACCGGCGCGGGAAAATCGACGCTTGTAAATCTTGTATGCCGCTTCTATGAACCGACGTCGGGTCAGGTGCTTATAGACGGCAAGGACGCGAGAGAAAGAAGTCAGCTCTGGCTTCACAGCAATATAGGCTATGTACTTCAGACTCCGCACCTTTTCTCCGGAACGATACTTGAAAATCTCCGCTACGGCAAGCCCGACGCTACGATCGATGAAATAAACGCCGCGCTGAAAAGAGTTTCTGCGGACGGTGTTGTTGCAAAAGCGGAAAAGGGACTTGACACAGACGTAGGAGAAGGCGGCGATCTGCTTTCCACCGGTGAAAAACAGCTTATTTCATTTGCGCGCGCAATAGTTGCCGACCCGAAAATACTCGTTCTTGACGAAGCAACGGCGTCTATCGACACGCTCACAGAACAGAATATTCAGCACGCGATAAACGAAGTAATTCGCGGCAGAACCTCGCTAATGATAGCGCACCGTCTTTCCACCGTTCGCAACGCGGATATTATCCTCGTTGTAAGCGACGGAAAAATAGTTGAGCGAGGAAACCATTCCGAGCTTATGAAAAAACGCGGTCATTACTACAAGCTTTATACCCGTCAGTACGAAGAAGACGCAACGAAAAGCGTTTTAAGCTGAAAATAAAAAACCGCCCGAAGGCGGTTTTTTTATTTTAATCAAGGTCAAGTCCGTATTTTTTGAATATCTCCATAGCAAAGCTCTTTCCTTGTCCGCGCTTTCTTTCAACATTATACGGGTTTTCAGACGAGCTTACAGACATAAGATCGACCTTGCTTATTCCGGGCATTTCATTTATTTCTTCCGCTTTGTTTGCAATATCGTGCATATGCGTTGCATATATGCAGCGACATCCTTTTTTGCGCAAGCGTTTCAGCACTTCCGAAGCAATAAGCGTTCCGTCATAAGCGCTTGTGCTTGAAAACGACTCATCCATAAAAATTATACTGTCCCCTGTCATTGACCGATACATCTCTGAAATTGATTTACATTCATTTTCAAGTCTGCCGCCGACCCTCATCTGCGATTTTCCTATAAAGTGAGTATAAATTCCGTCTGATATACGCATTTTTGCTTTCTTTGCGGGTACGGGCATTCCAAGCTGAAACATAACATAGCATATTCCCACAGCACGCATAAACACGCTCTTGCCTCCGCTGTTCTGCCCGGTAAGAATATATATTTTCCCGTTTTCATCAAATGAAATATCATTTTTCACGATATCAGCCGACTTTGTAAAGTCAATAAGATTCGGATCATACAAGTCTGATATTTCATCGTTTCCTTCTGTTATTTCGGGAATACAGACAGGCATCCCCGCCGACTTCATTCTGAGAATAAACTCTGCGCCCACGCTTAAAAACTTTATTTCGTCATACACAAAATCAAGAAAATTATTTTCGCGCTCGGCTTTTCGCATTATGCTTTTCATCTTTACAAGCGAACGACGGAAGATTTCGTTCAGGCAATAGTACACCTGCCCCGACAATGTGCTGAGCTGACTTGAAGATATTCCGAATTCGTTTTTACAAAGCACCGAAAGACATATATATTCTTTTGAATCCGCTTTTTCGGCAAACAGCTTATCCATTATGTTGTTTGTTGTAAACGGTTTTGTATTGAACGAAATTATTCCCGCTTCCATCGGGCGCAGCTTTGCATCCAGATTTATTCCGAGAGTTATGCTCTTTATATCACGAAGGCTTTCGTCTGTATCCGAAATGAATTTCGATATGTTTATGTACCATGTTTCGTTTTTTATTTGTTCCGCATATGCAAACAGCGATAAAAAGCCTTCGGAAAACATCTTGCCGTTAAATTTTTCGGCGGAACCGGAAATAAGGTCAATACAGTCCGTAAACAGCAGCAGCTCTCTGAATGCATAAAGAAGCGATTCATTATCCGAATAGACCTCGATATCCTTTCTCAACTTTTCAACTTCGGAAAGCTCGGTTATTTTTTTGCAAAGCTCTTCAAGAAAAATGCTCAGCTCCGGATTGTTCATTATATCGGAAAATTCTCTCTGACGCATAATTATCACGTCTTTGTCGCTTACGATAAATTTGCCTATATTTTTTGAAAATTCCGCATCTGCAAAGAAGGACATATTAAGATCTGTCAAAGCGTTTTCCGAAAGATAAGTTTGCTTTTCATTACTTGCGTGTATCATATTCAACATATGTTTTCCTCCCGAAGTCAATTGAAAATCAATTTATATGCCATAAATAACAGTTCCCTGATGAAATGCGAAGCGACAATCTCCAGAACTATAACAACCGCACTGAAGATTCCGTATTTTATTTTTGATATTCCAAACTTTTTCAGCTTGCTTAAAAACACATAAAAATATTTGTACAACATCATAACCCATGCGGGCACAAGCGGTATGATAAAAAGGTAAAACGACATGAGCGCAAGGGGGAAAAACCGCAAAAACCAAATAAACGTTTCGTGAAATATTGCTTTCCACGGGCGACGAAGATATGTGTTTTCGGAATTTGTCAAATTCATAATCTCTTTTGCGGATGCATATGCGCCTGCGGATGGATCAATATAAAAATTATCGCCGGTTCCGGATTTCCACGCTTTTCTTCTTTTTTTCAAAAGCTCTCGTCCTCCATCGCATAATAAATATTTGAAGTACCTTTACATTTCCATTGTACCATATCATCCGTTATTTTGCAATACCTTCAGCTTCCCGTATTTCGTGCAAAATAACGTTATATTTCGGAAAACAAAATATAATATTTGCACTGCGGACACACTTTTCGCTCAAAAACCGGATGAAAAGCTGATTATCAAAATAAGCAACCCTATCTCCGTTTTGGATATACACTTGCCATATCAGCTGTTGATTTATTTTATTTTTTCAATATAATTATAGATAGTTCCGGAACATAAAAAAACAAGGAGTGCTTTATATGACGATAGGAAAGAACATTGCAGAATTAAGAAAAAACAGCGGTATGACTCAGGAACAGCTTGCTGAAACTCTGGGCGTATCTTCTCAGTCGGTTTCCAAATGGGAAAACGACGTAACAATGCCCGATATCATGCTCCTCCCTGTAATTGCCGGATGTTTTGATATCACGGTAGACGAGTTGTACGGCAGCATAAACCCCAAAGAAAAACGACAAGCCGTCGACTATGATGAAATTCCGGAAATGCTGTACGACACTATTATTGATCTGACACAGCGCGGCTGGGTATGCAGCACTGAAGGAAAAGATCTTGAAACAGAAAAAGAAAGAATGAAAAACTATCTGGAGGAAAACCGTCAGGTTAAAACAGTCACTTTTTCAAATAAAAACGGAGCCGTTATCGCCACATCGGAGATCGGTCTGCTGCACAGGGGCAAAGCAAATGCGGATCAGCTTACAGGAAGCGGGATCGGCCGTGTGCTTGAAGTTTTATCAAAGCCCAATGTAAGAAAAGTCTTTGCTTATGAAACCGAAAATATGACCAAACCCGTTACGGCGCCTTTTGTGGCTAAAAAATGCGGCATTTCGCCCGATGAAGCGGCAGAAGCGCTTGAAATGCTTACAGAGATTCACATAAACTATCTGACCGAAGTCATGCTCGACGAAGAAAGCTCCGTACGCATGTATTCGCTTTTTTCGGATGAATTTTTCATGTACGCACTGATGATTCTGAAAACCGCAAGGTTGATGGATGAAAACAAACAGCATTACTTCAATTATCGTGGTCCTTACAACAACCTCTGGATAAAATAAATATCCGTTTAATTTTTAATATTCAATTATTGTCAAACAGAAAGCCACTCTTCCGAGCGGCTTTTTGTTTTATCCTGTTTTCATATCGGCGTCGTCCGGCGTGTTTATTTTCTTTATTTTCGCACCGACCGAACGAAGTTTTGACACTATATTGTCATATCCGCGTTCTATGTAATGAACATCCTCTATTTCCGTTCTTCCCTCGCAGGAAAGACCTGCTATAACCATAGCGGCTCCTGCGCGAAGGTCTACCGCCCTTACGCAAGTACCCGTGAGAGGTACGCCGCCCTCGACAACGGCAAGCTTGCCGTCGACCTTTATCATTGCGCCCATTCTGCGAAGCTCATCGACATAACGGAAACGACCGTCCCATATGGTTTCGGAAATATGGCTTGTTCCCTGCGCAAGACACATAAGCGTGGCTATCTGCGGGTTCATATCGGTCGGAAATCCGGGGTACGGAAGCGTTTTGACGTTTGCCGGAAGAAGTTCTCCCCTGCGAGTTACAAGTATTGCATCATCGTACTCTTCGACCTCAGCGCCCATTTCGCAAAGCTTTGCGGTGATTGCTTCAAGATGCTTGGGAATAACATTGTTTATGTAAAGCCTGCCGCCCGTTGCCGCTGCGGCAACCATAAACGTGCCCGCTTCTATCATATCGGGAATTATGGTATATGTGCAACCGTGAAGTTTCTCCACGCCTTTTATCTTTATCACATCGGTGCCCGCACCAATGATATTTGCTCCGCAGTAGTTCAGGAAGTTGGCAAGGTCAACTATATGCGGTTCTCTCGCGGCATTCTCAATAACAGTGACGCCGTCGCAAAGCACGGCAGCGATTATCGTGTTTATCGTCGCTCCGACTGTAACGCAGTCAAAGAAGATATTGGCGCTCTTTACGCCGTCATCGGTGACGGCATCCATAAATCCGCCTCCGACGTTTACCGTCGCGCCCATAGCCGTAAAAGCTTTCACATGCTGATCTATCGGACGTGAGCCGAAATCGCACCCGCCGGGAAGTCCGACCTTTGCCGAACCGAAACGTGCAAGACACGCTCCCGCAAGATAATACGAAGCGCGCATTTTTCTCGCAAGTTCTGTAGGAACGACCTTATTTTTTACTTTTCTCGTGTCTATCTCTACGGAGTTTTTGCCAACTGCACGAATCTTGGCTCCGATGCTCGAAAGCATTTCAAGCGACTGTTTAACATCGCTTATCTGAGGAAGATTTTCTATAATACAAACGTCGGCGACTGCTATGCATGCAAAAATTACGGCAACGGCGGCATTTTTCATACCGCTTATCTCAACCTTGCCGCTTAGCCTTGCTCCGCCGTCGATCACTATCTTTTCCATATGTTCAAACCTTTCTGGTCAGCTCAAAAGAGTCTCTGTTATAAATTATATTTAATTATAAGACAAATTGCAACAGTTTTTTACTTTTTTATTCCGTCAATCATATTGTAACTGTGAACAGTACCGTCGGAATAGATGAGATTCACCGTCGGAACATAATACTCCGAGCCATCACTCAAACGATAGATGTCATAAGAATAATAAAGCTCGGAAAGCAAAAGTCTGCCCGTTTTTCCGGAAGAAAAATATGCGTCAGCCCAACGTTTTTCATCAAAAAACACCGTTAGAAGATCAACGCAGTCGGTCTTTAGCTTTTCGTTCGGCAAAAGCAGCGATATGCTTCCTTCGCCGGAAAGCACCTCTCCGTTTTCATCTATCAGAAGATAAAACGCCTGAGACGTTTGCATTTTATCCGTATACTGCAAAAACATCGCAACGTAATATCCCGTGTCACGATCTGTATAAAGTCTGTAAAGCTCTGCATGCGACGGTTTTGCGCCTTTGTTTGCAGGAAGAGCGTTTATATTATCAAAGCAAATAATGCCGTTCATTGCGGCTTCAAGCCTTTCGGTATATTCATCTATCATAAACACCGCAGACACCGTTCCCGATTCTATAAGCGAAACCGGCATTGAAACATTTTCGGCAGAACGATATTCAAAGCTGCCGTCATTACCGAAGATCCACGTTTTGTATCCGTTTGAAACGATATATTTTTCTCCGCCACGGCTTACGTTCCCGAAAAGCCTGAGCGCCGACAAAAGCTCCACATCCGAAGAAGTGCGCATGTATGCCGGTATCGATAGCTTTTTCGCACGTAGAATATCTTCATTTACGTATATTCCGCTTTCCGAAAGCAACTCAGTGACAGAACTTATTTCCTTTTCGGAATAATAATTCATTCTTTTGTACTGTCTGTACACCTCCGTGCCGAAAAACACGTTCATTATAAGAAGCACGACGATTGCGAAGGTTTTAAGGTTTTTCCAGCTCATTTACCGCTCACCTCCGTCGCACGGGCAAAAAGCCATACCGATCCCGAAGCGTTGTCGTCGCCCGTCGCTGTATAAAACGGAACAAGTCTTCCTTCTCCGCTCTGCTCTATCGAATAAATATCCGAATACCACTTCTGCGGACAGGCGCTGTACCTTTTGGTCGATTGCGCTGTAAGCAATGTAAGCTCCGCCGAGATAAGCTTTCCGTCTTTGAACTCAAAACGAAGCAGATCGGCTTCTTCTCCCATAGAAATCGATATGTTGTTACACGAATATCCGAACAACACCTCTACATTTTCGCCGTTTTTATATATTCCCCGAAGCTTGAGAGTTGCTTCTCCCGTATCTATCTCCGCCGCACGTATAAGCTTTATAGCCGTGCCTACATAGTCGTAAACGGCATAATCGCCGAGTCTGACTCCCATGCTTACACCGCCGATATCGCCCGTAACCGTATAGATCACTCTTCCGTCGCGATAAATTTTTACGTTATGCCCCTCTTCTATATATGAAACGGCACCGTCACTTTCGTCGTATCTCACCGATTTTTCGTAGTTTATGCCGAAAGCCCCCGTGATGTACGATATATCGACCGGATTTGCCGTTATATCCTTGCCGGAAATAAATATTTCCGGCGCAGAGAGATCTTCTGTCTTTATAAACATTCCGCTACGGCAGTCGCCGCCGTCAAAATCAAACGTAAGCGCCCCCGTCATATTATATGAAAATATTCTGTCTCTGTTAAAATACACGTCAAGATAGCTTCCCGGAACGGATGTCGACTCAAAAAGATAATATCCGCCGTGACGGTTTCTTGCTATTACCGAATAGGCATAAAGCAACGACGTTATCCTGTTTCCGTTTATATCGGTACTTTCCATAATCGTCGGACTTCCCGAAGGATATATTATAAGCTCGCTTATAAATTCATCTCCGACGTTTTCCGTTATTTCATCGGGAAAAGTCATAAAGTATATAAGCGATCGCGGAAGCTCGCCGCGAAAACTCATATAAACGCAGTCTCCCGAAAGAGCGCGTTCCCAACTGCGCTTGCCTGCGTCTTCATCAAGCTCGGAAGTCTTTCCGTTCTCTCCGAGAGTTTCGGAAAAATAAACCGAAAAGCTTTTATAAAGCGTTTCAATCCTTGCGTTTTCCGTGTCTGAGAACATTCCCTTCCGTCTGCCGTCGGAAGAACAAACGCCTATGAATTCCGGCACTACGTACGACCTGTCAAAATATTTTGCGTATTCGGATTTATACGACTGCGCCTTCAATGCCGACATCATAGACTTTGAAAATTCCGCCGCCCTTACTTTTCCGAAACCGAATATATAGACGGAGCAAAGACAGATCAGTGACACAAGCAATACAGCCGTGACAATCGTTTTTATAAGTTCAAGCGTTTTGTTCTCGCCCATATCGCCGTTTTGTCCTTTCCTTTGTTTTTCGTCTTATGCCACCGTTTCGGAGCCTAACGTTTCCGGCAGTTTTGCACTGTAAGGAAGTCTTACATATACTTTTGTTCCCTCGCCCACCTTTGATTCGAGCCATATCTGACCGCCGTGAGCGTCAACTATTTCTTTTGCTATCGCAAGACCGAGCCCCGTACCGCCCGTATCGGAGGTACGAGCCTTTTCAACGCGATAAAAACGCTCAAAAATTCTCGGCTGATCCTCTTCGGGAATTCCCATTCCGTTGTCTTTTACGCTTATCACAACCGAATCCGAGTCCGCCTTTGCGGAAATATCTATTCTTCCGCCGTCCGGCGTGTATTTCACCGCATTTGCGATTATATTTATAAGCACCTGCTGAAGCTTTTCCTTATCTCCCGTAACGGGCGGAATGTCTTCATCGCAGGAGCAGGTAAGCACATGACCGTGATTTCCCGCGTCAACCGACATTATATCGTACAGTCTGTGGCAGAAATCGCTTACTTCAAACGTTTCAACCTTCCACGCGGTACGATTGTTATCAAGACGCGAAAGCACGAGAAGCTCGCTTACAATCCTCGTCATTCTGTCGCACTCCTCGACCGCCATCTGAAGGAAATTCTTCTTCGATTCATCGTCCAGCTGAGGATACTCAAGCACGGTTTCCACTGCGCCTTTTATACTCGTAAGCGGCGTGCGAAGCTCGTGAGAAACATCCGCAACGAACTCCCTGCGGGATTTGTCAAGCTCATATCTGCCGGTGTTGTCGTGAATAACGCACATAATACCGGCATTTTCCTTTTCGCTTTGCGTGTATCTGAACTCGGCAAACGTGATATCAAGCGCTTTGCCCTCGAAAATAACGTCGCTTATGACGTAATTCTTGCTTTCCCTGTACTTTCCGGAAACATCCCTGTAATCTATCTGCAGAACACGCATCATATGCGAAAATGAAAATTCGGTGTTTTCATCATACCCGAAAAGATTTTTCGCCGTTTTGTTTATATGCATCAGTCTGCCCTGACTGTCAAACGCAATAACCGCGTCGTTGAGATATAAGAACAGCGTCTCAAACTTTTCTCTTTCGCCGGATATTTCGTCAAGCGTGTTTTTAAGCACGTTTTTCATGTTATTGAACGTAACTGAAAGCGTGCCTATCTCATCGCTTGAATTTACCTTCACTTCTTCCGAAAATTCGCCTGCGGCAATTCTGCCGGCGCTCACCGTAAGTGCCCGTATGGGCGAGATTATGGCTTTTGCAAGGAAGAACGAAAGCACTATCGCCACCAGCATGCCGAAGAATATCGCCTGAACGGTTATCTGAAATATCATCTCCGAAAAAAGTCGCACTTCTTCCTGAGAGTCTTTTACATAAATGATACAGCTCTTTCCGCTGTTTTCAAGATATACGGCATAATCTATATAGCTTGTCCAATATTCTTTTTCGTCGCCGACTCCGCCCGAAAGCGCCGTGACTATATTCGGCGTTATTTCAAGCTCTTTTCCGAGCTCCGTATCGGAGCCGTCAAGCATTGCGCCGCTCATATCGAGAATATAATAGTTTCTGTATTTGCTTATTCCGAGCGTTCCCGAATAGGCGCGGAGTATCTCGTTTTGCTTTGCCGAGAAATTATCCTCCGTCATGGCGGAGCGAAGCTCCGAAACAAGGCCGCTGTCGGAGGCGAGCGCCGTTTTCATTTCGGTTTGGAAATCGCTTGAATAAAACCTGTTTGAGCTGACTATAAGCACTGCGCTTATCGCAGCCATAAGCGTTACCGTGAAAACGACGAATATAAGGATTATTTTGAAATGCAGATTTTTATACATTTTTTGTCCTTTCGTCCTTTATGCCGGAATATAATAGCCTTTTGTTCTCTTTGTCAGTATGTATTCCGGCTCGGCAGGCTTATCCTCTATTTTTGAGCGCAGACGCGACATCGTGACGTCCACCGTGCGTATACCTCCGAAAAAGTCCTCATAGCCCCAGACTTTTTCAAGCAGCTCCTCGCGCGAAAAAAGCTCATCCGGATGCGAAGCTAAAAACACAAGCACTTCAAATTCCTTGCGTGAAAGTTCTATTTCTCTGCCGTCCTTTGTAACACGGAAATTTTTTGTGTCTATCGTGAGTCCGCGTATGACTATAAGCCCCTCCGTCGGAGCAGGCTGCCGGAGCTCGACAAATTCGCCCGAGCTTCTTCTTATGTTGGCTTTGATGCGCGCCAGAAGCACCTTTACCGAGAAAGGCTTTGTAACATAGTCATCGGCGCCGAGGTCGAGCCCCATGACCTTATCTATCTCTTCTTCCTTTGCCGTAACCATTATTATGGGCGTGGAAAGCTTTTTTCTTATTTCACGGCATACGGAAAAGCCGTCCCTTTTCGGGAGCATTATATCAAGAAGAATAAGGTCAAAATTTCCGGTAAGCGCTTTTTCAAGACCTTCCTCTCCGTCAAAAGCCGTATCGCAAAGATATCCCGCCATTAAAAGGTTTACTTCAAGTACCTTCGATATGCGCTTTTCGTCCTCGATCACAAGGACTTTCTTTTTTGCAGAGGTTTCATCCATAAAGACTTTCCTTTCGGTGATTTATTTTGTTGCGCCGTCGCCGTAAAGCATATATGCGCAGAGAAGATCCACTACAAGACCGTAGCTCTTTATTCCCGCTTCCTGACCGTGCGAGGTTATATATGTGTCATTGACCTTGTTCGACACCGTTGCCGCAACATTGTCTCTGTATTTATCAAAAAACTTGGCAAAGGAATATATCTCCTTTTTTGTTTCTGCCGACATCTCCGAAACAAGCTTGTTATAAAGCTCTTTATCGGCAGAATAGAGCTTGTCGCGCACTTCCCTGAACATATCAAGATATCCGCTGTAACGGAT
Source organism: Eubacterium sp. CAG:841 (assembly GCA_000437375.1). Classification (GTDB taxonomy): domain Bacteria; phylum Bacillota; class Clostridia; order Oscillospirales; family CAG-272; genus CAG-841. The sequence goes on from FR898214.1 coordinate 14,821, forward strand.
ATACGGGTCGTCGCTGTTTATGCACACGAGAAACGATGCAAAGTTCGCCTCGTCCTCTCTCGCAACGCCTCTCTGATGCGCCATTTCGTGCGCTGCGGAGCTTATTATTATAAAATCGGGATAATTTACGTTTACATTCGCTTCGCCCGTGAAGAAGCTGTAAACGCCCGACGTATGGGTATATGTCCATATCCCGCTGAGCATCACGGGCTTGGTATTTGATCTGAAGCTCTGAAAGCAGGGATATTTTTCGCTCACCTTTTCCCATGCACGATTGAGTTTTTCGTTCATCTCCGCATATGAAAACGTCATCGAAGAATATGTTCCTTCGGGAAACGTTACGTTTTCAAGCTCTTTTTCAGCACCCGAAAGAAGCAATCTTGCAGTATCGTAAAGCTCCTGAGCCGAAACATCCTTGCGGTCAAGACCGAGCTTTTCATCTATCGTTTTTCCGTAATATCCCGTCCCGAATCCGAAAACAAACGTTGAATATATAAGCGTTATAAGCGAAAGTATTCCTGCGGTAAACTTTATAAGCGATTTAAGCGACTTGTTTCCCGCGCGGATAACAAGCATAACGAGTATTGCGATAAGCACGGGAGAGCAAAGCAAAAATGTTTCCGCAAGTGAAAAAGGTATAAAGCTCGTGCTTTTTGCAAGTATAAGTCTTATAACCCTGCCGGCGCTTTCGTTTATCGCTTCGGCGAAGGCAACGTTTGACTTTGCGATAAGCTCCACCGTGAGCGCGCATATCGCTATTGCAAACAGAACCATAGACCAGACCGGAACATAATCCGTTATCCGGAATTTTTTATTTTCGTTTTTGTTTTCCATTTCCGCATCTCCGCAAAAGATTTTTTGCCTTATATATAATATCATAACTTCAAATTATTTTCAACACTTTTTCTTGTTGCATACGGATTTTACAGAAATTATGCAATTCATTTCCCGAAAGTTCAAATTCATCGGGCGACAGTGTTGAAATTTGCACCAGAATGTGGTATAATGTTATATTACAAATCGCCGCAGAGGAGGACATATGCATAAGGATCACAGAAAGCACACAAAGGATCGTTTCCTTTCGGAAGGGCTTGACAGCTTCGAGCCGCACAACGTGCTTGAATTACTTCTTTTTTATTCAATACCGCAAAAGGACACAAACGAAACCGCGCATATGCTGATAAACCGCTTCGGTTCGCTTTCCGCTGTGTTTGATGCACCGTATGACGACCTTCTCACCGTTCCCGGAATAAGCGAACATTCAGCGACGCTTATAAAGCTTATCCCCGCCATATCGCGCAGATATGCAATGGAGAAAAACTCAAAGGTGACAAAGCTTTCATCAATAGAAGACATCGGAAAGTATCTTGTGGCGCGCTATCTCGGCGTAACAGAGGAAACCGTGCTTCTTCTGTTGCTCGATAACAAGTTCGGACTTATCGACTGCGTCAAAGTACACGAAGGCTCGGTAAACTCGTCCGCGATAACAATGCGCAAGCTGATAGAAACAGCACTTTTCAAGCGCGCATCAATGGTGGTGCTGGCGCACAACCACCCGTCGGGAGTGGCGCTCCCCTCCTCCGACGATCTTTTTACCACCCAGCAGGTAAAGCGCGCCTTTGATCTTGTTGAAATAGGTATGCTCGCACACATAATAGTGGCAGGCGACACATTTACGAATATTCTGTAAGCTTTACCAAAAGGAAAGGAGCGGAGATGGATAGATTCAGGCTTGTTTCGCCGTATAAGGCGACGGGCGATCAGCCCGAAGCGATAGACGCGCTTGTAAAAGGCATAATGCGCGGCGACAAGGAGCAGGCACTTGTTGGAGTTACGGGGTCGGGAAAGACCTTTACAATGGCTTCGATAATAGAAAAAGTAAACCGTCCGACGCTTGTTCTGGCGCACAATAAAACGCTTGCGGCTCAGCTCTGCTCGGAATTCCGCGAATTTTTTCCGGACAATGCCGTTTCGTATTTCGTTTCGTATTACGATTACTATCAGCCCGAAGCATATATTCCCGGAAAAGACCTGTATATAGAAAAGGATTCTCTTGTAAATGACGAGATCGACCGACTGCGTCACAGCGCGACGTCTTCTCTTTTTGAACGGCGCGACGTTATAATTGTTGCAAGCGTTTCTTGCATATATTCGCTCGGTGATCCTTCCGAGTACAAATCGCTTGTAGTGGCGGTGAGGGAGGGGATGGCTGTCTCGCGCGAGGAGCTTATGCGCCGTCTTATAACCATAAACTATACGCGAAATGATTTTTCACTTACGAGAGACAAATTCCGCGCGCGGGGTGATACGCTTGAAATAATGCCCGCGTCCGATACGACCGCTCTGCGGATAGAATTTTTCGGCGACGAAATAGACAGGATAAGCGAAATAAACGTGCTGACGGGCGAGGTTCGCCGCCGACTTTCGTATGCGGCGATATATCCCGCCTCGCACTATGCGACCTCCGAAGCCAAGCGCGACGCCGCACTTGACGAAATAAACCGCGAAATGCTCTGTCGCGTTGAAGAATTCAAAGCGGAGGGCAAATTCATCGAGGCTCAGCGTATAGAAGAACGTACAAAATACGACATGGAAATGATCCGCGAGATAGGCTTCTGCTCCGGTATTGAGAACTATTCGCGCGTGCTTTCCGGAAGACCGGAAGGCTCGGTTCCGTTCTGCCTTATAGATTATTTCCCACGCGACTTTCTTCTTCTTGTGGATGAATCGCACGTTACCCTTCCTCAGGTCAGAGCCATGAGCGGAGGCGACTTTTCGCGCAAGAAAAACCTTATAGACTACGGTTTCCGTCTGCCTTCGGCATATGATAACCGTCCGCTGACATTTTCCGAATTTGAGAAAAAATTAAATCAGGTGATATACGTCAGCGCAACGCCCGGTCCTTACGAAAAAGAACACTGCACACAGCTTGTCGAGCAGATAATCCGCCCGACGGGACTGCTCGATCCGAAGATTGAAATCCGTCCCGTAAAAGGACAGGTGGACGACCTTATGGGCGAGATAAAAAAACGCACCGAGAAGGGCGAAAGGGTGCTTGTCACAACGCTTACAAAGAAAATGGCAGAAGATCTTTGCGAATATCTTGAAATGAACCTTATAAAGGTTCGGTACATTCATCATGAAGTCGAAACAATGGAACGTCAGGAGCTTCTGCGCGATCTTCGTCTCGGCGTTTACGACGTGCTTGTCGGAATAAATCTTCTGCGCGAAGGACTTGACCTTCCGGAGGTTTCGCTCGTAGCCGTTCTCGATGCCGATAAAGAAGGTCTGCTCCGATCCGAGACGGCTCTTATTCAGACGATAGGCAGAGCGGCAAGAAACGAAAACGGCACTGTCATAATGTACGCCGACACCGTAACCGCCTCCATGCAACGCGCCATAAGCGAAACGGAACGTCGCCGTTCTATCCAGCAGAAGTATAACGAAGAGCACGGAATCATTCCTCACACGATAAAAAAAGACGTCCGCGCGGTGATAGAAATAGCTTCAAGCAAGGAGATAAACGCCGCAAAGAGCAAAAAGAATATGAGCGCAAAGCAAAAGGAAGAGCTTGTGGCACGTCTTACTACGGAAATGAAGAAAGCCGCATCGCAGCTTGACTTTGAGCGCGCCGCTTACCTGCGCGACAGTATTGCAAAGATAAAAAATACGGAGAATAAATAAAAATGCCTGCACAATATATCCATGTAAAGGGCGTGCGCGTCCACAATCTGAAAAACATAGAGCTTACCATCCCGCGCGACAAGCTCGTTGTCTTTACGGGACTTTCCGGCTCGGGAAAATCTTCGCTTGCGTTTGACACCATATATGCCGAAGGTCACAGACGTTTTGTGGAATCGCTCTCGTCCTATGCCCGTCAGTTTCTCGGACAGCTTGACAAGCCCGATATAGACTTTATTGAAGGACTTTCGCCAGCAATTTCGATAGATCAGAAAACGACCTCAAAAAATCCTCGTTCGACCGTCGGAACGGTCACAGAGATTTATGACTATCTGCGTCTGCTCTACGCCCGCATAGGCGTTCCTCACTGCCCTGTATGCGGCAAAGAGATTCGCCGTATGCCGACAGACGTTATGATAGATAAAATTATGGCTTTCCCCGACGGGACAAAATTCATGGTCTCCGCACCTGTGGCAAAGGGTAAAAAGGGACAGTTTGAAAAAGTATTCGACGACGCCCGCAAAAACGGTTTTTCAAGATCCCGCGTTGACGGCGTTGTTTATCCGATAGACGAAATTCCGAAGCTTGACAAAAACAAAAAACACGATATTGAAATACTTGTGGACAGGCTTGTGCGGAAGGACGGCATAGAACAGCGCCTTTCGGACTCGCTTGAAACAGCGCTCTCTATGGGTGGCGGCACGGTTTCGATAATAAATGCCGAAACCGAAGAAGAACAGACATTCTCTCAGAACTATGCCTGCCCCGAACACGGTTTTTCCGTTCCTGAGCTTGAACCGAGAATGTTTTCGTTCAACAATCCCATAGGCGCGTGCGAACGTTGCGGAGGTCTCGGCGAGCTTCAGACGATATCGGCGGAAAAAATGATTCCCGATAAAACGCTTTCTCTTCGCGACGGCGCCATCGCCGTAAACGGCTTCAAAAGTCTTGATGGAGAATCGTGGTCGGGCCCGCTTGTCGAAGAAGTCGGAAAAGCTCACGGCTTTACGCTCGATACAAAGATATGCGATTTTTCCGATGAAGCGCTCGACGCACTGCTTTACGGCACGGGAGACGAAAAATATCACGTTATACGCAGTTTTTCGGGCATAGTTCACGATCAGATAGTGAAATGGGCAGGGCTTATAAACATAGTTCAGACCCGTTTTTCGCAAATGCAAAATGAATATTACGAAGATTTTCTCGAATTCATTCCATGCCCCGCCTGTCACGGAAAAAGATTAAAAAAAGAAGTGCTTTCCGTCACAGTCGGAGGTCTTAATATTGACGAGGTCTGTTCGCTTGACGTCGCTTCCGCTCTGGATTTCTTTGAAAAACTGAACCTTACGGGTGCAGACGAGCAGATAGCGCGTGAAATTCTTAAAGAAATCAGATCCCGTCTCGGATTTCTGAAAAGCGTAGGACTTGAATATCTTACTCTCGGCAGAAAGGCGGGAACGCTTTCGGGCGGCGAGGCACAGAGAATACGTCTTGCGACGCAGATAGGCTCGTCGCTTGTCGGCGTGCTTTATATTCTCGACGAGCCGAGCATAGGACTTCACCAGCGCGACAATCACAAGCTTATCGAAACGCTATGCCGCCTGCGCGACACGGGAAATTCGGTAATCGTGGTTGAGCACGACGAAGAGACGATGCTCGCTTCCGACTATATAGTGGACATCGGTCCGGGTGCGGGAGTTCACGGCGGAGAAGTTGTCGCGGCGGGAACGCCGGAAGAAGTTATGGCTTGTGAAAAATCGATAACCGGACAATATCTTTCACACAAAAAGGTCATTCCCGTTCCCGAAAAACGCAGAAAGGGCAACGGAAAATTCCTTACAGTGCGCGGCGCGAGAGAAAACAATCTGAAAAATATAACGGTTCGTTTTCCTTTGGGAAAATTCGTCTGTGTGACAGGCGTCTCCGGATCGGGAAAATCATCTCTTGTAAACGCGGTATTGCTGAAAACGCTTCAGAAAAAGCTCAACCGGGCGATAACTTATCCCGGAAAGTGCGACGGCGTTGACGGCATTGAAGAGCTTGATAAAGTAATAGCTATCGACCAAAGCCCGATAGGCAGGACTCCGCGCTCGAACCCCGCGACATACACCGGACTTTTTACGGATATACGCGAGCTTTTTGCAAGCACTCCTGACGCAAAGGTGCGCGGATACGGCTCGGGACGTTTTTCTTTCAACGTGAAAGGCGGACGGTGCGAAGCTTGTCAGGGCGACGGCGTAAAATGCATCGAAATGCACTTTCTTCCCGACGTTTACGTTACCTGCGACGTTTGTCACGGCAAGAGATACAACCGCGAAACGCTTGAAGTAAAATACAAAGGAAAAAGCATTTTCGACGTGCTTGATATGACCGTTGAAGAAGGCTTGAAATTCTTTGAAAATCTGCCCAAGCTGAAAAGAAAATTGCAGACGCTTTTTGACGTCGGACTCGGATATATCAAGATAGGACAGTCATCCACAACGCTTTCGGGCGGCGAAGCCCAAAGAGTAAAACTCGCGACCGAGCTTGCGCGCAGAGGCACGGGAAAAACCGTGTATATCCTTGACGAACCCACAACCGGACTTCATTCCGAAGATGTGAGAAAACTTCTTGAAATGCTTTCCCGACTGTGTGAAAACGGCAACACCGTTATTGTTATAGAACACAATCTTGACGTGATAAAAACTGCTGATCACATAATAGATCTCGGGCCTGAAGGCGGCGCAGGAGGCGGTACGATAGTTGCCGAAGGTACGCCCGAACAGGTGGCGGATTGCCCCTCGTCATACACGGGACAGTTTTTGAAAAAAATGCTTTTATAAAACAAAAAACGCGCCCCCAAGGCAAATTCTCATAAGGATGTTTTCAAGAATCCATCCAAATTTGCCGATTGAGAGTGCAAACAAAAACACGCAGAATTCAGAAATGAACTCTGCGTGTTTTTGTCTACGCTTTTTGTCATTGAAAAACAGCCGAAAAAATGGTATAATCAATTTCAGAAAGAATAATCTCCACGGAGGACTTGCCATGCCATACGACAAAGAAACGCGGGATGCGCTTCAGGTGTACTATGAAACGCATGATTTTACCGGAAACATCCCTGTCTTTGATGACAAAAAATATACGCCCGCACAACTAAGGAAATTGCAGAGACGTTTATACAGCCTCGAGACTTTTTACAGTCTGGGGCTGCTTTCTGTTTGCAGTCTATCAGAAGCGTTACCGCGCATAAAAACGGGGGAATCGATATTAAGGTTCGTTCTTTATAAAATCTTAACACTATTCGTAAAAAATCTAATGCCATCTTTACAGAAAATGTGATAATATAATACCGATAAATGAAATCGAGGTATTTTGAATGGAAATACTGAAAAGAAAACTATCTTCGTTTCAAATAATACTGCTGGGATTCGCAGGGGTCATATTACTCGGCGCATTGATATTAACTCTGCCGATTTCTTCAAAATCGCATGAATGGACTTCTTTTATAGATGCGCTTTTCACTTCGACGTCTGCCGTATGCGTAACGGGACTTATTGTGTTCGATACAGCAACGCACTGGACGATATTCGGGCAAATCATTATATTGTTGTTAATTCAAATCGGCGGTATGGGCGTTGTAACAATTGCAGTTTCACTTGCTGTTGCCTCCGGTAAAAAAATCGGGCTGTTCAGCCGCGAAACAATGAAAAACGCAATTTCCGCGCCGAACGTGAGCGGAATCGTTCGATTGACCGGATTTATAATCAAGGGGATCTTTTTGATTGAAATAATCGGGGCACTGATTATGCTCCCTGTGTTTTGCAAGGATTACGGCGCGGAAGGTATATGGATGGCTGTTTTTCACTCCGTGTCTGCATTTTGCAATGCCGGATTCGATATTATGGGAACCAAAAGCGGCGAATTTACTTCTCTGACTCACTACTCCGCACAACCGGTTATCAATATTACGATTATGCTGTTAATTATTGTCGGCGGTATCGGTTTCCTTGTATGGGAAGACATTTGCAAACACAAGTGGCGAATAAGAGAATATCGCACGCAGAGCAAACTTGTTTTGATTGTTACGGCTGTGCTGATTGTTTTATCCGCTGTTTATTTCTTCTTTTTTGAATGTGGCGATTTACCTGTCACAGAGCGCATACTTGCGTCTTTATTTCAATCCGTAACGCCGAGAACGGCAGGCTTTAACACGATAGATCTTACCGCAATCAGTGATACGGGATTATACCTGATGATTATTCTTATGTTGATAGGCGGTTCACCGGGGTCAACCGCAGGCGGTATGAAAACGACAACGATAGCGGTTCTGTTTTCTTCTGCTTTTTCCGTTTTCCGAAAAAAAGATAACGCCGAAGTTATGAAACGTCGGATTGATGATGAAACCGTAAAAACAGCTTCGGCAGTATTTTTGATGTACATAACTCTGTTTTTGGTTGGCGGAATGGCTATCAGTACGATTGAAAATTTGCCTATCACATCATGTCTTTACGAAACAGCCTCCGCCGTAGGTACGGTAGGACTGACACTCGGCATTACTCCGACACTCGGAAGTGCTTCTAAAATGATTCTGATTATGTCCATGTTCTTCGGTCGGGTGGGCGGATTAACGCTGATCTATGCCGCTTTCGGAGCAAATAAAAAGCAAGTAGCAAAACTTCCGGCGGATACAATTGCCGTCGGCTAAGCTGAGGAGGATATTTATATGAAAACAAAATCTGTTTTATTGATAGGTCTCGGACGTTTCGGGAAATACATAGCAATGAAATTGCACGAATTGGGACATGAGATCATGGCAGTAGACGAAAATGAGGAAAGAATTAACGATGCTATGCCATATGTGACTAACGGACAAATCGGCGACAGCACAAACGAAGCGTTGCTGAAATCTCTCGGTATAAAAAATTACGATGTTTGTATCGTAACAATCAGTGGGGATTTTCAGAGTTCGCTTGAAACGACCTGCTTATTAAAGGAATTGGGAGCGCAAAAGGTTGTGTCTCGTGCCGAACAGGATGTACAGGCGAAATTTCTTCTGCGTAACGGCGCGGACGAAATTATCTACCCTGAAAAGCAACTTGCCACATGGGCTGCAATCCGATATACATCCGACCATATTCTCGATTATATAGAACTCGGTGATTCCTGTTCAATTTTTGAAGTGTCCGTTCCGCAGGCATGGGTGGGAAAATCAATTGCAGAGATAGATATTCGCAGAAAATACAATGTAAACATCATCGCCACAAAGAAAAACGGAAAAATCAATGCGGTTGTTACCGCCGACACAGTCCTTTCCGGAGAGGAAACGCTTTTGGTGCTCGGACAATACAAAGCACTGCGAAAGTGTTTTGATATTTAACCACTTCAAAAGAAGGCGACCTTATGAAAGATGTGATTGTTATTATCGCAGTAACAGCAGTTATAGTTTTCGGCTTTTTCATTATGAAAAGGCTCGATGCTTTCTTGGAGGAAAACAGGAAAGCAATTGAAAAAGAACAAGAAGAACAATTCAGTCCGCTTGAATTTCTTGATACGGAAAACTACGAAAGTATGATTTCCGAGATTGAAATTTTCAAAGAAAAACATAAAAAAATCGCAGTTGTTATATTGAATGAAGAAGATAGGGAGTTGACTGAGACATTAAATAATTATAAAAGCTGTTTTAAGTAGATTTTATTTAAAAAATATGATATAATAAAAAATAAAAACCGAAGGAGACACGGATTAGTCAAATGGGAGAAAGATTTGCAAATAACAATGAACACATTCTGGTCTGCCTGTCATCTGCACCTTCCAATACAAAAATCATTCAGACTGCGGTAGCCATGGCAAGGGCGTTTCACGCGTCCTTTTCGGCATTATATGTAAAAACTCCCGCTTCCGAATATATGGAGGCGGAAGACAAGAATCGCTTGCTTGCAAACATTCATTTTGCTGAAAAGTGCGGTGCGACAATCGTTACGGCGTGCGGAGATGATGTGCCATTTCAGATTGCCGAGTATGCGCGGCTTTTGGGTGTCACGAAAATAGTGATTGGCAGAAGCGTTGTCGGTAAGCGACGCTTCATCGGCAAACCAACATTGACGGAAAAGCTGATATCGCTTGCTCCTAATGTCGATATTCATATTATTCCGGACAGTGATGCCGCTATAGCCAAAGGAAAGAAAACGCTGTTTGAAAAGCCGCATTTTGCAAAGCTCCTGAAAGGTTTGGCAATTTCGACGTTCGTGTTGCTGCTGTCGTCATTACTTGGCTGTTTATTTTCCCGCCTCGGGTTTACCGACGCTAACATAATCACGGTATATATCCTCGGCGTACTGCTTATCGCCATTTTCACCGAAAGCAAAATCTGTTGGGTTATATCATCTGTTGCAAGCGTTTTGGTCTTCAATTTCTTATTTACAGAGCCGAGGTTTACATTCCGGGCTTACGGAAGCGGTTATCCGGTGACATTTATTATCATGCTTGCGGCTTCTCTTATCATAGGCGGAACAACCGAAAAGCTGAAAACACGCGAACGGCAGGCAACTCAAACCTCATACAGAACAAAAATTTTGTTTGATGCAAATCAGTTGATTCAAAAGGCATCCGATGAGCAGGAAGTATTTCAGGTTACAGCCGATCATTTGAGAAAGTTATTGAGTCGAAATGTAATTATATTTAATGAGAGCGCGGAAAAAATATGCGCTTCATTTACAGATACAAAAGACAGTCCGTCAAAGGATTACAGGCAAATTGTCCGGTGGGTAATAAATAATAACCGAAAAGCCGGAAAAGGAACGGGAATTTATTCCGACAGCAGTTATGTTTTTCTGCCGATATGTAAAAACGAAAAGAATTACGGAGCAGTCGGCATTTTTGTCGGAAATAATCCGATCGATTCTTTTGACGAAAGTATTGTGGTTTCCGTCATCGGCGAATGTGCAATTGCCGTTGACGGAATCGTAAACGCAAAAGAAAGAGAGCGCACTGCGGTTCTGGCAAAAAACGAACAGTTGCGCGCAAATCTGCTTCGCTCCATATCACATGATCTGCGAACACCGCTCACGTCCATTTCGGGAAATGCAAGTAACCTTATTTCAAACGGAAATGCTTTTGATGATGTGACAAAAATGCAGATTTATGAGGATATTTACAGTGACTCTCTTTGGCTTATCAATCTTGTTGAAAATCTGCTTGCGGTGACACGCCTTGAAGAAGGCAGAATGAATATAAATTTGACGACGGAACTTGTCGGCGACGTAATAGCCGAAGCATTGAAGCATATTCATAAGAAAAGCGAAATGCAAAAAATTACCGTGATACAACAAGACGAGTTGCTCCTTGCAAAAATGGACGCACGGCTTATTGTGCAGGTTTTAATCAATCTTCTTGACAATGCTATCAAATATACGCCATCCGATTCGCAAATTACGATTACTGCAAAAAAAGACGGTAATATGGTTTCCATAAGTGTATCGGATAACGGAAACGGCATTGCGGACGAACAAAAATCACGCGTTTTTGATATGTTTTATACCGGCACAAACAAAATTGCCGACAGTCGTCGCAGCATCGGATTAGGTCTTTCGTTATGCAAATCTATCATAAATGCGCATGGCGGAGAAATAACGATAACGGACAACAATCCGCACGGCGCGGTATTTACCTTTACATTGCCCATCGGGGAGGTGGAAATTCATGAGTAACTTATTGGTTTTGGTGGTTGAAGATGACGCACCTGTTCGTAACCTCATCAGCACGACACTGAAAACACGCGGTTACGAATATTTGATTGCGCAAAACGGCGAAAGTGCTATTATGGAGGCATCCTCACATAATCCGGATGTTGTTTTGCTTGATTTGGGACTGCCGGATATCGACGGTGTGGATGTTATCAAAAAAATACGCACATGGTCTGAAATGCCGATTATCGTAATCAGCGCCCGCGCCGAAGATAAAGACAAAATCGACGCTTTGGATGCCGGAGCGGACGATTATCTGACAAAGCCTTTTTCCGTAGAGGAACTGCTTGCAAGACTTCGTGTTATGGGCAGAAGGCTTTCGTCTATGCAGTCTTGCGGAAAATCCGACTCGCTTTTTGTAAACGGAGATCTGAAAATAGATTATGCAGCAGGGTGCGCTTACCTTAGCGGTGAAGAGCTTCATCTTACGCCCATCGAATATAAACTGCTGTGTTTGCTGTCCAAGAATGTCGGGAAAGTGCTTACTCACACTTTCATTACGCAAAAAATATGGGGTGCAGCGTGGGAAAGTAATGTAGCATCTCTACGCGTATTTATGGCTACCTTGCGCAAAAAAATCGAACTGTCCCCCGATTCGCCGCAGTATATACAGACTCATGTCGGCATTGGGTACCGAATGGCGAAAATAGATAATTAAAATCGCGATGATATAAATAAGAAAGCGCAAATAGGTGTTTTCACAGCCACCCGACCGTAAAAAGTCGGGTGGCTTTTTCTGTGCAAAAAAATATTTTCAAAAAATTTCTGCTGTCAGGAACATTTTGCGTTTCTGACCTTGGGGTATCGTATGATTGCCTTGGGAAAATATGCTTCCCAAGCACTCTCAATCGGTTTGACTGCACAAGGAGGTAAAATATGATGAAGTCAAACCAAAACGAAAAGAAAATCACGGCGCTGTACTGCCGCCTCTCTCAGGAAGATGAGAACAAAGGTGACGGCGACAGCATCATCAATCAGAAATCCATTC
>FR898215.1:0-12789 GCA_000437375.1 Eubacterium sp. CAG:841
CGGTAATGCTTACCGCCGCGATTTTATTTTACTGCTTTTTCTTTTTTGTTGCAACGAGCATTCCGACGCCAATCACTATAAGAACCGCTCCGGCGACTATCCAAACCACAGCCGAGCCTGATTTCTCAACCGTCACAAGACAAATCGGAGGAACGATAAGCGTATCCGCGCTTGCGCTGACAGTATAAGTCTTTCCGCCCTTGAGCGAAATTGTAACCTTGCCGTTTGAATCGGTTTGGTATTCTGTCTTTTCGCCGTCAACGGTTATTGTCGCGTCGGCGAGAGGCGAAACTACCGTCTGCCAATTTTCATCATAACCGAGTCCGGAAAGTGTAAGCGTTACTTCTTCGTTTGCTTTTACCGTAACAGAATTCTTGTCGAAGTAAGTGTATTTATCGCTGTATGCCGTTGCATCCGAATAAATATATGCAACAACGCTGTCGCCTGCGCTGACTTTATCGGAAAGTCCGCTTGACATTTTGTTGTTTACCGTATATCCGAACGCACCGCTTGTGTCACCCCACAGCTTTGTTATGTAAAGACCGTAATCTCCCGTAGCGGAAGCATAGCCTTTATCCGCGCCGCCATCATACTTTGCATCGTGAGCCGCTTTGAGTGCGTCATCGATGTTGAAGTTATCCGTTGATACAACAACCTTATAATTTTTCAGTACAAACTCACCCTTGCTTATGATCGTAACAGTTGCTGTCGACGGCTGAAGCGACGAAGCAAAAACAACTGTGCAAGCACAAAAAGCAAGAACGATTACAAGAATTGCAGCGCATAATCTTTTCATCTTCATAGTTTTTTCTCCTTATGTTTTTAATTTTTTCGGCGAAACAAAAGCGCCTTCCACATGAGAGAAAGGCGCCGATCTTCAAAAATTCCGCGCAAAAAGAACGCAGAGGGGTGATTTCTGCGAAAAAGCGGATATAAAAATCGGTACTGCTCTCCCAATTTGCCCAAAAGCGCCCGACAAAAGTCGGTAACCGAAAGGACGGCAAGCATTCCGACTTGGGGACAAATGAGTCCGATTACGGTAATGGCTGTTGCGACGGATTTTCACCGAGATTTCCTTTTTGACCCGCGCCGGGTTTTATCCTCGACGCGCGACCGCCCTTTTTATGATATTCTGTTTCAGTCTGCACGGTTTTCGTGCAATTACATTTTATCACTCAGAGCCTTCCGTGTCAACAAAACTTATAAAAAAAGTGCGTCTGCAAAAGCAAACGCACCAAAAATCGCAAATCCCTATTGTCGCCAAACAAATTGAATAGAAGACAGGGATAAATAAATATTATCTATCTACCGTGCATACTACACCTTTGGAATTTGCGTTTTTATCAAATTCATTAAGTGTATGGTATGCATAAAAAAGGTACGATATTCCCCCGAAAATAAAATTTACCCCTTTTTTTATATTCAATTTGTTTGGCAAGACCATTATATCACGGAGCTTAAAATAAAGTCAAGTACAACAGGCATTTTTTAATCGTCATATCGCTTAACATAAATAAACCGTTTTATTCTGTTGCAAAGCACTCCGACAAAATAAAAAATCGAATACACTCCTTTTTCATAACGATACTATTTCATTTATATGTTATTATAACTTTATTTGTAAAAAGCTCCTGCTTTTTTACGAGTATATGCTATACTATATCTAAACGATTAATCAATTATAAGCGAGGAATTTACATATATCTATGAGGACAGAACGTCAGCATAACGACAGAAAAAAAGAAATCATGGAAAAATGTTTTGATTGCTACGCCGAAAACGGATTGACCGGCACGGGAATCAAAACTCTTGCCAAAGAGTGCGGCTGTACATCCGGAACGCTTTATGTCTATTTCAAAAATCTTGACGAGTTGATTGTTGAGTCTACTGCCTACTGTATGGCAAAGGTAGAGGAAGACTTTATGTCAATATCGCCGAACAGCCCTTCAGAGCTTATGCGCTTTATCGATGAGGTTCCGTATTGGACAGCAGAAAAGCACGGAAAAAAGTACAGACTGATGTATCAGGTCTATACGCATCCGAAATACATCGAACACGGTAAAAAATTCTTTGACGGTGTCAACAAACGTTACACCGAATATGCAAAGAGCCTTGAAATAAAGCTCGGCATCCCGTGCGAGGTGCTTACGCCGCTTATCTTCGTCCTTGTCCGCGCCAGCGTTCACTACGCTATGTTTGAGGATGAATATTATCTGAAAGGCCAGCTTGAAGTCTTAAAGCAAAGCTCGGCAATGTTTATACAAAAATACAAAACAACGCCGGAAAGCACCGATTTATAAATTTCCCTCGCGGCGGCATATTAAACAAAAATAAACTTATTCAATGAAAGGATATAAAATTATGACCATAAACAAAATTTCCGAAGGCGAAAAGCTCACACTTGCATTGTCCGGAAGACTCGACACAAATTCATCCCCCTCACTCGAAGCGGAGCTCAAACAGTCTGTCGGCGGAGTGAAAGAACTGATCTTCGATTTTTCCGAAGTAGAGTATATCTCCTCCGCAGGACTTCGTATCCTGCTTGCTGCACAGAAAGTAATGAACCGTCAGGGCAGTATGAAACTGATCGGCGTAAGCGCAGACGTTATGGAAGTGTTTGAAATAACAGGCTTTTCCGATATTTTGACAATAGAATAAACGAGGAAATATGAAAACTTTCTTTTTGCTCTCTGCCGTAGCGCTTTTGCCAGTAGTTTTATCAACACTGATATATCTTGCGGAAAAAACAAAAGCCATAAGTAAAATTCCTTACGCCGTCAAACAGATAATTATAGGCATTCTGTTCGGAGGGCTTGCAATTCTCGGGACGGAATTCGGCGTCAAAACCGACGGCGCAATAATAAACGCAAGAGACGCCTCGCCTATCTGTGCGGGACTTCTTTTCGGCGCGCCGGCAGGAATCATAGCCGGAGTTATGGGCGGCGTTGAACGGTGGTTTGCCGTTCTTTGGGGCGCAGGCGAATACACCCGTCTCGCCTGCAGCATTTCAACCGTACTTGCCGGCGTTTTCGCAGCCGTATTGCGGAAGTATATGTTTGATGACAAAAAACCGAAATGGTATTACTGCCTTGCAACGGCGACCATAACGGAAGTCATACATATGCTTATGATATTCCTTACCAATATGACCGACGCAAGAACCGCTTTTTCGTTTGTGCGAACCTGCTCGCTCCCTATGATAGCGGTAAACAGCCTTGCCGTAATGCTCGCGGGAATTCTTCTTTCGATACTTTCCGGAGCAGACCGCAAAGGTGCAAAGCATGATCTTAAAAACATTTCGCAGTCATTTCAGCGTTTTCTTCTGATTTGTGTTACGGCAGGATTTTTAATGACAACGGTTTTTACATGGGCGTTGCAGACAGAGCTTGCAAAAAATGAGGCAAACGACCTTGTAAAACTGAATATTGAAGATGTAAGAGAAGATATTCTTGATGCTTCTAACAAAAACCTTCTTGATATCACATTGAAAATTGCCGAGCGCATAAATTCGGCTGATAAGGTTGACTGCGAGCTGCTTTGTGCGCTCGGAAAAGAATACGACGTAGCCGAAATAAACATCATAAATTCGCGCGGAGTTATTGTGGAAACCACATACGACAAATTTCTTTATTACGACATGCGCGGAGGAAGTCAGTCGGCAGAGTTTCTTGTTCTGCTTGACGGAAACACAAAAGAATACGTCCAGAACTATCAGCCCACATCGTCAAATCCGTCAATTTCCCGCAAATATGCGGGCGTTGTGCTTGACAGCGGCGGATTTGTGCAGGTGGCTTACGACGCGGAACGCTTCCAAAGAGATATTGACGATATTGTCGTCGGCGTAACGCGCAACCGGCACATCGGAGAAAACGGCTGTATAATAATCGCCGGCGAAGATTGGAATATCGTCAGCGACAGACACGGAAATGAAGGAAAAAACCTCGATGTTTCCGGAATTTACATAGATCGTGCCACAATGACCGAAAACGAATATTTTAACGCCGTCGTCTACGGCGAAGAATCGCTCTGTCGTTATATCGTTTCCGAAGGATACTATATAGTTGCCGCAATGCCTTATACGGAAGTGGTATTCTCACGCGACGTATCGGTATACGTTACGGTATTTATGGAATTCGTCGTTTTCGGAATGCTTTTCATAGTTGTTTATTTCCTGATCAAAAAGCTTGTCGTTGACAATATGGCAAAGATAAACAGATCACTTGCAAAGATAACAAGCGGAAACCTTGACACCGTAGTTGACGTAAGAACAAATGAAGAATTCGCTTCCCTTTCCGACGATATAAACTCAACCGTTCTGACGCTGAAACGCTATATTGCCGAAGCAGCTGCACGGATAGACAAAGAGCTTGAATTTGCCAAAACCATTCAGCATTCCGCAATACCGACGGTATTCCCGCCGTATCCCGGTCGCAGCGAATTTGACATATACGCAACAATGGATACCGCAAAAGAGGTAGGCGGCGATTTTTACGATTTCTATTTTGTAGGCGAAAACAAGCTCGGATTTATTATAGCCGACGTTTCCGGAAAAGGAATTCCCGCAGCAATGTTTATGATGACGGCAAAAACCATAATAAAAGGCTACGCAGAATCCGGCAAACCCATTGATGAGGTCTTTACCATCGCCAATGCAAAGCTGTGCGAATCAAACGAAGCCGGAATGTTTGTAACCGCATGGATGGGCGTGCTTGACATAACCACCGGAAAGATCGAGTTTGCAAACGCGGGACACAATCCTCCGCTCGTAAGACACGCAGACGGAACGTTTGAATACCTGAAGTCAAGACCGGGCTTTATTCTTGCCGGAATGGAAGGTATGAAATACCGCAAAAACGAGCTTGTCCTTTCTCCCGGTGACGAGATATATCTCTATACCGACGGAGTTACGGAAGCGACAAACTCAGCAAACGGGCTTTACGGCGAAGAGAGACTTGTAAAGACGCTTAATACCCTGCACGGACTTTCGGGAGAAGATATCTGTCGTGCAATAAAAGCAGACATAGATACTTTCGTGGGAGATGCCCCGCAATTCGATGATATTACAATGCTGTATCTGAAATATAACGGAGGTTCTGAAAAATGAAAGAAATGACTATTCCCGCAACAGTTGAAAACATAGAAAAAGTGACCGAATTCGTAAACAGCCAGCTTGAAGAGATCGACTGCCCGATCAAAGCGCGGATGCAGATCGATATTGCGATAGACGAGCTTTTCGGCAACATAGCGCATTATGCGTACAATCCCGAAACAGGTCCCGCCACGGTGCGAGTTGAGGTAACGGAAGCTCCGATCTCCGTCGTTGTCACATTTATCGATCACGGAATTCCCTATGATCCGCTGAAGAAGGACGATCCCGACGTTACCCTGTCCGCAGAAGAGCGTGCGATAGGCGGGCTCGGAATTTTCATGGTCAAGAAAACAATGGACGAAATAACATACGAGTATAAAGACGGTCAGAATATTCTTCGCATCAGGAAGGATATATAAAACATTCAGGTCCGATTAAAAATTTATTAACGAGGTAAAAGTATGAGCAATCCGATATTCCGCCAAAAAAGCATTGAAAAAATCTCTTCACCGGAGCAGATGAATGATTATATCCGGGTATCGAATCCAAGCGTATGGATAATCCTTGCAGCCGTTATCGCGCTGCTGGCAGGAGTATTCGTATGGGGACTGTTCGGACGTCTTGACACAGCCTTTCAGACGGGAGGCGTCTGCAAAGACGGATATCTTACCGTTTATGTAAGTGAAGAAGACTTTGCAAAAATAAGTGAAAAAGCTATAATTTCGGTTGACGAATCGGAGTTTGCGTTGTCGGAGATACCGGACTCTCCCGTTCAGCTCGACGACAGTACCGATCCGTATCTTCTTCATCTTATAGGAGTTTCGGCGGGTGATTGGGTATATGTTCTGAACATCAATGCAAGAGGCATAAAAAACGGAACATTCTCAGTTTCGGTCATCACGGAACGTGTCAGACCTCTCGACTTTGTGCTTAACTGAGGTGCGGAAATGAAGTCAACTGGAAAAATCAAATCTCCCGTAACAAAGGGCGTGGCAAAAGTGCCCGTTGTAATGCAGATGGAAGCGCTTGAATGCGGCGCCGCAAGCCTTACAATGATCCTTGCCTATTACGAAAAATGGATCCCACTCGAACAGGTACGTCTTGATTGCGGTGTTTCACGCGACGGTTCAAACGCAAGAAATCTTCTTCGTGCCGCAAGAAGCTACGGCCTTTCGGCGAAGGGCTATCGCTATGAGCCGGAAACTCTGAAAAAAGAGGGCAAATTCCCATGCATCATACATTGGAATTTCAATCACTTCGTAGTTCTTGACGGCTTCAAGGGCAACAAAGCAGTATTAAACGATCCCGCAAAAGGTACATATACTGTTCCGATGAGTGTTTTTGACGACTCGTTTACAGGCGTCTGCCTGTTTTTTGAGCCGGACGAAAGCTTTTTACCGGAAGGCAAGCCGCAGTCAATGCTGAAATATGCGAAAAAAAGGCTTGTCGGTGCAAGCACCGCGATCGTATTCGTAATTCTGACCTCCGTTATCTCATCTCTTCTCGGCATGATCACTCCGGCATTTTCGCGGATTTTCCTTGACAGGCTGTTGACAAAAGAAAATCCGGAATGGCTTACGCCGTTTATTATAGCCCTCGCGGGGATAAGCATAATACAGCTTATCGTCGCATGGATACAGGCAGTCTATTCTCTCCGTATAAACGGAAAGCTGGCTATGGTGGGAAACACAACTTTTATGTGGAAGGTCCTGCGTATGCCTATGGAATTTTTCTCTCAGCGCATGGCCGGCGATGTTCAGAGCAGACAGGCGTCCAACGCTATGATAGCGGAACGGCTTGTCGATACTTTTGCGCCGCTCGCACTAAATGCAGTTATGATGGTGTTTTATCTTGTGGTCATGCTCCGGTACAGCGTGATTCTTACGCTGATAGGGCTTTTTTCGGTGCTTGCAAATCTTGCCCTTTCGGGCATTATTTCAAAAAAACGTATAAATATCACCCGCGCGCAAATGCGCGACTCAGGTAAGCTCGCAGGAACTACTGTTGCCGGCATAGAAATGATTGAAACAATAAAAGCAAGCGGGGCGGAAAACGGCTTTTTTGAAAAATGGGCAGGTTATCAGGCAAGTGTAAATACAAATCAGGTTCGTTTTCAACGCACAAATCAGCTTCTCGGACTGTTGCCGGCTCTTATAAGCTCGCTTTGCGGAACGGCAGTGCTTATGACAGGTGTTTTTCTCGCTATGGAAGGCACGTTTACCGTCGGTATGATAATGGCTTTTCAGGGATTTCTTTCATCGTTCGTCTCTCCTGCGATGTCGCTTATTTCGGCAGGTCAGTCACTTCAGGAAATGCGTGCGGACATGGAACGGATCGAGGACGTTATGAAGTATCCCTCCGACGTGACTTTTGAAGAACACGATGACGAAAACGTCGAATACGACAAGCTTTCCGGAAATATTGAAATTAAAAACATAACTTTCGGGTACTCCCGCCTTTCGGAACCTTTGATAAAAGATTTCAGCCTGACATTGACTCCCGGCAGCCGCGTTGCTTTTGTCGGTCCGTCCGGATGCGGAAAATCCACGATCTCAAAACTCATATCCGGACTTTATAAGCCTTGGAGCGGCGAAATACTTTTTGACGGAAAGCCTGTATCGAAGATAGATCGCAGCGTGTTTACGGGTTCCCTTGCCGTAGTTGACCAGGATATTATTCTGTTTGAAGACACTATCGCAAACAATATAAAAATGTGGGATAACTCCATTGAAGATTTTGAAATGATAATGGCTGCCCGCGACGCACAGCTCCACGAGGATATTATGCAGCGCGAAGGCGGCTATCAGTACAGATTGACCGAAGGCGGAAAAGATTTTTCCGGCGGTCAGAGACAGCGTATGGAGATAGCGCGCGTGCTTGCGCAGGATCCCACCATCATAATTCTTGACGAGGCGACAAGCGCGCTTGACGCAAAAACCGAGTACGACGTGGTAAAATCCATAAAAGACAGGGGTATAACCTGCATTGTGGTAGCACACAGACTTTCAACAATACGCGACTGCGATGAGATCATTGTAATGGATCAGGGAAAAGTTATCGAGCGCGGAACGCACAACGAGCTGATGAAAAACGGCGGAGCATATACGCAGCTCGTATCAAACGAGTAAGGAGGGCGGATGCATATGGGTTGGTTTGACGAACAAATAAGAGATCGTAAACAGAACGACGACGAAGCGTTTGCCGAAGCGTTTGCAAATATGGCATCTGCCATAACAGGCAGAAAGATCGAAGCGTCCTTAAACAATGACCGCGCCGTCACAAAGGACGCCATAGACGAAATTCTACGTTATTACCATGTCAAAAGCCGTGAAGTGCCCGACGGAATCAGCGACGTAAACGAACAGCTTGAATATCTTATGCGCCCTTTCGGCATTATGCGCCGCACGGTGAAACTGGAGGATGGTTGGTATAGCGACGCCATCGGCGCAATGCTCGGCGTGCTGCGTGAAAGCGGAAGAGTTGTGGCGCTTATTCCAACCGGACTTTCCGGTTACAGTTATTTTGATTATGATACAGGCAAACGGAAAAAAATAAATCATAAAAATCAGCATTTGTTTGAAGCGGAAGCGATCGCGTTTTATAAGCCTTTTCCTCTGAAGAAAATCAGTCTGCCTTCGCTTGCCGCATATATCGTGCGGACACTTTCCGCCTCCGATTTTGTGATGATCGCCTTGGCAACGCTTGCCTTATCGCTTATCGGCATGATCTCCCCGATGATAAGCAAGCTCCTGTTCGATCGGGTACTTCCGTCGGGAAGCAGCCGCCTGCTTATTGCAATTACATTCTTTTCCGTATGCGTTTCTGTAAGCACGCTTCTCATTTCAGCCGTAAAAAATATGATCACTGCTCGGATCGAGACAAAGCTCAATATATCGGTTGACGCGGCAACCATGATGCGCATAATGTCGCTCCCTGCCGATTTTTTCAAACAATACAGCGCGGGTGAGCTTGCAAACCGTGCGGCTCAGGTCGGTGTGCTTTGCAAAATGCTTGCGTCAACCGTTCTCTCCACGGGACTTACTTCAATTTTCTCGCTTATATACATATCGCAGATATTTGTCTACGCTCCGGAACTTGTCGTTCCTGCGCTTATGATTATTCTTGTAACCGTTGTATTTTCGGTTGTAACGTCCCTTGTTCAGATGAAATTAAGCATACATCAGATGGAAATCTCAGGCAAAGAAGGCGGTATGACATATGCTCTTATCACGGGAATACAGAAAATTAAACTTGCCGGTGCAGAAAAGCGCGCCTTTGCAAGATGGGGCAATCTTTATGCCGAAAACGCAAAGCTTACGTACGGTCCGTCGACGTTTATTAAGCTTAACTCCGTAATAAGCCTTGCCATAAGCCTTGTAGGAACGATAGTAATGTACAGCATGGCGGTAAAATCGGGCATTTCCGTAGCTGATTATTACGCTTTCAATACGGCGTACGGAATGGTGTCCGGTGCATTCATGGCACTTGCCGGAATCGCGCTCACCGTTTCGCAGATAAAGCCCATACTCAATATGGTGAAACCGTTTTTTGACGCCGTTCCCGAAGTTTCCGACGGAAAGCAGGTGATCACAAGGCTGTCCGGCGGAATTGAGCTTAACAACGTTTCTTTCAGATACAGTGAAAATATGCCCCTTGTTGTAGACGATATGTCGCTTAAAATACGTCCGGGACAATACGTTGCCATCGTAGGAAAAACGGGCTGCGGAAAGTCAACGCTTATGCGTTTGCTGCTCGGCTTTGAGCATCCTCAAAAAGGTGCGATATATTATGACGGAAGAGACCTTGAACGGATTGATCTGCGCTCTCTGAGACGTAGGATCGGCGTCGTTATGCAGAACGGAAAGCTGTTTCAGGGCGATATATATTCAAATATAGTCATTTCCGCGCCGTGGCTGTCCCAGGACGAAGCCTGGGAAGCGGCTGAGCTTGCGGGAATAGCCGATGATATAAGAAAAATGCCTATGGGGATGAACACAATAATCTCCGAAGGTTCGGGAGGCATATCCGGCGGGCAGCGTCAAAGACTGATGATAGCCCGCGCTATCGCGCCCAAGCCCAAGATACTGATGTTTGACGAGGCGACAAGCGCACTTGACAATATCACCCAGAAAAAGATATCCGAATCTCTCGGCTCGCTGAAATGCACAAGAATCGTGATCGCACACAGACTTTCAACAATAAAGCAGTGCGACAGAATCATCGTCCTTGATCGCGGAAAAATCATCGAGGACGGCAAATATGATGAGCTTATCGAAAAGAACGGTTTCTTTGCGGAGCTTGTCGCGCGGCAGAGACTTGACAGCATTCCCAACGCAGATTAAAGGCACTAAAAATCTGATATAAAAATTTTTTAATTTTTATTAGCCATTTTTTCTTTTTGATCGTATAAACCAAACAGAAGGAGGAAGCAAAGTGATAAACAACAAATCACGGCAACCAAATACGTTGCCAAAAATAAGCGAAAAAACGCTTTCGGCACTCTTTGATTATCAGCTGTTTGAAAACGATCCTTCGCTCCGAAAACTTATCGATGAAGTTGAAAACGAATACGGTACCGAAATTCCCGACGATGACCTTTCGTTTGTAAGCGCGGCGGGCGAAACAGTAGCTGCCGAAAAGCACAAAGACAAAAGGGACGGTACAATATGAGTGCGACAACAGAGAAGGAAGTGCTGTATACGGAATACCGCGAAAAGGTAAGCCGTTATGTTTTCTGCAAGCTTCGGAACAAAAATGACGCAGAAGATCTTGTAAGCGAAATCTTCCTGAAAGTGTATGAAAATCTCGATAAGTTTGACGCAAACTTAGCTTCCGTTTCAACATGGATCTACACAATCACGCAGAACACCGTAACGGATTATTTCAGATCAAACCGTACATATTCGGAATTGCCGGAGGAGCTGTCCGACGGAGGCGGTGCCGATTGCGTTGTTCTGCAAAAAGAATCTCTTGCGGCGCTCGGAAAAGCGCTCGGCAAGCTTGACGAACGCTGTCGCGCACTTGTGATCTTAAAGTATTACAAGAAAATGTCTCTGAAAGATATAGCGTCAAGAATGGGCATATCGTATGCATATGTAAAAATTCTGCACAAAAGCGCACTGAACAAACTTAAAAATCATCTGAGCGGTTGAGCTCAGGCATAAATTATACAGGAGGACAAACAACATGAACAAGCAGAAGAAAGAAATCAAAATCGACAAAGCGGAGCTGAATGAAAACGAGCTTGAAAAAGTAGACGGCGGCATAAGAGTAGTAGTCGGCAACGGAAAGATGGGAACGTGTGAAAAATGCAGAACATATGCCTATATCGTTGACGGACTTTGCGAAAAATGCAGAAAAAAATAATTAACCGGGAAGAATAAAATACACGGCTATGGAAAAAAACAAAAAACTTATTAAAAAAGAGGGCGAAGCCTCCGATAAAGAGCTTGAAAAGGTAACCGGCGGCACCGAAATCACGGGCGATGAAAGCATTAAGATAAACAACAATAATTTTGATACAAGTATAAAGTTAAACAATTTTGATATGAATATAAATCTCAATAATTTTGACACGAGTATCAAAATAAACAACAATAATGTTGATATGGGCATAAAACACAGCAACAATTTTAATAATATCCTGCTAAACAACAATTCGGATATAAAAATACTGAAAAACAACTGAAAGCACTGTTATCTCAAAGAAAAAATTTATTAATAAGGAGACATTACAAAAATGAACACTGAACTTATCGCCAAGGCGAAACAGGCGAAATCACCAGAAGAACTGATAGCTCTTGCAAAAGAAAACGGCATAGAACTGACCGAAGAAGCAGCAAGTACATATTTTAATCAGCTCAACCCAAAAATGGGCGAGCTTGCAGATGACGAGCTTGACAATGTTGCCGGCGGCGGATGCTACTCAAGCGGCGGACGTCTAAAAACTACCTGCGGATATAAATGCAAGCATTATCAAGACGGGCCTTCAACTTATGGTGTAAAAGGCACCTGCTGCAGATGCAGATACTGGGGCGTCGATCCTAACGCTATAAGCGCTTCTCTTTGGACGACCATTATAGATCTGATCATAAAAGCTGCTGAGGCGGCTGAACCTCGTGAGTGCTACCATCCCGCCAACAGTAAAAAGGGCTGATCGGTACAAAAATTTACACATTTAATTAAACAAATAAAAAACATCAAAGGAGCATTGCAATGGAAATGAACAATGAACTTATCGCAAAGGCAAAACACGCAAAAAACCCCGAAGAGCTGCTGGCTCTTGCAAAGGAAAACGGCGTTGAACTGACGGAAGAAAGCGCAAAGGCGTATTTCAATCAGCTCAATCCCAAAACAGGCGAGCTTGCCGACGACGAGCTTGACAACGTTGCAGGCGGCGGATGTCAGAAGAACAACGGTCATCTCGATAAATACAAGGATTTCAACAACATTTGATTTTTTTCCGCACAACAAACATCTGAAAAATTTATTATGATAGGAGTTTTTATGAAAAAGGAACTGATCGCGAAAGCGAAACAAGCAAAAACCCCCGAAGAATTGATGTCTCTTGCAAAGGAAAACGGCATTGAAATGACGGAAGAGAGCGCAAAGGCGTACTTTGAACAGCTCCATCCCAAGACAGGTGAGCTTACCGACGATGAGCTTGACAACGTAGCCGGCGGCGGCTGCCATAACGGCGG
>FR898215.1:12804-37892 GCA_000437375.1 Eubacterium sp. CAG:841
CTGCCATAACGGCGGCAGGCTTGTCGTTTCCGTAATGCATTACTGCGATGAATGGCGCTGCAAGGATGACGGCTCCCAATGCGATATAGACGGCGTACTGGTAAACTGCAACACCTGCAAGGTCGCCGCATACTGCTTTTCGTGCAAGTACTGTACCTACGAAAAAGGGCTGTGGCTCTGCAATAACCCCGTTAACATGAAATAAATATACTGAAATAAGGAGTTTTTTATGGAAAATAAATTTACGCCCGAACTTATTGAAAAGGCAAAATCTGCAAAAACCCCCGAAGAGCTGATGGCTCTTGCAAAAGAAAACGGCATTGAAATGACGGAAGAGAGCGCGGCAGCGTATTTTGAACAGCTGAACCCCAAAACAAGCGAGCTTTCCGACAGTGAGCTTGATAATGTATCCGGCGGCGGTTGCCTCAGTGATGACCCCTACGATACTTGTATGGCGGACGGCTACTGTTTGTCCGACTATGTATGCAGCCGTTGCGGCGCAAGGGGTATTGACCATAGCACCGGCGTGTTGCGTTGTTCCGGATGTTTTGCAAACGACCCCCGCTGTCGGAACTGTAGGAACAGTATTGGGGATAAGAGCGATTCGGTATTAAAATGCAAGGTTCATCCGAGACCCTGCTAAAGAATATTTTAAATTATACGGAGAAGATTCAAAGATGGAAATGAACAAAGAATTGCTTGCAAAAGCCAAAGAAGCGAAGAACCCCGATGAACTTATGTCTCTTGCAAAAGAAAACGGCGTTGAACTGACCGAAGAGAGCGCGGCTGCGTATTTTGACCGGCTGAACCCCAAAACAGGCGAGCTTTCCGACAGCGAGCTTGATAATGTATCGGGCGGCTGTGGCGGAGGCTATGACGCCGGCAGACCGAAACCCCGATTCGCTGTGGGCGAAACCGTATTATACATCCATAGCTGGTTGGGAGCAAACAGGATAACCGCCACCGGCAAGGTCGTGAAGAGAAGCTACGAAAACGACGGATGGTATTATACCCTGAAAATCCACGACGGAAGCGAAATAAAGATGAGCGAGTCGCATGTCATAAAGTGCTGAAAAGGAGGCTTTTATGGAAAACAATCAGGAACTTTTAGCAAAAGCAAAGGAAGCAAAAACTCCCGGAGAACTGTTGTCTCTCGCAAAGGAAAACGGCATTGAAATGACAGACGAGAGCGCTGCTGCGTATTTTGAAATCATGCATCCCAAAGCAGGCGAGCTTGCGGACGACGAGCTTAACAATGTGTCGGGCGGCGGATGTCGCAAGAGTGACGGAAGACTGGTCGTTTCCGCCGGCTATTCATGCGGGTACTGGGAATGCAATAAATGCGGAGTGAAATGGAAAAATGCCGGTTACGGTACTTTTAAGTGCAGTAGGTGCGGAAAATCATCACATTGCAATAACTGCTACTGGTGCTCATATGAAAAAGGGCTTTGGCTTTGCAATAACAAGGATAAATGAGCCGATTCGGGCATATGCGTTATATTTTGAACCCCAATATCGCCCTGCGCTCATGGCGGCTCGTCCCCTATGCCTATTACATAAAGGGCGAACGCAATGCGGCAGGACTGAAAAAAGAAGAATTTGAATTTCTGTCGGCGTGTGACGGAAAAACCGACCTGCCGACAGAAAACGAAAGCACTCTCTCGCGCGAACTCATTGAAAAAGGCTTTATACATAAAGCAGAGAGCGGCGAAAAGCTCTCCGATTGGAGCAAACCCCGCATTTTTGAAAACCGTTATTTTCCCGCAATGAATCTGATGATAACGGGTAAATGCAATTATAATTGTATTCATTGCTTCAATGCCGCGGACAATGCCCCGCTGATGAGCGAATGGACAATGGATGAAATGAATAAGCTTCTCGATCAGGCGCGCGATTGCGGGATCAATGCGTTCACAATCACCGGCGGCGAGCCTATGCTGCACAAAAATTTCTTTGAAATTATTGAAGGCATCTATTCGCGTGGAATGTTCGTCGAAGAGCTGAATACAAACGGTCATTTCATAAACATGGCGGCGCTTGAGCGCCTGAAAAGCATCGGATGCGTCCCGCTTGTGAAAATATCTTTTGACGGAATCGGTTATCACGATTGGATGCGGAATCATAAAGGTGCCGAACAAACAGCGCTGGAGGCAATCTCGCTCTGTGTTGAAAACGGGTTCCCCGTCAAAGTGCAGACAAATATGAACCGCCGAAACTGCGACGCAATGCTTGAAACGGCAAAAAAGCTCGACGCCATGGGCGTAAATGAAATGCGGATCATCCGCACGACCGAAGCTCCGCGTTGGGTACAGAATGCCGGTGACGCCTGCCTTACGTTTGAAGAATATTTTGATAAAACGATTTCTCTCTGGCAGAAATACGCGGCGGAAGCACATGATATGAATCTGACCGTATGGCAAGTGGGAACGCTTTATCCGAAAACAAAATTTTATACCCTTGCCGCAGTGAACTCCTGCAAAGGAAAGTATCGAGCAAGCGCACCGGTGTGCAAAGGCAATCGCGGAATGGTCGCCGTGGCGGCGAACGGAAATCTTTATCCGTGCCATCAGATGTCCGGCTATTACGAGCAGCACGGATGTTTTCTCGGCAATGTCAAAAAAACGCCGCTGAAAGAGTTGCTTTCGGGCGGAAATTATCTTGAAGAAGTCTGCACAACGCTCGGAACGCTGAAAGAAAACAACCGCAAGTGCGGCAGTTGCGCCTATTTTGAACTCTGCAACGGCGGTTGTCGCGCAATAGCGTTGGCGCTTACGGGGGACAGGCTCGGAATCGACCCTTCCAAATGCTTCTTCTGGGAAAACGGCTACGCCGGAAAAATTGCGACGGCTCTGCCGGATTACGAAACAAATATTTAATATAAAGAAAGGCCGCACGAACATGGATAACAAAAACAACGAAACAAAGGAATATACCCTCACGGAAGAAGAACTGAAAGCCGTTTCCGGTGGCAAATCGTCACAAGTCCCCGGTATTAACTGTCCGCGTTGCGGCAAATTTATTCCGACAACCATTACGGATTTACTTGTTCGACCTCGTATCAGATGCCCGTACTGTTTGTTGGTACTGAACATCAATCAGAAATAATCTCATCTCAGACCCGCATCAACCGACGCACGGCATTAACCGGAAAGATTCCGGCGCTGTCATAAAACGCAAAACAAGCGATATCGTCTTATCTTTACAGATATCTGATATCGCTTGTTTTTTGTATAATATTAAAAATTTGATCGGCGCTCCGGCGCGTCATTTCAATGATTCACGGACATAATATGCCTGTATTTCGCTTTCGGTAACAAGAACGGATTCCTGACGGAAAAAGGCGCAAAGATCTTTTGCAATATCGTTCACAACGGCTTTTTCAACGTCAATAAGAGTAAGCACAAGACTTGTTTCTCTGGCATATTCCCCGTTTTCATAAATGTATCCGCCTTCCTGTATGCCGAACGAAAACGGCACTTTATATGAATGGCACACATTGCGAAGCACCCTGATATATTTTTCGTTTTCAAAAAGCTGTGTTTTCGTAGTTGAATCGTGCAGTCCTATATAAATTTCCGATTTGACCATGCTTCCTCCTCCGCTTCCGCGCACTTTTCCGATGCTTCATTATACCATAAATCCACGCGGTTTTCAATCTCAATCACGCAATTTGCGGATGAAGCGCCGACGACAGGGTATATAACCGAAAAAGCACTTGCGCCGCAAGTGCTTTTTGTGTCTACAGGTCAATTTAGATGCCGAATTTGTGTTATCCAATTTAGATGCAGCATAAAGGTACACTTCTCCCTTGGTGAAACAGGGACTTGCAAGTGACAGTGTTCTTTCGGACTTGCAGAACCATGCTTGTAAACGAGCTTATGTATCATAAAACAAAGTCAGCGCTCGGCTGAGCAGCGTTTGGCTATGTAGTTTATTCAGTTAGGTAAACTGGAATTTATATATTCTCACAATTTCCTTTTGTGTTCCTGACACAAATATTTAAAATCAGTATATACGCTTATTCATCCACAGTTCAATTCTATGATAATTATTTCCGGTCGATTGTTAATTCGCACTGGAATAATACTGTTTCCAATACCTCTGCTCACAATCATAGTTGTTCCATTCTCTGTATAGATGCCTGCGTCATATTTCGGGAAAAGTCCTTGATTAGGAGCAATAACTCCTCCCAAAAATGGCAATCGAAATTGTCCGCCGTGGGCGTGTCCCGACAATACTAAGTCAATATTTTTATTTTGATAGACATTAAAATGCTCGGGTCTATGCGACAAAAGTATAGTAAATCCATTGCTAATATTTACCTGTGAAAGTTTTGTTTCCAAAATACTTTCTGATAAAAAACTGTCTCGTTCTGAAAAATCAGGGTCATTTAAGCCTATTAGCTGAATACACTCATCACCATAGTTCAATTCAATGGCTTCATCTTGAAGAACGGTAACTCCTGCATTTTCTAATGATGTCTTTAATTCTTCATATTGTGAGCCGACCCATGCTTCGTGATTGCCTGTAACAAAATAGCAAGGAGCGATTTTTACGGCTTGCTGAGCAAAAGATAATGCAACTTCAAGATTTGTATGGTTGGAATCTATCAAATCCCCAGTAATAGCGATTATATTTGGGCTTTCTGCCTTTAATATATCAATTAACTTTTCATTATTCTTCCCGTATTCTGCATTATGCAAATCCGAAATATGGGCAATAGAAAAATTGTCAAACGCTTCAGGTAAGTCTTTAGATGTTACTGTTAATTTATTTGTTTCTACCGACAGATTTCCCCAAATTAACCAAATGACCATAATTAAAATCAGAAGCACCACAAGTATAATTATTTTTCGCTTTCTTATATTTTTCACGATATTATACCTCGCCATTATAAATCCTATCCCCACAAATTCCGATTTGTTGATAACTTATTATATCATAAATCTATCCACTTTTCAATTTATATTACCAATTAACTTTGAAAGGAATACCGCCGAGCGAGAAAGGCTCTCAACAAACTGATAACAATCAAATTTAGCCCTTTTCGTGAGTCCGAGTCCGGACACAGCATCGAAAAGGGCAAAAGGGATCTATGAAACTCCGAAAAAATTCAGGGTCGAAAAAACGGGAGAAATCTCTCGAAATCTCCCGTTTTCTCGTTTTTCCTCGTTCGGATCTAAATTGACTTGTCATCATGGCTGGGATAGCTGGACTCGAACCAGCGAAATGCAAGAGTCAAAGTCTTGTGCCTTACCAACTTGGCTATATCCCAATATGTTTATGCTTAGATATTTTATCACACATAAAAAGTATTGTCAATATAAAAATCCCGCCGAAGCGGGATTTTTGTCTTTACATCACTTTCTGCGCCCACTCAGCTTTTCAAGCACATCGTAATCGGTTCTGTCAAGCGTTATAGGCGTTACGGAAATATAGCCGTTCAGTGCAGCATCGGTATCTATAAAAAAGTCTTTTTTATCCTGATGCGCGGAATATCCGCGCTGACGGTAGGTTTCTTCTCCCGTTTTTTCAAATTTGTCATTATAATATCTTCCGCCCTGTCGCGTAAAGAGAATTTCCTTTCCGTCCTTCGGAATATTGACATTGTAAAGCGAAGAATATGAAAGCAATTTATTCTTCACAAAAAAATCATACACATCGTCAAGATGGCGTCCCACTCCGCAGAGATAATCCGGCTGAGTGGATACGGCTATGGCAGGCACGCCTTCCGCCGCCGCTTCAAATATTGCGCCTACCGTACCGGAATAAACAATATCCGTGCCGATATTCAGTCCGCAATTGATTCCGGAAAGAACAAGGTCATATTTTTCTCCGAGTCCGAGAAGCGCAAATCTTACGCAGTCCGCAGGGGTTGAAGCAACCGAATATGCGTCCTTTGCACCCGGATATTCAACCTTCTTTATTTCAATTTCAGAATGAATATTTATCCCATGACTTTTCCCGCTCTGTTCCTGTGCAGGCGCGATAACGGTGATATCGCCCAAACGCTTTGCCCAATCGCAAAGAACAAAAAGTCCCTCTGCGCCTATACCGTCGTCATTTGTAAGAAGTATTTTCATAACCATCCCTCATGTGTCGATTTATATTCTTTTATCAGCGCGTCGGCATCGGAAATTATCGAATTCATTTCTTTTTTGCTGTATGCCGTAGCACCGCTTGCACAGTCATGCCCACCGCCGTGATATTTTGCGGCAAGCTCATTTACCGTGACAAAGCGTGAACGCAGACGGACGCGTATCGTACCGTCGTCGTTTTCTATAAATGCAAGCCATATTATACTGCCGCGAATAGAATCAAGAAAAGAAATTACATTGCTTGCATCCTCTCTTGAAAGCGAAAATTTTTCCTGCATTTTTTTATCGACTATAATATACGCAACGCCGTTTTCCGTCATTTTTATCCGCTTGTAGATGTAAGCCTTGAACTCTATATAATCAAAGTTTTCAAGATAAAGCTGCGCGTAAAGCGTATCCGTATCGATCCCCATATCAAGGAGCGCTCCGGCACGACGAAGCGTTTCGCCCGTTACGGAACGGAAGCGGAAACGTCCCGAATCCGTAACCATTCCCGTATAAATCGCGGTTGCGGCAAAAAGATTTATCCGAAGCTCGTCACGAAAAGCAAGATAAAAGCCGGCTATCATCTCGCATGTCGATGAACGCTGCTCCTCTATCCAGCATACATCGCCGTATGGCTCGGCAACTATATGATGGTCTATTTTTACTGTTTCGCGACAAAGTGAATATTTACTGTTTGATATCCTGTCCGCCGAACCTGTGTCAAGCACTATGCAAAGCGAGTCCGAGTAAAGAGATTCATCTATATCCTCGTCTTCTTTTCCGAGAAAAGCAACATAATCGGAATAATCTTCGTTTATCAGATATATCTCTTTTTCGGGAAACGTAAGCGAAAGAATTGTTTTAAGTCCCATAGTCGAGCCTACGGCATCCCCGTCCGGTCGGATATGACGACAAATTATTATTCTTTTATATTCTTTTATTTTGTCAAGCACGGCTTGCATTTCTTTGGTTTTTTCAGTATTCATACATCCTCCTCCGCGAGCCTGTCAAGCTCTGCTACCACCTGCATAGCTTCCTCTCTGTCTTTAAGAGTCGCACCGCTTGCTTTTGCATGACCTCCGCCGCCGTGTTTTACGGCTATCGGGTTTATATTGTACTTTGCCGAACGAAGCTCGCAAAGCACACCATCATCGGTTTCGGTAAAATTAGCCCAAGAGTCGATCCCTTTAAGATCCGACATTGTTCCTACCATTCCGCGCGAAACAGTAAACGTATCAACGCCAAGCGCTTTCATTTCATCTTTGTCGGTGTAGATATACGCCGTGCCGTGATCGGTTGTTTTTATTTTCAGAACAAAGCTTGCGCGCAGTCTTGCCGATGAAAGATCATCAGAATAAAGATTGCGGAAAATACGGGCAGTGTCTATATATCCCGTTTCCATAAGAAAAGAAGCGAGAGAAAAAGTTCTTGCATTTGTGCTGTCATAGCGGAAACGTCCCGAATCCGTAACCATTCCCGTATACAGCGCATTTGCGGCAACGGGAGAAAGCTTGAGATTACATTCCTTTGCAAATGCAGCGATAAGTCCACAGCAGCTTTCAAAGCTCGGTTCGTCTATATCAACATCAGCTATCTCTTCGCAAAAGATATGGTGATCCATTCTGAGTATCTTGTCCGCAAGAACATACCTTCCGTCGCTTACAAGCGCCTTTGCCGACGTGTCGAGCACTACGGAAAGCGCCCCTTTATAATATTCATCCGGTATTATGTCGGGAGCAGAATCCTCAATAAAAGCGTATCTTCCCGCCGCGTCGCCCACGGCATAAACTTCTTTTTCGGGAAAATTTTCTTTTATTATATGCTTAAGTCCTACCTGACTGCCTATAGCGTCCCCATCCGGATTCGTATGCCTGTGAATAATAATCCTGCCATATTTTTTTATCTCACCGATAGCCGCTTCAAACAACTCTGTTTTCCTCCTTGATATTTATTTTAGTCCTGTCAATGAAAGCACTTCCCCGCTCGAAAAACCGCGATCTTCAAATATCGCGTCTTCCGCTTTCACGGGGATTTCCGCGTTTCCCGTCAGCTTTATAAGCTTTTTGTTTTTAATAAGTCTTTCCCTGCCGCAAAGAACGGCTTCCCGTAATGACGTTTTTTTGATATTTCCGGCATTACAAACTACGCCGTCAAGCGTTTTGTATGTATTTATCAACTCTGCCGCAGTTTTTGCGCCTACACCGTAAATTCCTTTTATATTGTCCGATCCGTCGCCCGTAAGACATTTGAAATCCGCATATTCCGAAGGAAGCACGCCCGTTTTCGCCCTGACATATTCGGTATCGCACAAAACGGTCTTTTCTCCTCTGTAACGGAGAATCCTTACGTTTTCTCCCACGAGCTGAAAGAAATCGCTGTCCTGCGAGGAAATTATTATATCATATTCGCCGGAATATTTTTTTGCATATGTGGCGATCAGATCATCCGTTTCGCAATCCGTCGTTTCAAAATGTAATATCCCCATAAAATCAAGCACCGAATAAATGTCAAAAAGCTGTGAAAACGGATTCCCCTCGTCGGGTGTTTCGGAAAAATCGCGCCTGTTGGCTTTATATTCCGAATCGGTCTCAGTTCTTTCGTTTTTATGCTCGCCGTCAAAAATCACAAGAATATGAGTAGGAGAGGTTAATTTTATTATTTTTATAAGTGCGCCAGTAAATCCGAGCGTGCCCCATATTCCCCTGCCGTCTTTTCCGGTTATTCTTGCCGGCATCCCGAAAAACATCTGAAAAAGAAGGTTACTGCCGTCAACTATCAAAAGCTTTTTCATTTTTCACCGCCGACTTTGTTTTTTTACAGATAAATTATATCACATCGTTACCTTTTTTGCAACGGTTTTGAGAGTTCAAAATGAACACAAAGAAGGAGCGGAAAACCGCTCCTTCTTATAAGAATATAAAGTTTGTGCAAACAAGTTACCAAAGCTTCTTTTGGTTGCTTTTCTTTCTTAAGAAAAACAGATCAATAAACGCTGAGAGTTACGAGCTGTGCAGGGAACTGGGAAACGCCGATCTTCGAAGCGTTGTCTCCCGTGATATAGGACGTTGCACTTGCGCTGATCGTGTTAAATGTGTTGTATGTGCCGAGGTATCTGTCCTCGCCAGCTACGTTTGTTGTGAAGAGGTGAAGTTCTTCGTTCCATACGAACGTTGCCGTCGGCTCTGTTGTAAGGCGGACGCCTGCTTTGCCTTCCTTGTATTCGTAAATATCAATGTATGTCTTTGCGTCGCCTGCCATAAAGTAGAGACGATAGCCGCCTTCAACAGCTTCAACGAACACATCAACTGCGGCTGCCGCGCTGGTTGTTGTTGCGAGGTAGGTGCCACTCATTTCGCCTGTGAAATAGAGAGTCTTTTCAAGGTTGCCCTGAACGAGAGAGAACTTATAAGCCTTGCCTGCCGCAGGAGCTTCGGCAACTGTTCTCGTATACTCGATTGCATAGAGGTATGCAGGGAACTGTGAAACACCGATCTTTGAAGCGTTGTCTCCCGTGATATAGGACGTTGCACTTGCGCTGATCGTGTTGAATGTGTTGTATGTGCCGAGGTATCTGTCTTCCCCTGCTACGTTTGTTGTGAAGAGGTGAAGCTCTTCGTTCCATACGAACGTTGCCGTCGGTTCTGTTGTAAGACGGATGCCTGCCTTGCCTTCCTTGTATTCGTGAATATCAATATATGTCTTGGTTTCACCTGCGAAGAAGTAGAGACGGTAGCCGCCTTCAACAGCTTCAACGTAAACGTCCTCCGCAGCTACGGCGTCCTCTGTTGTTGCGAGATAGTTGCCGCTCATCGAGCCAGCGAAGAAGAGAGTCTTTTCAAGGTTGCCCTGAACAAGTGCAAATTTGAATGCCGTATCTGTCTTTACTTCTTTTACAACTTCCATTCCGCCGGACTTGGGAACTGCGGGAACATAGTGTGTAAATGTTACGGACTTTGTATCTTCACCCTTTTTAACAGTAGCTGTAAGCTCGTAACGAAGCTCTTCTTCGGGAGTTTCGTTCATTTCTATAGTAACTGTTTTGTCTCCGGGAACAATCTTAATACCGTCTTCGGGGCCCGTAAGAACCTTTGCGGTCCATTCAACGTCGATAGTCTCGCCGCTGATCGTTACAACACTTACGCGTTTGAAAGGTTTAAGAGTTTTTTCTGCGGAATCTTTATACATTGCATAAAGATACTCTTTTGCGTTTTCAAGAACGTCTGTTGCGGGCTTGGGATCCGGAGTTTTTGTGCATCCCACAAAGACCAGCGCACAAAGAGCGAGTGCCAAAAGGAAAGCTGTTATTCTTTTCATTTTTTATCTCCTCATTATGTTTAATTGTTTACTGTTATATCGCCAAGTGATAAAACTTTTATCTGATATTTTCCGTCGTAATAATCCACTACGCCTCTTACGTTTATATTTTTGCCTGCAAACGTTTCCTGTGTTACGACCTTGCCGTCCTTATCGGTAAGGACTGCCGTTCTTACATAAACCGTAACTCCGTCCGCTTCACAGGTAAGAGTCATCGCGCCTTTTGAGGAGCTGTCATCGGAGGTTGTGGTATAAATATCTTTCACGGTAAGCCCGTTTATCGAAACAGTTGTACTCTGTGCAAGCTCGGCAAACGAATATTCACGGGTGTCGCCGTCAAAGGTAACTTTACCGCTTACAAATTTATCCGCCGATATCGTAACAAACGCCGGATCGTGACCGTCGCTTATTTTCTGAACGTTGCTCGGATCGTCGGGCTTCATCTGACGGTAAGTAAGACCTGAAACCTGATATGTTCCTCCTGCTTCATAATACTGTACCGTGCCGACTATCCTCGACCTGTTTCCGACAGCAATCATCGAAAGTCCCGCGCCGGAAAGTCCGTATCCGTAATACACCGTAATACCGAAGTACATATCGGTATCGGAATCGTATTCTTCAACATAAATGCTTCTTCCGTCGTTACGGGTTATAACGCCTTCAAATGCAACCTTCTTGTTTGTGTAGTCGGCAGCATTCAGACGAAGCTCCTTCAATGTAAGCTCAATAGCGTCGCCGTAGTAGAAGTCGGGATCTTTCTCTCCCGAATAAACATTGAGATTTTCCGCTCTTGCCTGTGCCAATGCCGAAAGGCATATATCACCGTAACGGTTATTTCCCGTTGACGAAGCGGCAGCAAGTCCGTTTTGCAGTATCTCAAGATTGAGATTCCTGTATTCTCCGTCCTCGCTTGTTTTATACCACACCCACACAAGATATCTTGAGCCTGTGGAATCGAGATTCCACTTTTCGCTGTCCGATTCTATAAGTATAGAAACGGCGGAGGAAAGCGTCTTTTTCGTAAATTCGGACGCCTTCTTTCCGTATTCCTCTATCTTTCCGGTGGATTCGGGAGTGTCTATGGCAAGATATCTTGCTTTAAGCACTCCGCCCGGTATAACATCTTCGGGAACATTAAAATGCGTGGTGTCGCCGTCAACATATGTTTTTACGGTAACAACCTGCTTTTTTGTTTCCGAACTCATATTAAGCTTCAGTTCCGAAGCGTAGTCTTTCTTTACAAGCCCGGTGGTACCGGAGGTTGACGAAGTGTTATCTCCGTTCCCTTTCGGCGAACACGAAGCAAGGCAAAGAAAAATTGCCGCAAGAACAAGCAAAAGCGCAATTACTCTTCTTGTTTTCATTTGTTTGTTATTTGCTTTCCGAAATTATCAATATTCGCACTCTTCAATAGCTTCGTCAAAGGCTTTCTTTATCATAGCGTCAACGTCGCCGTTGTCTTCTGCGGAGAGACACTTTGCAAGAAGCGCGCCAACCTGGTCACGGGCTGTGGATGAGCCGTTGAATGCGGGAGATGTGTAGTAAGCTTCTTCCTGAGCAAGACATACCTTTGCGGAGAGAGCAGCGATGTTTGTTCCGCCGTTTGCACCGTCGATAAATGCCTTGTAGGCTGCGTTATCCGCAACGGATTTGAGCACGGGAACATAACCGGAAGCCATAGAGAATTCAGCCTGGAATTCAACTGTTGTCGTAAGATATTTAACGAAGAGCCAAGAAGCTACTACTTCCTGAGGATTCTGGTTGGGTTTCTGAAGAACGCAAAGGCTGGGTCCCTGAGATATAACCTTCTTATTTGAAGCATTTACCTGAGGAATCGTTGCAATGCCTACATCAAACGGATAAGAACCGTCTGCATTTGCTGTGGGGCGCTGGTGAGTTGCACCCGCGGAAGAACCGATGGACATATAGCTCTTTACTTCGTTTGTGGAAGTGAAAAGACCGGATGTGTAAGCGCCGTAGATCTTCTGAGTTGTAAGGTAACCCTTCTGGTACCATTCTCTGAATTTCTTTACGAAATCTCTGTTTGTTTCGTTGTTGAAGAGGAAGTGGTCGCCCGTTGCGCTTGTATAATCGGAACCGTACTGTTCGCACATTGTGATGAACCAGTTTGCTTCGCTGTCATAGCCGAGCGGAATGCTGTTTGGATCGATCTCTTTTATCTTCTTGCAAAGCTCTTCCATCTCATCCCATGTTGTGGGAACTTTAAGGTTGTGCTCTGCAAAGAATGTTGCGTTGTAATAAAGGACCTCTGTGGACTTTGAAAGAGGCATTGTGTACATAAGTTCGTCGCCGAACTGTTTACCTTCGTTGTAGTAGCCTTCAATAAAGTCTGCCTTCTGTTCCTTTGTAAGACCGAGAATTTCGGTTGTACCGTCAGCTCTTGTAACTTTTATCGTGCTGTCGATAAGGCTGTCAAGAGTAACGACTGCACCGGCAAGATTGTAAAGAGCAACGTGATCGGGATAGCAGTAAGCAATATTGGGCTGAGCGCCTGTTGTAATTTCAGTGCTTACCTGATCTCTTACGTCATCATAACTGCCTATCTTTGTGTGGTTGATGTGAATGTTGGGATAAAGCTTGTTGAACTCTGTAATGTAGAGATTAAGAACGTCCGAAAGGTTTGATCCCATCGTGTGGTAGAAAGTAATGGTAACGTCGCTGCCGTCGTACCCGCCTTCAGGTACCTCAAAGTTCCCTGTAGCTTTCTTTGTTCCGCAGGAGAACAACATTGTTGCGGTCAGAGCAAGCAACATAATAATCGCCAAAATTTTCTTCATGACTTTGTTTTCCCTCCAAAAAATTTTATTATATGTTAAAAAGCCGCCCGGCTTGTTTAACCTTTGATACCGCTTCTGCTTACACCCTTCATGATATATTTTCTGAGGAATATAAACACAAGGAAAAGCGGGAGCGAAACGATTGCGACTGCCGCCATCTGTACGGGATAGTTTACGTCGCCTGTGGTTTCCGTAAACGCATTACGCAAGCCGTTTGTTATAAGCTGATGAGCTTCGTCGTTGGCGACGAGTCTCGGCCATATATAAGAGTTCCACGCGCCCATCATTTTAAGTATGGTAATTGAAATGAGCGTCGGAAGCGAGAGCGGTATCATCACCTTCCACAGATATTTGATATCGCTTGTGCCGTCAACTTTGGCGGCAAGATAAAGTTCGTTCGGTATCTGCAAAAAGTTCTGGCGCAGCAGATATATATAGAACACGCTTACAAGGAACGGCACTATAAGAACAGTGTATGTGTTCTTCCATCCGAGATTTGAAACCGTTATATAGTTTGTGATGGTGAAAAGCTCGCCGGGGATCATCATCGTAGCGAGAAGTCCGGCAAACAGTATGTTTTTGCCCTTGAACTCAAGTCTTGCAAAAGCAAATGCGGAAAGCACCGTTATAACAAGAGAAAGTATTGTGGAAACAAGTCCCACATATAAAGTGTTGAGAAACAGTCTGCCGAGATTTGCCGTAGTGAAAGCCGTTGAATAGTTTGAGAAAAGCACTTGCTTCGGCCAGAAGGTAGGAATGCTCATTCTGTATTCATCAAGACTTTTAAGCGATGAGTTGAGCATCCAATAGAATGGGAACAGCACGGCAATAGCCATAAATATCAGGAAAGCATATATAAGAACAAGCACGATTACTTTGCCTATCTTCTGCTTTACGGATATTTTCTGCATGTCCCTTTCGTGCATTTTAAGAGTTTGTCTGTCCATGTTACGCCCCCTCTTAATAATGAACTTTCTTCTTGCTTACCTGCAGGTTAATAAGCGTTACTATAAGAATTATCACGAACAGTATGAGCGCTGCCGCGCTTGCTCTGCCCTGCTTGTTTGAGCTAAGCGAATCGTATATAAATCCGACCATCGTATTGAGACGTCCCGAGTCGTGAACAGGTCCCATCGTTTCGCCGAAGATACCTACTATGCTTGTATATTCCTTGAATCCGCCGATAAAGCCCGTTATAACGACGTACGCTATCATCGGGGAAAGAAGCGGCACCGTTATTCTTGTGAAGATTCTCGCTCTTGAAGTGCCGTCTACCCTTGCAGCGTCATAATACTGCTTGTTTATGCTCTGAAGTCCGCCGAGCAGGATAAGTATCTTGAACGGAAGCGCGTTCCATACAATATAGATTACCATTACGGCAAAGTTGGCAGCATATGTTGAACCGGCGTTTATCCAGTTTACGGCGTGTCCGCCGAAGAACTCAATAATGTTGTTTATAATTCCCGCCGTAACTATTATGTCGTTGCCTTTTGTACCGAGATTTCCGACAATATTGAACATCGCCGCGAACACCATTCCTATGGCTATGGAGTTTGTTACATAGGGCAGGAAGAATATCGTCTGGAGCAGTTTCTGAAGCGGCTTTATGGAATTGAGACAAACAGCAATAAGAAGCGCGAGGAACGATGAAATAAGCACCGTCGGCACGCAGATAAACACCGTGTTTTTAAGACATTTCAGAAAGTTTTTGTATTTTATTACTTTTGTAAAGTTCCCTATTCCGAATTCAAACGTTCTTCCGCCTACGGCTTCAAGTCCGCTGTAGTCCTCAAGCAACGCCATTCGCACTGTATTGAAAATAGGCCATACCGTAAAAATCAGCAACAGGATGATCGCAGGGGAGAGGTAAAGCCATGCCTTCCATTGTTGTTTACTTTCGACCATTTTTACACCTCAAAATAAATTCTTTCTTCGGTTTCTTTATTGAAGATAAACACCTTGTGAGGTTTGAGTGCGTAGCTTACAGTCTCCGTTGCCGGATCGACCTTGTTGTCGGCGTTGATTATCGAACGGATTATGGGGTTTACGGACGCTTCGTTTGTCGAAACAATGCTTACGTCTCTGCCCATTACTTCAACGCTTGAAAGCTTGCAGTGGAACGGACCGTAATCGTCAATGATAAAGCCTTCGGGACGAACACCGACCATTACTTCACCGTCCGGAGCTCCCTTTACATCAAGCACGGCTTCGCCGCCGATATAAAGCTTTTCGCTTTCGACCTTACCGTTGAATACGTTGATCGGAGGTGTGCCGAGAAATTTTGCGACGAAGAGATTCTTCGGATCATCGTAAACCTCCTGCGGAGCTCCTATCTGCTGAACGACGCCGCTCTTCATAACTACTATCATATCGGAGATGCTCATTGCCTCTTCCTGGTCGTGCGTTACGAAAACCGTAGTTATATGGGTCTCTCTCTGAATTCTTCTTATTTCTTCTCTCGTCTGGAGACGGAGGCGCGCGTCAAGGTTTGAAAGCGGCTCGTCAAGAAGAAGAACTCTGGGCATTTTTACAAGTGCGCGTGCAATCGCAACTCTCTGCTGCTGACCGCCGGAAAGCTCGCTGGGCTTACGCTCCATAAGCTCGTCTATCTGAACAAGCTTTGCGGCTTCATAAGCTCTTTCAAGCATTTCATCCTTTGTCAGTTTATCCTCTCCGCGAAGATTCTGAAGCGGGAAAAGTATGTTCTGCTTTACCGTCATATGCGGATAAAGCGCATAGTTCTGGAAAACAAGTCCCACGCCTCTGTTTTCGGGAGAAAGCTCGGTAACGTCGTCGTCTCCGAAGAAGATCTTTCCCGATGTGGGCTTCTGAAGTCCGCATATCATATAAAGCGTGGTGCTTTTTCCGCAGCCGGAAGGTCCGAGAAGACCGATAAGCTTGCCGTCAGGTATCTCAAAGGTAAAATCGTTTACCGCAACGACCACCTCGTTTGACTTTTTGTTGCGGCTGGGGAACATCTTTGTAAGGTTCTGTAATACGATTTTCATTTTATATCCTTTCTGAAATTATTTTTGATTATAAAAAAACGCCGCCGTAGCTTTTAATAAGGGCTGCGAGCGGCTTTTTCCGCAGAAACCCTTTTTCTGTACGCTATCATTTCATCCTCGCTGTCGAAAATCATCTGACTTGCCATATCTACGACAACAGTACCTGCGAGCAGGTCATGAATGAGCGATCTCGTTCTCGTGGCAGAGAAAAGAATTATCTGCAACAACAGCTCGGCGCCGAGCACTATAAGCCCGGTAATACCGATACCGTTGAAAAATATCATTATTATAATCAGGACGGGAATCATCGTTTCAAGAGTGAACTTTCCGAGAAAAGTACGGACAAACAGCATAACGGTACTTATCTTTACGCCGTCTGTTCTCATAACGCCTATTCCGAAAACCTTTTTACCCACAGTCTGTCCGTTTTTCAGGACAAGCGGAACGATAAATTCCATTGCAAGGAACGCAAGAAGGATTCCGAGCGAGGTTATTGTAAGAGTCAGATTGAAAACGACAGAATATTCGCGCATAGCATCTTCATCTGCAATAAGCGCCTCGTATGCTTCTTTATATTTTTTCTCCTCTTCAGCGGAAAAAGCGGCGCGTTCTTCTTCGGTAACTCTGAACTTCACGCCGTATTTTGTTTCATATTCGGAATAATACGCTTCAAGACGTTCGGAGTGACCGTCGTAATCCGTTATCTGCGAAGCGACAAACGCAAATCCGGTGGCAACGATACAAACAAGTATAGCGTCAAGAATAAACGCGGATATTCTTTTAAGCGTGCTCGCTTTCTGAAGATCAAATATCATATGCGTAAATCCTTTCCCCCGAAAATATTCTCGCAATTAAATCTGCGGACATATAAAATACACAAATCCGCAGATATAAATTAACGTATTATTATTAAACTTTTTACAACATCAGCATATCACATTTTCTGCTTTTAGTCAACCGATTTGTCGAATATCGGAAAAATATTTTTCTTTTACGGATTTAACGCAAACACATTTTGAAATAAGATAAAAACCCTATTGATTTTCTTTTCGCTTGTGATATAATCTGCTTGAAGAAAAGAAAGGGGCAAAACACATGAGAACAAGCGCGCTTTCGCGCGAGGAAGCACTCGCGCTTCTTGAAAAATACAACAAAGAGCCGTTCCACATTCAGCACGCGCTGACAGTCGAGGGCGTAATGCGCTTCTTTGCAAAATCGCTCGGATACGGCGACGAAGAAGATTATTGGGGCATAGTCGGACTTCTTCACGATATAGATTTTGAACTTTATCCCGAGCAGCACTGTAAAAAAGCGCCGGAGCTTCTGCGCGGGGGCGGCATCGGCGAGGATATGATATATTCTGTCTGCTCGCACGGATACGGCATCTGTTGCGATGTAGAACCGAAGCACGAAATGGAAAAGGTTCTTTTCGCCGCAGACGAGCTTACGGGACTAATCTGGTCGGCGGCGCTTATGCGTCCGTCGAAAAGCGTTTCGGACATGGAGGTCTCAAGTCTAAAAAAGAAATTCAAGGACAAGAAGTTTGCAGCAGGCTGCTCGCGTGACGTTATACGCACGGGAGCGGAACGTCTCGGCTGGGAGCTTGACAAGCTGTTTGAAGAAACGATCGCCGCGATGCGTACATGCGAAACGCCGATAGCCGATTTTATGAGCAGTTACGGAAAATAACTCAGAACAAAAAGCCTGCGCCTGTGAGAATCTCACAGGCGCAGGCTTTTATTTATGATATCGGGCAGAAAATTTCTGCGGAGGTAATGGGATCAGTTTGCGTTCATTATATTTTCAAATGCCGCTATTATTTTTTCGCATTCATCAGTCTTGCTCATAACGCCTACGACATATTTCCCGCAGGCTTTAACGGAAACGTTTTCTGCACGCATGCATATCCACTTACCGGGATCAAGCCCCTTCTCCATTTCGGCAGCTATTGTTTTCGCATCCCTTTCATCTTTTACCTTTACCATTACAAGCGAAAATCCGCCGCCTATCATAGGCTCGCAGACAGCGCCGTCGGTTTCAAGAAGAGCGGCGTTTTTTTCGATTCCGAACCAATATTTTGAACGTTCATCCGATGTGCTTTCTTTTTGAACCCCCATAGAAAGTCCCGCAGCCGTGCGGAGTTTTTTCATAATACTTACCACTGTTTCTTCTCTTTCGGGGTCGATATCGGCTTTAAGCTCTTCAGTGCAGAGAACTATGAAAGCGTAATTCCCTTC
This sequence comes from Eubacterium sp. CAG:841, assembly GCA_000437375.1. GTDB lineage: Bacteria > Bacillota > Clostridia > Oscillospirales > CAG-272 > CAG-841. The sequence continues at coordinate 31,245 of FR898215.1, forward strand.
GCAGCCTACGGCTTTCATAGTCGTGGGCTTTTCGGCATCAATATTAAAGGTTGATTTTTCGGAAAGAAACTCTGCAAACGCCGCCTTATCGGAATCGTCTTTAAGCTCAAAAATCGTAACGGCAAAAGGCATATCGCCGAAAATATAATAAATCGTACCCGACTTCACATATTCGGGAAATTCCGTGCCGTACTCAAAGCCGCGTATGAACGGTGCGTACCCTTCCGGATAAGGCGATATCTCCATTTCCGTACTCAGATCGCCGAAATAAGGCGAAGTATCAAGCTTGCCGATTATATCGGCTATCTCTTTGCCGGAATTTTCTTTAAGCAAAGTCTTGATATATGCGGAAAGTGCTTCCGCTGATGTCGGCTTTTCAACAGGCTCGTCGGGTTTTCCCGTTGTGGACGAAGAGCTTTCTTTTCCGTCTGTTGTCATCTGGTTCTTGGTTGTTGATGTGTTTTCCGTAGTAGTGGTGTTTGTGGTCTGATTATTTTTGTTTGAAGCGCATCCTGCAATAACAACCGATATTGTCAGTATTGCAAGAATAAGAGCAAATATTTTTTTCACGGTTTTTCCTCTTTTCTCTGATTATCCTTCAATATAAGAAAGTTCTTTGCCTTCGCAGTTTTCCGCAAAATAATTTACAAGTCTGCGTACGGCATTTTTGCCTATACTGTATGTTCCCCTGCATTCGGGCATGCCTGCGTAAACATCACCGGAAGAAGTAACGTAAACATATATGCCGTCGTCTCCGAGAGAAGGAATGTGCATTTTCAATATAAGACATGTGTCGTCCGCCTCTCCGTAACATACGGAGATTTTTTCTGCGCCGCTGCCTAAAATCAGCGAATATACGCGGCTTTCGTCAAAATTCCGGAACTCAACTGTTTTTTTGTCGCCGTTTTCATCGGTGAACAAATATTGTACCGATGTTATTTTTGCGGTCTTTTCAAGCGACATGCTTTCGTTCCATTCGCCTGTGGTCTTCGGCAGATATGTCATGCTTGCATAAATATCATATGAACCGTCCCAGCTTTTAAGAGCTATCGCGCAACTTTCGGATATACCCTTCACCCCGTATATTTCAAGCACGTTCCCCTGCTCCGACACAACGCCGGATTTTATCGCTCCCGCAACATTTTCATCCGGAAGCTTGCTTTTTCTTTTATAGTAATTTGAATTGTAGCTGATACCCATATATGCATTAACGGCGCTGATAGTCGTCTGCGCGGAATTCTTGTTGAAATAATTTTCTGACCGTGCTACGTATTTTGTTTCAAATCTACCCGAAAGATCGGGCAATGGGCGGGTTTGCCATGCAAAAGCTCCGGCGCCTATGCCTGCGGCAACAAGAAAGCACGCTGCCGCCGATACAAGGCGACGCATCGTCGGGCGACGACGCTTCGCCGCAAATGTTTTCGGTGTAGCTTCTTCTATGAAGTTTTCGTCTATTCCGCCGATAATATCGAGCATATCTTCTCTTTTCATACCTCAAAGCCCTCCTTTTCCAAAAAGCTTTTAAGCTCTGCCCTCAGGCGGCAAAGCGTTGTTTTGACATTGCCTTCGCTCATATTCATATCGAGCGCAATATTCCGTATGGAACTCATGTACCAATATCTGCGGACAAAAACTATACGCTTTTCTTTTTCAAGTCCGTAAAGGAATTTGTTTATGGCGTCGCGCAGAAGTATTCCGTTTTCAATGTTGTTCTGATCCGTTCCGTTCAGACTTTCCGCAAGTTCGTCGGTTATCAGTTCCGTTTCCGGTACGCCGCGCTTTTTCGCAAGCTTCCCGCGCAAACGATCAATCGCAAGTCCGCGTACTATCTTTGCCGCGAATACTGAAAGCTTTTCCGGACGATTCGGTGGAATAAGCTCCCACAGGCGAACGTATGCATCGCTTACGCACTCTTCTGAATCCCATTCGTCACGCAGAATGTTGTTTGCTATGTATCTGCAATACTTATCGTATTTTTTCTGCGTCTCGGAAATGGCTCTCTCCGAACGCGACCAGAACAGATCAACTATTTTATTGTCTTCCACGCCGACCTCCTTTCCGCCGTACAAAAGCTCCTTACACCATAACAGTCGTAAATTCCACACAAAAGGTTACAGATTTTTTCGGATAAATAAAAATCCGCGCCGAAAAGACGCGGAAAATAAAAGCTTTATCTGCGCCTGTATACCGCAGATATATTGCATTCAACCGAAACCGTTCCGTCCGTACCGCCGCACATTCCGCCGCAGCCGGAAAAGCATCCGAATTCGCTCAGCTCTTCAAGGACTAATCTTTCGTCAACGGAATTCGCTTTATTGTCGGCGTCGGCTATCGCAAGTCTTAGTGCTTCTTTTTCATATGCCGAAGTATCCGAAAGCGAATACCATATACCGTTTATGCCCGTAACGCCGGCTTCGGTCATTTGCCGCGTTATATCGTATATTGCGCCGACATCGTCCGTTGTAAATGAAAAACAGCGCGAGACCGTATATCTTCCGGATATCGGTTCACTCTCGGAATAATATGATTCTTCGGAAATATATCCCAAGCGTTCCTTCAAAGCGAAGAGGATTTCTTCGCTTTCCTTTTTTGCAACGGCTTCTTTTTTTGCCGATGCTTCAATGCAGAAATTCACCGTCGCACGGTCGGCGGGAGCAAGCACTTCTCCTCTGCCGGAAAAAGTAGCCCTGTCAAGTTCTTCATATGCGCCGAAAACTGAAAATGCCGACGCAAAAATCACAGCCGCAAATACTGCGGCGCATATACGCATAATTTGTTTTTTCATATCTCGGAAAAACCTCCTTTTCGGATAGGTTTTCCGTTATCGGGAATTTTTATTCCCGCTTTCATTATATCATAATCGCATAAAAAAGCAATATGAAAAAGTCCCGATCACATCTGGATTTTCTCTTTCTTGTTTTCTCTTACCAAGCTGAATATCACATATGCCGCAACAAGCGTTTCGGTTATCGGCATCGCCCACCATACGGAGTCTCCTCCGAATACGGCGGGAAGCGCCAGGATAAATGCGCCGCTTATCAGTATTCCCCTGCAAACAGACACCGCCATTGACACGCCCGGCTTCATTATCGCCTGAAAATGATACGTTGAATAAACGTTGAACGGCAAAAGGAAGAACGAAAGCGCATAAATGCGGACTATATGAGGTGCCGCAGAAAGAACCTGCCCGGTAGGAGTCATAAACAGCTTTACAAAAGTCTGCGGAAGCGCCATAAACATAACTGCCCATATAGCGCCCAGAATTGCCGAAGTGACAGCACTGTACTTTAGCACCTTTCTTATACGATCATATTTTTTCGCACCGTAGTTCTGAGATATTATCGGTTGAGCCGCCTGTCCCACGCCGTAAGCGCAGCACTGAACAAGCGTGCTTACGGCCACTATAACGCCGTACACGGCAAGTGCGTTGCTGTCAAGATATTTCATTATCTGTCGGTTGAAGAGTACCGTAAGAACACCCATGGCAACATCTATTATAAATGAAGAAAATCCGCTTACAGATATTTTTACAAATTTTCTCGGAAGGTTATGTATACGAACGAATCTGAGCGTATTCTTTTTGGAGAAGAAATGCGTCAGCATTATTATCATTGAAAATCCGGCGCCCATAGCGGTCGCTATTCCCGCGCCTTTTATGCCCATGTCAAGCGTAAAAACAAAGAAGTAATCGCCGAAAACGTTGAATACTCCTCCCGCTATAACTGATTTTGTAGCAAGTCCCGGCGCGGAGTCATTACGCAGAAATGCAGAAATTATATTTATAAAAACATAAATGGGTGCAGTAAATTTGGGCAATGCAAGATATTCCTTACAAAGCGGCAGAAGCTTTTCGTCCGCACCGAAGAAATACAGAAGCGGTTCCTCCCACAAAAGCAGGACGACTGTCAGTATAACCGATATTAGAGCGCCGAAAATTACCGACGCGGTGAAATATCCGTTCGCACGTCTGCCTTCACCTTCTGTTCCGCGCATTACGCCGTAAAGCACAGACCCGCCTATACCGATAAGCAATCCGAAACCGTAAACAAGGTTCCATACAGGCGATATCACCGCCATTGCCGCCGCACCGTCGGGACCGTGATACTGCCCCACCATTGCCATATCGACAAGCCCGTAAATACTTGATATAAGCGCACTCCCGAATGAAGCCATAAGAAATTTTATATATATTTTTTTAAGATTTCCGTTTATCAGATCCATTAAAATTTTCTCCTTCAACAAAAAAAGTCGGGTAAGAAAACAGGCATTTCAGCCCGTCACCTTATCCGGCTTGTTATTTCCTGTGAATAACTTGCCCTCCGAGTGAGCGTTTGCATTGTACCACAATATAAATGCATTGTCAACAGTTAAATTTTTATTTTTCAGAAGTATTGGAAAACTCTTCTTTTAAGACTTCCGGGATATGCTCCGGCCTTTCCAAATGGTTTATCAATATATAACAGTGCCGCCGTCAAACATAATTGCGGCACAAGCAAACGATGCGACAAACATTTATCGCACTCGGAATTCCCTTTTACATGTTCGGACAGGTGATGAATTCTGTCCTCCGGTCACGGGCGTTGAAACTGTTTCGTACACACAAAAAAGAAATGGAAGAAAAACAAACAGCCCCTTGATTCGAAAAAATCAAGGGGCTGTTTATGCTCGATACTCGCCTGAAATCCATGCGTTTGGAACCTGATTGGTATTGATTATGACCGATTCTTATATATAATCTGATCGCAGGTAAGATTTGCCGATGATATATTTCCGCCACATTCGATTTTATTTGCCGAAAGCTTATAGCAGTCGGTTATATTCTGACAGGTAATATTTTGTCCGTTCAATTCCTTTACATCAATGTTTCCGTCACTTCTGACGTCTCCGTTGATCGTACCGCTGTTGATACTTTGATGGCAGATTACATCTCCGTTTATGGCGCCGTCAGCAATAACATGCCCATAGACCTCTACCTTGAAATACTGTGTTTCATCATTGCAATCGTGAGGAAACGCTATTTCTATCGGTGGTTCGCCAGGAGAAAATGTTGAAGAAACTTTTAATATTTTTTGTCCTCTTATCTGAACTACGCGGATGACATCATCGTCCCTCATAAAAGAACGAATATCGGGGCAGTCAGCAATGTTTTCCGTAAAAAGCGAATCAATTGAAACGCCGAACAAATCTGCAATTTCCGGCAACAATGAAATATCGGGGGTGTTCGCATTGTTTTCCCATTTTGAAACCGCCTGATATGATACGCCCAATTTCAATGCTACCTGTTCCTGCGTCAGATTAAGCCGTTGTCTTAATTGCTTTATGTTGTTCCCTATGTTCATATGCTCTACTCCTTTCCGGTACGTTTATTATATCATTTGCAATTTCAAATATCAATAAAGCACCTCTCTTGTTTCTCAACCATCGCTTTAGTATTGTGCCGTTCATTATTGATGGCAGCATAAAATATTCTATTATCGCGGACTGCAGGCATGGGGCCGGAAAAAAGGATACTTGCCCGACACCTGCCTTTCGGCACAGGATACATTCAAGAAACACCTGCGTTATTTCAGAAAACAGTATGAAAACTGAAAAAATCACGCGCTGCTCATCCAAAACGGTGCGTGATTTTCCTGTAATATAACCGGCGGTTGATTGAATATTTATGTTTCGTACTCAATGCCCGGCGTGCTTTGTTCGGTATTCGCAGGGGGTGATTCCCGCGTATTTGCGGAAAATTCTTAAAAAATGGCTTTGCGATGAAAAGCCGAGGTCGGCGGACACTTTATGTTTGCAAAATGAGGACATCAGAGTGTTTACGGCACAGTCTCCTGCGGCGGGGAAAGAAGAAACGGCAAAACAACGTATAAAATCGTCATTCCCGCCAACACGACGGCAAAAGTTATTTTTCCGGACGGCGAAAAAACGCTCACGGCAGGCGAATATGAATTGACAGTTCAGGGAAGCGGCAATTGACACGCCTTCGTTTTAGACAACCAAGGCAACGGTAAAAACGATATATCAAAAAAACAGCAAACACACCCGAATTCATAATCTCGCGGCTGTTTGCTGTTTTGCTATATATACTTTGTTTCTCAATGTAATCTGAAATCCGAGTTTTCGATTTCTGCGGCTTTTAATCCCATTTTCAGAACCATTTCCGAAAATTTTCTCGCACTTATAGGATAGTTCCCTTCCATCCATGCGCCAAGAAGCCCGATAGCACCACTGACGATAAAAACATATTCGTACTTTGCAAGCATCGGATTGCTTGACTGCGACTCAACATGATACTTTCGGAGAACAGCATCAATCAGTCTGCGGTTGAAAGCTCTTTTGTCTGATTGCAGAATCAGAATACGGAACATACGGTCATTATCCTTGATGTATGTGAAAAAGGACTCCAGAATAGCAACAAATTGCTCATCGGAGGTAATCTCGCTGGGCATTTCCGACAAAACAGGAATCTGCTCCATAAGATCGTTTTCTATATCCTGTCGCAATATAATTGGGTCTTCATAGTACATATAGAAAGTGGATCGGTTTACGTCTGCCTTCCGGCAAATGTCCGTGACAGAAATTTTCTCCGAAGGATTGGTTTCCAAAAGCTCAAGATAGGCGTCTTTGATCAGCTTTTTTGTCATACGCACA
>FR898215.1:37929-48301 GCA_000437375.1 Eubacterium sp. CAG:841
GTCTGTTATCCGCCATTTGTGTATAGCCTCCTCCGTTCATAAATTGTTTGCTTTTGATTTTGTCGGATTTCCGACAGTTTCATATAGTATTGTTGAAAACATATCGTTTCAGACAATACTGTTTGTTGATTTTTCAACACTATGTTGTTATAATTATAATACATAGAACCGGATTTGTCAACAGACAACCGGAAAATTACGAAAAATCCTTGAAATGAAGGAGGTGCTTCTGTGGCTTTTTTATCTTTATCCGATGTAAAAAAAGAATATCATACCGGCTCCGTTACCGTACCTGCGCTTGACGACGTTTCCTTTGATTTGAACGAAGGAGAATTTGTTGTCATTCTCGGCACGTCGGGTGCCGGAAAAACCACGCTTCTGAATTTACTTGGAGGCATGGATACTGTGACTGACGGAAAAATCGTGCTTGACGGCAACAACATCGCCGCATACGGCAAACGCGATCTGACATTTTATCGCCGTCGTGACGTGGGCTTTGTGTTCCAATTCTATAATCTGATGCCCAATCTTACAGCCCTTGAAAATGTGGAAATTGCCGTTGAAATCTGTGAAAATCATCTGGACCCGAAAAGCGTTCTTGAATCGGTGGGGCTTGCGGACAGGCTGAACAATTTTCCGGCGGAGCTTTCCGGAGGTGAGCAACAAAGGGTGTCGATCGCCCGTGCCGTTGCGAAAAATCCCAAGCTGATTTTATGCGACGAGCCGACGGGAGCACTGGATTATATAACAGGCAAAAAAATTCTGAAGTTGTTGCACACCTTGTCCCGAGAGCAAAAAAAACTTGTCATCGTTGTGACGCATAACGCTGCCCTGAAAGATATGGCGGATAAAGTGATCCGCATCAAAAGCGGAAAAATCGAGAGTGTGGAAGTCAATGCGCACCCGATTCCGGTGGAGGCGATTGAGTGGTGAAAACCTATTTCAAAACGATCCGCAGAATGTTCCGTCACCACCTCATCCGATTGCTTTCACTGATAGGAATCATTCTGATATCCATCGGGTTTATTTCGGGAATCGGTTCGCCAACCGACATGATACAAGAGAGTATAGAAAATTACTACCGAAATCAGAAGGTCAGTGACTTTATCGTCAAAAGCAAATCGGGTAGCTTTACTGAAGACCAAATTTCCGCTGTCAAAGCGCGTTACGGAGCAAACAATGTAAACGCCGGTCTGTCCGTAGATATTCAAACTTCGGAAAAGCGCTCCCTGCGGCTGTACTTTTTGGATTTTGACGCGTGGGACATCAATGTCCCGGAGCTCGTTGACGGTGAAAAAGTAACCGATAATGATAGCAACTGCGTATATGCAGAGATCTCCGACAATGTGATAAAAGGGTACGTCGTTGGCGAAACCGTGGAGATCGACCTCGGAAAAGCGTTGAACCTGCCGATGGAATATAAACTCTCCGTTACCGTAAAAGGAACCGTCAAAAGTCCGCTCACCTTCGGCAAAGACGGTGAGCCGAGTTATAACAATCCGGAGGAAACCGAAATTCCCGATAACATGGTAAAGCTCGGGAAACTCGATCTTCTGGAAAATGTTCTGTATTGCCCGTCCTCCCTTCTGCCGGCGCAGATAAATGGCGATCTGTACATCACTGCGGAAGACAGATATCTTTTTGCTTCATTTTCGGACAGTTACAAAGCGTATGTGGAGAAAGAAAAGTCAGAGCTTGCATCATTGCTCGGAGACAATATTGAAATCATCACACTGTACGATAACTACAGCTTCAAGTCCGTTCTGTCCAGCGCGGACAAAGTGCGGGGCATTGGAAATATTCTGATGATTATATTTATCGCCGTCTCGCTTCTTGTTGTCCTCTCGTCCATGATGCGGCTGATGGAGGAAGAACGTGCGCAGATCGCTTGCCTGAAAACGCTGGGATATTCTTCTTTCTGCATTGTCTTGAGATATATTTTATTTGCATTGGTTGCTCTGCTTGCCGGCGGAGGCGGAGGATTTTTCGTCGGCTACGGCGTCTCATGGCTGATTTGCTATGTGTTTGGCTACGGTCACGATATGCCTCCGATCTCTGTTGTGGTGAACCCAAGTTATTATTTTCTGTCAGTCGGTATTATCGCTGCCATCACATTAACCGCAATTTTCATTCTCGGTATGCGCATGACCGGTGATACACCTGCCAACCTGTTGAGACCCAAGCCGCCCAAAAAAGGAAAACGGGTGCTTCTGGAGAACGTTCCGTTTATCTGGAAGCGGTTGGCTTTCAAATATAAATCCTCCCTGCGTAACGTACTGCGCTATAAAATGCGGTTTTTCATGATGCTGATATCGGTTGCCGTATCTGCCGGACTTGTTTTTGCTGGGCTGGCGCTCCTCGATATGTGCCTGTTTGATGATTTCGGCTCTCCATCGATTGTAGGAATCGCCGTTGTAGTCGTTGTATTCGCCGGACTTCTGACCGCAGTCGTCATCAATACACTGACAACAATCAATATCAGTGAGCGAAACCGGGAAATCGCAACTCTGATGGTGCTCGGCTATCTTGACAGCGAGATATGTGGATATATCTACCGTGAAATTTATATCAGTACATCGATTGGCGTTTTGTTCGGTTACCCTGTCGGTATCGGACTGGCAACATTAATTTTCAAAACGATTGGATTCGGCACAGTTGGCGGTGTCAGTTGGTTCATGTGGTTGCTTGTTCCGATTATCGTTTTTGGCTTTACATTACTCGTCACTTTGATTCTGAGGCCTAAAATCGTTAAAATAAAAATGAACGAAAGTCTGAAAGCGGTTGAGTAAGTCCTTTAACTGATTAAGCTGCCCGTACAAATTTACAAGAGCAACCCAACTGTAAAAGCCGTATGGCTGCCACTATGAGACAGCATCTTTTACATAAAATATCAGTTTCTTCATCTTCGCATCTGCCGCGGAACGGGATAGGTTTCCGTTTTTCTTGTAGATGAGAGAATCTCCTGTTATCAGAAAGTTTTCTGGACTTGTCGCCACTTGCATGGTATTGTGTGTGGTTACAAGGAGGCGATGAAATGAACTCCGTATCTGAGCGCGAAGCCTTTGCTTCGGGATTCAGAATCGCCCGAGAGCGAAAAACTCTCGGGCTTTTTATATATCCTTCCCGCCTCTCGCCGATGTTGACCTTCCGACAGTCGGGACAGATTGGATTGTTTTTTAAAAACGACTTCTCCTTGATTTAAGGTTAATTTATGATGCAAAAGCCTTCGTTCACTTTCTTCCCACCAGTAATGTTGAGCCGCGGAGCATCAGACGTCCGGCTTCCTTCGGCGTCATAAAGCTGCCATCGGTTGTGTCAATCAGCTCCACACGCTCATGGCCCATGTCCGTGAGCTTTTTGGACAAACGTCTGCATGTCGCCGTATCTACGTGGTGACATCAGGTCGTGGTCATTCCCCAGGTCAGCTTCGGATGCAGCCCGGCGTAGTTGACCGGCTTGACGGTGGGAACGCTCAACCGCTACGTGGCAAGAGGCAACATCTTCGGCGCGGTGGTCGGTGGAAAGGTGCTCATCAGCAAACAAAGTTTGATCGGATACCTCACCGCGCCGGATGTAGTGCGGAAAATAGCGACAGTGCAACTGCAAAAACTACTTGCGGGGTATAAGCGGGCATCAAAGCAATAAAGAGCAAAGGAATGGTCTCAAGGTGTGCTTGAGGCTCTTCCTTTGCTCTTTGTTTGAACCCAAAGAATGAGAAAAAGCACCTGATTCCAAGTGCCTTCAGTGGCGGAGAGGAAGGGATTCGAACCCTTGTGCGATTGCTCGCAAACTGATTTCGAGTGTCATCGCTTCCCGATACCTTGCGGTATTTTATGAGAAGATAAGAGAACCTGAAATCCCCCGTCATAGACGAATTGACCGGGCATTTTGATTGCTTTTGCGAAAAATTCCGAAAAAAGCTGATGTCGCGGTGCTTTTCGGCATCGACCGACTTCTAACGAAAATCTAACGGCTTTTTTAGAAATTTCATTAGAAGTCCGCGAAAAAAGCCTTTTTGAATTGCGATTCGGCAGTCCGCCGACTGTACCTGCGCGGAGTGATACAAAAGCAAAAATCATCTGTACATACAGTCCGAAACTCGGACTGCTTTTTTGCGAATTACAGCTGTTCCGAAAGCAGAAAATCCACCAGATGAACAATCCGGATACCGTTCTCAATTCCCGTGTCCATTTCGTTCAGCGTCACCACATATTTCGGATAATGATCTTTGATCTCCATCAGGTTTCCGACCTCGCGGTCGGAGTTATCAGGCAGCTGCACGCAGACCTGCACATACACCCGCTCGTCGCGGCGGTTGGCAACAAAGTCGATCTTCTTCGTGTTGTTCTTCCCGATGAACACCTCATATCCACGCCGTTTCAGCTCCAGATAAACGATATTTTCCAATACACCGTCCAACATTTTTCTGTTGTATCCGAGCAGAGCGTATTTGAGGGACACATCCGAAAGGTAATACTTTTCCTGCGTTTTCAGAATGCTTTTCCCCTGCAGATCATACCGTTCGCACGGATAAATGATAAACGCCTGCTCCAGCCAGCGCAGATAGTTGTAAATACTCTCCACCGAAATCGTGCGATGCTCGCTTTTCAGGAAGGTCGAGATGGAGTTTGCGGAAAAGGTCTTACCCATGTTTTCCACGACAAATTTCACTACGCGGTCGAACAAATCCTGCCGGTTGATACGATGGCGTTTGACAATATCGCGCGACACCACCGTATGATAAATGCCGTCTACAATCTGATAGGCAGACTGCGCCTCGTAGTTGCCGAGAGCAACAATCGGGAATCCGCCGAAGCGGATGTATTCGTCCAATAACTCATTCCGTGACAGCTTACTGTCTGTCTTAAAATCAAGATATTCGCGGAATGACAAGGTATAGACCGGAATCAGAATATACCGCCCGGTCAGATAGGTGGAGATCTCGCTTGACATCAGCTTGGAGTTGGAACCGGTCACATAAATATCGGCGCGACCGCCCTCCAATAGACTGTTGACCGCCTTCTCCCAGCCGGGAACCTCCTGAATCTCGTCAAGCAGCAGGTAATAACGCCCCTCGCCAGTCATCGCGGAAGTCAGCTCGTCGTACATCTGTTTTGCCGTGATATTTTCGGGGACATCCATTTCGGTGTATTTTTTCATAAGGATGCGGTCGTCACCGACACCGCGCTGTTTAAACTCTTCTCGGATCATCTCAAAAATCGTGGATTTCCCGCTGCGGCGCACTCCCGCAAGGATTTTCACAAGCGGCTGATCGATAAAAGGTCTCACCGCTTCCACATAATCGGGTCTGAATATCATAAAATCGCCCCTTTCTTTTATAGTATACCATAAAAATAAAAATAATCAAGTAGTTTTTCGGTTTTGACCTTAAAAACATCTGAAAACCACATACTTTGTGGGGTGCGATTGTGTTATGAACATAATACGAATCACCGAAACTATGTGGCAAGCAATCCGAAAAATCGGTTTTGGGATGGTAACCGTGCTTCAGGAGAGGTGCGGTTGATTTCTGTTTGTCTAACCAAACCCCATACATAAAAACGCTATGTCTGCAAGAGCAATCTCGACAAAGAAAGCCGCGACCGCATCTACGATGTGATAGATACGCTTCTGCGGCATGAGAAAAAGCACAAATAACAAAATTGCCCGAGAGTGAAAAAACTCTCGGGAAATTTTATAATCATGTCGCACTTCACAAACGCGAGTAACGGGTTTATGACTTTCCGAGCGCCCAGCTCCGGCTCTCGGTCTGAAGGCGGAGCATATGAGCGAAGATGCCGCCGGCTTGGAGCAGCTCTGCGGGAGAGCCCTGCTCGGCTACCGCGCCGTCACTCAGCACAACGATCCTGTCCGCGCCCGAAACGGTACGCATCCGGTGGGCGATGATGAGGACGGTTTTGTTTTTGATGAGGCGGGAGAGCGCCTCCTGAATGGCGGTTTCGTTTTCCACATCCAGGCTGGCGGTGGCTTCGTCCAACAGAATGATGGGCGCGTCCTTCAGAAACGCACGGGCGATGGAAATGCGCTGACGCTCACCGCCGGAAAGCTCGCAGCCGTTCTCACCGATGTTTGAGTTCCAGCCGTCGGGGAGCTTTTCTGCAAACTTATCCACATTGGCGAGCTTTGCCGCCGCGATTACCTCTTCGTCCGTCGCGTCCTTGCGGCCGATGCGGATATTCTCCAAAATCGTATTGTCAAACAGCGTGACATCCTGGAACACGATGGAATAGAGGCTCATCAGCTTTTCCGGATCGATTCCGGAGATATCCATGCCTCCTACGGTGATCCTGCCCCGGTCAATGTCCCAGAACCGCGCCGCCAGGCGGGAAACGGTAGTTTTACCTCCGCCGGATGGTCCGACCAGCGCCGTGACCTCTCCCTGCTTTGCCGTAAAGGACACATCCCGAAGCACCGTTTCGCCGCTCTGGTAAGAAAAGCCCACATGGTCGAACACAATGTCACAGTTCCGGTTGGTGAGCTGTTCGCTTCCGGTCTGCACGGGGCAGTCCAGAATCTCATTCATGCGTTCGATGTTGCTGTTGGTGCCGATGATGGCGGCAAGGTTCTGCAGAGTACCCTCCAGCGGGTCATACAGGCGGGACACCACCAAAAGGAACATAAAGAAGGCCAGGACATCCAGCTCACCCTTCACCAGCAGAGCCGCGCCCGCAAGGGCGGTGGTGGCAATCCCCAGCCGCAGGACAAGTCCCGCGGAAACCACAAAGACAGCCGTTCCCAGCTCGCTCCGGACGAGGCGACTCTCTACGGCACGGATTTTCTTTTCCAGCCCCGAAAGGTATCTCTCCTCGGCATTGTTGGCGCGCAGATCGGGCATCGCTTCCATACACTCCTGAATGCCGTCCTCGCAGGCGACCTTTGCCGCCGTTGCTTTGCGGGAGAGCTTTTTCTGCACGTCGGAGGCAAGCAAGACGATGGCAAACGCCACGGGCAGCGGCCAGACGGCGGCAAGCGCCATGCGCCAGTTGAAAAACAGCATCGATACGGCGATGACCGTGGTGGAGAGGATCGCACCGTACAGCGGCGCGACAAAATGGGATTGGCTCTGCTCCAGCACGGCGCAGTCGTTCATGATGGAAGTGGTCAGGTCGGCAAGGTCTTTCTTTCCGAAAAAGGACAGCGGAATCTTTCTCAGCTTCTCGGCAAGCCCCACCCGGCGCACACCCGATTCCACATAGGTGACAAGAAAGGTGTTGTCGTATTCCAGCCGTGTGCAGACAACAATTAACAGTGCCGCCACGACACAGCCGATCACATAAAACGGAATTCTTTTTGCCGTCAGCGTGCCACTCATCATATCGCTCACCAGCCGGTACAAAAGCCCCACCGGCAGCATGAAGGAGATATTTTGCATGGCACAGCACAAAATTCCTTTGATGTTGTCAATCGCTCCCTTGCGGGAAAGCGCATAGCGTCTCTGTAAATATTTGATCATCGCTCATGCCTCCTTTTCCACTTTCCACCGGACGGACTGCTGATAGTCCCGCCACATCGTCCCGAACAGACTGCCTTTTTTTCCGGACAGCTCCGCAAAGCTGCCGCTTTCCGAAAGATGTCCCTCATTCAGCACAAAAATGCGGTCGGCGTTCACAACCGTAGACAGCCGATGGGCGATCATGATGACGGTACGTCCTTTTGCCAGCGCATTGAAGGCAGCCTGCACATTCGTTTCGTTGTCGGGATCGGCAAAGGCGGTCGCTTCATCGAGAATCAGCACCGGCGCATTTTTGAGCATGGCGCGGGCAATGGCAAGCCGCTGTGCTTCGCCGCCGGAGAGGTAGATGCCCTGCGAGCCGATGACCGTATGCACACCGTCCGGGAATTTTTCGATGATGTCCGTACACTGCGCCGCACGGAGTGCTGCCAGCACCTCCTCATCCGCGGCGTCCGGCTTGCCCATACGCACATTGTCCAGAATGGTGCCTTTGATCAGATGGCTGTTCTGAAATACGAAGGAAACCGTGTTCATCAGCTCGTTTTTGTCAATGTCCTTCACATTGACCCCGCCGACGGTAATACTGCCGCTCTGCGGATCAAAGAAGCGGGCAATGAGCGCCGCCAGCGTGGATTTTCCGCCTCCGGAGGGTCCGACAAACGCCACCGTCTGTCCCGCGCCGATGGAGAGAGAAATATTTTCCACGGCATTTTTTGTGCCGTCATAGCTGAAGGTTACATGATCCAGCGTCACGGAGCTGTCCTTCGGATGCTTCGGTGCGCCCGGCTGAGAAAGTGAGGGGCTTTGCAGAACACGGTCAATGCGGGTGATGGCGTCCTGCACGATCATGCCGTTTTCGCTCATGAACATCAGCTTGGTGAGCGTCAGCGAGATGACCGGCGTGACGATGATGTAAAAGAGCAGGTTCAGCAGCACGCCGCCGTCCGCATCGCCGCGGGAGAACAGAAAGCCGCCTGCAATCAGAAACACAAACACGCTGTTGACCGCCAGCGTATAGAAGGTCATCGGCCAGCGCATCTGGCGGGTGTATGCGATGACCCAACGCTCGTAGTTGTCGATGGCGCCCTTGAACTTTTTGAAGGAGAAAACCGTCTGACCGAAGGTCTTGACGACGGGAATCCCCCGCACGTACTCCACCGCCTCCCCCGACATATCCGCAAGCGCGTTCTGATACTGTGTCATCTTCTCCTGCATCCCCTTGCCGGTCATGCTTGTCATCACGGCAAAGGCAAGCGCCACCGGCACAAGGCTCAGAAGCCCCAGCCGCCAGTCGAATGCCAGAAGAAGCGTCAGAAGTCCCGCGATGGTCGCCACAGCCCTTGCCTTGTCGGGGAGCTGGTGGGCAAGATAGGTTTCCGTTGCGCCGGTCGTTTCCGAAATCGTGCGGCGCAGCTTGCCGCTGCCGAACTGTTCGATTTCCCCGAGCGGAAGCGTGGCAATGTGCTTCGTCATGGCAAGGCGCAGATTGGTGGCGATGCGAAATGCCGCAAGGTGCGAGCACATCAGCCCCGCGATGTAGGTAAGCACGGCGGCAAAGGCAAACACCACCGCCATCCAGCCGTAGTGCGTTACATGGACGGCATTTTCATAGTTCGGCGCGACCTCGATGACCTCCCGCAGGATGCGCCAGATGTACCAAAACGGCACCAGCGCCAACAGTGCGCCGGCGGCGGCAAGCACCCACGAAAGATAGCTTAGGATTCGGTATGTCCCTGCGTAATCCAGCAGGCGGGACAGATTGGATTGCTTTTTCAAAACGGTTCCTCCTTGATTGTGTTTTTAGTTAGCAGAAGCTAACCAATCGGCCTTTGAAAAGCCGCCCAAGCGGCGATTCAAAGCGCATGATTTACTTTTTCAGAAATGAGAACAGCCCTTTCCTTTCATACGGAGCAGCACGGATTTCTCCCGCCGTGTAGCCGGTGGCGTCAATGGCTGCGCGCAGGGCGGCTTCGTCAAGCGGCTCACGCGAGAGTATAACGGTTTCTCCTTTAATATGGGAGGAAGACACCTTTTCCACTGAAAACGCGCGACGGATCGTATCGTTGATGTGCGCCTCGCACATGGAGCATGCCATGCCGGAAATTCTGACTGTTGTCTGAATCATCAGAAATCATCCTTTCCTATTTTTTTCTTGTATCCGCAGTCGCAGTACGGCCCGCCGGAGGCAAGGGTGTACTGCCGCACAAAATCCGTCACGCCGCCGGCTTCACTCATGGTGTAGTCCAGACGGCACAGCGCGGGGGTAAGGTCATACAGCCCCAGCTTTTTCATCAGCACACAGATGCCGCACTTGGTGAATCGCCCTTCGTAGCCGCTACCGTCGGGGTATTCGTAAAACTCCATATTCCACGAGTAGGGGTTGCGGTCGGCGGCTCTCAGCGCGGCAGTAGCTTTCATTCCGGCAATGTCCTTTTCGGTAAATTTGCTCTTTCCGCTCTTGCGGCAAAACCATTTCATCGGCTTTGTCATCATGGATTTTGCGTAATACTCCGTCAGCCGCTCCACATCCGGACGCTCCGGCATGGAGAGGATGAATGCGCCGATCATTGCACAGTTGACTATGTTCATCTTGAAGCGATCCGCTTTTTCAAACTCCGGCAGGTCTGCAATGATTGCTTTGTATTTCGGCTTTGCTTTTTTCGTGATCGCTTTTGCCGTGTCTGTATCATAGCCGAACACCGCTGTCAGCTGCTTTCGGAACGACGGCGCAAACAGAGCCCACATACCCATGGGCATTCCGAAATAAGTCATTTTTTGTCCCTCCAATCGCATATCACGCGGGTCATGCGGCGGTCAATGTCAACGCGAGCCGTTTTACACTCCCTGGGATATTTCTTCGCAGCGCTGAACGCCAACTTGACAAACAGTGCCGAGCCG
>FR898216.1 GCA_000437375.1 Eubacterium sp. CAG:841
CAAAAAAACTTCGGTTATTGAAAACAACCTACAAATTTTATGACAACTGTACAGACCGAAGTTGCCAAGCAAACAAAAACGACGGATGACTCCGTCGTTTTTTGTATTTTATTTATTTTCTGTCCTTTTCAATCGCTTCAAACAAGCCTCCGAGATATACGGCGCCAAGTGCGCGATCATACAGACCGTAGCCGGGCTTTCCGTCCTCACCCCATATATTTCTTCCGTGATCGGGGCGGACATATCCGTCAAAACCGTTTTCCACGAGCGCTTTTACAACCGCATACATATCGATGCTTCCGCCCTCCGTGCGGTGACCGCATTCTTCAAACGAGCCGTCATCCTCTATGTGCACGTTGCGAAGATGTGCAAAATGAATTCTTCCCTGCGCTGCATATTTTGCGGCAAGCTTCGGCATATCGTTCTTCTTCGAGCATCCGAGAGAGCCTGTGCAAAGTGTAAGTCCGTTTGCAAGCGACGGGACGAGTGAGAACATTCTGTCAAGATTTTCTTCGCATGTTATTATTCTGGGCAGACCGAATATAGGATACGGCGGATCGTCGGGATGAATAGCAAGCTTTATACCTACTTCCTCTGCAACAGGTATAACCTTTTTAAGGAAATACTCAAGATTTTTCCAAAGTCCTTCTTCACCTATTGCTTTATAAGCGTCGATAAGAGAACGTATTTCGGCTTTTGTATAGCTGTCGTTCCATCCGGGCAGGCTGAGATCTCCCTCTGCGGGATTGAGCGTTTTAAGATCTTCAAAAAACATTGCAAGCGATGTCGAACCGTCTTTATTTTTATATTTGAGATTTGTTCTCGTCCAATCGAACACAGGCATAAAGTTATAGCATACAACCTTTATTCCCGCTTCCGCGCACACGCGCATATCCTTGCAGAAAAGATCAATATACTTATCTTTATCGGGCGTACCGAGCTTGATTTCCTCACAAACCGGTATCGATTCGATAACTTCAAATTCAAGTCCGTTCTTTTCACATTCGCAACGGATTCTGAGAAGATCTTCAAGCTTCCATTCTTCTCCCGCGGCAACTTCATAATCTGCGGAGCAGATGCCCGTCATTCCGGGAATCTGACTTATATATTCAAGCGGTACTATATCATTTCCCGCCGACCAGCGAAATATCATTTTCATAATTTTTTCTCCTGACTTTTGTTTTTTATAATTCTATCACAACCGCAGAAAAGTTGCAAGTATAAAAAACTTAAAAATATATATTTGAATCACCTTGATTTATCAACGAAATAATATTATTGGCAGGATCTATTTGAATAACAACTTTGTCGTGCTTCAACGCATACTTTACAGTGTCAGCAGTCCCGCCGCTCTGCCCGTTGAATGCGCAAACAACCAAATCCGCCTTATCAATCATATAACGATTTCTTGCGAAAAAACATCCGCGCCTGTATCGTTCAGAAACAACCACGGCTTTGTCGGCGGAGACAAGTATTTTATATCTTCTCCTTTGGTCTTCCTCTTCCCACAAATCTGCCTGTCCCGGAAACGGAACGGCACATTCAAGATATATATTATTATTTGTCTCCCGTCGACCGATAACCTCTTCTGCAACCCATGTATCAAAGCCCCGGGCAACGCCGGAAATAAAATACGTAAAGCCTTGCTTTATCAGACAATCAATAAGACTGCTCAAAGTTCTGCGGAATTCAAGATATTGTCTGTTTTTGCAGTCTTCAGAAAAAGGCATCTTTTCAGGACGATAGCCGGTGAAAGCAACTACCATAAATATCACCTCAATAACCAATAGTTATAATGGCATTATAGCACCATTTAATGTATTTTGCAACAAATAGTTATTGTTGTCATACTGATATTTGCTGTATTTATTAAGTCATTTATACTATACTAAACGTATAAATAACATAACCAAAAGGTGATAAATATATGAACAGTGCATCCATTGGCAAAAGAATTCGTACTTGCAGAGAACAGAAAGGTTGGACTCAGCAAGCCTTTGCTGAAAAAGTCGGAATAAGTATTGCTTATACAGGTATGATAGAACGCGGCGAAAAAATACCCAAACTTGAAACTTTTATTCGCATTGCAAATGTTCTTGAAGTATCGGCTGATCTTCTTTTGGCAGACGTTATAAAGGCTCAGCCTTTTTCCGATACCTCCGCAAGAGCAGAAGTAGTAAACTCTCTTTCAAAAGAGAGT
>FR898217.1:0-4471 GCA_000437375.1 Eubacterium sp. CAG:841
GTTACGGGAAGCTATGATAAATGTTCTGCCACCGAAGTCAACGTCGAGTTTGCCGGGGTACTTCGTCTTGCCGTCCCAATCAACAACAACAGGCTCGGTTGTTGTACCTGCACCGCCATTGTTGGTTGTTGTGCTTGCACCACCGTTATTGGTTGTTGTGCTTGAACCACCGTTATTGGTTGTTGTGCTTGAACCACCATTGTTGGTCGTTGTGCCCTGTGTGGTTGTCTTCGGAGTTGTAGTGGTTTCGTTCTGTCCGCCGCCGCCACATGCAACCGCAAATGCAACAACACCTGCAAGCATAACTACAGCCAAGAGAAGTGTGATAATTCTCTTCATAGATATTATCTCCTTTATTAAATTTTTTATCGCTCAAATAAATAGTCGGTACTTATTTTTGCCGATAGAGCGTTTATTATATTTTATCATTTTACTGCTATTTTGTCAATAGATATGTTACCCTTGCAAAAGAAATTTATATATATATTACAAAATCTTAAAGTCATTTTTGCGCCTTTCCACAAAGACAAAAAACAAAAAAGCGACAGGAATATTCCCTGTCGCTTTTAATTTGACAAACTTCAGTTATTTTTATGCAGCGAGTTCGGATTTGCTCTTGTAAGTTTCGAGCTGTTCGGGTGTAGAACCGAATACGATGTAATCAATTTCAACCCAATCTCCGGCTTTGATGTTTTCACGAGAGTCGCAAGCACCGGAAGATACTGCACCAAGAAGGTTGAATCTGAGACCGGTGATTTCTTTTCCCTGCTGCCAGTTCCAGTTGTTTCCTGCATTGTACTTGCCCTGCTTAACCTGTTCAAGGTAGTAGCTGAACTTTGTATCTCTGCCCATAGCGTTGCCTGCTGTGTCGCTACCGGCTTTATTGGAAGCAAGTGCCTGGCAAAGTGAGATATCATAAGTTTCTGTGAACCAGTTTTCATTGGCTGTACGTGTCTTGTTATCAATTCCACCGTCAAGATACATGTTGGAAACAGTCATCGTTGTTGCATAGGGGTTTGTACCTGTCTGCCAGCTGAAGCCAATCATGTTGTTTACAGAGTTGCTTCTGAGACGGATCTTAACGTACTGATGATATCCCTGCCACTGACCTTCTACGCCAACCTTAGCTGTATTGTGAGGATATTCTTTCCATGTTCCCCATGCGGGCATAAGAACGTCTTCAAAATCAAGAGAGAGCATTGCGTCAAAAGAAATAGTCCATGACGTAGCAGCTGCATCGGAAGCATAAGCTTTCTTCGAGGATATCTTCCATGAGTCTTCAAGGAATTCAATATCAAGGAAATCTTTGTTGTAAGAAACGTTTTCAACGAGCCATTCGTGGCTTGTCTTCTTTTCGTCTACTGCCTTGCTTGCTGTACCGAAGTCAAAGCGAGTATACATAGGAAGAGTTGTTGTAACCATCGCTGTTGTTGTTTCCGCAGTTGTGGTGGTTTCTGTAGTCGTAGTTGTTGTCGTTGTGGTTGTTGCCTCAGTTGTCGTTGTGGTTGTCTGCTTTGTGGATTCAGTTGTTGTGTTTGTGGTGGTTTCATTGTCTCCGCCCTTACAACCAACAAGTCCTACAACGCCGACTACCATGATAACGGCAATCAAAAGCGCAATAAACTTTTTCATAATTTTGCTCCTTATGTTGTTTAATTTTTCGCAGTTACCTGCATTATTTATAATTATATCAGCTTTTATATAATATGTCAATTGAAAAGAGGGAGCGTTTTGACTTTTTGAGCAAAACTTCCAAAACGCCCCTTTCTTTTTTGTCAACTTTTACTTGCAGAATCTTCCATGTTACTGTGATATTCCGCCAAAGCCATCGGATCCGAGCCGAAAACGATATAATCTATTTCTACCGAGTTTCCTTTTTTAATAAGAGCACGTGAGTCAAGACGCTTGAAATATTCATAGTAAACATCGTAGTCCGCCGCAGTCTCGCCCTCATCAAAAACATTGTTCAGATATGCGTTTGCATATGAGCAGGTAGCTCCGAGCAAATGGAATCGCAATCCGGTGACAGGAGTTCCCTGCTTCCATGTCCAGTTGTTTCCCGGCTGCTGTCCGGCAAGAATAACGCCCTTTCCGGACGGATAAGTTGCCGCATAGCAAAGGTCATATATATAGCTTTGATATTCTGTCTTTCCCGCGCCGATGCTCATTACCATAAACTGAGTTGTAGCAAACGCGGCACCGTTATTGAACTGAACCGCTATCATATTGTTGTCCGTAGGATTTTTTATTCTCAGCTTCATATACTGATGATATCCTCTCCATGCATCTTTCTTTCCAATGTTGCCAAATGAAAACGGGTATCCTGCCCAGCCGCCGTAGCCGGATTTAAGCTCGTCTTCAAAATCGAGCGTAACCATATTATCAAAGCACAACGCATAGGTGTTGATTGGACGATAACAGGTTTTTGTATTTCTTATAAACCATGTCGAATCTGCCGTTGTGGCAGTATCTCCGACACCGTCAAATGTTCCGTCGCTGAGTGCCGTAAGAATAAGTGCGTCATCCGTAAACGCAACACTGACCGCCTGAGCATCGTAAGTCAAAGCGCTCAGAATATATTCGTGCGATGTTCTTTTTTCAGCTTCAGCCTTGCTTTTTGTACCAAAGTCAAAACGGGCAAATATCGGAACTGTCGTACTTTCAAGCTGAGTTTCACTCATCGTTGTGCTCATAGAAGTATTAGCAGTTCCGGTTTCGACAGTGGTAGTCGTCGATGTGCCAAGCGGCATAGTAGACGATGTTGTACCCTGTGTTCCGGAAGTGCCTGATGTGTTTTGATTGTTGCCATTCATGCACGAGCAGAAAACAGAGACCATCGCCAACAAGGCAAGCACAGTCGCTGCAAAACGTATTAAATTTTTATTCATTTTGAATTTTTCTCCTTGACATTTTTCCGCAAAGCGGTATTTGTCAATAAAATTATTTCAAAAATAAATGAAATTTATACGCACATAAAAAAACAACGCCTCCGGTAAGGCGTTGTTTTTTATTTAACTTAAATTTATATACTTAAGCGTTAGCAGCTTCGGATTTGCTCTTCCAAGCTTCGAGCTGTTCAGGTGTAGAACCGAATATTACATAGTCAACTTCTACCCATGTACCCTTCTTGATGTTATCACGAGAGTCGCAAACTGCATAGTAGTTTGTGCCGTAAGCGCCGAGAAGGAAGAGACGGAAACCTGTGATTTCCTTGTTAGCCTGCCATGCCCAGTTGTTACCAGCGTTATAGCCGCCTGCTGCAACTGCTTCAACTACTGCAGAATATGTTTTTTCCTTCAATCCAGAAGGAAGCTTGTTGGATGCAAGAGACTGGCAGAGAGCAAGGTCATAAATATACGTTCTCCACTCTTCAGTAGGCTCGCATGTCTTTTTATTAACTCCGCCCTGGAGATACATGTTAGAGCATACCATTGTTGTAGCATAAGGGTTTGTACCTGTCTGCCAGCGGAAACTGATCATGTTATTCGCTGTGTTGTTCTTTATACGAATCTTCATGTACTGATGGCATCCGCCCCATACGCTGTTTACATAATTTGAACGATAAGGATACTCTCTCCAAGTTCCCCATCCGGCTACAAACGAATCTTCAAAATCAAGTGTAAGAATATTATCGAACACAAGACCCCACTCTGTTGCATTCTTATATGTAAGAGGTGTATAATCTTTCTTTGCCCAAATCTTCCAAGAGTCTTCAAGGTACTCAATTACCATGAAACCTTCCATTGTGTCTTTGTTGAGGTTTTCAACGAGCCATTCGTGAGAAGTTTTGCCTTCATCAACTGCACGGCTGTTTGTACCGAAGTCAAAACGTACAAATGTAGGATGGGTTGTTGTGACTATGGGCTCAGTTGTAGTTGTTGTAGTAGTTGTTGTGTCCTTAGGAGTTGTAGCCGTGGTAGTTGTTGTCGTGGTTGTTGTGTCCTTAGGAGTTGTAGCTGTTGTAGTAGTAGTTGTTGTGCCAACAGTAGTTGTTGTTTCTTTCGTAGTTGTTGTAGTAGTCTGAGCGCCTTGGGTTGTTGTAGTAGTAGTGGTTTCGTTCTGACCACCCTTACAACCAACAAGACCTATAACACCAAAGACCATTACTGCCACGAGAAGAAGTGACAAAAATTTCTTCATGAAATAAATCTCCTTTTAATATATTAAAGAATTTTGACTGCATCGAATATCGTCTGAAAAATACTCGATACTGTGTTTAGTGTTATTTTATCATTACTTTGCGAATTTGTCAAGGGTTATAATGAATTGTCCTTGATTTTAGGTAAATATTTTTGAAAAAAATCTCTTTTTTCAGGAGAAATTGACAAAATATAACCTTATTTTTTTATCCCTTTGAAAAAATTTTTCCCGCCTTTCCCGTATATTCCTGAAAGATTTTATCTCCACAAGTCTTAATACATTATATTATATGACGCACGTCCTGTGAAAATGACTGTTCATCCGAAACGCA
>FR898217.1:4533-19062 GCA_000437375.1 Eubacterium sp. CAG:841
CATTTGGGGAAAACTTATTTATCTTCAAAATCAGTGGAGGGGTCCTTTTCCGCAACACTGAAAAATGAAAGCGGATCCGCGCTCGCACCGTCAACATAAACTTCAAAATGAAGATGCGGATTTTCCGATATTTCTATAAGCGAAGTATCGCCCACATAGCCTATCGTCTGTCCCGCCTTGACCATAGCACCGGACGTAAGCCCTTCGGGAAGCTTTGTTGAAAGATTCTTATAAACCGTCTTGCAGCTGTCCGAATGAGTTATCTCAATCGTCTGTCCCATCATCGGATCGGCATCGATAAGAGAGATAACTCCGTCTGCTGCGGCAATTACCTCCGTACCGCTTTCGGCTTCAACATCGATTCCGCTGTGGATACGGTAATCCTCCATCGTCAGCGACCACACGGGAACATCGCTTGAATACTCTTTGAGCATCGTTCCGCCGACGACGGGGCAAAGCATTTTATCGGGCTTTACCGAAACGGGATTGTCATCCGTTTTTCCGGTAGTGGTTGTCTGGGAAGTTGTCGAGTTTGTCGTTGTCTGAACGGTCGTCTGTCCGGATGTGGAGCTTTCACCGGGATTCGGTTTTGTTTTCTTTGAAGAAGTAAATGCGATGATCGTGATTGCAATCGTTGCGGCAAGCAAAATTGCAAGCGCAATTGCAAGTCCGCGATTCAGTTGTCTTTTTCTTTGGTTTTTGTTCATATGTTATTTCCTTTCCGCCTGTATGGCGATAATTCGTGTCGCTCATATTATCGACACAAAAAAATCTCCGTTATACAGCGAAAAGGAAAATTTTTATATTTTTAAAGCGCTTTTCGGGCGTCAATATCGAAAAAAATAAAACCATCGCAAAAGCTGTGATGGTTTTATATACTTTTTGCAATTATTTTTCTGCAAAAACAAGTTCCGGCTTTTTACCGTCGAGCGTTTCCGCCGTTATCGTAACGGATTTCAGATTTTCCATAGAAGGGATCTCATACATAATGGGAAGCATTATCTCCTCCATTATGGAACGGAGTCCCCTCGCGCCTGTTCCGCGTTCGATGGCACGGCGCGCTATCTTCGATATGGCGTCGTCCGTGAAAGTAATATCCACGCCGTCCATACCTATAAGCTTTTTATACTGCTTGAGAATAGCGTTTTTCGGTTCGCGAAGGATTCTGGAAAGCGCTTCCTCATCAAGCTCGGAAAGACTCACTATAACGGGCAATCTGCCGACAAGCTCCGGAATAAGTCCGTACTTCACAATATCGTGAGACGTTACGTCGCGAAGCGTTCCGCCCGGAGTTTTTTCGGCTTTGCTCTTTATCTCGCTGCCGAAACCGACGCCCGACGCACCCTTGCGCTTTTCAATTATCTTTTCAAGACCGTCAAAAGCGCCGCCGCAGATAAAAAGTATGTTTTCCGTGTGGATCTGTATAAAATCCTGTCCCGGGTGCTTTCTTCCGCCCTGCGGAGGAACGTTTGCCGTTGTGCCTTCAAGTATTTTCAGAAGCGCCTGCTGAACGCCTTCGCCGGAAACATCGCGCGTGATCGAACGGTTTTCGCTCTTACGCGATATTTTGTCTATCTCGTCAATATAGATTATTCCCTTTTCGGCAAGCTCAACGTCGTAATCCGCCGCCTGAATAAGCCTTAAAAGAATGTTTTCAACATCCTCGCCGACATATCCCGCTTCGGTAAGAGTCGTTGCGTCGGCTATCGCAAAAGGCACTTTGAGCGTTTTTGCAAGAGTCTGTGCAAGGAATGTTTTTCCCACGCCGGTAGGACCGAGAAGAAGCACGTTGCTCTTCTGGATCTCCACTCCGTCGTCGTCTTTTTCTTTTTTTGATATTCTTTTGTAATGGTTATACACCGCCACCGAAAGCGCGATCTTCGCCTCATCCTGACCGATCACATATTCGTCAAGTACAGCTTTTATCTCTTTGGGCTTGGGAAGCTCCGCAAGCTCTGTAAGCCCGTCCTCGCTCACCGACGAATGATAATCGTCGATCAACTGTTCGCAGGCGAAAACGCAATCGTCGCAGATATACGTTCCGAGCGGAGAGGGGATAAGAAGTCCGACCTGATCCTCGCTTCTTCCGCAGAAAGAGCAACGGCGCGATGCAGTATTTGTTCTGTCAGCCATTGGGCTACTTTCCTTTCGTCAGATGCGTTTGTCTATTACCTTATCGATAAGTCCGTAAGCCGCTGCTTCGTCTGCACTGAGGAAATTGTCACGTTCGGTATCGGCTTCGATCTGCTCTATCGACTTGCCTGTCTCTCTCGCCAATATCTCGTTTATGCGGCGTCTTGTCTTTATAATATGGTCTGTATGGATCTTCATATCGCTCGCCTGTCCCTGAATTCCTCCGAGAGGCTGGTGAATCATTATCTCGCTGTTGGTTAGAGCAAATCTCTTGCCCTTTGCACCTGCAGCAAGAAGAAACGCGCCCATGCTTGCCGCCATACCGACGCATATAGTGGATACATCGCACTTGATGTAGTTCATCGTGTCGAATATAGCCATGCCTGCGGTAACGGAGCCGCCGGGACTGTTTATATAAAGCGCTATGTCCTTATCGGGATCCTGAGATTCAAGATGAAGAAGCTGCGCCACCACAAGCGATGCCGTAACATCATTCACCTCGTCGCTGAGGAAAACTATTCTGTCATTGAGCAGGCGCGAATAAATATCGTAAGAACGTTCGCCCTTGCTCGTCTGTTCTATTACATAAGGTACGAGTGCCATAAAATATCTCCTTTCTGTGCCGGGTTCGGCGGAGAGTATCTTACTCCGCGTCGCCTTCGGTCTTTGTTTCTGTCTTTGCTTCGGCTTTCTTTGCCGTTGATTTTCTTGTTGTTTTCTTTACGGGTTCGGCTGCTTCGGCACCTTCTTCGGTTGCGGCTTCAGCTTTTTTTGCCGTTTTCTTTGCAGCGGCTCTCTTTGTCTTTACTTCTGCATTGTCGCGGACAAAGTCAAGAGCTTCCGCAACAACTACGTCTGCAGCGATATCCTTTTCGTTTACAGCGGCTTTTACTTTTTCGATCTCAAGACCGTATGCGTCTGCAATTTTCTTGTATTCGGCTTCGATCTTCTCTGCGTCGGCTGTAAGATTTTCGAGCTTTGCAACCGTTTCGAGAGCGAGACGGATCTTTACGTTCTTTTCAGCCTGAGGACGGAGCTGTGCCTTGAGCGAGTCAACAGTTGCGCCCGTGTACTGCATAAACGTTTTCATATCTATGCCCTGATAACGGAGACGGTTTTCATAATCGCGCAGACAAGCGTCAAGCTCGTTTTCAAACATAGCTTCGGGAATGTCCGCTTCAAGATTTTCGGAGAGCGCGTCAAGAAGCTGTTCATCTATCTTTGCGTCCTGAGCTTTCTTGGCATTCTCTTCGAGTTTCGCCTTTATGTCAGCCTTATATTCATCGAGAGTATTGAATTCGGAAACGTCCTTTACGAATTCGTCATCAAGCACGGGAAGCTCGTCAAACTTGATCTCATGGAGCTTGCACTTGAACGTAGCGGGCTTTCCGGCAAGAGTCGTTTCATGATAATCCGTCGGGAAAGTAACCTCAACGTCAAATTCGTCGCCTATGTTATGACCGCAGATCTGATCTTCAAATCCGGGAATGAACTGACCTGAACCGAGTTTGAGGTGATATTTTTCAGCCTTGCCGCCTTCAAATGCCTTGCCGTCGGTATAGCCGTCAAAATCGAACACAACGCAGTCGCCGTTCTGTGCGGGACGGTCGGTTACGTCTATCTCTCTTGCGTTTCTTTCACGCATTGACTGTATTTCATGTTCAACAGCTTCATCGCTTACGGTTACGTTTTCTTTCTCTGCTTTAAGTCCCTTGTAAGCTTTTAGAGTACATTCCGGCTTTACAAATACTTTAACCATGATAACAACACCGTCGTCATCAATGGATTTTACATCGTATTCGGGAGCGGAAACAACTTCGAGAGCTGTTTCTGCAAGTGCGTCCGAATAAGCCTTCGGAACGACCTCGTTCAGAGCATCTTCATAGAAAACGCCTTTACCGTACATTTTTTCAATGATCGCTCTGGGCGCTTTGCCCTTACGGAAGCCGGGAACGTTCATCTTTGGTGCATTCTTTTTGAACGCTGCGTCAACAGCCGCGTCAAATTCAGCGCGGTCTATCTGGATCTCAAGTTCTTTGCGGTTTTTTTCGGCATCGCCGACTTTTAACACTTTCATTATTTTTTCCTCCGATTTTTTTATCTTTTGTCACTTGACATACAAAATTGATTATATCATTATCCGCCTGTAATGTCAACATTTTTTTGTATCAACAGAGGGTCAAACATTAAATAATCTGCTGAAACAAGGTAAAAATCTATGTCCGCATAATTTATTTTTGCCGGAGCTTCGTAATTTCCGTGAATATGCCCGTAATAACAACGCTCTATCCCGCCCTTATAAAGCTCCATGATTATCTCATCGCACATATAGCCCTTGAATATCGCCGGAAAGTGAAGAAACGCTATGATCTCTTTGTTTTCGCCGCGCTCCGCTGCGGCGTCGCGAAGCTTTTTCGCCGCGTCTATACTCATTTTCAGCCTTACAACCTCGCGCGCGACTATCTTTTTGTTGTCCGCCCCGCGAGCAAGATTTTCCTTGTCGTCATTGTACCATCCGCGCGATCCGCAAACTATGAAGTCCTCCGTTTCGACGGCGTTATTCTGCAAAAACGTCATAGTCCCGTAACCGCACGCGGCTATAAAATCGTCAAGCTTCTTTTTTGTCTGCCAATAATAATCGTGATTGCCCTTAAGCATTATCTTTTTGCCGGGAAGCGACTCGATAAAATCGAAATCCGCCTTTGCCTCGTCAAGCGTCATCGCCCATGATATATCTCCGGGCACGACTACTGTGTCCTCCGGCTTTATTTTCTTTTTCCAATTTTCTTCTATCTTCTCATCGTGACCGTTCCATCTCGTGCCGAAAATATCCATCGGCTTTCTGACGGTGCGCGAAAGATGAAGATCTCCTATGGTGTAAAGCAAAGGCGATTGCCTCCCTTTTTCAATATTTTTCGAAATTTTTGTTTTTGAATTTTAGCCGGCATATTTCTTTTCCGTTTGGGCAAACTGTATTTGCCGATAAAAAGGCACAGATGTGATATGAAAGGACCTCCGGAATTTTCCGGATACGGAATATTACCAAATGGAATTTGAAAAAAAAGATACTCTCGGCACAGATAAAGCCACTTGCAAAACATGCAAGAAGAACGGCGGCGTTTCGTGCGACGTTACAAACTGTGTTTATCACGACGGCGACTGCACCTGCAAAGCCGACAGGATAAACGTCGGACCCAGCTACGCTACAAGCTGCACAGATACAGTCTGCGCAACGTTCAAACAGAAAAATATCTGAGTAAAATGCGGCGAAAGCCGCATTACATATATCTGCAAATAAACCTTTCCGCGTTGTAAAAGAAAATGTCCTCCGCGCTCTGCTCGCTCACTCCGGCCGAAACAAGCGCATCAAAAAGGCGCGGCATATCGGATACATTTCTTATCTCTTCGGGCGGAGTAGCGCCGTCAAGATCGGCGCCTATGCAAATACTTTTTTCAAGTCCTATGTCAAGATAGTGCAAAATATGACGCACCGCGTCCGAAAGATGCGCCGGTTTTGCATCGGAAAGAAAGCCTCCGGCAAGGCAAACGCCTATAATTCCGCCCGCTCCGGCGATTTTTTTCGCAAGTTCATCCGTTAAATTCCGCCGGTGCGATGTCACTGCGCGAGCAC
The DNA here is from genome assembly GCA_000437375.1 of Eubacterium sp. CAG:841. GTDB lineage: Bacteria > Bacillota > Clostridia > Oscillospirales > CAG-272 > CAG-841. The sequence goes on from FR898217.1 coordinate 10,298, forward strand.
TTGAATGGCTCGCTATCGCCGGAATCTTTCCGCTCTTGCAAATCTCTGTCGCTTCCTCCGTCATTCTGTCCGAAGCATGCGAAAGATCGACCGCCATTCCAAGCGCCGAAAGCCTCTCTAAAGCCTTGCGCCCGAAGTCGGTAAGTCCGTTTTCCGTGTTGTGCGCACCGCCTATATCGCAATCGTCTTTCCACACGAGCGTGAAAAATCTCGCTCCTGCCGCATAAAGCACATCAAGCCTTGAAATATCTCCGCAGAGCAGCTTCCCGCCCTCAATTCCGAGAAAAACAGGCTGTCTGCCTTCCGAAGACGCTTTTGTCATATCGACAGAGTTGCGGCAAAAACAGAACTGAGGATTTTTATCAAGCTCATTTGTGAAATTATCGCAGATCTTAAAAAACTTTTCGTAACATTCCTGCCCCGAAATATCGTTTTGTGACCATATGTCCATTATCTGCGCGTATTTTTCAAAACCGCGCACCTTTTCCGCCGTTATGTGCGTCCCGCCGGACGCAAGCGGCGTTTTTCTTTCATAAAGCTCAAACGGCGTATCGCAGTGAAGGTCAAAATACTTCATAACGTTTCTCCTTAAAGATAAAATATGTTAAACCGTCACGTTTTTTATATGCACAATTCCCTTTTCGGAAAGGGTAAGCGCGCCGTCTTCATCTTTTATATATACTTCAATGACGTCTATTCTCGGCTTTTTTGTACATTTTGTTTCGTACAGATACTGCCGTGCGCAAAGCACCATATTTTCAAGCTTCTTTTTTGTAACTGCCGAAGCCGGACGCCCGAACCTGAGAGAAAATTCGGCGTCTGTTCTTGTCTTGACTTCAACAAAAAGGATTTCGCTTTCATTTTCACAGATTATGTCGGTCTCGATGTGTCCGAAATGGATGTTTCTTCCCGTCACCGTATAGCCTTCTTTTTCAAGATATTTTGAGGCGATATCTTCGCCTGCCGAGCCGAATTTTCTGTTATTTTTCATTTTTTGCCCTGCCGACAAAAGAGAGAAAGCTCTTTCTGTGCTCCGGACACGGTCCAAGCTTTATCACGGCTTCCATATGCGCCTTTGTGGGATAGCCCTTATGTATTGCAAAACCGTACTCCGGATATTCCCTGTCAAGCTCAAGGCACTGACGGTCACGCGTTACCTTTGCTATTATCGAAGCCGCCGCTATCGAAAAGCTTCTTGAATCTCCCTTTACAATGGTTTCAAGCGGAATGTCGAATCCCTTGGCACGATTTCCGTCGATAAGTGCGTAGTCCGCCTTTTGCGGAAGTCCTTCTATCGCCCGCTTCATTGCAAGCATAGTCGCGCCGAGAATATTATATGCGTCTATTTCGGCAGGAGTTGCCCACGCCACCGACCATATCGTTTTTTCGGTTATTATCTCATAAAGAGCTTCGCGCTTCTTTTCGGAAAGCTTTTTGGAATCGTCAAGTCCGTCTATTATAAGTCCCTGCGGCATTATAACAGCTCCCGCAACTACGTTTCCGGCGAGAGGACCTCTCCCTGCCTCGTCAACTCCGCATATATTTACAAAGCCTTTTTCCCTCGCGGCGTTCTCAAATTCATAACTCGGCATTATTTTTTACCTCTCGGTTTTTCAAACGATATTCTTCCTATCTTTCCTCCGCGAAGCTCGTCAAGCAGCATCTTCGCCGTGCGCGAAAAATCGACCTCGCCCCCACGGACAAGAAAGCCTCTCTTTCTGCCTATCGCCTCAACCGTTTCCCAAGGCTGCGTCTCCTCCGAAACGGCGTCCCCGCCTATGCCGTATCTCTGCATCAGAAGCTGCGGATATATTTCTCTGAGCCTTGCGCAAAGCACGGTGGCAAGCTCGTCTGTATCCATTATATCGTCCTTTATCGCACCCGTTATTGCAAGATTTTCGCCGACTCTTCTCTCGTCGAACTTCGGCCAGAGCACTCCCGGCGTGTCAAGAAGGTCTATTCCTATTGATGTAGTTACCCATTGTTTGTTCAGCGTAACGCCGGGACGATCCTCCACCTTTGCCTTTTTGTCTGCGGCGAGACGGTTTATAAGCGAGCTTTTGCCTACGTTCGGAATCCCCACTATCATCGCACGGAGATGTCGTCCGTCCATGCCCTTGTCCTGCCAGCTTTTCAGCTTTTCTGAGCAAAGCCTGCGCGCGGCGGGAGCGATATCCGCTATTCCCTCGTTTGTTTTGCAGTCATAGAATATAGCATTTTCTCCGCATTCGGCAAAATATCTTTTCCATTCCGCCGTAACGTTCGGATCTGCCTGCGAACTTTTGCTCAGAAGCACAAGTCTCGGCTTCGGAGCGGTAAGCCTTTTTATTTCCGGATTTTCGGAAGAAGCCGGTATTCTGCTGTCACGGACCTCTATCGTAAGGTCCACTTGTTTTAAGTTTTCGGCAATCATACGGCGGGTTTTCGCCATATGTCCCGGAAACCATTGTATCTGTGTAGATGGCATTGTCCTTCAGCCGTCCTCTCTTTTCAGGTTTATAAAGTCAATTTATCCTGCCGATTTTACCACTCCCAGTTTTGAAAGCGGAAGCAGGCTGAACACTACCTTGCCCAGCACTTCGTTCTCGCGCACAAGTCCGACATAAATGCTTCTGCTGTCGGACGACTCGTTTCTGTTATCGCCCATTACAAACAGATATCCTTCGGGTATGGTTATACTTCCCGTTTCGTCAAAGTATGAGCTGTAAACCGAATAGTATTCTTCCTTATCCATAGAAACGCCCGGAATGCCTCTCTTGACATACTCCTCGTCTATCAATTTGCCGTCAACGGTCACTTCCCAATTGGTGAAATCTATATGAAGCTTCTGCCCGCCTGTGGCTATAACTCTTTTTACAAGCGGACTTTCAAAATATCCGCCGTTCTGCTGAACGACTATAATATCGCCTTGCTTCGGGGTGTAAAACATATCACTCATTATAAGAACCTGCCCGTCCGAAAGCGTATTGTCCATAGAATGTCCGCGAACAGTCGCAATTCTCATAATAAACGAAAGCATTATAACAACTATCGTAACTGCCGCCGTAAAAACCTCTATCCAATCATAAATGCCTTCTCTTCTCTTATCTTTGCGTTCAGACTCGTCGCCCGCGCTCTCGCCGATCATTATTTCTTCGTTATTATCCATAATAAAACCTCCGAAAATTCATTTTTCCGTTTCATTGAGAATGCCGTCTCCCGCCAGCTCCGCCGATATCATCATCGCGGCGCAGAGAACAAACCTCGCAACCCAGCCCATCGAATATATCACATTCAGATCGCCCAGCGGCGCCAGAACTATCGCGGCAACGGATACTGCGGCGTATATACACTGTGATACAAACGTCAGCGTAACACGCTTTTTAAGCTGTTTTTTTACGGTGTTGCCCTGCTTTCCTTCAAAGCCGGCATCGCCCTTCCATCCGACGCATTTTTCTATCATTCCAAGCTGAGCTTTTCTTATAATGCCGAATATCGCCGCCGCAAGCGCAAGCGCAGCCGTTTCCGCCATCGCGTAAGGAACAAACGCCGAAAAGAACCCTTCTGCTTCATACGGATAAAGTCTTTCGCCGAATTTGCCTCCGTAGACAAAGCCAAGCACGGTCGCCGTAACCGAAATCACGGTAAATATTCCGCAAAGCCACAACAGCTTCTTGCGGTATTCCGAAAAGAAATATCCTCCAAGCAGAACCGCTGCCATCGTGAAAACCCCAAAAGCGTATTCCGGTATATACGGAAGCCCATCAAGCGGTATGCCGACAAAAAATATCAGCGATACCGTGTATATCGTAATAAAACGTTTTGCGTATCTCTTCTTCCAAAGCGAGTCGTCGGGCTTTATTTCGGTTTCGTACTTTTCGCAGAAGGCATTTTCAAATTCTTTATCCGAGCAGAGCTCATAAAAGCATTTAAGAACTGACACAAGCCATACAATGCCTATTATAAGCGAAAGCACCGCGCAGATAACCGTCGCCACGTTTATCACCGATTCAATGTTTCCGCCGCCTCCGCCGGAGGTTATGTCTTCCTCTTTTTTCTCAAAAAACAGCGGCATCGAAAGCGGTATTACCGCCGTAAGAGATCTTATGACAAAAAACAGCGACGAAAGCGTTGCCGCCCCCGAAAAAGCCTCTTCGTTTCCCCTGTCGATAAGTCTTACGCGCAAATCGTCGGCACCCACAAGCAGCTTTTTCATCGCGGGAATTATAAAAATACATTCCAGAAGCCATGCCGCAAACGCAAGCGAAAGCTTTGTGTAATTATCCGCACCGAGCGAAACCAACATTGCCGCAAGCGCAAAAAGTCCTACCCAGGCCGCCTTTTCAAAGCCTTTTTTCGCTTCTTCCACATCGGGAGAGATATCTGCCATCCGGCTTATTCCGTAAAGTATAAGCAATATGCCGAAAACATCCGGAAGAACATCTATTATGTTTATGCACGGATTGAACAGCATGACAATCCCCGCCATAACAAACCCTAATCTGCCGCGCTTTCTGCCGGAGCCTGTCATTTCTTTTCCTCCTTGTTTTTGCCTTTTTCTATTATGTCGAACGGGGTCGGAAGCTTGTGTTTTTTGTCAGGCATATCTTCTTCACCCTCAAGGCATATCCACCGATAACACGAGATAAGCAAAACAAGCATGTAAACGACGAAAAGCACTTCGGCTATATAGCCTATTCTCATCATCCAGCGAACGGTTTCGCTCACTTCTCCGCCCTCTCCGGCGGACGATATCATATTTACTGCGGCAGACCATGCTGTCCTTCCGCCCAGAACCATTATAACGGCAAGCGGAACAGCCGCCGCGCCTCTTACCCGTATCTTCGGCAGCTCTGTTTCTTCGGCTATTTTCGATATCGAAACCGCAAGGCTTATATCAAACGCCGCAAGAAAAACGGTATATAAAATGCGCAAAACCGTTCCGACGGACGACGGCTCGACCACGGAAAGTGTCAAAAGAAGCTGATATCCCCAGCAAAGCAGTGAAAACACAACGCCGAATGTAGCGAGTCGTTTTGTAAGATCAAAACAACGGCAGTATCTGCACGCGCATGAAAGCCCCGCAAGCATTATCAAAAATCCTATAAAGTCCGGCGTTATATCAATGTTTCCTATCGTTGGGAACATAAAAAGCCAGCCTAAAAACATCCAACCGAAGCCCAAATTTCATCCTCCGTAAAAAATCAGTTGTCCGCGCCTGCGTTTCTTCCGCAGCATTGTTTGTATTTCTTTCCGCTGCCGCACGGACAGGGATCGTTTCTTCCTATCTTTTCAAAGCTCTTTTTAACAACGGGCTGACGTTTTTCCGCCTTGCCGCCGAGATTTTTCAGCTCCGCCTGCTTCTGAGCCGCGGCGGCTTTCGCCTTCGCCTCCTGAACGGGCGAAGCAAATAGCATAAGCTTCACGGTCTCCTCACGGATCTTTTCTATCATTTCGTCGAACATTTCGCTGCCCGCTATGCGATATTCCGTTATCGGATTGCGCTGTGCAAACGAAGAAAGCCCGACTCCGTCACGGAGATCGTCCATAGCGTCAAGATGTTCTCTCCACGCTCTGTCTACCGCCGTAAGGAGTGCAAAGCGCATAAGGTCGCCTATCCTGTCTCCGAATATTGTTTTCTGCGCCTCATATATGCGGTTTATGCGGTCACAAAGGCGATCCTCAAGCTCTTTGCGACTTATATCGCCGTTTTCATATGAAAGCTCTTCTTTTGAGAGCAACCAGAAAAGACGTTCTTTCACGGCGCCCATATCAAGTGCGCCGTCAGCTGTGCAGATGTCAAGCGCGGAAGGAACCATGCTTTTCAGCATATCGTTTATCGTTCCGCTTATGTCCTCTCCGTCAAGAACCTCTCTGCGCTGTTTATAAATCACCGTTCTCTGCTGATTCATAACGTCATCGTATTCAAGAACGGTCTTTCTTCTGTTGAAGTTTTCACCCTCAAGACGTTTCTGTGAAGATTCTATCGTGTTTGAAATTATCTTTGCTTCTATCGGCTCGTCTTCCGGAAGTCCGAGTCTTTCAACTACTCCGACAACTCTGTCCGAACCGAAAAGACGCATCAGATCGTCTTCAAGCGAAAGGAAGAATCTGCTTTCGCCGGGATCTCCCTGACGTCCGGAACGACCGCGCAGCTGATTGTCTATACGACGGCTTTCGTGTCTTTCCGTACCGAGAATAAAGAGTCCGCCCGCTTCTCTTACTCTGTCAGCCTCCGGCGCTATCTCATTTTTGAATCTGTCAAGCGAATTTCTGTAAAGCTCTCTCGCTTCGCGAACGGTATCGTCTATATTCTCGCTCATTCCCGTAGCAAGCGATATCTGCTCTTCATCGTAGCCGGCTTTTTTAAGCTCGTTTTTCGCAAGAAATTCCGCGTTACCGCCAAGCATTATATCCGTACCGCGTCCCGCCATGTTCGTCGATATCGTCACCGCGCCGAATTTGCCCGCCTGAGCGACTATCTCAGCCTCGCGCTGATGCTGCTTTGCATTCAGCACATTATGCTGTATACCTTCTTTTTTGAGAAGAGACGAAAGATATTCCGACTTTTCTACCGAAACCGTACCGACCAGCACCGGCTGCCCTTTTTCGTGACACTCCCTTATCTGGTTTATTATCGCGCGGTATTTTCCGGCTGTATTTTTATACACAACGTCGTTGCGGTCTATTCTTATCATCGGCTTGTTCGTGGGAACCTCGATGACGTCAAGCCCGTAGATTTCACGGAATTCGTTTTCCTCCGTGAGCGCTGTTCCCGTCATACCCGAAAGCTTTGAATAAAGACGGAACAGATTCTGATATGTTATAGTTGCAAGCGTCTGGTTTTCGTTCTGAATATCGACGCGCTCTTTGGCTTCTATCGCCTGATGCAAGCCGTTTGAAAAACGTTTGCCCGGCATTATTCTTCCCGTAAATGAATCAACTATAAGCACTTTACCTTCGGCAACGACATAATCCACGTCGCGTTTCATAACGCCGTGAGCGTGAAGCGCCTCGTTTATATAGTGATAAAGCGAATTGTTTTCGGGGTCCGAAAGATTTTCGATACCGAAGAACGACTCTGCCTTTGCAACGCCTCTCGACGTAAGCGTGGCTCTTTTCCCTTTTTCATCAACGATGTAATCTTCAAGCACGTCCTCGTTGTCGCTCTTGGTATCCATCTCTTTTACTACCTTGGCGCGCAGACGACGAACAAAAGCGTCTGCCTTTTTATACATATCGTCCGACTTTTCGCCCGGTCCCGATATGATAAGCGGCGTTCTCGCTTCGTCTATCAGTATGGAGTCCACCTCGTCCACTATGGCAAAGTGAAGCTCGCGCTGAACGAGTCCGTCATGAGTTTTCGCCATATTGTCACGAAGATAGTCAAAGCCTATTTCAGTGTTTGTTCCGTACGTTATATCTGCGGCGTAAGCTTTCTTTTTTTCTTCGGTGCTCTGCGCCTGGAGAACAAGCCCCGTCGTCAGCCCAAGAAATCCGTATACCTTGCCCATTTCCTCGCTGTCGCGGCGGGCAAGATATTCGTTTACCGTAACGATGTGAACACCCTTGCCTGTAAGCGCATTGAGGTACGCGGGCATAGTTGCGACAAGCGTTTTTCCTTCGCCCGTTTTCATCTCGGCAATTCTGCCCTGATGCAGTATTATTCCGCCAAGCAGCTGAACTCTGTACGGCTTTTTGCCTATGGCGCGTGCTGCGGCTTCCCTTACGGTAGCGAATGCTTCCGGCAGGATATCGTCAAGCGTTTCTCCTGCGGCAAGTCTCTGTCTGAACGTATCCGTCATCGCGCGAAGCTCGCTGTCACGCATATTTTCGTATTTTTCGGAAAGCGAGTCCGCTTTATCGACAATCGGCATAAGCTTTTTTATCTGGCGCTCGCTGTATGTTCCGAAAATTTTATCAACAATCGACATTATAAAATACTCCTTTTAGAGATGATTTTTAATTTCAAAGCCACTTCGGCAATTTAATATAAGTTATATTATACTATATATTTTTCGTGATTGCCATAATAAATTGTTAAAAAACTCAAAACTTTGCCTTTTTTACGGTATTTTTTTATTCCGCCTCCAAGTCGTCTCACGTTTTTTTAAAAAATACGAACTTTTGTTCGTCTTTCTATTTACAAATCGGCAAAAATGTGGTATAATAAAGACGCAGTTAAAAACTGCTTTGCGCGTAACATCCCTTACCGAAAAAAGATTTTCACGCGCAACGGGGAATACAAAGCGAAAGCGGGTGATCCCCTCTGGGAGATTACGTCTCCGAAAATTCACATAATATTTCTCCCTCGCAGGGAGAACGCATAGTCAAGATAGAAGAGCGTGAAAAGATCAACTCACACAGAATAGACAAGCTCGAAGCTCTTGCAAATGCGATAAACAGTCAGAATGAAAATATAGCGCGTCTTGTCGTTCAGCTTGAGGCGGCAAACCGAAGGCTCGAAAATCAGGACGAAAGACTTTGCGATATAGAAAAACAACCGCTACGGCGCTTTTCATCGCTTCTGAAAGCCGTTATATCCGCTGTTGCGGGCGCGGCTGCGGGAGCACTGATAAGTCTGCTTTTACAATAATCACGGAAAGGAGTACGCTCCGCCGTGAGCATCGGCGGAGTCTTTGCAATGCTTGAATTTTTATCCGAATACGCACCTGTAATACTAGCCGTCGCAGTGCTTGCGGCGCTTGTTATAATACTTGCGAAAAAAGGCATGGAAAGAGAAGCGAAAGCCATTGTGCTTTCGCTTGTAGCCGCTGCCGAGCAGC
>FR898217.1:19136-31905 GCA_000437375.1 Eubacterium sp. CAG:841
CTCTTTGCGAGCGGCTTCCGTCGGCGGCAAGAATACTGCTTGACGAAAAGACGATATCATATCTTATTGAAGACGCGGTAAAAAAGCTGAAAAAATATCTTTCTTCCGAAAACGATGCTTTGCATACAGAGGATAGCGTATAACTGTTACAAAAAACGGCGCAGTGCGCCGTTTTTCGTTTTTTATAAGCTTTTCTTGTATGTCCGAAAGTCGTAATTTGTCATATTATAAAGCGGGAGGTGATATCTTTTCCGTGAAAAACAAAATCAAGGCAGTCAAATTCGGCGGAAGCTCCCTTTGCGATGCGCGCAGTATAGATAACGCCGCAAAAATAGTGCTATCGGATGATTCAAGAAAATATATAGCCGTAAGCGCGCCCGGAAAACGCTTTCCGGGCGATGAAAAAATAACGGATATGCTGTATCGCGCATTTATGTCAAGCGGAGACGAGTTCTACGGGATACTTGAAAAAATAAAAGCCCGTTTCGACGAAATAATATCGGGGCTTTCCCTGCCGATGTCGCTCGACGATGAGTTTTCCGAGCTTATATACGGAAGAAAAAATTATTTCGGCAGAGATTATTTTGCCTCGCGCGGAGAATACTTTTGCGCAAAAATATTCTCGGCATATCTCGGGTTCGATTTCATAGACGCGGCGCGATGCATATCATTCGGAGAGAACGGCGCGTTTTTGCCGGAGCTTACAAAACTCCGCACGGCTGCCGAACTTTCGGGTTCGACTCACGCCGTCGTTCCGGGCTTTTACGGCAGTATGCCGGGCGGAACGCTCAAAACGTTTGAGTGCGGCGGCTCGGATATAACGGGCGCTATACTTGCCTCTGCCGCAGGCTGCGACGAATACGAAAACTGGACGGACGTGTCGGGATTTATGTCGGCAGATCCGAAAACGGTTGACAATCCGAAAACTATAAGTATAATAACATATAAAGAGCTTCGCCGCCTTTCGTTTATGGGTGCGGGAGTGCTTCACGAGGATTCCGTTATTCCGCTTATGAGCGACAGAATTCCCGTGATAATAAAAAATACTCTCGATCCGGAAGCGCCGGGAACGCGCGTAGTCTCCGTCCGCAACGGAGAAAACGACGGAATATGCGGCATCGCAGGAAAGAAAGGCTTCTGCATTTTGCGAATATGTAAAACAAAGATCGGCACGAACACTGCGGACACAACTAATATTCTCCGCGTGCTTTCGCAAAGAGGAGTCTCTCCCGTGAGTATTTCTTCCGGTATAGACTGCATATCCTTTACTTTTCCCAAAACCGCTATAATCGGCAGAGAGGATTACATCCGCAGCGAGATATGCGCCTGCATAGAACCGGTAAGCGTGACAAAAGGACCCGACTGCGCACTTATAACAATAGTCGGCGCCGATCCTCAAAGCCGCCTTTCCGATATTTTTTCCGCGCTGAATAAAGAAAATATTGCCGTCATATCGGTTGACGCAGGCTCCGGCGACGGCGGGATAACCATAGGCGTAGATGAAGACAACCTCGATCGCGCAATAAAAGCTCTTTACGCAAAACTTATAAAACGAGGAATGTAAAAATGAAAAACAAACATCTGCTTGCAATGGTGAAGCTGGCAATGCTCGTGGCATTGCTTATGATATTCTGCTTCACTCCGATAGGTTTTCTGAAGATAGGCATAGTTGAAATAACATTCAATATGATACCCGTTGTCATAGGCGCGATAGTTATCGGTCCCGCCGCAGGTGCTTTTCTGGGCGCACTTTTCGGCGCAGCAAGCTTTTGGCAGTGTTTCGGACAAAGCACGTTCGGAACGCTCCTTTTCGGAGTAAATCCGTTCTTTACGGTGCTTATCTGCTTTGTGCCGAGAATCCTCGCCGGACTTCTTCCGGGGCTTATCTTCCGCGCAATGACAAAGAAAAAGGATAACATCGCCGCATATTTTGTATCTGCGGCTGTTGGCTCTCTTACAAACACTGTTCTTTTTGTCGGCGGATTCTGCCTGCTTTTCAAAGACACCATGCTCGGCATGGCAAGCGATAACGGACTTTCTCCGCTTGCGTTCATAGCAACCGCTTTTCTTCTCAACGCCGCGGTAGAGCTTGTTGCAAACACGGCGATAGTTGCTGCTGTTTCAAAGGCTGTGACAAAAGCCGAAAAATCCAAATCAAAAGAATACACAAAATAAAGCGCCGTCACGACTGCCAAGCCTGTAAAACTAAATCCATCATTCAAAAACCGCACCCACGTTAAAGGGTGCGGTTTTGTTTTTTATGTAAACAACTTGGCGGAAGAAGTTTCCGACTCAAATATTCCCATAAATTTTTCAAGATCATTGTATTCAATGCCGTTGCCGTGAAGTACATAAACATCTTTCTCTTCGCTGTAAACGCTTATTGTAACTATACCCGTGTAGTCAACGTTGAGCGACATTATCCTTACATTGTCATGATCATAGAAGGATAATGTGTAGTTTTTGTAATGCACGTCATCCTTGATTTTGACCGGACCTCCGGGCAATACGGAATCTGCGTCAAGCTTTTTACAAGCTTCAACGGCGCTTTGTATTGTCTTCGGTTTACACAGCCATGAAAAAGTTTCAAAATCGTCGGAAAACGATGAAGGCGTCGTTGTATCATACCCGAGAACATATATTTTTTCAATTGCAGATTCCCCGCTCATCACTATATCCCACTTTTCCGAAAAAAGCTTTTTCGCTGTCTTTTCGGCTTCCTTTTTCCCGCATCCGACAAAAGCGAGCAGCGTAAAGAAACACAGTACAAGTGCAAAAATTGCGGAAAATACTTTTTTCATATCAGCCCTCTCTTTCGTCTGTCTTTACAAATTGCTTAAAGCTGTCATAGTCAAGTCCCGTTCCGTTAAGAACATAAACATAGCCGTCACCGCCATAAACTTTAATCGTAACGATTCCGGTATAGTCAACATTCAATTCCATTATGACAACATCGTCGGTATCGTAAAATGTAATATTATAATTCCTTTCGTCAACATACTTAGGTATAAAAACAGAGCCTCCGGCGCTTACGGATTTTATATTGAGTTTTTTACATTCGTCAATAAGCGTTTGTTTGGTTTCAAATCTGCAAAGCCACCCAAATACTTCAACATCTTTTGAAAATGACGACGGAGTCATATAATCATAACCTTTAACGCATATTTTTGCAGGAACCGTCTCGCCGCTTGTTATTTCGCTCCATTTTTCCGAAAAAAGCTTTTTTGCCGTTTTTTCGGTCTCATCCGATTTACATCTAGTTAAAGTAAACAAAGCCAAAAAGCACAACAACGTCGCAGCTGTTCTGAAAAATATCTTTTTCACGGTATTCTCCTTTCCGATAAGCAAATTTTTTCTTCAAAATGATGAAAATCATAAATTCCAATTATATGTACACTTTTCTTTTTTACTATTATATCATATTTTTCCTTTTGTGTCAAGTCTGTAAACCTCTCCCCCGCTCATCACTGAAAAAAGCCTCTCACGAGAGGCTTTTTTCTCTTATCAGCTCCGAAACCGTTACAAATTCGTATCCTTTGGAAATAAGGTACGGCAAAAGAATTTTAAGCGCGTCAAGCGTGTGCGCACCGTCGCGTGTGAAATCGTGAAAAAGAATTATGCTCCCGTCGCGCACGTTTTTCTTTACATTAGCAACTATTTCATCGGTCTTGGACATCGCCCAATCGCGTGTATCGACATTCCATAAAACAACGTCGCATCCGCAGGAGCGCGCAAGCTCGACGGTGGATGAAGAATACGAGCCTTCGGGCGGGCGGAAAAGCACAGGCGATTTTCCCGTTATGCTTTTTATCATATCGGAAGCCTCCGTTATTTCGCACTTTTCTTCGCCGTCCTTACATTTTCTCATAGCCTTGTGATGATAGGTATGATTGCCTATTTCATGCCCTTCCGCCGCTTCGCGCATTATAAGATCGGGATAATATTTTGCGTTTTCGCCAACGACAAAAAATGTGGCGCGAACTGAATTTTCAGCAAGAAAATCAAGTATTTCCGCCGTTTTTTTCGGATGAGGACCGTCATCAAAGGTTATGGCAATACGTTTTCCGCAACCGTCGGCTCCGGAGTATATCACATTGCCGGAAGCCTCTGCCTGAATGCACAGCAGCACCGTAAAGATGACCGCCAAAAAAATGCAAAATATTCGTTTGAATAAATTTTTCATAATTATCTATCCGTCTCGCCTGATGAAAACAGCTCGTCGAGCGTTCCGAAACGATAGCCGTCATTTTCAAGCGTTGTAAGAAGATCGTCAAGAATATCGGCGTTTGTTTTTGACGTAGGATGAAGAAGTATCACCGCACCGTTATGAACATTGTCCAGAATCAGTTTCTTTGCCTTCTCCGGCTCGGGCTGACGGTTATTGTCCCAATCGGCATAAGCAAGACTCCAAAGTACCGTTTTATACCCAAGCTCCTGCGCCCATTTGAGATTTTCTTCCGAGAATCTGCCCTCCGGCGGACGATAATATTTTTTCACGGTAACGCCTGTCTGTTCCGACACGGTGCTTTCCAGCTTTTCAAGCTCCGAAGCAAACTCTTCCTTTGAAAGCTTCGTCATATCCTTATGCCGCGCCGTATGATTGCATACAAAATGTCCGTCGCTTTCCATTCTTTTTACAAGCTCGCCGTTGCGCTTTGCAAGATTGTCAAGTATAAAAAACGCGCCCTTTGCGTTATGCTTTGAAAGCGCGTCGAGAATACGCTCCACGTTTCCGTTTTCGTAACCTGCGTCAAAGGTGAGATAAACCACCTTGTCATCGGGATCTTTGCCTATATATGCGCCGTCGTATTTTTCAATGAACGCCATATTGCTTTCGGCTGTCGGGCGAACGTGATCCTTACAACGCTTGCAATACCAGCTGAAAGAATTCCCTGCGCAAACGGCAGATATAACTGAAAAACAGATAAACGCCGCTGCCGCTGTCACGCAAAGAAAAGTTTTTATATTTCTTTTCATAAATATTTTTCTCCTTTCGGTTTTTACCTCCTTAATTTCCGCAGAAAAAAGCGGTTTAATACCTGAAATTTCTTCCTTTACGGCAAAAATCCGCTCCGCTATTGAAAAAATCAAAGCAAAGCTATATAATATAATAAATAAAAAAATCGGTTTCCGAAAGAAGTGATCACATTTGATAAATATAGTTCTCGTTGAGCCGGAGATCCCGCAGAATACGGGAAACATTGCGCGCACCTGTTCCGCGACGGGAGCGTCGCTGCATCTTGTAAAGCCTCTCGGCTTTGAAATAGACGACAGAAAAATGAAGCGCGCCGGACTTGATTATTGGGACGAGCTTGACATTCATTACTACGAAAATCTTGATGAATTTATGGCGATGCACGGAAATGACGAGCTTTGGTATTTTTCAACGAAATCGTCGGGAAATTATTCTGATATTACATACGGCGAGGACGTTTATCTTGTCTTTGGCAAAGAAACGAAAGGCTTGCCGGAAGAGCTGCTTTGCGCCCATCCCGAAAGATGCGTAAGAATTCCCATGCGAGAAAACAAACGCAGTCTCAATCTTTCAAACAGTGTAGCGATCGGAGTTTACGAGGTCTTGCGGCAGAAAAATTTTGCAGGCCTTGTTTCGGACGGTAAACGCATTTCCCGGCTTACGGGAAAAGCAGAATAACCGCAGCGAAAGGAATTCTTTATGGAAATAAAACATAAAAGCATCCGTCGCGAGCCTTGGGCAAGAGTTCTGAAAAGGACACAAGTGTTCTTTTCTGCCGACGACGGAGGCGCCGTATCGCTTCTTCGGTTTGACAAGCTGACTTCATCGCTTATCCGCGACTATGGCGACGGACTTCTCGGCACAGTGGCAGAGGAAGGTGGATATTGGCTTCAGCTCGCCTACGACGGCGACGATTATTGGTACACCGCTTATTTTGATCCGAGCGGAAACTTCCGTCAGGTATATATCGACATAACGGGCGGAAACGATTGCAAAAGCGCAGAAACCGCCTGCTTTGACGATCTCTTCTCCGATATTGTTTATACAGCGGAAGGCAGAATCTATATTTTCGATGAAGATGAGCTTCTTTCGGCGCTTGCCGAAAGTGTTATAAATAAAACCGTATTCGAAAAAGTAAAAAAGCTGACGACGGAAAAGGTCGCCTTCCTGAAAACGGATGGAGAAAAGCTTAAAGCACAGCTTATTTCTCTTTTTGATAAAGCGGTAAACATGCTTTAACTCATTACTTTTATAACAACAGCCGCACTGAAAAGTGCGGCTGTTAAAATAAGGACTAAATAAAAATTAATTAAGAGGAGTTACGCTTTTTATTTCAATCCAATAGGATTTATTGTTTAATGAAAACTCAACTATTTTAGTGCCATTCGAAGTAGGAATCTGCTCATCAGTAATATAAAATGCTATTTTATAATCGCTTACAGCACTCTTTACGGAATAATCATATGGAATTTGAATGTTTTCGATGAGAAGAACCAAATTCAGCGATTCGCCACCGTCATACGTCACAATACTTGCCAAATCAAGACTGCCATTACGTTCAATCAAGCAAAATGTATCAATATGTTGTTCTCTATAAACGACATTGAAATACTTTACAAAATTAGCGTTGTCGTAACTTCTTTCAATGGCATTATTTAGACCTTTTTCAAATTCAGCAATCGAGGAATTATATTCGGACTCATGTCTGCGCTGTTGTTTATTTTCGAAGTTCAACACAGACACGATAACTACCGAAACGCAAATTATGATCAATAGAATAACCGAGAGAACTTTATGGCGATGCAGCTTTTCTTTTGTCTCATCATCATAAAGTTGATAATCTTTTTGAGGAATCAGTTCTTCAAGCACGGGCATTTCTGAAGAAGTATCAATTGATTCGACATATTTTTGAGATACATCAGCTAAATGCATTTGTGGTGCCGTATGAATAATATCTTTAAAAATTTGCAGTGCTGTTTCTATGGTTCCATCTGAATAACATACAACAGCATAGTAAAATTTATTAATAAGTGCAGCATATCTGCTATTTTTATTATTAGCTTTAGTTTGTAAAGTTTTCTCTATGTTTTTACATATTAATTTGCAGGTTTCGAAGTCACTATTCAAAAAATCACGAAAAAAATCCCAGATTGAGTTTGAAGTATTAAAGATCTTTTTTGAAGGATTTAATGCTTTAAGCTCATCATACTTCTTCAGCAGAAGGTTTAATTTTTCAAAATCTCTTAGCTCAAAGTATATTCGGGCTAATAGACTTAAATAGTAATATTTACAGTTTAGATTAGAATCGCTATTGACAATCTGTTTGGAAGCAATATTGATAGCGGTTTGATAATCACCACTCGCCACAGCAGCATTTGCTCTAAAGATCAATGGTGCTACAAAATGTTTATTGTTTACAATTTTTTGAAATTCAATAGCATTAAGATCATCATACAGTACAGGAAGCAATGTTTTTTTAGCAATAATAACAACGGAAACCTTGATAATGATCAGATCGGCAAGCAAAAGAAGAATCATACCAATTAGGCTGTTTGTACGTAAACTATAGAGGACCCAAAGAGAAATTAATATAACACCTAAAATAATACAAGATATGTAGTATTTTTTTATTGCTTGTTTGCAATGTGAATTCATAAGCCATTCCTCTTTTCACGTTAGCAATGGTAATACTCGGTGTTTTTATCACCGAGTATTACTATATAATAACGCAATCCGGTATTATTTGCAAGAGAAAATCACAAAACAACAGCCGCACCCGAAAGTGCGGCTGTTTGCGTAGATTTGTTTTATATTATTTTTTTAATGTAGCATGAAATAAAACGTCTTCTTTTTCTTTCTCATACACAGTTATAGACGCTTTCTTTGAGCTACGGCATATGTTATATCCGAGCTCCGGATACTCGGACTTGACTATATTTTCAAAGCCCGTCAGTTCATTTTCTTTTATGTAATATCCCTTTTTATAACTACGCAGTCCCACTTTTTTAAGCTTTTTTATTATAGTAGCCTGTCGGTTTATTTTATCGACCGATGCTTTTAATTCTCTGCTTTCATTATGGTCTATTGCCGAAAAATCTCTAAAGTCGACCAAATCTTCTTTTATGGGTTTCCCATCCTTGCGTTTGAAAAACAGATTGATAATAAAGCAACTTATGCGAAGGACGAGCGTATACATTATATGAAATATAAGCCAAAAACATATACACCTGTACATTATAACGGTAACATGATTTCCGATCAGCAACTCTCTGATAAGAAAACCGTAAAATATGACAGAAAATATTGTGTATAAATATAAAATTATCTGAAATGCAAACGATATCCATAAGAATTTACCATCGCTGCATCCATAGAAAATTTTTTGTACAGAAGCCGGAACATTCACCTGCTTCAGAAATCTGGACTTCAGCTTTTTTTCTTCCTGCAATTTTTTCAGATACATATCAATTGACGCCGTATATTTACACGCAGCGGGGATAAGTATCCACATAAGAGCAATATGAAGAAATATAAAAACAAGATATATGTTTTTCCAAAAAAGCAACACCAGAATTAAAGATATAATATTTTCAAAAGTTGTTCTTCCTAAAAAATCGACGATTTTTGTTATGTTCATATTAAATAAACGCTGTCATCTTTTATTCATGACACATTATTCTCCTTAATTTAGTCTTCATCTGCGCTGAGCGCGTGTTTCTCTTGATCAGCAACTACAACTGCTGCGATGCCCAAAAATGTAGGATACAGAGAAACATAGTAAAGAACATTGTCTAAAATGTCATTCACGAAAACAAAGTGCAAAATCATTCTTGGAATATGAATAAACAATAAGACGGCAAAAATTTTTAGCAAAGCTTTAGCAAAATCCGACCAAGGGATTTTTTTTGTTAAATAATATTTTAACCAATAAAATACAGTTATTAGTTGAATTATCGGGATGAATTTTAGAATTTTTTGTTTATCTATAGTCATAGAAATGTACACTCCTTATATTCTTGGCTAAAAACTTATTTCTTCTCTTTTTTCACCTTTGCAAGAGGGTTCGCGCTTACGGCTTCCTCAAGCGCCTTGTTGCTGACGTGGGTGTATATCTGCGTGGTGTTCAGCTGCTCGTGACCGAGTATTTCTTTCAGCGCAAGCACATCGACCCCGCCGTCGCGATACATAAGCGTAGCCGCTGTGTGACGAAGCTTATGCGTTGAATAATGCTTGTTTTTCAGTCCCGCTTCTCCGAGATATTTATAAACAAGCCATTGTACCGTCTTTACGCTTATCCTCTTGTGCAGACGTGAAAGGAACAGCGCGTTTTTATCCTTTATTTCATTGTTTCCGCCGGCGCGCACAGGAAGATAATCGTTTATCGCGGAACGACAGGCATCGTTAAGATAAACTATTCGTTCTTTATTGCCTTTTCCCACAACACGAAGCGATCTCATTTGCGGATCTATATCCGAAAGATTTATTCCCACAAGCTCGGAAAGTCGCATTCCGCAGTTGAGAAAAAGCGTAAGTATGCAATAATCGCGTTCTTTTGTGTTTGAATTTTCATCGGCATAAACGCTGTCAAGAAGCGATATGCTTTCTTCAAGTGAAAGAAACTTCGGCAACGATTTTTTTATTTTCGGCGATTCTATATCTGCCGCAGGATTTTTATCTATTATTCTTTCAACCGCCGTTATGTATTTGAAATATGCCTTTATTGACGAAAGCTTACGGCTTCGTGCAGAAGCTCCGCAATTTCGTTCCGAAGCAAGATACGCCATAAACTCAAGTATATCAAGCGTTTTTATTTTTTTGGAAAACTCCTCGTTCACACAGGATATATCTATCTGTTCAAATTCATCGCTCTGCGTGGAAATTCCGTTCTCTCTCGCTATAAGATACCTGAAAAACAACCGCAGATCAAGATGATATTCGTCAACCGTCTTTTTCGAACGCCCCTGTATTACAAGCTTATAGCGCAAAAATCTTTCTATAAGCGGCGATGTCTCATTTGGATTTCTTTCTGCCATTTTTCGCTTCCCCCCCTTTCGTGCGGGATATTGAATTCTACAAGAAAATTATATCACTAAAAAAGAAAAATGTAAACTTTCACCGAAAAAATATTATTTATTATTGAAGAACCGCAAAATAACAGCTATAATATTAAAAAAGACGTTCCGGAAGGATATAAAATGGAAAGTAAAAGCTTTATAAAAAATATAGGCGGCGATGTCTGGAAGCTTATTCAGACACACATAATCATGATGATTTTCGGGCTTATGGTGTATCTTCCCGTAGGAGTGGAAACGCCCACAAAACGCACGCTTACTCTCATATTCAGCATCTGTACAATAATTTTTTATTATTACCTGATAGATTTGTATATGTGGGATGTAGGCGCGAAAGACAGTATATCCGCCAAAGGAAACGGTGAAAATCCGATCCTTGTAAAAGGCTTTGTCACAGGACTTTTCGCCGCTGTTCCCGATTTTGTTTTCGGTTTGCTTTATTTTATTTTCAACTATTTCAGAGAGTACAGCACGGCAATGACATCGCTCAATACCGTGTTTTCAATGCTCTCACAAACATGGGAAGCTATGTTTTTCGGGATAAAGATGGTCATTTTCGGCGGAAATTCGGGCGGATGGTTCTACCTTCTGACGCCGTTTATCGCCGCAGCATTCGCAGGCATTTCGTACTATTGCGGGACAAGAGAATTTACGCTTATTCCGCGTCCCAAAAAGTAACTTCTTCAACATATTTCCCTGTCTCCGCGCATAAAATCAAAGCATAAACGATTTTTACCGGAGGACATATTGTGACAAGATACGGTATTAAAAAATCTGCATTTTTCGCTTCGTGCTTTCTGCTCGTTTCGGCTATTCTTATAGCGGCATCCGCAATATCGGCAAAAATATTCATTTCCGAAGCCGAAAGCGCCGGAACTTCGGCAAAAAGCTCTGCTCTGCCCGTAATAATAATCGATGCCGGACACGGTGGAAGAGACGGCGGCGCCTCAGCCGACGACGGCACGCTTGAAAAAGATCTTAACCTCGCCGTTTCAAAAAAACTGCAAAGCTTTTTTGAAAGTGCCGGATATACCGTCGTGATGACGCGCACTGAGGATGTGGCTCTCGGCGATGAAAACTCGTCGCACAAAAAGCTCGGCGATCTGAAAGCGCGTACCGAAACGGCAAAAAAATATGAAAACGCAATATTTATAAGCATACATATGAACAAATTTCCCGTTGCTAAGTATTCGGGGCTTACTGTCTATTATTCAAAAAATACGGAAAATTCAAAGACGCTCGCCGCGTCTGTAAAAGATACAGTCCGCAATTATCTTCAGAAAAACAACGAACGCGAAGTAAAGGCTGCCGGCAGCGAAATATACGTTCTTGACAATGCTCCCTGCACGGCAATACTTATAGAATGCGGATTTCTTTCAAATCCCGAAGAATGTGCGCTTCTGAAAACAGATTCATATCAGCAAAAGACAGCGGCGTGTATTTATGCCGCCGCAGTAAACTACATTTGTAAAACGACAAATACGGAGGAAGTCAAATGAAAACACAGAAAACCGTTTATGTATGTTCCGAGTGCGACTATCAGAGCGCAAAGTGGCTCGGTCGCTGTCCGTCCTGCGGAGCGTGGAACACCATGACGGAAGAAACATATCAGTCGCCGGAGCCCGAACCCAAAAAGGGTGCGGGAAAGCAGAATATTCTCGTCCGCACAAGTGAAGAAAGCGAGCCTGTGCTGCTGGGCGACGGCAACATTCCCGAATATATGCGTTCCTCCACCGGCACAAGCGAATTTGACAGAGTTCTCGGCGGAGGGCTTGTCTGCGGCTCGGTAATTCTGCTTTCGGGCGAGCCCGGAATAGGAAAGTCTACTTTACTTTTGCAGATATGCGCCGCAATGTCAAAGGAAAAGACAGTGCTTTATGTTTCGGGAGAAGAATCCGCCGCGCAGATATCAATGCGTGCAAAGCGACTCGGAATAAAAAGCAAAAGCGTCTATCTTCTGACAGAGACGAACGTTGAAAAAATACTTGAAAGCGCAAAAAAGCTTGCCCCCGACATTATAGTTGTTGACTCGATACAGACAATGTACCACACGGAAAGCACAACGATACCCGGCAGCGTCACGCAGATACGCGAATGTGCCGCGATGTTTATAAATACGGCAAAAACCGCAGGCACATCGGTCATTCTTGTAGGTCACGTCACAAAGGAAGGCAGCATAGCGGGTCCAAAAGTGCTCGAACACATGGTTGATACCGTTCTGTATTTTGAGGGCGAGCGACGTCAGAACTGCCGCCTTATCCGTGCGATAAAAAACCGTTTCGGCTCGACAAACGAAATAGGTGTTTTCGAAATGACGGACGAAGGTCTGCGCGAGGTGGACAACCCTTCTGCGATGCTCCTTTCCGACCGTCCGCAGAACGTTTCGGGAAACTGTGCCGTATGCGTTGTGGAAGGAACCCGACCCATAGTTGCCGAGATCCAGGCGCTTGCGACAAACACTGTTTTCCCCGCTCCGAGAAGGACTTCAAACGGTATAGATTACAACCGTGCGGCACTGATACTCGCCGTGCTTGAAAAGCGGCTCGGATTGCGTTTTTCTTCCGTAGACGTTTATCTCAACGTCATCGGCGGAATCAGAATAGATGAAACGGCATCGGACGTAGGCGTTGCGCTTGCGCTCATTTCATCTGTGCGTGACATTCCCGTTCCGGACGAGCTTCTTTGCATAGGCGAGCTCGGACTTTCGGGCGAAGTCCGAGCC
>FR898218.1:0-6812 GCA_000437375.1 Eubacterium sp. CAG:841
AAAAATCCGCTCCTTTGATAAATATAAAAATTTGTACGAACTAATTATCAAAGCTTCTTTTGCCTTCTTTTCTTCTCGAAGAAAAGAACGGTCAGTTCTGCTTCTGAACGCTCTTGTACTCGTCGTAATAACGATAATACGGGCAGTTTCTCGTCTGACCGTATATAAAATCCGCCATTTCGTCCTCATCAAGACTTATGTCGCAAACATATTCGTCGGTCATATCGTCATAAACGTAAAATTCACAAGTTTCACACGATGATGCAACCGATTTTTTATTTTCCGTCTTTTTCTTTTCCATAATTATTTTTCAACATATGCGTAATCGCGTCTTGCAGGAGCGCAAACAAAAACCTTAGCTTCATCGTCAAGCGCTTCCTTTGCCGCTTTTGCTGCTTTTACCGAATCAAAAATCCCGAAAACTCCCGCTCCGGAGCCTGAAAGCATTGCCGCAACCGCACCGAGCGAAAGAAGTTTTTCCTTCAGCTGCGCCGAAGCACACCCATCCTCCTGCACTCTTTCAAAATCGTTTTTCATTGCGGATGCAATCTTTTTCATGTCACATTCCGAAAGCGCCGAAAGCATCGCGCCTATTTCCGAAGGATATCCCGCATCGTCCATAGCCGCATAAGCCTGCGCCGTAGATACCTTTTCTCCGTTCGGAACGGCAAGCACAATACAGCAGTCCGGCATCGGAGCACAGCTCTCAAGCACTTCGCCGAAGCCCGTCGCCTTTACCGTTCCTTTTTTTATACAGAACGGAACATCCGCACCGACAGTCGCACCGATTTCAAACAACTCCGCAAGCGAAAATCTGTCGCCGGAAAGCGTGTTCAGCGCTATTATGACCGCCGCGGCGTCGGATGAGCCTCCTCCGAAGCCCGCACCGTCTGGTATTTTCTTTTCTATTGTTATTTCAACCTTTATGTTGTCCTCTTCCGCCGCCGAAAGGTATGCCTGTGCCGCTTTGTACGCTATGTTTTCGCTTTCGGGAACATCGGAAAGCTCTCTGCACAGAACAGATACCTCCCTGCCGTTTCCCTCCGATGCGGAAACAGTCAACCTGTCAAAAAGGTTGACGCTCTGAAGCACCGTCTCCACTTCGTGGTACCCGTCCGACCGCATACCCGTCACGCCGAAGTAAAGATTTATCTTTGCCGGCGCCAATATTGTAATTTTTCCGTTTTCCATACTATGTATCTCCGGATTCATTTGATTTTGCTTATTGTTTCCGTAATAAAATTGCGTTTTATCTTAACCGCAAGGAAAGGACACAGCTCCTGACAGCAATAACATCTTATGCAGTTTGAAGCATTTATTTTCGCCTTTGCCCCGCTCTGAGTTTTTTCAAGCGTTATCGTTTTCTGAGGACATGAACGGACGCAGTCTCCGCATCCGCGACAGGCTGACGTGTCTATAACCGGTCGCGGCATGAAAAATCTGCCTATCTTTCCGCGCGAAAAGAATTTAAGCGCTTTCATACTGCCGCCGCTTCCTTCCGCAGGCTTTACGTTTTCAACACCCGGAACGGGGTCTCCGCAAAGTATAAGCCCTTCCGCCTTTTCTGGACAAAGTCCACGCTTTATACTCTCAGCAACCGTTGTGACTTTTTCGTCAAAACCAAGCACCCGCGCAGACAAAAGGTCTGATGCAAAGGGATTTTGACTTGTCGAAATAAAACCGAATTCTCTCGGCGTTCCTGCCGTCGGACCGCTTCCCTCCATGCCTATAACGGCATCTGTCACGGCAATCACATTTTTGCTTTCGCAAAGCATAAGGCAAAGATCGCAAAGCATCGCGGCAAAATCGCCGTATTCGGGATACGCCGCGTGCGCCTCGAATTTTTCAATTCCCGGTATCGTGCCGAAGAGATTTTTCACCGCTCCGCTCATAACCGTCAGCGAATGAGTTTTAAGCTTACATAAATCTATTATAATATCCGCTTCGGCAACAGGTGTTATTATATTGAAACTCTTTACAAGCCTGCCCCCCTCATAGGACATACGTTTCCACGTCGTATCTGTATTGAGCACGGCTCCGTGCTTTTCCGCAACGTCGGTTATACCGCATACGCGATAAATGCCTTCAAGCCTTGCTGCGCTGTAAACTCCGCCCGGACTTTCGGCAATTGTCGGCTTGCAGCCGAAGCTGTCAAGCGCCGAAAGAAGTCCGTCCAGCACCTGCGGAGCTATGGTCGCTGCATATTCCGGCGATTTTTTCATCACAAGGTTGGGTTTTATAACCGTCTTTTTACCGTCGAACGTGCTTTTGTCTATTCCGAGTTCCGCAAAATGGCGCAAAAATACCGCACATATCTCTTCCGAATTATATTCGCACACGCGCGAAGATATCACCTTGTCCGAACATTCAAACGCCATAATCACACACTCCGTTTTCCGATTCAATCCATTGTATCACATATAAAATGATAAATCAAGAAAAAAGTGCAAGCGACTTTTTTCAGCTTTTCCCTCCGAGTGCGTCAAGCGCCGAAAGCGCGTCGGATATTCCTCCGAGTTCATCTATAAGACCCAGCTCCACTGCCTGCTCTCCCGTTATAACGCTGCCGACGTCCGTAGTAAGCTCGCCCGTATTCATCATCAGCCGCTCAATCGTTTCCCTTTTGGCACTGCTGTGAGAAAGGATGAAACCCATAACGCGTTCCTGCATCCTTTCAAGAGAAGAAAACGCTTGCGGAACGCCAAGCACCGTTCCGGATATTCTCACCGGATGAATTGTCATCGTCGCGCTCGGAACAGCAAAGCTTTTGCCGCAGGCAAGTGCTATCGGCAAGCCTATCGAATGACCTCCCCCAAGCACAAGAGAAACGGTAGGCGTTTTCATTCCGGAGAGCATCTCTGCTATGGCAAGTCCGGCTTCAACATCTCCTCCCACCGTGTTTATAAGCACAAGTATTCCCTTCACGTTCGGATCCTGCTCGGCACCGACGAGCAAAGGAAGAATGTGCTCGTATTTTGTCGTTTTCTGATTATCCGGCAGAATATAATGTCCCTCTATCTGTCCGATTATCGGAACGACTATATTTCCGCTTTTCCCTTTTATCGTTCCAAATGATATAATATCCCCTTTTTTTTCGTCTCCGGGCACTGCATTTTCGGTTTCTTTCATAAAATTTCCCCTTCGGATGTTTATTTATATTATTTTTTACAAAAAATTTTTTATCTAATCATTTACAAGCGAAAGGATTTATATTATAATATTTCAGAATGGAAAAGCTATATTGCGGATATTTCCGCAACCTTCAAAAGATAAATTTCGGCGTAAAGCCGGGAAAGAGAGAAAAACATGGAAAACAAAATTCTTGTTGAAACAAGCGCGCGTCACATCCATCTGACGCAGGAAGCCGTTGAAGCACTGTTCGGCGCAGGTCACGTCCTCACGAAAAAGAAGGACCTCAGCCAGCCAGGTCAGTTTGCCTGCGAAGAAAAAGTTACCGTTGTAAACAAGTGTGTTGACAGAAAGACCGGCGCGGAAGTTGAAAAAACACTCACTATGAGCGTTCTCGGACCGGTTCGTCCCGAAAATCAGGTAGAGGTTTCCTTCACCGACGCACGTACACTCGGCGTATCGGCTCCCGTTCGTGAATCGGGCGACGTTGCCGGCACACCCGGAGCAAAGCTCGTAGGTCCCGCAGGAGAATATGTTATCGATCACGGTATAATCGTTGCAAAAAGACATATTCACCTCACTCCCGAAAACGCAGCCGATCTCGGCGTTGAAAACGGTCAAATAGTAAAAGTTCTCGTCGATACGGGCGCAGGACGTAAAACCGTGTTTGACGACGTTGTCATCCGCGTCAAATCTTCGTTCGCTCCCGCTATGCATATAGATACGGATGAGTGCAACGCTTCCGCCGCATTCGGAACAGTCTACGGCGAAATAGTTAAATAAGCAAAATTTTTAATTCAAAGGAGATAAGAAATGGCAATTCTTTATTCAAAAGAAGTTGAAAACATGTGTCCCGTTGCCAAAGGTCCGGATCACGGTCCCGCTCCCATTCCGGAAGAAGGCAAATGGATACAGGCAAAAGAAATTACGGATATTTCCGCTTATACGCACGGCGTAGGCTGGTGCGCTCCTCAGCAGGGCGCCTGCAAGCTTTCACTCAACGTTAAAAACGGCATAATCGAAGAAGCTCTCGTTGAGACAGTCGGTTGTTCGGGTATGACGCACTCCGCAGCCATGGCAGCAGAGATACTTCCCGGAAAAACAATTCTCGAAGCGCTCAATACAGACCTTGTATGCGACGCTATCAACACCGCTATGCGTGAGCTTTTCCTCCAGATAGTATACGGCAGAAGCCAGTCCGCCTTCTCCGAAAACGGTCTTGTTGTCGGCGCAGGCATGGAAGATCTCGGCAAAGGCGCACGTTCAATGGTCGGTACAATGTACGGAACAAAAGCAAAAGGCGTTCGTTATCTTGAAATGACAGAAGGCTATTGCACAAGAATGGCTCTTGATGAAGACAATCAGGTAATCGGTTACGAATTCGTATCTCTCGGCAAAATGACCGATATGATAAAGAAAGGCATTGAACCGAACGAAGCATACGAGAAGTCAAAAGGCACTTACGGCCGTTTCAAACCCGAAGACGGCGCCGTCAAGTACATTGACCCCCGTAAAGAGTAAGGAGGATACAGGTAATGGCACAGTTTGAAGGTTATGAAAGACGCGAGGCGAAAATTCTTGCCACGCTTAAAGAATACGGAATTTCGTCCATCGACGAATGTAAAGATATCTGCGACAAAGCAGGCATCGATCCTTATACAATAGTTCAGGAAACACAGCCTATCTGCTTTGAAAATGCAAAATGGGCATATACAGTCGGCGCAGCTATCGCAATCAAAACAGGCTGCAAAAAAGCTGCTGACGCTGCCGCTGCAATCGGCGTGGGACTTCAGTCCTTCTGTATTCCCGGTTCCGTTGCGGAAAACCGTAAGGTCGGCCTCGGCCACGGAAACCTCGGCAAAATGCTTCTTTCCGAAGAAACAGAATGCTTCTGCTTCCTCGCAGGTCACGAATCATTTGCCGCTGCCGAAGGCGCTATAAAAATAGCTCTCAACGCAAATAAAGTAAGAACAAAGCCCCTTCGCGTTATTCTTAACGGTCTCGGCAAGGATGCTGCGTTCATCATCTCCCGTATCAACGGCTTCACATATGTAAAGACCGAATTCGATCCTTATACGGAAACCGTGAAAGTCGTTTCGGAAACTCCCTATTCAAAGGGACCCCGCGCGGCTGTAAAATGCTACGGCGCAGACAACGTTCCCGAAGGCGTTGCAATAATGCGTCTTGAAAACGTAGGCGTTTCTATTACAGGCAACTCCACAAACCCGACCCGTTTCCAGCACCCCGTTGCAGGCACATACAAGAAATGGTGCGTTGAAAACGGCAAGAAGTACTTCTCCGTTGCTTCCGGCGGCGGCACAGGACGTACTCTCCACCCCGACAATATGGCAGCAGGTCCTTCCAGCTACGGCATGACAGATACCATGGGCAGAATGCACAGCGACGCTCAGTTCGCAGGTTCTTCCTCTGTTCCCGCTCACGTTGAGATGATGGGACTTATCGGTATGGGCAACAACCCGATGGTCGGCGCGACGGTTGCCGTTGCGGTTGCTGTTGAAGAAAGCTTCAAATAATCAAATCTAAATAAAATGCAAAAACCGCACCGAAAGGTGCGGTTTTTTGTTATTTGTTATTTGAGCTTTCTGTCGGATTTTACGTATTCTCTGCCCGTGACGAGATAATCTATCGACACGCCGAAATACTCCGACATTTTCATCAGCATACGCAGATTTGGCTCTCTCCTGCCTGTTTCGTAATGCGAAAGTGCCTCGCGGGTTATGTTAAGCACATCTGCCAGCTCCTGCTGACTCATTTTATTATCTTTTCTTAAATTTCTTATTGTGAGCATTTTATTACCTCGCCACACAGGCTTTTATATGCAAACAGCCCCATTCGGGGCTGTTTGTGGTGTGGTTATATTGAACTATAATTATGCAGGGAGTTTTCCACTCATGGTATAGGTATATGTCTTTGCGACAGAGTCCTCTTTAGCATCCTTAGCGCTAAACGGTTGACCGACATCATATGTGCCAGCTTTATCGCCAACACCTGTTGCCCCCAATTTGAATTTTACATCAGAAACAACAGTTGTAGTTGCAGAACCGCCTTTATATCCCTGAGTATTATTGTTAGAAATAGTACCTATAATTTTTCCTGAATATGCTCCATTGCTCTTAACAGTGACGCCATCAACAGTATTGTTAGAAAGTTTGCATACTACAGTATCTGTGGCCTTTGCACTACTAAAACCGGAGTCCACATAAGCAACAAGTCCGCCTACTGTGTCATGATCATCGTTTTCTTTCTGCTGAGTAGATGTAAGCGTAAGTCCAGAAACATCACATTTTGATATTTCACCGGAAGCCATAATGCCAGCTATACCGCCAAGACGGTTGTCACCAGTTATTGTTCCACTTACCGTACAATCTGTAACCTTACCACCGTCAAGAAGACCAACAACACCACCAAAATATGTATAAACACTTGATGCTTTGAAAGTCATGTTATATACAAGGTTAAGACCATTTATTGAGCCACCTTCGCCAAGATATGCAACAAAACCAAATGCAACTTTATCAGTCAAATAAGAAGCATCGCCATTTGTTGACATAGCAAACAATGCATTGTAACCATTTCTTGTTGCAGCTTCAAAGTTTACATCAAATGAAACATTTGAAATCGTTTTGCCGTTTCCGTTTATTGTTCCACAGAAACCGTCTGAA
>FR898218.1:6829-7360 GCA_000437375.1 Eubacterium sp. CAG:841
CCGTCTGAACTATAAGAACCCTGACCAATAGGTGTCCATTTTTCTTCAAGCTCAACATTATTTGTGAGGGTTATTGTCTTACCCTTGAATGTTTCGCCACCTTTTGTAATTGTTGCAAGTGCAACAAGTTCGTCAGCTTTTTCAATTTCATAAGAAGTATAATTTGCATTATACCACTCAAAATTACCCTTTGCTGTACCATTAGTTATGTACTTGGCAAGAAGGTCAGAGATTTCTTTCTCTGTAAGTGTAGATGCTTTGTAATCTTTAAGAGCCTTTGTAACAGCCGCATTTACCGTAGCTTCTGTAAGCTGATTTTTCTCAAGGTCTTCTTTAGCTGCGTTTACAACTGCGGAAACCTGAGTGAGTGTAAGGTTCTTTGCCTGTGCAGCGTCAACAATTGCCTGTACCTGAGATTTGCTTACACCGGAAATATTAGAAACCGCATTGTTAATAATAGCCTTAACCTGAGATTCTGTAACGCCATTGTATGAAACTTTTGAAAGAGCTGTTTCAACTATGTACTTAACC
>FR898219.1:0-1414 GCA_000437375.1 Eubacterium sp. CAG:841
GTGACATCCGAGAAGCACCGAAGCACGCATAAGCGCTCCTGTTTTTTTATCGTGCATTTTCAGGAGCAGCGGAAAATCAGGCTTTGTTTTTTCGGCGAGCAGGTCTATTTCCTGACCCCCCATCATGCCTATGCCGCCGGCAAGGCGCGTGAGCATTGCGGCTGCGCTTCTTGCGGCTTCCGAAGAGACGAGGCGATTATCCGCCGCGATTTCAAAGCCCTTTGTTATGAGAGCGTCTCCGCAGAGAAGAGCCATATCCTCGCCGTAGACGATGTGATTTGTCGGCTTTCCGCGACGCATGGCGTCGTTGTCCATGCAGGGCATATCATCATGGACGAGAGACGATGCGTGAACCATTTCGATAGCGCAGGAAAAAGGCATTGCCGCTTCCTCTTTTCCTCCGAAAAGGCGGCAGAATCTGTCGCAAAGGAAAGGTCTTATTCTTTTTCCGCCGGAAAGCGCGCTGTAACGCATCGCAGAATAAAGAGTTTCAAGGTCGGGGTCGGGCGTTACAAGATATTTTTCAAGTTCTGCCGTTACTTTCCCGGCGTAATTTGCCATAGCTGTTCGTATATCCATAATTATTTTTCAATGGGGAAATCGGTTTCCCCGGCCTCCGTTACCAGCTTCACTTTCCTTTCGGCGGAGTCAAGCTCTTTTTTGCACTGCTTTACAAGCGCGGTGCCTTCTTCAAAAAGGCTCAGAAGCTTGTCCAGCTCCGCTTTGCCGCTGTCCATTTCGGACACTATTTCATCAAGACGCATAAGCGCCTCTTCAAAGCTCGTTTTTTTCTTTTCCACCGTTTTTTCCTCCTTTTCGGGACTTCGTTTTTGATATTACTCCGGCTTTTATTTCGCCGTCTGATATTTTTATTGTAAGTTCGTCCCCGATGTTTACGTCGCTCACGCTTTTTATCAGCTTTCCGTTGTAGCCGAAGGCGGCTCCGTAGCCTCTTGAAAGCACGGCGAGCGGACTTAAAGCGTTCAGTGCCGCCGCAAGGCTTTTCAACGCAGAAGCTTTTTCGTTTATACGAGCCGAAGCTTTAAGATAAAGCTTTTCGGATACGGAATCAAGCGCAAGGCGTCGGTCGTCTATAAAGTTCATGGGACTTCTCAGCATGCGAGACGACGCAAGCTTTTCAAGTTTCTCCCGCGAGATGTCAAGCCTGCGTTTTATAAGCGATGTCATATGCGCGGATTTTGCCGTGAGCGACGATATTATTTCAGTCTTGTCGGGCGTTGCGCATTCGGCTCCGGCTGACGGTGTGGGTGCGCGCATATCGGCAACAAAGTCGCATATTGTAAAGTCGGTTTCATGCCCGACTGCGGATATCACGGGGACGGGTGACGAGCGCACCTTTCTGGCGAGCGTTTCATCGTTGAAAGCCCAGAGATCTTCTATCGAGCCGCCGCCT
>FR898219.1:1441-3989 GCA_000437375.1 Eubacterium sp. CAG:841
GCCTATTATTATGACGTCGGCGGGGGAGGTTTTTCCGAAATATTCAAGTCCCGCAATCAATGTCGGGACGGCTTCATCACCTTGAACGACGGCAGGATAAACGCATATTTCGGCAAGAGGGAATCTCCTTTTGGTGATATTTATGATATCTCTTACCGCCGCGCCCGTAGGAGAGGTTATAACGCCGATACGGCGCGGATATTTCGGTATTTCTCTTTTAAGTTCGTCATCGAAAAGCCCTTCTTCGGAAAGTCGCGCTTTAAGTTGCTCATAAGCAAGATGAAGCGTGCCGAGACCGTCCGGTTCAAGCGACGTGACATACAACTGATACTGACCGTCGCGCTCGTAAAGCGAAACTCTGCCCGAAGCGATGACTTTCATTCCGTCCGTCGGGGCGAATTTTAATCTTTGTGCGGACGAATTGAACATTACGGCGCGGACCGCGCCGCCGATGTCTTTAAGCGTAAAATAGCAATGACCGCTTGAATATCGTTTGAAGTTGGATATTTCGCCGCGAACGAGCAAGCCTGAAAGCAAGGGATCGCTGTCAAGCTTGTTTTTTATATATAGGTTAAGCTCAGTTACGGAGATTACCTGACGTTCCATCTGCCGCTCCTTTCAAGCACTTTTTTTCCGAGCCAAGCCGTTCCCACGGCGTTGTCCGAAGAAAGCTCCACCGAGCCGAAAAATATGTTTTCAAGTTCATTTTCAAGCTCGTGACGGATTATCATATCGCGCATAACGCCGCCCGCGAAAAGCACTGGAATGTCTCCGTAGTCCTTTCTTGCGGCGCGAACCGATGATATGAGCGAAGCCGAGCAGAAGTCAAGCGCATAGCGCGCTGTCTCCGCTGCGCTTTTTCCGTCGCGGAGCATTTTTACCGTATTGTTTTCGGCACCGGAATAATTGCAAAGCGCACCATTTGCCGATATTTTCACTTTTTGTTTTCCGACTTTTTCAGCCAGCTTTTCAAGTTCGCCGCCGCATGGGAATTTAAGCCCCAGAAGCACGCCTGTTCGGTCGATAAGCTGTCCTGCGCTTATGTCTGCCGTTCCTCCGACTATTTTGACGTCGAAGCCGTTTTTATCGGACAGAGTGGCGTAGACAAGTTCCGTTGTGCCGCCGGAAACGTGGAAGCAGAGAAACGGAGAGCAGGCGATATCTGGCTTTCCGCAGGTAGCCGCCGCCGCCATTATGTGTCCTGCCTGATGCGAAAAGCGCAGAGCAGGCACACCCAGAGAGGCGGCAACCGATCGGGCGACAGCCTCTCCCGCGAGAAAGCACGGCATATATGATCCTTCTTCGTCACGCGGTTTGTCGCTGTACGCTACGGCGTCGATTTTGCCTTCCGGAGCGAGCCTTTCCATTAAGGCGGGAAGATTTTTCGTATGCAAAAAGAGCGCACTGCTCTGACGCAGTCCGCGCTCTCCGCTTGCCACTTCAAGTATCAGCCTTTCGTGACGGAAGCCTTCGTCCGTCACAAGCGCTACGGAAGTGGTGTAGTTGCTCGTGTCTATTCCTAAAATGTTCATGATGCCTTTGCAACGGCGTTTACTATGCCGTTTATAAAAGCGGGAGCATCGTCGCCGTCGTATATTTTTGCAAGCTCAACGGCTTCGTTCATGGATACGGCGGACGGAATATCATCAAAATATTTCATTTCGCACACGCAAAGCCGGAGTATGGAAAGAGTCATTTTCGATATTCTTTCAAGCTTCCAGCCTTTTGCGTTTTGCTCGATTATTTCGTCTATCGCCGTGAGGTTTTCGGCAGCCGTTACAAAAAGCTTTTTTGAAAATTCGTCCGACGCTGTCTCAAACTCGGAGCAGGAAAGCTCGAAGAAATCGGCGGGGTCCGCTTCTCTTGAAAATTCATAGCCGTAAAGAATTTTGAGCGCACATTCTCTTGCCGCTCTTCTGGAAAGATTCTGCATTGTCGTTACCTTCCGAAAATAATATATTTACAGTATAGATTATAACCCACGGCGGGACGATTGTCAATTCACTATGAAATTTATTTTGATATTCGGGGACGGATTTTGGCGTTTATTTGCCGAAAATCAGTCCGTTGTGAGCGAAATCCACAAAAAAATGCGATTTTTTTGTGCAGAGTGCGCTTCTTAAATGCGTTGACGGGAGGTTTTCTCTGTGGTATAATAATTAAATCTGAAAGTAAAGTAGTTTTTTGTTTCACGGAGAAGATATGAACATCGTTACCGTAACCCTGAACCCCGCATTTGATATGCATTGCTTCTGTAAGGATTTTCGCGTATATCGTGAAAATTTTGCCGTCGTCACGGAGTTTGACGCAGGCGGCAAGGGAGTGAATATATCGCGCGCACTTGCGGCAGCGAAGGTCCAAAGTAAGACAGTGGTCGCGGTGGGCAGGGAAAACGGAAGCGAATATCTCAAAGCGCTCGACGCGGGAAAAGTGAATTATACAGCCGTTATGACAGACGGCAGAATAAGAGAAAATATAACCGTGCATACGGAAAACGCTCCCGAAACAAGAATAAGCTTCGGCGGGTTTACGGCGGGCGTATCGCTTC
>FR898219.1:4027-21870 GCA_000437375.1 Eubacterium sp. CAG:841
TTGAAAAGGCGATAGGAAAAACCGACCCTGACACAATAGTCACATTTTCCGGCAAAAATCCGCAGGGGATAGATATAGAAGATATAAAAGCGCTGATAAAACGCGTAAAGTCAACAGGAGCGAAGACAGTTCTTGATTCAAGCTCTTTTGAGATAGCAGACGTGATTGATGCAGGCGCATGGCTGATAAAGCCGAATGAAGAAGAGGTAGCTCGCTACGCCGGAATATCCGAGCCAAGCATAGATCAGATAATTGATTTCGCATTCCGCACGAGAAAAAGCGGAACGGAAAATGTTATGGTCAGCCTCGGAAAAAGGGGAGCGATGCTTGTCTGCGCCGAAGGCGTTTTTTCGGCAAAACCTCCGAAGATAGACGCCATATCGACGATAGGCGCGGGAGACAGCTCCGTCGCCGGCTTTGTAAAAGCCGCGTCGGAAGGTAAAAATGCGGAAGAATGTCTGCGTACGGCGGTGGCGTTCGGAAGCGCCGCGTGCCTTACTTCGGGGACAAGACCTCCGGAGGGGAAGGACATAGAAAAGCTTTTCTCCGCAATAAAAACAGAAAAGCTGAGCTGATGATTTTGACGCGCTCCGCGCGTTGAGATAAATTATCAAAAATATTATAAGAAGGGGAACTTCATAATGAAAAAAATACTCGCACTTGTACTTGCCGTCACAATGCTGGCGCTTGTTCTCTGTGCGTGCGGACAGGGAAATCCCTCCGTTACGACAGAAAGCACCACGACAGAAACGACGACCGGCAGTACCGAAACAACGACAACGGGTTCGACATCTTCGGAAACAACGACAAAGGCCGAAGAAACAACTACCAAGGTAACTCCCGTAGTTGAACTCGGTAAGTTTGATTCAAGCAAAATCGTGCTTTCTTTCGGCGCACTTTCCGACGTACATCTTCAGAACGGTCAGACGATGCCTACGGATAAATTTTACAAAGCACTCAATCTTCTTAAGGATTATGCGATAAAATCAGGCGATAAAGACGGTATCGACGCCGTTATGATCGCGGGCGACCTTACTCAGACAGGTCAGGTAAGCGAAGCTCAGAGTGTAAGAGACACATACAAAAAAGTATTTGATGAAACAAAAGTTCCGCTTCTTTTCACAACGGGTAACCACGAAGAATGTTACGGCGGCGTGCTTTACATGAGCGATTTCCGCAACATATTCGGCGAATCATTCTTCAAGTATGATCTTGCGGAGTATGAAACCGACTTTTCAAACGGCAGCCGTCTTTGCAAGGTAGGCGATTATTATTTCATATTCCTTCAGCCCGACAGCGCTGTAAGCTACCGTAAGGTAAACGGCGTTGCGGCTCCTTATAAGTCCGCAACAAAGGAATGGCTCAGAAACACTCTTGAAATGCTCAAGAAAAACGATCCCGAAAAGCCGATATTCGTTTTCACTCATCCGATGATATATCATACGGTTTACGGAAGCGAGCTTTATACGGGCGATAACCTCATGTGGTACACAACAGACCTTACGGATATCCTTTCCGATTATCCTCAGGTAATGACGTTCAGCGGTCACCTTCATTTCCCGCTCAACGATCCGAAAAGCATAATGCAGACAGACTTTACATCTCTCGGATGCGGTTCCGTCCGTTACATGGCAATTGAAAACGGCGGATATACAAATATGAAATCCGGCACGGTTATGAACGACTGCGATGAATTTTCTCAGGGCTTCCTTGTTCAGGTTGACGAAAACGGCAACGTAAGACTCAATCGCATGGATTTCTACAACGAAACAACAATTGGCGAGGCATGGGAAGTAAGCCATCCCGTATCGGATAATTCTCACCTTTCCGCCTATCCTTACACGCGTGCGGAGAAGAACACGGCTCCCGTTTTCCCGGAAGACGCAATAACAATTGAATACGGAAGCAAATCCGCAAGCGGCAAAATAAAGACAACCATCAAATTCAAATCCGCTATGGACGACGAATTTGCACATCACTACATACTTTCTTTCGGTACGACAAAGGTTACCGTAAAGAAAACCGTTAAAATACTTGCGGACTTCTACCGTCACGGCGATCCTGCCGATATGAAAAAAGAGTGGGAATACTCAATGGGTACTCTTACTCCCGGCAGCGAATATGAGGTATCCGTAATAGCGGTTGACTCATGGGGCGCCGAAAGCGAGAAAATAACAAAGGTGTTCACCGTTGAAGAAGGCAAGCCGACAGAACCGCAGAAAACTGAAATTTATGCCGACATCGACTTTGCGGACGGAAAGATGACAGATACTCTCGGTCGCGTAACGCTCAAAAATAACGGCGCTTCCGTAGAAAAGATCGAAGTTTCTCATGCCGGAAAGAAATATACGGTTGAGGCGCTTCACGCAACAAAGGGCAAGTATGTTATCGGTCAGTTCAACGAGCTTACAAGCGCGGTAAGCTTTGCAAACTTTGCAGAGGGGGGCTTCTCTGTTGAAGCTTTCTATGTAACCACTACAAGCACGGGCAAGGTTCAGGGCATTGTATGCGGAACGCAGGCAGGCGGCTGGGGGCTTGCGGAGCAGGCAACAGGACAGCCTTACTTCATCACCGGCGGATCGGGCGGACTTTCCGGCTACAACCCGAGCGTTGTCGCAAGTTCGGCATCTTCGAATACAGAGCTTACGCATGTCGTTGCAACGTATGACTTTGAAGCTAAAAAGAGCTATATTTATGTAAACGGCAAGCTTGCCGGAACAGCAGCTATAAATACCGATTTCAAGGTCGGCGGCGGCAGCACGTTCAATTATTTCTGTCTCGGCGACGATATAACTTCAGGGCTTAAGGGCGGAGATTTCCCCGTCGGCAATATGATAATGACAGATGCCAAGATTTATAAAGGTGCACTTACGGCAGCCGAAGCTTCTACAGCTTATACAAACGCTGTGGCTTCTCTCTCAAAATAATTTCATAAACAAGAAACAGTCTGCGGCAATTGCCGCAGGCTGTTTTTACAGTTTCTTTGTTATTCGCCGAAGCTCCATATTTCCTCGCCCGTAGATTCATTGAAGAATACGCCAAGCTCGACATATGAAAGCTTTCCGAATTCAAAATTGAACCATGCGGCGATATCGTCAAAAAATACGGTTTCTTCAGTAGGTGTGTCGTTCTCGGAAAAACGTGTGCAGCCTGCCGATTTTACAAGACGCATAACATCGTCTTTTTCGCGCAGGAACACTTTTTTGCCGAAGACGGTCATCTCGGGAGAAAAGCATTGGATGAGCGTTACGCGCATATCCTTTTCACGCTCAAACCAGACCATCATCATTTCACGATTGTATATATATGTCTGACCGTAGATCTCGTCATCTTCGCAGACATTTATTTTGTCCGGCATGCCGAGCACGTTTACGACATCCTTCGGCGTCATTCCGAAAAGCACTCCGCACGCGCCGACTCCGAATTCAAGTTTCATATAAGCTCACTCACTTTTTCAAAGGGTAATTTTTTCAATTGAATATTCTGCTTTGCATTTTGTGCACACCGCTCCGCGACATTTGTAAACGTCGCGTATTTCGGTAAAGAACACGTCGTCAAGTATTTTGCCGTCCACTTTTATTTTCGGGGTTCCGCCGGGAAATACCATTGCAAGTGGCGCAAGACCGCGATCAAAGCCTTTGCCCGTCATTTTGACGTAGCTTTCGCGAAGCGTCCACAAGCGGCAGAAGGCTTCTGCGGGCGACGGACTGAGACTTATGGCGTCACGCTCGAGCGGAGTGAAGAATCTGTCCGCTATGGGCATTACGGTTTCGGCTTCGGCGATCTCTTCAAGATCTGCTCCGACCTCTGTGTCGGATACGGCGCAAAGCACATATTTGCCCGTATGCGATACGTTGAAGAAAACGCCGTCCGCATTTGAAACATACGGCTTTCCCATATCGGAAACTTTTATTTCAAAATCGTTTTTTCCGAAAACTTTCTTAAGTGCCGTCGGAATTATAAGTCCTGCTCCGAGCAAAAACGCTTTTGTTTCCGGACGTTTTGCACGGTCTATCCGAGCCTGCCTTTCGGCGCTTATGTCCGCTCTGCGCGAAAGAAGAGCGTCTTCTTCAAAATATTTTGATATATCTGCGTAAAAAACTTTAACAAAACTCATATTTTTCAAGCGGTAAATCCGACGGGGCGGAAATTCCTTTCTTCATTTTTTCAGTACTGCGGCAGATTTGTCGTCAGATCTGACCATCTTCAGCCAAAACATATTTTAACACAGTAAATATATAAAGTCAACGCAAAAAAATGAAGAAAACTATGGACAAACGCCCCAAATGCTGATAAAATCATAAAAGCGACAATCGCCGAAGGAGTTTTTTATGATAAAGGCTGTTATATTTGATCTTGACGGGACGCTTGCTTACACTCTGCCCGATCTTACGGAAGGAATGAACAAAGCAAGAGCATGCTACGGACTTCCGCCTATAACCGAGCAATTTCTGCTTACTTTTATAAACGGAACGACGGATCAGTTCATTCGCAACGCTTTTCCGCAAGGTCACAGCGACGAATATTACAGCAAGGCGAAAGAGATATATCTGAACGAGTACGGTCAGTGCTATCTTCACAACACAAAGGCGTATGACGGTATGGCGGAGACGCTTTCAAAGCTTTATGCGGACGGGCTCCCGCTTGCGGTGTTCACGAATAAAGACAACGACCACGCAAATGATATAGTGAAAAAGCTTTACGGGGACAAGATTTTCGATGAAATACTCGGCACGGGAAGATTTCCTGGAAAGCCAAGTCCGGAAGGGGCGCTTTATCTTGCGGAAAAATACGGCGTAAAGCCATGCGAATGTGCATTCGTGGGCGATTCCGACATTGATATGAAGACTGCAAAAAATGCGGGTATGGTAGCTGTCGGTGCCACTTGGGGCTACCGTGAAAAAGAAATACTTATCGGAGCGGGTGCCGATATAACGGCAGACAACCCGCGCGATATCTACGAAATTATAAAGAAAATCAAATGATTAAAGGAGAAATGAAATATGGTAAAACTTCCTTTCAAAATTGACCTTTCGGGAAAGGTTGCTGTTGTTACGGGCGGCGGCGGCGTGCTTTGCTCCGGCTTTGCCGAAGCGCTTGCAGCCTGCGGCGCAAAGGTTGCCGTATGCGATCTTCGTCTTGAACCTGCTCAGGCAGTTGCCGACAGAATAAATGCTGACGGCGGCAAGGCTGTTGCGGTTGAAGCAAACGTGCTTGATAAAGAGAGCCTTCTCTGTGCAAGAGAAAAGATCAATGCCGAACTCGGCACATGCGATATACTTCTCAACGGTGCGGGAGGCAACAACCCAAAAGGCACGACTACAAAAGAATATCTTTTTCCCGAAGATATCGACGGCGGAGAAGATCTTGTAACTTTCTTTGACCTTGACCCCAAAGGCGTTGAATTTGTATTCAATCTCAATTTTCTCGGAACGCTTCTTCCCACACAGGTGTTCGCACGCGATATGGCGAAGAAGCCCGGATCGGTAATACTCAATGTTTCTTCAATGAACAGCTTTCGTCCGCTTACAAAGATACCCGCATATTCGGGCGCGAAAGCGGCTGTGTCGAACTTTACGCAGTGGCTTGCGGTTCATTTTTCAAAGGTCGGCATAAGAGTCAACGCGATCGCCCCCGGATTTTTTGTTACAAATCAGAACCGCGGAATGCTTATGAACGCTGACGGCTCGCTTACTCCGAGAAGCGAAAAAATACTCGCTCACACGCCTATGGGCAGATTCGGCGAGGTTGAAGATTTGACCGGCACGCTTCTGTGGCTGTGCGACAACGGCGCTTCGGGCTTTGTAAACGGTGTAGTTGTTCCGATTGACGGCGGATTTGCCGCTTATTCGGGAGTATAAAAAAACAATAAAAAATCCCGCGTGAGCGGGATTTTTGTTTTGTACCGAGTTTTGCTTTATTCGCCCTTTGCGAGCTTTTCATAAAATTCTTCAAGGTCGTTTTTAAGCTCGTCGGTGTTTTCGCAGATGCTCAGCTTTTCAACCCAGAAAGCTTTGTATATTCTTATAAGCATAAGCTGAGTATATGCCACGCTGCGATTGAGCTTGTCCTCTGCATCGGCAAGGATGGCGTCTGCTTTTTTCTGTTCGGTGAGCTGCTCGTCTATGCCGTATTCTTCGCCATCTTCGCTTTCGGCTACCTTTTCTTTAAGCTCGCTTTCGGCTTTTTCGAGTTCTTCTTCAAGCTCTTCGTCCTGCTGAATCTCCTCTTCGCTTTTAGGACGTCTTACCGTGACCGTAGCGCGGCTGGCATAGCCGGGAACAAGATCCTTTACGTTTTCTTTTAGAGGTGAAAACTCGTATTCATCGGCTTTCTTTTCGTCGATTTCAACGTTAAGCTCGTAGCCGAGGAAGGAAAAACGGTCACGATAGCCGTCGCAGACGGCGTTTACCTCCGCAATAAGCTCGTTCTGGCGCGAAAGAATCTGCTCGTCTGACATTGTTTTGCGTTTGATTTCCATATGTTACACATCCTTTTCAAGAAATATTTACGGCTTTGTGCCGTTAAAGTGCGAAAAAATGTTGAAAAATAAAACACATTGGTGTAAAATATAAAAAAGATAAAAAATAAAAGCGAGGATATCCGTATGCACGCACAAGATATAGACAGAACAATGACCTTTTCCGTAGGAGCGCAGAGCGAAGAGGACACAAAGCAGATACTGATAACCGTTTATGAAGCACTTCTTGAAAAGGGCTATAACCCCATAAATCAGATAGTCGGATATCTGCTTTCGGAGGATCCGACGTATATAACGAGTTATAAAAATGCGCGTGCGCTCATCCGCAAGATAGACAGGGACGAGCTTATGAACAAGATGGTAAAAAAATATCTCGGTATTTGAATTACATTATTATTATAAAGCATACTGCGGCACGATTGCAAGAGTTTTTTATCCGAATGAAGCCGCAGTAAGCAAAACAGGCAGAACTTTTTCGTAAATTTTATCAAAATCGCATGGCGGCAAGGGGTTTTTTCCCTTGCCGCATTCTATTGTGAATGCGGGAATTCCGAACTCGTTTATGACCCAATCCTTATATCCGCCGTAGGAGGCGATGCCGTCGGGACGGGAAACGGTATAACCGGAGACGCGCGAAAAACACTCCGCCAGCATAAGAGAGCCGCGAGGGTAATTGCCGAGATAATCGTAATAGATCTCTTCACCCTGCGTATGAAGTGCTATCGCGGTTTTCAGTTTTGGAGAGAGAAGCCTTGTGAGATTGCACAGCGCATGAGTTTCAGGCTCGCTTTCGGGATATTGCCCGCCGAAGCGCGTAGGACCACCCGAATATATGCCCATTTTGCGTTCAAGCAAGCGACATTCCGCAAAGCCTGCGTCGTAGTTGTGATTTAAGTCTACGCCGCGCGCGTTTGCCTGCCAGTGCGTAAAATCCCTTCCGCGCGGATTCATTGATATCAGACGCGGATATAAAACGTGCTCCTTCGGAAAAGCGCCCTGCTGAATATCTATCCCGTCAGGATTTATTACAGGGACGACAAACATCCTGCGCTTTGAAAATATGTGCTTTACGTCAAAGCCGGCAAGAAAAACGTCATCGCGCAGCGCTTTTGCACAGTCAAGCACGAACTTTACGCAGATAAGCGCAGTGATATGCTCCGAGCCGTGATGCGCTCCTACGACAAGATGGCATACTTCTCCTTTTCCGAAAGCCATACATTCTATTGGCTGACCGACAAGGGAATACCCTATTGTGCAAAGCGATATGCAGGGATATTCGGATGCTGCCGAAAAGCAGTAGCTTCTTATTTTATCGGACGGAGCCGCCGTGCAGAAATCAAAGTCCATATGCCACCCCCCAAAAGAACTCCCGCACTTTTATGATATGCCTTCGGCGGAATATTGCGACGGAAGAAAAAATTCGTATGAAATTGCATTTCAGGTGAGAAAAAACGCCTTTATAATCGACTAATAAAGAAAGCGGGCAATTATTATAAGGCTTATGCCACACATATGTCAAAGTTCACAATAAAATGAGGAAAAACGCCGAAAAATCCTTTTTCGGTTGACATTGTTTGTATACATGTGGTATATTATTAATTACCGACGTGGGAGGTGAGTGTCATTAAAAATATAAAACAGAAGATATTACCGTCGCTCCTATGCGGATTTGCGGTCGGATTTACTTATATCTTTTTCGGAGCGGCAGATACATTTGCGGGGAACAGGGGAGAATTTCTTTTCTCCTTCGGCGACTTCGGCGGATATCTTGCGCTTATAGCTACGGCTGTTTCACTTCTGATAACGCTCGTGCTTCTTATTGCGAGAGGAACTCTTTTTCGCGTGCTTTTCGGAATATTTTTCTGGATAGCGTTTATGGGATATGTTCAGGGAACGTTTCTCAATGTCGGAATGGGTTCGCTTGCGGGAGACGACGTCGGTACGAAAATAAGCATAGGCTTTCTGATATTTGATACCGCGCTGTGGATAATCACAGCGGGATTATGTATTTTCGGAGCGCTTAAAATGAAAAAACACGAAATGATAAAAACAATCGCCATCGTACTTTTGGTAATGATAGTCGGTATGCAGACGGTAGGATGCGTATCGAATATCCCGAAGCTTACGGACAAGCCGACGCAGACGACTGCTACGACGAAGAACGGCTCACAATCCGGATCTGAAACGACCTCGATCGAAACGACTGTCGAAACAAGGGATGACGAAGACGACGAAAACGTAAGAAAATATCTTACCGAGATGGGGATAAACGAAGTTTCAGGCGGCAAAAACATTATAGTTTTTGTGCTTGACCGTTTTGATATCGACTATTATAACGACGTTGTAAAAGATGACCCCGATTTCTTTTCAAAGCTTAAAGGATTTACTTTCTTTGACGACAATATATCGCTTTTTTCAAGGACGTATCCCGGCGTTGCAACGATGATAACAGGTCTTCCGTATATGTATGACCGAAGCGCCGAAAGCTGGCTCGATAACGCGTACGGTACCTCGCCTTTCCTTTCCGATCTTAAGAAGAACGATTACAAGATAAAGCTTTATACAGGCGATTATTACGGTTACAGAAATGCAAGTTCGATGAAGGGAACGGTTGAAAACATTTCAAGCGTCACAAAGTACACTGTAAACGACAGGGCAGGTCTTGTCGGAAATATGATGGCGCTTTCGCTTTACAGATGTCTGCCTTCCGTGCTTAAATCAAGCGTGGGAGTATCAACTTCATCATTTGGCAGAGTTGTAAGCTACAATGGCAAGGCGCCTGCATACAAGGTTGACGATCCGCGCCTGCACGAGCTTCTCAAAGACGGGCTTTCCGCAGACGACAGCAAGGGTTCGTATATATTCATTCATATGAACGGCTGTCATCAGCCTTACAATATGGATGAGTACGGCAATCGCGTTGAGAACGGAGCGTCGCTCCCCGCTATCAGAGGCGATTTCAGAATGATATATTCATACATTGACGAAATGCGCCGTCTCGGGGTTTACGAGGATTCGACCATTGTTATAACGGGCGACCATCCGAGCGCAAGGGACGACGGTGAAATCCCAACTCAGCCGAGAATAACATCGCTTTTTGTAAAGCAGTCCGGAAGAAGCGACGAACCGCTTGAATATTCTCATGCGCAGGTATGTCAGGACAATCTGATAGCCACTCTCGTCAAGTCCGCAGGAATAAAGACCGAAAACGACTACGGAAGATCGTATTTTGAAATAGGCGAGGGAGAAAATGTGACGCGCCATCACAATTTTGAACTTTATGATGACGGCGACACAAGAATAATCGACTTTGCCGTTACGGGCAAAGGAAGCGATTTTTCAAACTGGAAAATAGTTTCGGATATAAACATAGGGTCGCTTTACAACTGACCCCGTGACAAAGGAGAACAAATGGACACCCTGATGTATTATATATGTTATCCGCTCGGATACGTTATGAAGTGGTGTTGGGAGCTTTTGGGCAATTACGGCCTTGCCATAATTCTTTTTACTCTCTGCACAAAGATAATACTTCTTCCCATTTCGGTGTGGGTACACAAGAATTCGATAAAGATGGTGACAATCCAGCCGGATATAAACTTTATAAAAGCAAAATATTACGGCGACAGGGACAGAATTGCCGAAGAAGAAACAGCGTTGTATAAAAAAATAGGGTACAGTCCGTTTGCTTCGGTAGTGCCGCTGCTTTTGCAACTGTTGCTTCTCAGCGCGGTAGTTTATATAGTAAAACAGCCGCTTACAAGTATTCTTCATATAAGCGGCGAGACTGTGGAAGCGCTTGCAAAAGGCTTCGGACTTGAAGAAGGCGACCAGCTCGGCATCATACGGATGATACAGTCGGGAGCCGAGCCTGACGCTTCGCTTTCGGTTGCCATATCGCAGATAAAGAGCTTTAACCTTTCGTTTGTCGGCTTTTCGCTCGGTGCGGAGCCTTATAAGGTTTGGGGAATTTATACCCTTGTTCCCGTTATTGCAGGTGCATCGTCGCTTCTCCTTTGTTGGGTGCAGAATGCGATAAACGTTCTTCAGGCGGAGCAGAGCAAGCTCAACAAATACGGAATGACGGTGCTTTCAGTAGGCATTTCGCTTTCTCTCGGATTTTTCGTATATTCGGGAGTGGCACTCTATTGGATAGCGAGCAATCTGTTTGCGATAGTTCAGCAGCTCATACTCAACGTCGCTATAAATCCGAAAAAGTATGTGGATTACGGCAAGCTTGAAGAAAGTCGCACCGCACTTGCCGATATAGAACGTCTCGGCGAGAGCAAAAACGATGAAAAAGCAAAAGAAAACGCAAAAAGAGAAAAAACGGACTACAAACGGTTTTTCAAAATAGTAAACAAGCATTTTGTAATTTACTCCGAGCGCAGCGGATTTTATAAGTATTATGAAGCGCTTATAAACAGTCTGCTTAAAAAATCAAACATAACGATCCATTACATAACAAACGATCCCGACGATGCGGTATTTGAGCTTGCGAAATCGAACGCGAAGATAAAGCCCTATTACATAGGACAGAAAAAGCTTATAACGCTGATGATGAAAATGGACGCCGACATAGTCGCTATGACGACGCCAGACCTTGATAACTTTTATATAAAACGTTCGCTTGTCCGCAAGGATGTTGAATATATCTACGTTCCGCACGATATGATGAGCGTTCACATGGGCTTCAGAAAAGCGTCGCTCGACCACTTTGATACGATATTCTGTACAGGAGAACACGTCGCAAGAGAAGTAAGAAAGACGGAAGAAGTATACTCGCTTCCGCAGAAAACGCTTGTAAAGTTCGGTTATCCTCTTGAAGAAAAGCTTGAAAAGGCTTACGAGGATATGGACAAGACGCCACACGATAAAAAAGAAATACTTATCGCGCCTTCGTGGCAGGAGGACAACCTGCTTGACAGTTGCGTGGATAAGCTCATAGAGCAGCTTATGTGCGATGAAAATCATATAACCGTCCGTCCTCATCCCGAATATGTAAAGAGATATCCGGAAAAGATAAAGCTGATGACACATAAGTATGCGGGCGTTCCCGAAGAAAAGCTCAGCTTTGAGCTTGACTTTACGACAAACAAGTCGATATATTCGTCGGATCTTCTC
This sequence comes from Eubacterium sp. CAG:841, assembly GCA_000437375.1. Taxonomy (GTDB): domain Bacteria; phylum Bacillota; class Clostridia; order Oscillospirales; family CAG-272; genus CAG-841. Next base: position 15,633 of record FR898219.1, read on the forward strand.
ATAACGGATTGGTCGGCTATTGCATATGAGTTCTGCTTCTCAACCAAAAAACCTGTGCTTTTTGTAAATACAAAAATGAAGGTTGAAAACCCCGAGTGGGAGAAGATAGGCTATACGCCGTCCGAAATATACCTCCGCGACAAGGTCGGAGTCGCACTTGAAAAGAGCGAGCTTGACAAAACAAAAGCCGTAGCCGATGAGCTTATGGCAAGCGGAGAAAAGTATAAGGAAAAAATTACAGCGCTTTTGCACGAGCATCTTTATTCCTACGGCAGCGGCGGCGAAGAAGGTGCAAAATATATTCTTTCGCGGCTCAGCGAAATACAGAAGAAAAAGAAAGATTCATAAGGAGAATTCAACAATGAAACGTATTAAAATAATTTTATCGGCATATCTTTGCTTGGGTATGATGATATTCGCTTCCGTAAATGCGGCGGCATATATAGATCCGTCCGTCGTATCGTATGCGGCACAGGCGATCGCCGGAATCGTTATTGCGGCAGGCGCGGTGTTCTTTGTGTGGTGGAGAAAGGTAAAGAAAAAGGTTTCCAAAAAGCTCGGAATTGACGAAAACGCCGGCAAAGAGGTCGAAGAGGACATAGTTATAAGCGACGAAAAAGAAGAAAACAAATCCGAAGAAGATAAAGCACCTTCCGATAAATCCGACGGAACAAACAGCGACAACAAATAAGACGATTAAAAATTCAAGGGAGGCAAGTTCAATGCTGGGGATATTTATTTTAGGGGTTCTGGCTGTTGTGATAGGCGCAGTTTTGGTCTTTGTCAGGAGAAACGAATCACAGAGAAAAATAAAAACGATTGTCGGAGCTTCTGCGGCGGTTGTAGGCGTTGTTATGTGTGTTGCGAGTTGCGTTCGCACCGTTCCTACAGGCCATACCGGAATAGTTACGACATTCGGTAATGTTGAAAGCTATACATACGAAGCGGGCGTGCATTTTGCAGCGCCGTGGAAGACTGTCGTCAATATGGACAACAGAAACCAAAAGGCAAGCATAGATCTTACCTGCTTCTCTTCAGACATTCAGGAGGTTGACGTTACATATTCACTCAACTATCAGATACAGAAAGCCAACGCGCAGGATATTTACCGCACGATAGGTACAAAGTATTATGAAACGGTAATAACTCCGCGTATTCAGGAGGCTGTTAAGAGCGTTATGGCACAGTACACGGCGGAACAGCTTCTTGAAAAGCGTGCGGAGCTTTCGCTTGAGATAAAAACAATTCTCACGGAAAAGCTTGATAATTACAACATCGACGTACTTGACACATCGCTTGAAAACCTTGATTTTTCAGACGCTTTTACAAATGCGGTAGAAGCAAAGCAGGTTGCGGCGCAGAAGAAACAACAGGCGGAGATCGAACAGGCGCAGGCTCTTATGGAAGCCGAATATGCAAAGCAGATCGCCGAGATGAAAGCAAATGCCGATGCCGCAGTTGCAAAGATCGCAGCGCAGGCAGATCTTGACGTTACGAAAATTCAGGCTGACGCCGCAGAATATGCGGGACAAAAGGACGCGGCAATAATCGGTCAGGTAAGAGACATTCTTGCTGCCGACAAGGAGAACATTACGGATGAGGACATAAAGAACCTTGTTACCTATTATTATGTTCAGAAGTGGAACGGAGAGCTTCCGCAGACGTATATAGGCGCGGAGGACTTCTATAAGCTTCTTTCCTCGCTTGCGGAAAAGAACTGAAAACAAAATTAAAATCATGCTTGGAGAAACCTTTTCGTAAAACGCGGGAAGGCTTCTCTTTGTGTTTTTAGATACTCAAGGGAAAAAACGGTTAAATTCTTGTTTTTTTCAAAATGTTGCAAAATGATTGACAAAACCGAAATAAAGTAATATCATATAATAATACATAAAGCTTCCCGAAAAAATACGGGATATAATTACACAGGAAAGGAAGAAAGATATGCGTGCAATGGTGGAAAGCACGGGACCTGTCGCTTCGGTTATAATTTCCATAGCGGTAATGCTTTTCTGCGGCTTTCTGATGACGCGGATAACCAAGCTGCTTCGGCTTCCGAACGTGACCGCTTATATAGTTGTCGGAATTCTCATAGGACCGTACGTTCTTGACGTAATACCGACAAAGGTTATAGACGGAATGGAATTTCTGCCGGATATAGCTCTTTCGTTTATAGCGTTCAGCACGGGAGAGTTCTTCCGACTGTCAACCTTGAAGAAAAACGGAATGAAGGTAGTCATAATAACGCTTCTTGAGTCGCTTGTGGCTACGCTTTTCGTATTTATAGTTGCATATTGGGTGCTTGGACTCGACCTTGCATTTTCCGCAGTGCTTGCGGCACTCGCCGCCGCTACGGCTCCGGCTTCGACAATGATGACAATACGTCAGACAAGAGCGAAAGGCGACTTTGTCGATACGCTTCTTCAGGTCGTTGCGCTTGACGACGTTGTCGGACTTCTGGCCTACAGCGCGGCGATATCGATAGCACTTGCTTCATCTGCAACCGGAGGTTCTGCCGGATTTGAAAGCGTAATAAAGCCGATAATCTTAAATCTTGTTGTGCTTTTGCTCGGAGGTTTGTTCGGGCTTGCGCTTAAATTCCTTATGAACAAGCGCTCCACAGATAACAGACTTATCGTTTCGGTGGCGTTGCTTTTCACCTTCTGCGGAATATGCGCCATGATGGACATTTCGCCGCTTCTCGGCTGTATGTCAATGGGAATGGTTTACATAAACACAACGGATGACGATAAGCTTTTCAAGCAGCTCAACTATTTCAGTCCGCCGATACTTCTTCTGTTCTTTGTAAGATCAGGCGTGACGTTTGATCTCGGTGCGCTTGTAAATACTTCATCGGCTGTCGGCGGCGTGCCGCTTCTGCTTGTGGGCGTGCTGTACTTCTTTGTAAGAATTATCGGCAAGTATGCGGGTTCGTTTTTGGGATGCGCTATTGTCAAAAAGGACAAAAAGGTAAGAAACTATCTCGGACTTGCACTTATTCCTCAGGCGGGGGTTGCAATAGGACTTGCCGCTCTCGGAGCGCGTATGCTCGGAGGAGAAACAGGCAACGCGCTTGAGACCGTTATTTTGGCGTCGAGCGTGCTGTATGAGCTTATAGGTCCTGCGGCAGCAAAGCTTTCGTTGTATCTGTCGCACTCGTATTCAACAAATCTTGAAGAAATAACAAGCGACGTACCGCTTACAAGCGATGGCGTTCCCAAAACCCCTGTTGAAATTCTGACGGAGAGAATAAAGAAGATTCAATCCGAACTTCCCGCCCACAGCGAGCCGGCTCAGTCGGAAGAAGAGCAGGCGTTCCTTGAAGCAGCGGAAGAACAGTATGCAGCAATGGGTGCTATGGGGCGCAGACGCGGCTTTATAAACAGAAAGTAAAGGAGATTATACAATGATTTACGATCCTATTGCGGAAATACTCGGCGGATGGTCGTCGGAGCTTGGACTTTGGTCTGTGGTGTTCAGAATAGTTATCTCGCTTGTCTTGTCCGCCATAATAGGCTGTGAGAGATCGAGCAAAAGACATTCGGCGGGACTCAGAACATTCATAACTATATCCCTTGCGTCAACGGTATCTATGCTTGTTGACCTTGCACTTATAAGCGATACGGGAATAAAGGTTCCGTTGCTTTCTGCGGCGACGATAATTTCTTCGGCAATGATAAGCGGAAATTCAGTGCTTTTCAGCTCAAGAAATCAGATAAAGGGACTTACGACTTCTGCAGGACTCTGGGCTTGCGGAATAGTGGGGCTTTCTGCGGGTGCAGGATTTTATACTCTTACCATTGTTGCATTTGTAACAATACTTCTCAGTCTCTCGCTTTTCCCGCGCATAGAAATATTTCTTAAAAACCGTTCAAACCATTTTGAAGTACATCTTGAACTTAAAAACAAGAACAACCTTCAGGACTTTGTAACGACCATCCGTGAACTCGGACTGAGAATAGACGATATTGAGGCTAATCCGGCATATCTTAACTCCGGCCTCAGCGTTTACACTGTGGCTATTACGATAAGCTCCGACGAGCTTAAAAAATATAAGACGCATACGGAGATAATCGAAGCGCTTCGCACACTTGATTACGTTCACTATATTGAAGAAATGAGATAAACCGACAGAAAATCGGTCTGATATGAAAAAGAGCTTTCGCAGGAAAGCTCTTTTTTTGCGCGCTTGAAATGTTCACAAAGAGATGGTATTATATTAAAGGAACAGCTTATTTTCCGACAAAAAAAGATGTAAAAACAAAGAAAAAACGTGTTTTTGCGACTATAATAAAAAAATTGGGAAAAAATTTTTATAAAAAGTGAAACCATCCCGCAAAAAAACTGTATATAGGGATAGGAGCGCATAAGAGCAGGAGGTGAAAACGTGGAGGATGAGCAGATAATAGACCTGTATCTGAATCGCAACGAAGCGGCCATAAGCGAAACGGAAAAAAAGTATGGGCCGTATTGCATGAAAATAGCAATGAATATTCTTGAAAGCGAACCCGACAGCGAGGAATGCGTAAACGACGTTTGGCTGAAAACATGGAATTCAATTCCGCCGAACAGACCGCAAAGTCTTGCTACATATCTCGGAAAGATCACGCGGAATATTTCAATAAACAAATATAAAATGAAATATGCCGGAAAACGTGCCGAAGGAGAATTCGCGGTTTCCCTCGATGAACTCGACGAGTGTGTTCCGGGAGGTGAAACGATGGATATGGAAGAGCAGGCAAGGCTGATAGGGAAAAGCATAAGCGAATTTCTGCACACGCAGAAAGAGCTTGCACGCAAAGTCTTTGTTTGCAGATATTTTTATTGCGATTCGGTATCTGAAATTGCCGAAAGGTTTGATATCAGCGAAAGCCACGTTAAATCATTACTGTTCCGAACGCGTTCAAAGTTAAAAACGCATCTTGAGCGGGAGGGAATCACGGTATAGAGTGAAAAGAGAAAATATGAAAAATGAAATTCTTGCAAGAGCTATCACCGAGATAGACGACGACTTGCTTGCAGAGGCGCGTGAGCCTGTGAAAAAGAAAAAGCCGAATTACCGCATAATGATAACAAAATATGCGGCGGCTGTGGCGGCATGCTTTGTGCTTGTGTTCTCATTTATGTTCTTCGGAAATTACGGAAGAAGCGGTGAGCTTGATATAAGCATAGACGGGCAGTCAATTGTGGCGGGTGAGGACGACATACTGTTGCCGCGCATCTCCGTTCATGCTACGGAACAGACCCCCCGCGATATGAAAAAGATGACGGTTCCGATGGAGATAAAAGTCGACGGAAGAACCGCTTCGGTCACAGCATCTTCTGGCGGAGTAATACACACCGAAAGCGGTGAAGAGTATGAAACGCTTAAGGTAAAGAGCGGCACTGGCATTGAATGGGTCGTGGACGTCTCGTTCAAAAGCCAATTTGAACTGACGGTGACGTCAAAAAAGCAAACCCTTGTAATCAAAGCCATCTATGATAGCGAACGGGAGTGTCTGATACTGTCCGCTACGGAAGGCAAAAACTAAAAAATCACTATACGAAAAGGATGAATTAACATGAAAAAAATCATTGCACTTGTAATTGCAAGCATTATGCTTGTTTCGGCACTCACACTTGTTTCATGCGGAAACAAAGACAACCCCAATGAATCGACGAACGGTACAACAACAGAAGCAACCACTACAACAGAGAAGAAAGAAACTCCCGTTACTCCCACTTATGCAAATGCGCTTGACCTGTACAATAAGATTTGGGGTACTTACACAGACGATGAAAAATTCCCCTCCGGCGGCGGCGATGTGGATCACAATTCCGATGAAGGTCCCGGCTTTTTCGATATAGAAAAGAACAAAGAATCCATACAGGTGAACACTCATATCACGGATGAGCTTCTCAAAACGGTTACAAACGACGCGGCAACTCTTATGCATATGATGAACACAAACACATTCAGCTCCGCAATTTTCCACCTGAAGGATGCTTCCACTGCGGAAAGTTTTGCAAAGGAATATGAGAAAGCCGTTCAGAATACACGCTGGATGTGCGGCTTCCCCGAAAGAGTTGTGGTCCTTTCCGTTGGTGAATATGTTGCGGTTGCGTTCGGTTATGAAGATTTGACTTCGACTTTCAAAACCAAATGCCTTGCTGTCGACAGTTCGGCAAAGCTTCTTATTGACAACGCCATAGACGCATAAACCGCAAATACAGAAAATAAGCACGGCACCGCTTGTGCGGT
>FR898219.1:21894-39410 GCA_000437375.1 Eubacterium sp. CAG:841
GTGCCACAACTATGTAAAAAGGTGGACGTATGTTATTTTCAAGTATTCCGTTTTTATATTATTTTTTACCGTGCGTAATATTGCTTTATCTCATAGCTCCGCGCTTTCTTAAGAACACGGTACTGCTTCTTTCAAGTCTTGTGTTCTATGCATGGGGTGAGCCGAGATATGTTATATGGATGATACTTTCCATTTCGCTCGGATATATTTTCGGTCTTTTGATAGAACGCTTCAGAGAAAAGCGCGGTATAGCAAAGCTGTTTATGATACTTTCCGTAATAAGCAGTCTTGCCGTGCTCGGGTATTTCAAATACGCTGACTTCTTTATTTCAAATATCAATGCTGTCACGGGACTTTCGATACCGCTTCTTAAAATCACACTTCCTGTGGGTATAAGCTTTTATACCTTCCAGATTCTCAGCTATACGGTCGATGTTTACAGGGGCGATGTTGCCGCACAGAAGAATCCTATTGACCTTGCCACATATGTGGCACTTTTCCCGCAGCTTATCGCAGGACCTATCGTGCGTTATTCCGATATAGCACAGCAGCTTAAAAACCGCAATCATTCATTTGAAAAAATATCTGCCGGAATGAGCAGATTTATAATCGGTCTTTCAAAGAAGATACTGATAGCCAATATGCTTGGCGAGCTTTGCGATGTTTTCAAAGCTTCAAATGACAAATCGGTGCTCTTTTTCTGGCTTTACGCGATAGCGTATACGCTCCATATCTATTTCGATTTCTCCGGCTACAGTGATATGGCAATAGGACTCGGAAAGATATTCGGCTTTGACTTCCTTGAAAACTTCAATTATCCTTATATTTCGGGAAGCGTTACGGAGTTCTGGCGCAGATGGCATATGTCGCTCGGCTCATGGTTCCGCGACTATGTTTATATTCCGCTCGGCGGAAACAGAGTAAGTCAGGCGCGCCACCTTTTCAACATTTTTGTTGTATGGATGCTTACGGGAATGTGGCACGGCGCTGCATGGAACTTCATAGTATGGGGACTGTACTTTGCAATAATACTGATGATAGAAAAACTGTTCCTGCTTAAATATCTGAAAAAGAGTAAGGTGCTCAATCATATTTATGTACTTCTGCTGATAATAATAAGCTTTGTAATCTTTGATGCGGCAAGCATGAAGGATGCTTTCTCGTACATCGGTGCGATGTTCGGTGCGGGAGATTATCCGTTTATCTCAACAGAGTTCGTATACTATCTGCGCAGCTACGGTGTAGTGCTTCTGATAGGTATTATAGGCTCGACGCCGCTTCCGAAGCTTGTCACAAAGAAGATAGACGAAAGCCGTGTCGGCGGAAAGATAATGACTATCCTTGCACCTGTGGTACTTTGTGTATTGCTTGCGGTATGCACGGCTTGCCTTGTTGACGGTTCGTACAATCCGTTCCTCTATTTCCGCTTCTGACGGAGGTTTATTATGAATAAAAAAGTGAAAAGTATAATATCTTTTGCGATAATTGCCGCATTTTTTGTGACGATGGTTACCGCCTGCTGGGCAGTGCCTTCAAAGCAGTATTCGGACAGCGAACGCAGAGATCTTGCTCAGTTTCCGAAGGCCGATATAAAGACGCTCCTTGACGGCAGTTTTATGACGAAGTTTGAATCTTACACGCAGGATCAGTTTCCTCTGCGTGAGAAGTTCAGAACGCTGAAAGCGATGATGAGCTACTACGTTTTCCGCCAGCTTGACAATAACGACATTTATATAAAAGACGGATATGCGGCGAAGATAGAATATCCGCTTAGTGACAAGTCGCTTGACTATGCAGCCGGAAGGTTTGAATACGTTTATAAAAAATTTATGGAAGGAAAAGCTTCAAACGTATATCTTTCCATAGTGCCGGATAAGAGTTATTTCCTTGCGGACAAGGGCGGATATCTTAAAATGGACTACGAAAAGCTCGTTGCCGCGATGAAAGATAAAATGACCTATGCGCAGTATATAGACATAATGAATACGCTTGAAATATCCGATTACTATAAAACGGATACTCACTGGCGTCAGGAAAAGCTGATTGAAACGGCAAAGGTGCTTGCGTCCGGAATGGGCGTCACGCTTGCGGGTCAGTACAGGGAAAACACGCTCGACAATCCCTTCTACGGCGTTTATTATGGTCAGGCGGCGCTTCCGATGCCTGCGGAGACGATCAAATATCTCACAAGCGATATTCTTGACAACTGCATAGTTACAAACTACGAAACAGGCAAAAAAACAACCATATACGACATGGAAAAAGCATATGGCAAGGATCCTTACCAGATGTTCCTCTCCGGTTCGATATCGCTTATGACGATTGAAAATCCGAACGCAACGACAGACAAAGAGCTTGTTATCTTCCGTGATTCGTTCGGAAGCAGTATAACTCCTTTGCTTGTCGAGGGATATGCAAAGATAACGCTTGTTGATATTCGTTATATCAACCCCGATTATCTCGGCAGATTTGTAAACTTTGAGGGAAGCGATATTCTGTTCCTTTACAGCACGCTTGTTCTCAATAACAGCGAAACGATAAAATAAGCTATAAAAAAGGCACTGTAAAATTGTTTTTACAGTGCCTTTTTATCAGTTTACCGTTCCGCCGCGAAAAGCGCGGTTTATTTCGGCAAGCTCTTTTTTGCCGTCTATATATTCCTGATATATTTCAAATGCGTCTCCGCAGCCTATGCCGTCGCATCCGGAGCATCCGTTGCAGCCTTCGCCTCCGAGCGACTTGCGAACGATTGCTTCACGCTGTGCGCGTGTTGTGTTTTTTATAAGATATTTTTCGTTTTTTTCCATATGAAAAGCGCCGTCCTTTCGGGTAAAGTTTTGCCCGTACGGCGCTTTTTTATTCGCAATAATCAGACGAGGGTGAAATCCGCTTTTGCCGAAAGCTTGGATTCCGCTCTGTAAGAAAGATAATCCGCATCGGCAACTCTTTCGTCGAGACTCATTTTTCCGAAAATGCCCTTTGAAAGGAAATTATCCGAAATGAAGTTTATTCCGTATTTTATAAACTTTGTTCCCGGAAATTCGTCCTGACTGTAGTGAACTTCGTTTTCGTCAAAGATGAGCTTTATTGTTTTTGAGCAGGGAGTTTCAATAAAGTCAAGCTTTATTTTAAGTACGGGAAGGTAATCTTCGTTTTCGGCAAATCTGCCGTGAACCGCAACTCTGAACGGAAGCTCACCGAGTTTTATCTCTGTTTTTTCATAGTCGGAAAAGCCTACGGGGACGGAGATTATGTCGTCTCCTTCAAAGAACGAAACAATAAACCTTCCGTCTTTTGTTTCAAAGCCTATCTTTTCAAGACCTTTTCCGAAGGTGTTTCCACAGACCTGAAGAGCTACGGGAAAGACGCTTATTGAAGTGGTTTTTCCTTCGGGAAGCGTACAGAACTTACCGTCAAGCTCCGCCATCATTTCAAGAGCCTGCTTTTTGTCTTTGCGCGCTGTGATGAAACCTTCATAACGAAAGTCCTTTCTTGTGAGACGTTTCATCATTGCGTCGAGAGAGGGGGTGTCGTCCCGGATGACGACGTCCGGAGCCTCCGAGGCAAAGTATTTTTCGCATATGCGGCAGAAGGGAGACTGCTGGAAGAACTCGCAGTTGCCTGCATTCGCAGTGATTATTGTATTTGTATTTCTGAAGCAGAACATATTCTGACCGAACATACCGTTGAACAAAAACGAATCGGAGTTTCTGCCTATCCAGATCTGATAGCCGTAATCGAAATCGCCGTAATCTTCCGGAACTTTTGCATGCGCTCTTGTCGCGCGTGTTATATAACCTTTCGGAACGAGGCGTTTTCCGTTCCATACGCCGCCGCAAAGCACAAGCTGACCGAGTTTAGCCATGTCTTCCGGACAGATATAAAGTCCCCAACCTCCGCACTCGGTTCCGAGCGGACTCTTTTCCCAGAATATATCCTTTATGCCGAGCGGTTCAAACAGTCTCGGGCGGAGATACTCGGTTACGGTGGTTCCGCTTTTATGGTGCACTATGCAGGCGAGCATATATGTGTTCAGGCTGTTGTAGAAAAACGTTTTTCCTATACTGCCGAACGGCATTATGGTAAAGAATTCTTTTTCCCAATTTTCTTCTACCACCGCGCCTATTTCGTTAAAGCACGAGCTTGAACGCATTGTGAGAAGATCCTCGACGGTAAGCTTTTCATACCGTTTTTTTGCTATGGGATTTATATCGGGAATTATATCTACCACTTTTTCATCAAGGGAAAGGCGCTTTTCACCTATGAGTATTCCTATGGCAAGAGATATTACGCTTTTACATTCCGAAAAAGTGGATTGCGGAAGCGTTGCCTCATACGGACCGAACATAGCCTGAGTTATAAGCTTTCCGTCCTTTATTATTGTGACGCCGTGAACATCCACATCGCGATTTTCATAAAGCTCGCGAAGAAATTCGGCTATTCTCTCGGACGGTATCCCGACTTCTTCTGGTTTTGCACGTTCAAACGGTTGTTCTATTACCGCATTTTTCGGCTCTGCTTTCAGAATGGGATTTTTTGTTGTGGCTATGACAGGAACCTTTGTGTCGGTAAGACGCTTTATATACTCTATGGCTTTTGACGGATATGTTATTCCCATATTATACCCTCCGGAATTTTAACTTTCATCTATTATTTTAACACTGATTTTTGCATTTTACAAGGCTATGTTGACATTTTGCTCTGCGATTGATATAATTTATATGCGTATAAAAGCGAATCCGACATTTTTTCGGGGATTGCGATACGAAAAATATCGTGCGGAACCGAAAATATAAATATATGCGTTGACAATCGCGCGGTTTTGCGGTAAAGTTAATTTGCTGTGAAAAAACGTGGGGAAGGAGGGACTGAACTTATGCTTTCCGATGCAAAGTGGATATGGCTTGACGAGAGCGCTCACGCGGACGGGATATCCGCTCATGGAGGATATTGTGTAGCAGAGATTTCAAAGGCTTACAGGCTGATGAAAACAGGTGTAAAGCTTCGTGTGCAGGTGTCGGCTGATACCGTATACAAGCTTTGGATAAACGGAGCGTTTGTCGGTTCGGGACCTACATATCCGCTTGATAAAATGAGCTTTTATTCCGAATATGAGATTCCTTCCGCGCCAGACACGCTTCTGATAAAGGCGGTAGTGAGAAAATGTCCCGGAAGCGAGGCTGAAAGCTCGCACGGTGAGGGAGGTTTTATACTTTCGTGCGATATAGAATATGACGACGGAACGGTTGAAAACGTCTGCACCGATGAAAAATGGGATGTAAGATATTTGCCGTGCCATATAAGCGACACCGAAACGGATTTTACCGTCGCACCGTGTGCATGGGAAAAAGCTGTCGATGTGCATTATAATGCAGCACTGGCAAAATCGCCGATTCCTCAGCTGGTTGAGCACATAGTGCTTCCCGATCCGCAGGAGATGTACGTTTGCCCGAAGCATTCAATGGCACGCTTCTGTGTGGCTTTTCCGGCACTTCTTATAGCTTATCCTATGTTTTCTGCAGACGGCGATGACTATGAAATCACTCTTGAACTTGTAGAAGGGGAGGACATTCCCGCGCGCACGGAAACTATTCACGCTTATGGCAGAATAGATTATGTTTCAATTCAATATACAGGCGTTTCAAAGCTGATAATAAATGTTGTAAACAACGGAAAGGGCGACGTTAAAATATTTGATGTGCAGCTTATCCGCAGCGAATACCCGACTATAAGAAAAGCGGCGTTTTCCTGCTCGGACGAGGAATTGTGCTCGATATGGCAAAACTGTGTAGGAACGCTTGAAAACTGCCGAAGAGATTCTTATATCGAGAGTCCTACGAGCAAGAAGTTCATATCTGCCATAAGAGATATTCGCTTTGAAGCACTGTTTTCTCAGGTGGCGTTTGGGGATGTATCACTTGCGCGATTTGATATATTAAAGCTTTCTGAGAGAATAAAAAAATCTGCCGGAGAGATTGAAAACTCGGCAGGACTGCTTTCGTTTATGCCGATGATATGGGATTACTATATGTATACCGGCGACGCATCGCTTTTTGAAGTTACAGAAGAGACGATGACGACGCTGCTTGACGTTTTCGACTCCTACCTTTCGGATGCGAAGATAATAGACGCTCCGCCCGATTATGCTCCTGTGGACAATATGAAAATAGGTGGTTATTCGCTTGAAAATCCGCCGAAGGCACTCGGTCAGGCTGTGATTACGGCGCTTTACTATAAAGCACTTGACATCGCGTCCAAAATCTACGCCGAGAGGGGCAACAACAAGCTTCGTACGGCATACAGGCTTCGTGCTGACGCTGTAAAGAAGGGCTTTGAGACGGCGTTTTTTGACAGGGAACGGCAACTTTGCTTTGCCGGTCTTGCGACGAAAGACAAAAAAACGTGTCGCGCACCGAAAAATCCGGGAAAGAAATATTATACGCGGCATGTGAACGTTCTTGCGGCGCTTTACGGACTTTGCGACAGTGTGTCGGCAAAGCAGATAGCATTGAGAATTGCAACTGATAAGTCACTCGGAGATGTTCAGCCCGGATTTATGGCTTATCTGCTTGAAACCGTTTTGCGATACGGACTTTTTGAAAAACACGGTATGAAGCTTATCCGCCGTTGGAAGGACTTCGGAGATAAGTGCAAAAACGGAGTTGGCAGAGAATGGGACAGCGAAGGCAAAGGCTTCGGCTACGGCGGAGGATGCGCTCCGGCATATTATCTGCCGCTTGCACTTCTCGGATTTGAAATGGTTCGTCCGGGCTTTGAAGAGATAAAACTTGCTCCGCACCTTTACGGTCTTGAAAGTGCAAATATCAGTATCCCTACTCCGTACGGATATATAACCGCCAATATGGAGAGAGGCAAGCCGGCTGATATAACAATCCCGAGCGAAATAAAATATACTATTGTATAAAACAAAAAGTGCAGACGGCATAAGGATAATTATAAAATCAAAAAGGAAGTTTATATATGAAGCGTGAAAAAGTAATACTTAAAAAACTGAATTCTCTTGCAAAGACGCCCGTGTATTCGAGCGACTTTGCCGCAGGCGCGGATCTTTATGCCGCGACAGACAGCGACATTTTAATAGCTCCGGATCAGACGGTGATGGTCGGCACGGGAATTGCCGTTCAAATTCCCGATGGACTTGTGGGACTTGTTTATGCGAGGAGCGGACTTGCTTCAAAACGCGGAGTTGCTCCTGCAAATAAGGTCGGAGTAATCGATTCGGACTATCGCGGAGAAATAATTGTTTCGCTTCACAATCATTCCGGTCAGCCGCAAACAATATCCGCAGGGGAGAGAATTGCTCAGCTTGTGATTGCTCCGTATATCCGTGCGGAATTCGAGGAGAGCGACACTCTTGACGAAACAAAGAGAGGCTCCGGCGGATTCGGCTCTACGGGAACAAAATGAAAAAAGTAAAATAAAAAGCTCCGCTTTACAAAGCGGAACTTTTTATTTTACACGTAAGTATAATATGCCAAAAATCGAGTTGCTATCAGTCGAATATCAAATCGTCCTTGAAGGCTTCCCATCTTCGATAGCCGTCGCTTCCGGGTTCGCCTGCATAGTAACGCGGACAGTCTTTTCCGTTTACATCATAGTGGCGGATCACGTTATCTTTTGAAATTCCGTACTTGTCGCAAAGCCACGAGACGAGCTTGACAAGTGAATCATATGTAGCCTTGTTGAATTTTCCGTCGGCTGTAGGGTGGCACACTTCAATTCCTATTGAGGAATAGTTTGCGTTTCTTCCTGCGTGATATGAAACTTCGTCTATGGGCATACATTGAATTATTTCTCCGTCAAGACCTACGATGAAGTTTGAGCTTGCGGCGCGTTCTCCCGATATTGCGTAGTTTCGGAAGCAGCTCCAGTTCTGTTGTGCCGTAGAGGAGGGATTTGCAACGTAATGAACAACTATCTGCTTTGTGGAGGTTCGCTTGTGACCTACCCGTGAATAAGGGTTTATGGGCAAGTCTTTTTCTTCTATGAGCTTTTTCATTTCCTTGTCCGTCGGGACGCGGGGTTTTGACGTTGTGGTTTCCTGCGACGTTGTGGTTGTTGCGGGAGGCGGAGCTTCCGTGGTCGTTGTTGTGGTCGTTGTAACGGTGGTCGTCTGCGCAGTCGTTATCACGGTGGTGGTTGCAACTGTGGACGTTTCGGACGAAAATGTTGTTTCGTCGATCTTTTCAAAAGGTGAAGTCAAATTTATAATAAATACTGCTGCCACTATTATAATTGTAAGTCCCAAAACTCTGAAAAAGCCGACCGAACCGCCGCTCGATCTTCCGCTTTCCCTAAAACTTTTATTTTTCTTCATGCGCGCCTCCTTTCAAATCAATTCGGCTAAAATTATACCACAAAAAGACGGGTTTGTCAATTAAATCTCGCTTTTTTCGTAAACCACTATACAGAACTCAACGCGTGTATCGAGCGAGGTCAGTGAATCAAGTTTTTTTCTGTCTTTCTCGGAGGTTTTGTAGCAGTACGGCGTCATTGTGAAAAGGTCAAGGATCTCGCTTTGCGAAGCTAAATGAATACGGTACGAAAGCTCTTTTTTATACATAAGTGTAAAACCCGGAAAGTCAAGCGTGTCAATGACATTTTCGTATGGCACGTCATAGACGGCCTCCTTCAGTTCCCACAGGTGGCGCTCAAGAGGGAATACCCTTATCATCTTTGCGCCCGGCGCGGATATTCTTACGAATTCTTTCGGCTCGTGCGGTGCGAAAAGGTTGAGAATGAGATTTGCGGCTTCGTCTGCTATCGGGAGCGAAAACGCGCTTGCAACCGCAAGCGATATTCCGCAATTGCGCTTTCCAGCAGCGTCAAGCGCCTTCTTCGATATATCTATTCCGTATATGTCGCACGGGATGTTTTTTTCTTTCATTGTTTTTGCGATATGCTCCGTGTAGTAGCATTCACCGCAACCGATGTCGGCTATCACGCCGCCTTGCGGAATAAGTCCGACAGCAATATCGCAGACTTCACTGCGGAGCCTGTCATAATATCCGAGCGAGAGAAAACGTGTTCGTGCCGATACCATTTCGCCGTCGTCACCGTGACGTTTTTTTGACGACGCCTGCGACATAAGCAGATTTATGTATCCGCGACGTGATATGTCGTAGCTGTGTCCGAGAGGACATTTCATCTGCGAACCGTGCTTTTCAAGTCTTTGTCCGCATACGGGACAAGTGAATTCTGACATATGCTGCTCCTTTGTAATATACAAAAGTATAATATATAAAATTACCTGTATCTGTCGAAGATTATGACGACTCTGCCTCTTTTGGATATGCCGTCCGACGATATAATTTTTGCCTTTCCCATCCCCCTGAGGACTATTTTATCTCCGTCTTTTATCGGGGCATCGGGCTTTGATGCTTTTATGTCGTTTACGAATGTAATACCCGCCGACACTGCTTCTTCAGCCTTCGATCTTGAAAGAGAATATATTGCCGAAAGCACGCAGTCGAGTCTCATCGAAGCCACCGTGTCACGCATACGTTCGATATTCACTTCCGGAAGAATAACTTCGGAAAGCGGAATTTCACGCACCGAAAGCGGAACTCTGCTGGCTTTTTCATAGTGAGAAATTAAAAAATCCACCATTTGCGGAAGCACGAAAATGTCAGCCGAACATTCCGAGACAAGAATGTCACCGGTGGCTTCACGTGTTATTCCGAGCGCAAGCATCGAGCCTAAAATATCACGATGAGAAAGCTTGGGCGAGCCTTGCGCCCAAGTGCATCTTACGGCTCTTACGGGCTGATCTTCGCCCCCATCGAAGAAGTATGACGGAAACATCTCATCGGGATAAAAATCGGGTATAAAAGCGCATATAACTCTTTCGGCATTTTCATATCCGCCGAAGAATACCGCGCGCGCTTTTTCTGCGGCGCAGAAGCGCTTTGCCTCCGAGAGTGAGGCGGCATCGAGAAAGTGCGTGCTTTGAATACAATCGCGTTCGCGACAGTAACGAAGCTTGTCCGAAAGGTGAGAAACAAGCATGTCTTTTTCGTTCATATACACACCCTCCTAGCAAAAATAATACAAAAGTATAAATAATCAAAAAGCATGTTGTTACGGTGCTTTTTGAAGATTATAGCCTGACGGATTCTCCGCTTTTTATTTCGATCGCGGAGCCATCCGAGCTTACCCATACGGAAATTGCCGACGGATTGAAGATTGTCTTTTGATCCTGCGATAAGATAAGTGCGCGCTGCGCGGTTATATAATCGCAGATTTCAATATTTGTAGCATACCAGACATCGGAAAAACCGGAAAGCGAAGCGCACATTTCTTCGGCAAGCTGCCAATTGTCTGCACGATCGAATTCAAAGCTGTGTCCCCAGATATCGATAAGTCCGCCGTAGTTCCACGACTGATTTATCCATGCGTTTTTGAAATTTTCTATAATTTTCGATGCTGCCGAATGATGACAGGTGGGATTCCAATCAAGAAAGTCCGCCGGAACCGACAGTCCGCCCGTAGCGCCTGCGTTGCGTGAATATGCTATGCCCGCCGCCTTCATCGCCGTTACGGTAGCGGCGTTTTTTCCGCCGTAGGGAAGCGACATTCCGCGCACGAGCGTTCCCGAAAGGGCTTCAAGTTCGGCACGGCAACGCGTTATTTCTTCAAGCTGGGCAGAGATCGGCATTCCGACAAGATGCGGATGCGAATAGGTGTGCCCCGATATTTCGTGACCGGAATAAAGCGTTTTTACTTCGTCTGAAGAAATTACCGTGTCACCGCCGAACCTTGACGGTATGAGGTGGAACGTCGCTTTGAGTCCATACTTGTTGAAAAGTGCGACAAGCCGCCTGTCGGCGATGTTTCCGTCATCGTAGCTGAAGGTTACGGCGAAATGCTTTCCGCCGGGATATCTGTCATATCTGATCATATCGTCACCGTTGATATTTTCGGTATTTCAAGCGGCTGCTCGTCAACCGAGATCCAGAGATCGATATCTGTGGGGTTATAGAAGGTCTTTCCGTCTGCTGAGCGGCGAAGCGCTTTAAGGGCATTGACATAATCGTAAATTTCAATATTTGTGGCGAACCAGATCCCGTCTGCGTCATCCGCAAGCGAGGCAAGAACGCCTTCGAGCTGTTGCCACTGAACAGGGTAGTCCTTATTGTCAAGCTCGTAGCTGTGTCCCCATATATAAAGCACGCCGCCGGCGCGCCATATTGCCTTTTCAACGTTGTACAGGAATTTCTTTACATAAGGTTCGCATTCATTGTGGTGAGTGGTGGGATTCCATATTCTGAAATCCGAAGGAAGCTCGAAACTGTTTGTTGCGGTGGCGGTTCTGCCGTAGACAAGGGAAGCGGTTTTCATTGCGGCAAAGGTCGTATCCGGACTGTAAGTGCCGAACGGATATGCAAGTCCGCGTATGATTCTGCCCGTGGCGTCTTCAATTATCTGCCTGTCTCGGATAAGCTCCTCATACTGATCCTGAACGGACATCCTTTCAAGATGCGGATGTGAATATGTATGGCAGGCTATTTCGTGACCGCTGTAAAGCTCTTTAAGCTCGGCCGCCTTTATTCCCGTACCTTCGGTTTTTATAAGCGAAGAAGAAATAAGGTTGAACGTGCATTTTGCACCGTACTTGTTGAAAAGCTCGACAAGACGTCTGTCTGCGGCACCGCCGTCGTCATAGCTGAACGTTGCGGCATAACGTTTTCCGCCTGTATATCTGTCATATTTTATCATAAACAAAATTTCCTTTCAGAAAAGCGTTCCGATTATCTGCTGTGTTTTGCAGCTCTTTTGGCTTCTTTGTCAAGACGGTCTTCTTTGTTTGCCATTGCTTTGAATATTCCGCCGCACGGAGCGTCGCCCAAAGCTTCGCAGAGACATCTGCAAAGTCCCGGTCTGGACGGAAATGCTATAAGAGCGTCACTGCATTTGTATTTGCTTGCTTTGAGCTGCGGTATCGGCTCGGTTGAGACCACTATGCAACGCTTGCCTGTTTTATAAATGTCGGCGCGCGTATCGTTCTCCGCTTTATAAAACGCTGTTTTTGAGTATTTTATTTCACTTGTCGGAATCGAATGACTTTTTGCAAACGCGCACTTCCATGTTACGGAGTCGTCTGTTACGACGAGCGTTTCAAAGCATTTTTTCCACATCTGCGGCAGACCTATTACACAGAAAACGCCGAGAAGAACGAGTATAATAATACCTGAAACGAGAAAGCGCCCGTCTTTATAGTGCAGATATGCATAAAAAGACAGTGCCGTCATTGCTATACCGGCGCAAACGGTGAAAACCAAAAAGAACCGTCCGAGCGTGGCGAGTGCGGGGTGACTTCTGAATACTTTTTTCATTTTACGTAGCTACCTTTCGAAAAGTTTTTGAAGATCAAACAAATATATTTTACAGCAAACGAGTTGTCTTTTCAAGCGTTTTGAAAAATATGTGAAAAAACTTTAACATACGGTGCGTTTATATGCTATAATATTAAAAACGGTCGAAAAGGAGGCTTTTCACGATTTGAAAAAGATAATGGCGGTTTTCGGAACACGACCGGAAGCCATAAAAATGTGCCCCGTGATAATTGAATTGAAAAAGCGAAAAGATGTCGATTTATACGTTTGCATAACAGGACAGCACAGGGAAATGCTCAGGTCGGTGCTGGATATTTTCGGCGTGAATGCCGACTGCGATTTTGATATAATGAAATCAGGACAGACGCTTTTTGACATAACCTTTTCAATTACCGAAAAGCTGAAAGCCGTGCTTGAAAGGGAAAATCCGGACGTTGTACTTGTTCACGGCGACACGACGACCGCTTTTGCGGCGTCGCTTGCCTGCTTTTATATGAAGATACCCTTAGGACACGTTGAGGCGGGACTCCGCACATATGATGTTTACGCTCCGTATCCTGAGGAGTTCAACCGTCGGGCGATAGACATAACGGCAAAATACCTGTTTGCGCCGACAAGGCTTTCCGCCGAAAATCTTCTGCGCGAAGGCGCGGACGAAAAGAAAATATTCGTGACGGGAAACACCGCCATAGATGCAATGAAATATACGGTAAGCGGCGACTATTCTTCTCCCGTTACCGAATGGGCGAAAGACAGCAGAATGATACTTCTGACAGCGCACAGACGGGAGAGTATAGGCGAGACAATGCGCGAAATGTTCCGCGCCGTGCGCAGGATTGCAGACGAGTTTGATGATGTGAAGATAGTTTATCCCGTTCATCCGAATCCGCAGGTCAGAGAAGCTGCCGGAAAGATACTTTCGGATCATCCGAGAATAAAGCTTATCGAACCGCTTGACGTTCGCGATTTTCACAATCTTATGGCAAAGAGCTATCTTATACTTACGGACAGCGGAGGAATACAGGAGGAAGCGCCGTCGCTTGGAAAGCCCGTGCTTGTCCTTCGGGATGTCACCGAGCGTCCGGAGGGGATAGAAGCAGGAACGCTGAAACTTGCCGGAACGTCCGGCGAGAGTATATATTCTGCCTGCAAAGCTTTACTTTGCGACAGAGCCGAGTACAATAAAATGGCTCGCGCCCAAAATCCGTACGGCGACGGAAATGCATCGAAACGGATAGCGGACGCATTGCTTTGCGACAATTGAAATATCAAGGTGTTATAAGAATAAATCGCAAATTATACCGAAGTATAAAATTATAAAAAATAAAATCTGTTTGTAATCGTATTTATGTAGAATTTTCGCTTGCGACGAAAACTGTCCGCAAGCGCAGGTCGCGAAAAAAGCAAGTATTGACAAATTAAAATGTTTGTTATATAATGTAGTCTCAAAAAAGAGCGAAATACAGGAGGGTGCAATTATGAGTATTTTACTTGCCGGCGGTGCCGGATATATAGGTTCTCATACCGCGGTGGAGTTGCTTTCCGCAGGCTATGATATAGTTATTGCGGATAACTATTCAAACAGCAAGCCCGAAGCGGTACGCAGAATAAAACAGATAACGGGGAAGAGCTTCCCTGCTTACGAAGTGGACGTGTGCGATGCCGAAGCGCTTTCAAAGGTCTTTGAAAAAGAGCATATAGACACGGTAATTCACTTTGCGGGACTTAAAGCCGTAGGCGAATCCGTTGCACAGCCTATAAGATATTACAGAAACAATCTCGATTCTACGCTTACACTGCTTGAAACGATGAAAAAGTATGATGCGCACAACATCATATTCTCTTCATCGGCAACGGTTTACGGCGACCCGGACGAGGTGCCGATAAAAGAAACGGCTCCGGTAGGTCGCTGCACGAACCCTTACGGCTGGACAAAATATATGATAGAGGTTATTTTGCAGTCGGCGGCAAAAGCAGATCCCGAGCTTTCGGTGGTTCTGCTCCGCTACTTCAACCCTGTCGGCGCGCACGAAAGCGGACTTATCGGCGAGGATCCGAACGGTATCCCGAACAATCTTATGCCGCGTATTGCGCAGACGGCTGTCGGTAAGCTTTCGCAGATGACTGTTTACGGAACGGACTATCCCACAAAGGACGGCACGGGCGTAAGAGACTATATCCACGTTGTTGATCTTGCAAAAGGTCACGTTGCTGCGGTGGATTATGTCGGCGCCCACAAAGGAGTTGAAGTGTTCAATCTCGGAACGAGCGTAGGATACAGCGTGCTTGAGATGATATCCGCATTTGAAAAAGCGTGCGGAAAGGAAATAAAGAAGGTAATGCTTGACAGACGTCCCGGAGATATCGCCGAATGCTATGCCGACGCTACGAAAGCAAAGGAAATGCTCGGCTGGAAGGCTGAAAAGAATCTTGACGATATGTGCGAGGACACATGGCGCTGGCAGACGAAAAATCCCAACGGTTACGATAAATAAAAGCAAAAGCCAAACAAAAAAGCGTTTTTCCGGAAGGAAGAACGCTTTTCTCTTTTCACGGACGAAAAAATGTGATACAATATAAAAAAATAAAAAATTTGCAAAAGCGGTGAGATAATTCCCGCCGCAATGCGACTAATAGATACAAAGGAGCGAAAAACAATATGCCGGAAGATGAAAATATAAACACCGGTGCGATATCATGCGACGCGGGAGCAGACCTTTACAGGCGTTGGCTTGGCGGCGACGGCACGGCATTTGACAAAATAATTGAAATATATCACGACGCGCTTATATTTTTTGTTTACGGCACAGTGAAAAATTTTGCCGACGCTGAGGATATAGCTGCAGACGTTTTCGCCGACCTGATCGTTCATCCGAAAAGATACTCTTTCGGATGCTCGCTTAAAACATATCTTTTTTCTGTGGCGAGAAACAAAGCGGTGGACAGGATCCGCCATCGCAGACGTTTTTCCGATGAAGATATAAACGAAAGCGCCGAAAGCATATCTGACGGAAAGCTTCTTGAAGATAAACTTATTGCCGATGAAAAGGCAAAAGCAGTGCGCGACGCGCTGAAAGAGATAAATCCGGAATACGCTTCGGTACTCAGGCTGACGTATTTTTACGGATTTTCGGGCGACGAGGTGTGTTTTATAATGAATAAAAACAAAAAGCAGATGGCAAATCTGCTTTACAGAGGAAAAGAATCCTTAAGGAAAGCGCTCGAAGGGAAGGGGGTTGAATCGGTATGAAGAATATGGACGAATTCCGTCGCTCGGTGTATGAAAAAGCCGAAAAGAAAGCTGCGGAAGAAAAAGCAAAGAAGCTCAGAATAACAAAATTCGGGACCATTGCCGCGTCGCTTGCCGTAGTTATTATTCCGATAATGCTTGTGGCGGGTTCAATGCCCAAAAACAATGAAACGGCGGAGTCTTCCCCGAGTTATACGGAAACTCGCACAGACGGCGTGAAAACAACCGCCTTTTCCGATGAAGTTTCAGCAGGTGTTATTCCTTCGGGTGATGTGGAAGATACTACGGAGAAGGAAGAGATGTATAAAACAACTCCGGTGTATACGACTACACCGATGTTCACTGTAGCGACAACGCCGATGTTTACCGAATTCGAAACAACGAGATCCGAAACGAGCCGCGTAACCACCACCCGCGCGCCTTTTGAACCCGAAACGACGGTTGCCTGCACGTCAGACACAGAGACTGATATCGTGACGACGGGCAGTTCTGCAACCGTTATGGTGAGCGGGAAAATGATAACCTTGAGAGAGGGCATGCCGTATATGGAAATATGCGGGATTATGGGAAGCGACGGAAGAGTCGCTCTCGGCGCGCCGACATACAGGTGGGTGTGCGACGACGCCATTCTGACCGTAAAGTTCAAACTCGCAGGCAGTTCGGATGAACCCTATGCAGAAAGTCTGAAAGCCGTTTCGTTTACGGTAAGCCGTTGAGTCAGAACAAAGCTACCTTATTAATAAAGGAGAAAAACACAATGAAAAAATTTTTTGCAATGATACTTGCACTTTCAATGCTTGCGCTCGTGCTTTGCTCGTGTGCAAAGACAAAGGTTGAGCCAAAAGTGACAAGGGGTGATCTGCCGACGATTGAACCTACAAACGTAAAAGCCGCAGGCGACTTGCTGAAAGATTTTGTGGCAACGGAGGTTACGGGGAAAGACGCCGACGAAAAATTCAAGAGCGGCATGCTTGATTTTGCAGTAAAGCTTATGCAGAACACACTTGACGAGGACAAAAAAAGCTCGCTTATCTCGCCGCTTTCCGTTATAGTTGCTCTCGGTATGACGTCGAACGGAGCAATGGGAGAAACAAGAGAAGAATTTGAAAAGCTTTTCGGCTTCTCCGTAGACGAAGCCAACGCATATCTTTACACGCTTGCACATTCGCTTTACAGCGGAGACAAGGCGAAAGTCGAGCTTGCAAATTCTATATGGTTCGGAAAGGACGGCAGAGTAGCCGTTCACGACGACTTTTTGCAGTTGAACAAAAGCTACTACGATGCTCAGGCATATGAAGAAGATTTCTTCAATCAGAAAACCGTCGATAAGATAAACAAGTGGGTGAGCGAGCATACGGACGATATGATCGATGAGATTATCGACGCTATCGATTCGAATACGGTGATGATACTTATAAACGCGCTTGTTTTCGACGCTCTGTGGAGCAATCAGTACGAGAATTTTCAATGCGAGAAAGGAGTCTTTACAGATTACGACAATAGCAAGAGTGACGCCATTTTTATGAAAAGCAAAGAAACGCTCATAGCGACAAAGAATGCGATCGGCTTCCGCAAAGATTATGAAGGAAGCTATGCTTTCGTTGCAATGCTTCCGGACGGCGACGTTTTCGATTATGTTGCTTCACTCACGGGTGATGAGCTCGGACAGATACTTTCCGGAAAGAAAAACGATTATAACTATCGTGCGAAAGCATATCTTCCCAAGTTTGAATACGATTATGAACTCAGTCTTTACGATGCGCTCGTGTCAATGGGACTGAAAAAAGCTTTCTCTCCCGTCGAAGCCGACTTTTCGGGCATAGGCGATTGCGCGGACAACATCTATATCGGAGAAGTACTTCACAAAACGCACATTGAGGTAACGCAGTCCGGCACAAGAGCGGCAGCCG
>FR898219.1:39430-58666 GCA_000437375.1 Eubacterium sp. CAG:841
GCCAGCCGTAACGGCGGTGGTGACAGAAACTACCGGCGTAGAGATGCCTAAAATAAAAACAGTGAAGCTTGACAGGCCGTTTGTATATTTTATAGTCGATACAAATACAAATCTTCCGATGTTCATGGGAGTTGTTACGGAGATAAAATAAGGAGGAGCTATGAGAAAGAGGATAGCTGCAATGATAGCCGCAATAATCATGGTCGCACTTACGGTTGTACTTTGCTCGTGCGAGTCAAAAAGCGCGAAGCTTATCCCCGTTAACGAATATGACAATCCGAAAATGGATCAGGCTGTTGCGTCCGAAATTAAGACAGCATACTTCAAAAAACTTTCGGACGGGAATCTGACAGACAAAGGATCGGTATATTCGCCGCAGTCTCCGAGCGATCTGTTTATAATGTGCTATTATGGCAATTTCAGCGGATGTGAAGCCGTGATGATCGGCGGCGACGGAATCAATTATACCGAAGCGTATCGTCCTGTTTATGTGGCGGGGTATGAAATCGTGTTCCCGAGCGGGCAGCCGCTTTATATGTATAAGGAAGGGAAGTTCTATCTTGTCAAGGAGGCGTATGACGCCGGTGTCATTACAAAAAACGATGTTTGCGAGTTGGCTGAAATTTTTGCCCTTCTTACTGAAAACGACTGAAACCGAATGAATTTATAATTTTGAAAAAACGCGTTTTCGCCTTGCGGCGAAGACGCGTTTTTCGGTTGGACGAATAAATATCGATAAAAATACGCATTTTATGTATTGAATGCGACTGCGGTTTTCTGCACTTGATGTAAAACACAGAAAAAAATTTGCATTTTTTGCACAAACACATTAAAAAATTTTATTTTAAACTCCGTTTTTTTGAATAAAAATGCTCGCACATGAAATTATTTCATTGAAAACATTGACAAATAAACGGTGATTTGATAAAATATATAAAATATTATTCATAGTTTTGAAACATAAATCGGTGAATGATATACCGCCGTCGGCTTAAACCAACCAAAAGCTTTTTCGGCGGTAGGTTGCCTTTTCCAAAAGAAAAGGTAAAATAAATATTATGAAAAGGAGAAAAACAAAATGAAACTCACAAAGGTTCTGGCTCTTGCTCTCGCACTTTGCATGGTCGTTCTCGCGCTGGCTTCCTGTAAGAAGCCTCCCGTTGAACCGAAAGTTGACCTTGTAGATCCTTATGCAGGCAAGACACATCAGGAAGTTTCCGACGCGCTCTATGCACAGGTGCTCGGAGAATTCAACGAATACTATCAGGCAGCTCTGAAAGCTGACAGCATATCCGAAAGATTTGCTCTCATGGCTATCGCGGAAGCTAAGCTTCTCGGTCAGGGCGTAATGCTCCCCTCGTCTTCAAAGGGCGGTAACTACGCTATATCCAGAGTTGCTCCTTATACGATCACATCCGTACTTTGGGGCAACGACTCCGACAGATTCCATCAGGCTATCATCGTTAAGGGCGATCCGCTCACACCCGCTGTTCGCGATGAGATGAAGGCTAAATGGGCAGAGCTCAAGGGCACAGGCACATATGAAGCCTGGGCAAAGAGCTATCTCACAGGCAAGGGCTATGAGCTCAACGACGTATATACTTTCGGATACACATCCGATCCTACGACATGGGACGCACTTGCAACATCGCAGGCTGCTGACGCCGAAGCTATCGTAAACACTTACGACGGACTTCTTGAGTACGACGTTGAAAACGTTCAGAGACCCGCACTTGCTGAGTCTTATGAAGTTTCCGAAGACGGCCTCACATACACATTCCACATCCGTAAGGGCGTTAAATGGGTTGACTATCAGGGCAACGTTATCGAAGACGTTACAGCTCACAGCTTTGTAAAAGGCATGCAGCACATGATGGACGCTAAGGAAGGTCTTGAATTCCTCGTTGACGGCAAGATCAAAAACGCTTCTCAGTACATGAACAGCGAAATCACAGATTTCTCTGAGGTAGGCGTTAAGGCTACAGACGACTATACTCTTGTATACACTCTCGAAGCTCCCTGCTCATTCTTCACAACAATGCTCGGATACGGTTGCTTCGCTCCTATCAGCGAAAAGTACTTCCGTGCAAAGGGCGGCGCTTTCGGTATGGAAGAATATGCTGCAGCAAAAGAGAAGGACACATACACATACGGCACTTCTTTTGAAAACATTGCTTACTGCGGACCGTACCTCGTAACATCCGCAACAGAGAAGAACTCCGTCGTATTCGACCTCAACCCCACATATTGGAACAAAGACAACGTAAACCTCAAGAAGATCGTTTGGAGATTCATCGACGGTCAGGATCCTACAGAATCCTACACGCTTATGAAGGACGGCACATTTGCAGGCGCAGGTCTCAACACTCAGTCTATTGCAAAGGCTAAAGAAGACGGTCTCTTTGACAAATATTCTTACATTTCCAGTACGGACGCAACGGCTTACCCGATGTTCCTCAACCTCTATCGTGCAGCTTACGCTAACTTCAACGACGCAACAATTGCAGTTTCCGAAATGAACGATACAGATAAGATCAGAACAAACCTTGCAATGGAAAACAGAAACTTCCGTCTTGCAGTTGTTACGGGTCTTGACCGTAGTGTATACAATGCTACAACTCAGGGTGATGATCTTAAGCTCACAAACCTTGTTAACTCCTATGTTCCCGGCACGTTCGTATCTCTCGACGAGGACGTAACCGTTAAGATCGGCGGCAAGGACACAACATTCAAGGCAGGCACATATTACGGTGCTATTCTTCAGGCTGCTCTTGATGCAGACGGCGTTAAGGTTAAAGTTTGGGATCCTACAGCTGATGAAGGCGTAGGTTCATCCGCAGGCTTTGACGGTTGGTACAATGCTGCATACGCTCGTGAAAACCTCAAGAAGGCTGTTGAAGAACTCAAGGCTAAGGGCGTTGAAATCACAAAGGAAAATCCGATCATCCTTGAACTTCCTTACTATGATGTAAACCAGACTTTCTCCAACAGAGCAAACGCTCTCAAGCAGTCCATCGAGTCTTCTCTTGAAGGACTTGTTGAAATCAGACTTATCAAGTGCGGCGGTTCAAACGCTCTTAACTGGTACTACGCAGGCTATTATCCCTCCACGGGTGACGGCATGAACTATAATATCATGGATAACTCCGGTTGGGGTCCTGACTACGGCGATCCTTCCACTTATCTTGATACAATGCTCCCGGACGGCGACGGCTACATGACGAAGAGCATCGGTCTTTATTGATTTTTTGCCTTAATAAAAATTAAATAAATAACTGTATAATAAGGGGCGGCGATTTTTCCTGTCCCCTTATTATGCATATAATGAGAGATACGGCTTATGACAAAATACTTACTGAAACGGTTGCTTCACGGGCTTGTTTCCGTAGTGATCGTCGTCGCGATCGTAATGCTCCTGGTATATACGCTTATGGATCGCGAACTTATATTTGCCAATGACGGCACGTTCACAAAAAGAGTAAATAACGACCGAGAAATCTACAAGTATTCCCAATGGGAAAAATTCGGCTATCTTGACTATATAACATATAACGAATATCTTACCTCGCTTGTGAAGTCAGGCGAAATAACCGAAGAAATATGCGCTGAGGCTGCCAACATTGCAACCAAAGAAAACGAAGACAATCCGACGGCAAAAAAATATGCGGCAAAATTCAAAGAATATTATGAATCAAAGGGATATACTGCCGTTCGTCTTGACGCTGTAATGGTATCATCCAAAAAGGTTGCCAGTGGGGGAAAACAGCAGCTTTTCGTATACAAAAATACCCCTATGATAAAAAGAATGATTTCCTTCTTCGGAAGGGTAGTGTCCGTTGATAACATTCACTACGTTGAAGACGATATAGAGAACAGGGGACTTACCTTTACGTTTTATGATCCCGTCTACAACACTCAGCCCGGAACCGGAGAGGTGGCAAAAAACAAGTTCTCTCCTGCAATAATAGGCAACGGCACGAAATATAAATATCTCGTTTACTTCGACAATAAATTCCCGTTTGTTCATCAGAATCTTATAACGATAAATCTCGGCGTTTCGATATCGGTAAACCGTAACGTTGACGTTTTCCAGACGATGACACAATCTCAGGGTGCTTATATAAAATCAGAAACGGTTTATCCGACAGGACTTGTTGAGGACAGCGCATATGATCTTCATTCGGCAACATATGCTTATGCCGGTGCAAGAGACACGGCTGAAATCTACTCCGACCGCTATGTTGACGATTACATCAACACAAACGCGGTAAAGAATAATCATTCAAAACTCGGATATTCGTTCATAATCGGCATAATCTCGGTTATAATGTCTTACTTCCTTGCAGTGCCGCTCGGCATACTTATGGCAAGAAAGAAGGACAAGCTTGTAGATAAGATAGGCACACTTTATATCGTGTTTATCATAGCGGTTCCGTCGCTTGCATACATTTTTATGTTCAAGGCGATAGGCGGAAAACTCGGTCTTCCCACGTCTTTCCTTATGGAAAGCGAAACGAAGATGATGTATATCCTTCCCATAGTATCGCTGGCACTTCCGTCCATAGCCGGACTTATGAAGTGGCTACGTCGTTACATGGTAGACCAGATGAACTCGGACTATGTAAAATTTGCGCGTTCGGGCGGACTTTCGGAAGGGGAGATATTCTCCGGTCATATTCTTAAAAACGCGGCTATACCGATAATTCACGGTATTCCGGCAAGCGTTTTCGGAGCGCTTTCCGGCGCTATTATCACGGAACGTGTTTACCTCGTTCCCGGTGCCGGCAACCTTCTTACTACGGCGATAAACACTTACGATAACGGCGTTATAGTAGGACTTACATTGTTCTATTCAACGCTTTCGATACTTTCAATAATTTTCGGTGATATTCTTATGGCATTGGTGGATCCGAGAATTTCATTCTCAAGTAAAGCGAGGTGACAGATATGGATAAAGGCAAACTTATCTCTCTTGATGAGTTCGGCATGAGCGAGGAAGAACTCTTTTCTCGCATTGACAACAGCGAAGCAGAAGCCGAAAAAATAACGGCTCCGCGTTATTCATACTGGCGCTCGGTTATGAGAGTTTTCTTCAAGAAGAGAATAAACATTATAATTCTTGCCATACTTGCGGTTCTTGTAATATTTGCTTACGTTTATCCGATGTTCTCTGGTTACGACAAATATGCAAACCTTATGCTTGAAGGCGCGAAGCACCTTACGCCCAAAGCGGCAATAGCAAAGCATGGCTTCAGTATACATTGGATATTCGGTGCAGGCGCAGTGGGACAGTCCACATTCGACGCACTCTGGAGCGGTGCAAGAATATCGCTTTCGCTTGCATTTGTATGCGCAGCCATAAATATGACGATAGGCGTTATAATAGGCGCTGTATGGGGACTTTCCAAACGTGTTGACGTTATTATGACAGAGGTCTACAATATTATCGGAAACGTTCCGTATATTCTTCTTATTTCGGTACTTGTAATGATACTTTCCGCAAGTTTTTGGGCAATGGTATTTGCTCTTACCGTAACGGGATGGCTTGGCATTGCGTACTTTATTCGTACACAGGTAATCATTATACGCGACAGGGAATACAACCTCGCGTCCAAATGCCTCGGAACGTCAACTTTCCGTATAGCAATGAAAAACATCCTGCCTTTCATGGTATCGGTAATAGTTACTCTTGCCGCAACGGAAATTCCTTCGTATATTTCATACGAAGTTTTCCTTTCCTACATCGGACTTTCAATGTCCGATATGTCGCTCGGTAAGCTTATTTATGAAGCCGAAGGCTCAATGCTCACGCCCGGATTTGAGTTTGAATTCTGGTGTCCCGTTGCTGTGGCTTCCATTATTACGGTCGTGCTGTATGTTGTCGGACAGAACTTAGGCGATGCGTCCGACCCCAGAACGCATACCTGATCTTATACGGAGGCAGACAGAATGGAAAATAACAAAGTTTTATTATCCGTAAAGGATCTTGTTGTAAAATTCCGCGTGCGCGGAAGAATACTCACCGCTATACGCGGTATATCGCTTGACATTTATGAAAACGAATCGATAGCGATCGTGGGTGAATCCGGTTCAGGTAAATCGGTATTTACAAAAACGTTTGCCGGAATGCTTGATGAAAACGGTTTTATAGACAACGGAAGTATTGTTTTCAGCGATGAAGAGCTTGCCGATACATGTGTTAAAAAAGGTGCGGTTGATCGCTCGCTTGTTTCTTCAATAAGAAAAAAGCTTGATCTTTATTCAAAGCTTGAGGCCGGTTCGGAGACATACAAGGAGATACTTTCGCTCAAATCGGAAAAGAAAAGCAAGCTTGGCATAAGCGGCGAAGAGCTTGAAGCCATAGATGACAAGATCTCCGACATTATGTTCAAGAGAACAGAAGATTTTAACTTAAAACAGACAATAGACCCTTCAAAGGAAAAAGACAGAATAAAAGAAGTTTCAAAGCGAATTGCCGAATACGACGCAGAGATAAAAAATCTCAGACACAAAAAAGAAGAGATAGTAAAAGCTCATCGCGCAGAGGCGAAAGCCGATATTGAATATCTGCACGCATATGATGAAAAAATGCTTTCTCTCAATGCAAAATATGCAAAAGAGATATCCGGCGATATTTCGGAGAAGCAGAAGCAGAGAAACGAAGTGCTTGCAAAGGAAGTATATCTTTCTGTGGGGCGCTACGGTATATTCAAGCGCATAAGCCTTATAAGATCTCTTGAAAAAAGCCTGAAAAAAGCTATGCAAATGGGTGTTGACCTCGACTCGGAGGACGTAAAAAACTCTGTGTTCGACTCCACGGTTTTCAGAGTAAGATATCTTGACGAAACGGAAGATAAGCTTCACGGAACGTGTATTATAAACCTTGCAAACGTCCGCTATTCGCAGGACTGGGGACAGATACGCGGCAAGAAGATAGCGACTGTTTTCCAGGACCCTATGACATCGCTCAACCCTATTATAACCATAGGCAAGCAGATAACCTCCATAATCATAAAGCATCAGAAATGCTCGGAGATTGAAGCGAGAGCGAGAGCGCTCACGCTTATGAAAAAGGTAGGAATACCGAATGCAGAAAACCGTTTCGATGATTATCCCTTCCAGTATTCCGGAGGTATGAGACAGAGAATAGTTATAGCGATAGCGCTTTCGTGCCAGCCGAAGATTCTTATCTGCGACGAGCCTACCACCGCGCTTGACGTTACTATTCAGGCTCAGATATTGCAGCTCCTGAAGGACCTTCAGAAAGAGTTCAAATATACAATTGTATTTATCACGCACGATCTTGGCGTTGTCGCCAACATTGCGGACAGAGTTGCCGTGCTTTACGCCGGTGAAATAGTTGAAATAGGAAAGGTAGAGGAAATATTCTACGATCCGCGTCATCCTTACACATGGGCGCTTCTTTCCTCGCTTCCGCAACTCGCGCAGAAAAATACAAAGCTTTATTCAATCACGGGAACGCCTCCGTCTCTTTACAATCGTATAATAGGCGACCCGTTTGCTCCGAGAAATCCGTATTGCCTTAAAGTAGATACACTCAAGGAGCCGCCAATGTTCCGCGTTACGGATACACACTATGCAAAGACATGGCTGTTGGATCCGAGAGCGCCTAAGGTTGAAAAACCTGAAATTATTCAGAACATCCACGAAAAACTGATAAACGCATTCAACATATAGGAGAGGCAGGCCATGAAAAAAGAAAAAAACAACATTGGGCAAAAAGTAAATCACCTGCCTGAGCATGGACCGCTTAACAGCGAAGGAAAGGAAATATTGCTTTCGCTGCGTAATGTGGATATCACTTTTGGCAAAGGAGATAATGCCGTAGAAGCGGTAAAAAATGCGTCGTTTGACATTCTCAAGGGCGAAACCTTTTCGCTTGTCGGCGAATCGGGATCAGGAAAAACAACGATAGGTCGCGCGGTTATACGAGTAAATCCCTGCGCCGCAGGCGAGATCGACTACAAGGGAGTTCGTATCTCCGGAAAAATTCCTTATTCGCTTGACCGTGAGGTAATACGCAACATTCAGATGGTATTTCAGGATCCGGCGGCTTCGCTCAACGAGCGTGCAACGGTGGATTATATCATCTCTGAAGGACTTTATAACTTCCACCTCTTTGAAAATGAGGCGGACAGAGTTAATAAAGTTGAAAACATGATAAAAGAAGTCGGACTTCTTCCCGAGCATCTTACAAGATATCCGCACGAGTTCTCAGGCGGTCAGCGTCAGAGAATAGGGCTTGCAAGAGCAATGGTAATGGAACCCGAGCTTGTTGTAGCGGACGAGCCTATCTCAGCGCTTGACGTGTCGATTCGTGCACAAGTGCTTAACCTTCTTAAAAAATTCCAGAAGGAAAGAGGTACAACGTATCTGTTCATAGCGCACGACCTTTCGATAGTACGGTTCATTTCAGATCATATCGGCGTTATATATAAGGGCGATATCGTTGAAATAGCGTCTGCGGAAGAGCTTTTCAACTATCCGCTCCATCCGTATACGCGCTCACTTATATCGGCTATACCGATACCCGATCCAGAGCTTGAGAAGAACAAGGTGCTCTTTACTTATGATCCTTCCGTTCACGATTACAGCGAGGACAAGCCGGAGATGACTTGCATCGGTCACGACCACTATATCTTCGGAAATAAGAAGGAGATCGAGGAATACAAGACGATAAGAGAAAAAGGCGAGCCGATAAAGTCGATCACGATAGTTCCCGGCGGAAGTGCAAAGCAGAGCGAATCAAAGCAGGAAAGTGAAGACGTGCTTTCGGGCAGCAACTACATTCTTGAAACTCCTCTCCACGACACGGGTAACATTTGGTATTCGGTGGGAGGCTTCTTCCTTCCGATAACAGGATTGATAGTCGGGGCGATATTCAAACGTCACAAGCATATACGAAACTTCAAGGCTTGCAAAAAAGGATCGATAATAGGCCTTCTGCTTCGCGCGGGACTTCTTGTTCTGTTCCTTATTTGCTTGCTTCTTGCACTTCTGTAACGGCGGTAAAATAATATGGGCAGAGGATTTTTCGGCGGAGAAAAAAGAACTCCGAACGTAAAGCCTGTTGAAAAAATAGAGCTTTCGGAAAAGAACCCTACACCAAGAATAATAGCCATTGTCGCACTTATTTTAATTGCGGCAATGGCTTTTGCCTATGGAGCGAACAAGCTTATTTCGGGAGAGAGCGGATGGCGGGATATCGAAGTCAGAAGCGAAAAAGGATATACCTGCGCGGACGATTTCCGATTTGTTTATAACATTGGTGTAAGCGGAGTTTCGGCAAATACAGAGTATAAAAAGCTTTCATCGCTTTATACAAGTGCTATGGAAGAAATATATTATGCGCTTGACGAAAAGAGCGTGCATGACGGAGCGAAAAATCTTGCGTATGTAAATCAGCATCCGAATGAAGAAACGGAGATAGATCCGCTTCTGTATAAGGCGCTTGAAAGTTTTTCGGAAGACAGGAAAAAGCTTCTTTATCTTGCTCCGATATATTACGATTATGCCGATTTGCTTGACAGCGAAAGCGACGAAGAGGCAAGGGAATACGATCCTTACGAAAATGACAGTGTAAGAGAGTATTTTGCGGAAGTTTCTGCATTTATAAATTCGGGCACTGACATAAAGCTTGAACTTTTGGGTGACAACAAGGTACTTCTTTCCGTTTCGGATGAATACAAGGCTTTTGCGACCGAATACGGAATACAGCGCTATCTTGATTTTTATTGGCTGAAGAACGCTATTATAATCGACCATATTGCTGACGAGATGATATCTGCAGGTTTTACTCGCGGATATATAACAAGCTATGACGGTTATACGAGATTTTTTGGCAACGAGACGCTCTCGGCGGATATTGTTGTAAGAGAAAACAGTAAACTCACGGTTGCGGCAACACTTAACACAAAGAGTAAAATGTCGGTCGTATATCTGCGCAATTATATTATGTATGAAGGCGAAAAGTACAATTGCTACACATACGAAAACGGTGCTTCCAGAACACGTTATATAAGCGCGGCGGACGGTCTTTGCAGGTGCGCTGCCGACATGCTTGTTCTTTATTCGGAGAACAATTCGTGCTTTGATATTGCGCTTTCCGCGTCGGAAATTTTCATAGCGGATGAACTTGATGAGACCTCTCTCAAAACACTCGAAAATATTAACACGATATTCCATATCGGAGGAAAAGAACTTTTTACAAGCGGAAATACAGATGACATATCCCTTGCGGGCAATGGATTTACACTCAATAAAATCAAATAAAAAAATAAACGCCGCAGCACATATTCTGTGTTGCGGCGTTTTATAACGCAAATAGAAAAGAGAATTTAATACAAATATATAAAATTAAAAACCGAGATGACACAAGAATAATCAGAAACGGTGTGTTTTTGACTTTCGAAGCTCGCGATACAATGGCAAATAAATTTCCTGATCGCGTATAGGGCAGCCGACGGTCATTTCAGCGCAAAGAAGCTCGGAGCATTTTCCGCATGCGATGCATGAGGTTTTAAGCTCGGTTTTTCCGGAAATAAAATTGCTTGCAAAATCTGTGGCAGCGAGAGCCGCGCGACCGAACCCGACCATATCGCTTTTTCCCAAAGCGATAACTTCCGCCGCGACATACGGCGCAAGATTTTTCAGGTAACTCATTCCGGATGCAATGACGCACAGTCCGGGTGCGGCTTTTTTTATTTCAGCCGCCCCGCAGATAAGTCTTTCAAGACTTTTCAGCGGATGTTCGGGAGGCATTTCCTCCGAGATGTTTGACGGAAAGCAAAGGCGGCTGATCTTGTAAGGCGAACCTGACGTTACGCTTGCTACG
The DNA here is from genome assembly GCA_000437375.1 of Eubacterium sp. CAG:841. GTDB lineage: Bacteria > Bacillota > Clostridia > Oscillospirales > CAG-272 > CAG-841. The sequence goes on from FR898219.1 coordinate 50,286, forward strand.
GAAAGTCCTTTTTCATAGAGCGATAAAACAGCTTCCGCGTCTTTTTCGGTGTTTCCCGAAAGGCCGTACCGACAGGAGATTACAGCGTTATGAGGAGCGATATCGATTATCGAATCAAAAACGCTGCCCGCATCGGGTGAAGTGCAGAGAATATCGCCGTGACAAAGCTTGATATCAACGCCGTCAAAGCCTGCCTCAAAAGCGAGCTTGACAGCGGCGGAAAACCTTTCCGTAAGTGTTTTCGAATTTATCTTTCCCGCCGACAGCTGAATTATCAAAGGAGCGGAAGACACAGCCCTCATCTTGCTTATCAGTATTTTATACTTGTGTATATTATTGCGCGTGATAAGAAGCTGACGGCCGCTTTGGCGACAGTCTTTATCAAGCGCAGCGGTGCCGCAATATATAAGTCCTGCGCCAGACGATGCAAAACGAAGCCACCGCCTTTCCGAGAGGAAAGACGGTGAGCCGTCGTCGCAACAATCAAGACACTCCATAGGATTTACGGCAATTGAATTTGAAAGAGTGAGATAAACTCCGTTTTTGAGCCGCAACTGCGGCTTTGCCGACAGCGGAGCAACATCCTCGCGCACGGGAATGTTTATCCCGTTTCTGCGGCAGATGTAGGAAAGCTCTTTTATCGTGCCGAAGTTATAGGAATATTCGGTCTTTTTTTCGTATGCGTACATAAGGTGCGCAGATTATTTGAGGGTTATAAAATCTGGAAGCCCGTTTTTGTAGGTGCATTCAGCTTCGCCCATTATAAGCGGAGCGATATATCTTACACATTCTTCAGTCACGCCGTTTCCGCGCTTGGTGATAAATTCTCTCGGAACGCTTCTGACAGCGTTGGCAACGGAAGCAATATCGCAAAGTCCGGCTTCGCACTTGTAGGGATCTGACGATGTGCGTACAAAGCATGCCATTTTTCCCGTTTCGCCGTTTACCGCATAATTTGCTGCGGCTTTGCCTACCATAACGGATTCATCGATATCGGTTTTCGAGCGTATGTGAGCCGCGCATCTTTGAGGCAGATTAAGCTCAACGGAGCGGACTTTGCATCCGAACTTCTCTTTTACGGCAAGCTCAAGCGCCTTGCCTGTGCCGGAAAGATACTTATGACCGAAAACGTCGACTGCGCCGCTCTGAGTGCCTTCACCGACGTAGGTTCCGTCCGCCGTACGTGCGCCTTCCGAAACCGCAACGACAACGTTCGGATGCTTTTCAAACGCTGCGGCAATATCCTCGTAGAACTTTTCATAATCAAAAGGAACTTCGGGGAGATATACAAGATCCGGAGCGATGCCCGAAAGAGAGGGAAGAGCCGCTGCGGCGGTGAGCCATCCTGCGTCGCGTCCCATTATTTCTATTATTGTAACGGCTTTTACCGTGTAAACAGCCGTATCGAGAAGAATTTCCTGCGTTACGGCTGCGATGTATTTCGCAGCGGAACCGAAGCCGGGCGTGTGGTCGGTGCCGGCAAGGTCGTTGTCTATTGTTTTCGGTACGCCCATAACGCGCATATCAAATCCGACCGAGGCACAGTAGCGTGAGAGCTTTGCAACGGTGTCCATCGAATCGTTTCCGCCGATGTAGAAGAAATAGCGGATATCGTATTTTTTGAAAATCTCAACGAGCTTTTCGAACGTTGCGGGATCGTCTTCGGGCTTGGGGAGCTTCTTCCTGCACGAGCCGAGAGCGGCGGCAGGAGTCTGCTCGAGAAGCCTGAGAGAGGCTTCGTCCGGAAGTTTTTCTCCGAGATCGCAGAAGCGCTCGGCAAGAACGCCTTCGATACCGTTTATTGCACCGTATATTTTTCCTATGCAGTCTGCGTCTTTGCAGCCGCGAACAACGCCGGAAAGTGTAGCGTTTATAGCGGCGGTAGGACCGCCGGACTGACCTATTACAGCGTTACCGTAGAGTTTATTCATAACAGTTTTGTCCTTTCGTTAAAACAAAAATTTACAGAATAAGTATACCACGCAAAAAGGTGTTTTTCAACACTTTTTGTTACTTTACGCAAAAAAATAAAATCAAAACAAAAAATCGGAAATCCACAGCGGCAATGCGGAATTTCCGATTTTATACTTACGTATTAAAAGTCTGTCTGTATCTGTGCGAGAGCCGACGGTGAGATTTTTTTCGTAAACGTTTCGCCTTTCGGTACGCCGCGAAAGATATTGCTCATTATGCGCATTTTTCCGCCTTCGGTCGGATTTTCTATCCGCCATGCAAAGATATGGCTTCCGACCGGATCGGGATATATTTCGGAGTTTCTTATCTTGCCATCGTGCTGTGATGAAAATCCGAGTCCCGCTCCGTCGCAGACGTTAAACTCGAACGAAACGTTTTTGCCTATTCTGTCGCGTATCTCGTACGCCGCCAAGCCGTAGTTATACATTGTGTTGCTCCTGAAAACGATATTTTCAAAGTCGCCGCAATCTCCTCCGCCCTGAGTTGTAAAACAGGAGTCGTATATCTCAAGAAATTCACAGTTTTCGACTTTGCAGTTTTCGGCGCCGTTCCAGAATTCAACGGCGTTTCCGCAGCGTATTCTCATTTCTTCGTTCCATACGCATCCGCCGATGAAATCAAAGCGGCAGTCGGAGATTTCAATGCCGGACGGTTTTGTCTGCGCGTAGCCGTGAAGTCCCGAACAGAGAAAATGCAGTCCGTCGAAGCGAACATAGCTCTTTCCCGAAGCAAGACAACGGTTTCCGAAAAGCGCGATCTCTATATCGCCGAACACCTCGGACGGATTTCCGTCGGAATACAGATAAAGCTCCGCACCTTGAGGGACATCTTTCTGACATCCGTATGCCGAAAACCACCACTTTCCGCTTTCGTCAAGGTCGTTTTTGTTCCATACGAGCGTGCCGAAGCTTTTTCCGAACCCGAAAATGATGTTTCCCGGTTCGCTCGGAAGCGGTATTCTCAGACGGTAGATATTCTTTTTGGTTTCTTCCCAAAGCCATTTACCGGAGCAGTTCTTTGAGCCGAAGAATTTCGGTGCGGGACCTTCCCCGTAGGTTTTGAATGTTATCGGCTTGTCCTTTTCTCCGCTCGGGGAGAAAATGCCGCAGTGATATTCGCTTCCGCGACGAAAGTATACGGTATCGCCCGGCAAAAGTGAAATGCCTGTGTGCGACGGAAGGGGAGAGGATGGGCTTTTGCCGTCGTTTTCGTCAATACCGTTGAGTGAATCGATATAATAATCAGCCATTTGAAAGGCTCCTTTTTCTGCGATTTTCTAAATTGTATCACTTGCGGGGAGTTGTGTCAAGCGCACGGACAGGTGCGCATGAATATATTTTCCGAAACCTATTGACATATAAATCATAAACGGCTATAATTTGATGTAGAACAGATGATATAAATCCTTTAACAAAATTTTAATGAAAGGAATCATATGGAGAACATTATAGAAATAAATCATCTTAACAAATCGTTTGGTGACGTGAAAGCGGTAAATGATCTTTCGTTTCGTGTAAAAACGGGCGAGCTTTTTGCGTTTCTTGGTGTGAACGGCGCTGGAAAATCTACAACGATATCAATTATGTGCGGTCAGCTTGCAAAGGACAGCGGCGAGGTTTGCATCTGCGGCAAAAGCGTTGACGGCGATATGAAAAATATAAGCGGAAGACTCGGAGTTGTGTTTCAGAATTCGGCGCTCGACAAGGCGCTTTCGGTGAAAGATAATCTTCGGAGTCGCGCGGCTCTTTACGGTATAACGGGGAAAGATTTCAGAGAAAGACTTTGCGAGCTTGCAAAGCTGCTCGATTTTGAAAATCTTCTCACAAGAACGGTGGGCAAGCTTTCGGGCGGTCAGCGCAGAAGGATTGACATCGCCCGCGCGCTTATTCACCGTCCGGAAATACTTATTCTTGACGAGCCGACGACGGGACTTGATCCGCAGACGAGAAAGCTTCTGTGGGACGTTGTCCGTGAACTTCGTAAAACGGAGAATATGACGGTGTTTCTTACGACTCACTATATGGAAGAGGCGGCGGATGCCGACTACGTTATAATTCTTGACAGCGGAAAGATCGCCGCAGAGGGAACGCCGCTTACGCTGAAAAATACATATACGGGCGACTTTATAACGCTTTACAATCCTACGGAAGAAGCGCTTGAAACGCTCGGGCTTCCGTATGAAAAGATCCGCGACGCGGTACGCATATCGGTTCGCGACACGGCGGAGGCAACGAGACTTATTACAAAGCATCCGGATATATTCACTGACTATGAAATAACGAAGGGAAAAATGGATGACGTTTTTCTTGCCGTTACAGGCAAAAAGCTGACGGGAGGTGTTGAAAAATGACGGGACTCTGGAACTTGACAAGAAGAAATGTAAAACTGTTTTTTAAAGACAAAGGCACGTTTATTTCGTCGCTCATAACGCCGATCATTTTGCTTGTGCTTTACGCAACGTTCCTTGCAAAGGTTTATAAGGACAGCTTTATGTCGGCTGTCGCCGGAATGAACATAGATGTTACTGTTATAAACGGCACCGTAGGAGCGCAGCTTGTGTCGTCGCTTCTGGCGGTGAGCTGTGTTACGGTTGCGTTCTGTTCAAACCTGCTTATGATACAGGATAAAACGTCGGGCGCGAGAGCGGACATAACCGTTTCGCCCGTAAAACGCTCAACAATTGCAATAAGCTATTTTCTTGCTTCGGCGTTCGCAACGCTCATTATCAGCTTTACAGCGCTTGGAGTAAGCTTGCTGTATTTGCTTAAAACAGGCTGGTATATGTCGCTTTCGGATGTGCTTCTGATCATGCTTGACGTATTTTTGCTTACCATTTTCGGTACGGCGCTTTCATCCTGTATAAACTTCCCGCTTTCGACAAACGGTCAGGCGTCGGCTGTGGGAACGATAGTAAGCTCGGGATACGGCTTTATATGCGGCGCATATATGCCGCTTTCAAACTTTTCGGGAGGGCTTCAGAAAGTCATATCGTTTCTTCCCGGAACTTACGGGACGAGCCTGCTCCGCAACCACGCTTTGCGCGGAGTTTATGCCGAAATGGCGGATATCGGATTCCCGCCCGAAATTGTCGAAAGCATAAAGGACTCTATCGATTGTAACATCTATTTCTTCGGGACGAAGGTCGGGCAAGGAACGATGTATATCATTCTCACATGTTCGATAGTCGTGTTTGTGGGAATTTATATACTTATGAACGTTCTGTCAAAGGCAAAAAAGCATAAATGAGAAAAAACATTCCCCGTGCAAAGCGGTTTTGCACGGGGAATGTTTTTTAAAACGATAAAAAAATCAAAAAAACAAGAACAAAAGTTTGCATTTTGAATAAAAGTGTGGTATAATAAGCAGAAAAGAAAATAAAGTTTTTACAAGGAGGATGTTTTTTATGGAAAAGCTGACCGAACGCGAACGCCGCGTGTACGATTATATCTGCTCCACAATAGAGAAAAACGGGTATTCGCCGTCGGTGCGCGATATCAAAACGGCACTGGGAATAAAGAGTACGGCTACCGTTCATTCGTATCTCGAACGCCTTGAAAAGAAGGATTATATCCGCAAAGAACAAGGAAAGAGCAGAACGCTGCGTCTTGGCGGTGATTCCGATAAAACCGCCTCGTCAAATATAAGCGTTCCGATACTCGGTCAGGTTGCGGCAGGGCTTCCCATACTTGCTGAGGAAAACTTTGACGGATTTATCGATTTCTGTCCTCCGAGAGGAGTGGGAGCCCGTAACGAACTTTTTGCCCTTGCGGTGAAAGGCGAAAGTATGATAGAAGTCGGAATTATGGACGGCGACTATGTCATAGTCAGCCGCACGAGCTACGTTGAAGACGGCGATATCGCTGTTGTACTTATAGGTGATGAAGCGACTGTCAAGACGTTCTACAAGGAAAACGGGATATTCAGACTTCAGCCCGAAAACAAAACAATGAAGCCTATAATAGCGAAAGAGGTATATATTCTCGGAAAGGTAATTGCAAACGTACGTTATTATGAGTGAGCTGAAAAACAAATTTTATGCTTCCACAGGCACGATTGTGGGCAGAGCAAATAATTTTGATTACAACGTTATAATCGACCATGCAAAAGATATCCGTGCAGACGGAATTGAGTTTATGATGCTGAGCGTCTGGTACAACAGGATAGACGAAATAGCTGAGGCTCTTAAGAAAGCGGGAATTTATACTCCCGTTATACATTTTGACAAATACATAGGTGTTATGCTTGCCGACGGCGACGAAAAAACGAATGTCGAAGCCATGAAACTTTTCCGCGAGAACGCAAGGCTTGCAAAGCTTATCGGAGCGGGCAAGGCGGTGTTTCATCTTTGGGGCGGGCAGAAATCCGACAGCACCGTAGACGGTGCAATAGAGCTTCTTCCTCAGATGCGCGATATATGCGAAGAAGCGGGAACGGAGCTGCTTATAGAAAATATTCCGTGCGAGTATAACGATCCGCTTTCGATATGGGAGAAAATATATTCGAGAATTCCCGATATGGGATTTATCTTCGACACGCGCTTCGGAAAATTCCACGATCAGTATATGGATATCTTTGCAAGTCCGGTGTGGAAAAACGTAAAGCATATGCACGCAAGCTCTTACAACGGCAAGAAAAACGAGTGGGGGCTTATACGTCCCATTCTTCAGCCGGGAGAAGGACAAGTGGATTTTGACCATATCATATCAAATATGCCGCATTACGAGGGTAGCGTAACGCTTGAATCGCCCGTGCTTTCGGACGACGGCAGCGTTGATACAGCGACGCTAAACCGTTCGCTTGACTATCTGCGTGAGAAATTCGAGCTTTACCGTCCCGACGTTAAGAATGTTTGAATAAAGTGCAAACAATTGGCTTCTGCGGTTGATTTGGCGCGCTTTGCATGATAAATTGAAATAAATAAACAGCGAAAGAGATAAAAATGAAAAAAACAGTTTGCTTTATTGTGGTTCTTTCAGTGCTTGCTCTGGTTTTATGCGGTTGCGGATTCAATTATGACAAAGAGGATCTTTCAAAATACGTCGAGCTTGCTGATTATAAAAATTTCACATATGCCGACTTTGAAAAGAGATATGAAGAATACCGCAAGAATTATGCCGAAGAAATAAAAAGCGGAGAGTCTTCGTTTGTGGTTGAGGACGGTTTTGCCGTTGACATATCCGTCACTGCGGAGATAGTAACGGAGGAAAAATCCGAAGACGGCGCGACCACGACCGTTTCCTACAAGCGCTATGAAAATTGGTGCTTTGACGGCGACGACAAATGTATAAAGGACTATTGCGTCGGAAAGACGGTTGCAAACGAAAAGTTTGACGGCGGAATTCATTACAACGTAAAAGACGTATCCGACAGCTATGAATCGGAAAGGGAAGTTTCCATAGATAAAGCGTTTTCTTTTACAATGACTATCCCATTGTCATATGAAGATGACGATGTGGCAGGAAGGTCCGTCCGCTTTACGATTACGGTGCTTGACGTTCTTCCAGGAACGACTGACGACGATATTTATTCAGAAATATCTGCGTTTTTTGAAAAGTGCGGCTATAAAAAAGACAAAGCCGAAAACGGCGATTGGATAGTTTTTGATTTCAAAGGCACTATTGACGGTAAAGAATTTAACGGCGGTTCCGGCGAGGACTACAAAATACGCATAGGCGGCGGATACCTTTTTGAAAGCTTTGAAGAAGGGCTTAAAGGACACGGCGCGGGCGATAAATTCACTATGAAGGTCACGTTCCCTTCAAGTTATGATGACAGCACGATAGCGGGCAAGGAAGCCGAATTCGCCATAACCGTAAAAGAAGTTTACAACACGGACGAAACGGTAAAACAGAATACGGATTTTGCCGATTATTACGAGCTTAAAAATGCTCTTCGCGTAATCCACTATATGAAAAACAAAATGATGGATATGATAGTGGAAAAATCAAGCGTTAAGGAATATCCGAAAACGCTTATGACGCAGTATGAAAAATATTTTGAGGACGAGGTTGCCACTACCGTTTCCGAAGCGGCGTCAAAGTATAGTATATCCGAGGATGAGGCAAAGAAGAGACTTTACGGAAGCGCGGCAGCTGCCGACGAATATATAAAATCGAGCGCGGAGGCTTCGGCAAAGGAAGCGCTTATCACTCATGCCGTAAAGAAATCGCTTGGAATAGAATATACAAATAAGAACTATAAGGATGATCTTGCAAATCTTCAGGCATATTTGTTATACTACGGAGGTTATAATCTTACAACGAGCGAGCTTGAAGGTATATATACAAGGGACGTGCTGAAAATCCAGTTCCTTTATCAGACCTGCAACGAAGAACTGTGCAAATCGTCGTTGCCGAAGGATACTCCTTCAATACCGGGATTGTAAAAAAATGCGTGCCGCGAACATA
>FR898219.1:58687-69829 GCA_000437375.1 Eubacterium sp. CAG:841
GCCGCGAACATATCGCGGCACGTTTTTGTTTCAAAAGAGTTAAATTTTAATAAATATGTGGAAATCATAAAAACAGTGTGATATAATATAATTCAAAGTTAAATTAGAGTAATATGCTCCGCAGAAGCGGAAATTTAAATATATTCGAAAAAGGATAATGAAATGGCTGTAACCAGAGAAATGATAAAAAAAGTGATGCTGCCGTGTATAGCTATGCGCGGAACGGTCGCTTTCCCAAAAATAGCAATGAACCTTGAAGTGGGCAGAAATGCGTCAAAAAAAGCGTGCGACGCGGCGCTTGCTTCGGACGGACTTGTCCTGCTCGTATGTCAGAAAGACCCTTCGGTAGAAGAGCCGAAGAGGGAAGATTTGTATTCCGTAGGCGTGACGGCTAAGATAAAGCAACTTGTAAAAGCCGATGGCGGAATATATCGTACGCTTATAGAGCCGCTTGAAAGAGCCGAGATAACGGATTTTTATCGCAGCGGGAAATATGCTGTTGCCGAAGCTTTGGAAAAATCAATAAGTTTTGATGACGGCGGCGTTATAAGTACGGCAATGATGCGCGATATAAAGAATACGGTAGTTGAATTTTCATCGCTTTTGCCGAAATTTTCAAAGGATCTTTCGGCGGTGATAGCCTCAATTGAAGATATGTCGCTTCTGTGCGATTTTGTGGCGACGAACATTTTACCCGATCCGTCCGACCGTCAGCAACTGCTCGAAGTGTTCGATCCGAAATCGCGCGCAGAGTTTCTGCTTCTTAAGCTCGAAAGCGAAAAGATGGTAATGCACGAGGAAGCGAAAATAAATCGCGAGGTTCACGCGAGAATAGATAAAAATCAGCGAGACTATTATCTGCGCGAGCAGCTTAAAGTGATAAAGAGCGAGCTTGGTGAGGACGAGGAATTCGACGACGAGGAATCCGCCGAATATTACGAAAAGATAATGAAAGCGTTGCTTCCCGCTGATATGCGCGAAAAGCTTGTGAAAGAAGTAAAGAAGCTTTCAAAAATGCCGTTCGGATCAGCCGAAGGCGGCGTTATCCGCAACTATATAGAAACCTGCCTTGAAATTCCGTTCGGGAAAAAGACAAAGGACAGAATAGACATTCCGCAGGCGAAAAAGATACTTGACGAGGATCACGACGGACTTGACGACGTGAAAAGCAGGATAATAGAATATCTTGCCGCACAAAAACTGAATCCCGAGCTTAAAAATCAGGTGCTGTGTCTTGTCGGGCCTCCCGGAACGGGAAAAACTTCGGTTGCGGCTTCGATAGCACGCGCAATGAACAGAAAATTCGTAAGAATATCTCTCGGCGGCGTGCGTGATGAGGCAGACATAAGAGGTCACAGAAAGACGTATATAGGCTCAATGCCGGGCAGACTCATAACCGCGCTTACTCAGGCAAAGAGTATGAATCCGCTGATACTTATGGACGAGGTCGATAAACTGACGCGAGATTCGCACGGCGATCCGTCGTCGGCTCTGCTCGAAGTGCTTGACACCGAACAGAACAAGAACTTCCGCGACCATTTCATAGAGTCGCCGGTAGACCTTTCGGACTGTCTGTTTATAACAACGGCAAACTCGCTTTCCACTATCCCTCAGCCGCTTATCGACAGAATGGAGATCGTGGAAATGAAGATATACACGCGCGGGGAAAAATTCTCCATAGCGCGTCACCATCTTATTCCGAAGCAGTCAAAACGTCACGGTCTTAACGGAAGAACGCTTAAAATCGACGACGATGCGCTCTATACTCTTATAGACGAATACACCTCCGAAGCAGGGGTACGTCAGCTTGAAAGAATGATAGCGAAATGCTGTCGCCGCGCCGCAAAGGAGATAGTATGCGACGGCAAAAAGAGCGTGAAGATAACGGAGAAGAACATTACCGATTATGCAGGCACGGAAAGAATGGCAAAGGATAAGATCCTGCCGGAAAACGAAGTAGGTACGGTGTGCGGAATGGCATATACCGAGCTTGGCGGAGAGATAATGCGTATAGAAGTGCTTGCACTTGAAGGCACGGGAAAGACAGAGCTGACGGGTATGCTCGGCGACGTTATGAAAGAATCCGCACAGGCGGCAATAAGCTTTGTCCGTTCGCGCGCCGACAGTCTCGGAATAGATCCGGAATTTTACAGGAAGAAAGATATACATATCCATTTCCCCGAAGGCGCTGTTCCGAAGGACGGTCCGTCCGCAGGTGTTGCGATATCAGTAGCGCTTATAAGCGAGCTTACCGGCATAGCGGTGAAGCGCGATATTGCCATGACGGGCGAGATAACGCTTCGCGGCAGGGTGCTTGCCATAGGCGGACTTCGCGAAAAGACAATGGCCGCATATCTTGCGGGGGTAAAGACGATACTTCTCCCCGAAGAGAACCGCAAGGACGAGGGAGAAATCCTTCCCGAAGTCAAGAAAAATGTGGAGATAATCTACATATCGCATGCAGACGAGGCGGCAAGACTTGCGCTTTGCGCAGAGCCTTTCGCTTATGAAAAAAAGAGCTTGCCTCAGGAAAAAAACGAAAATCAATATATTGCCGTGCCGGAAAGTCACGGCAGAGGAGCGGCGATAGAAGCCGCAAAATAAAGACAGGAGACAGCCAATGAAATTCAACCTTTCAAAAGCCGAGTTTGCGCTTTCCGCGGGAAGAGAAAATCAGTTTCCGCGCGACGGCAGACCGCAGATAGCGATGTCAGGACGATCGAACGTCGGGAAAAGTTCACTTATAAATACTGTTCTCGGAAGAAAAAAGCTTGCGAGAACAAGCTCTGAGCCGGGGAAGACGATAACCGTGAATTTTTATGATATAGATAAAAAATTCTACCTTGTCGATCTGCCGGGTTACGGTTATGCAAAACGTTCGGAGTCCGAGAAAAGAGTCTGGTCGGCGCTGACAAACGGCTATCTTACGGGCGAAAGCTCGCCGTCGCTTGTGCTACAGCTCGTTGATCTCAAGGTCGGTCCTACGGGCGACGACTGTATGATGTTCGACTGGCTTGACAAGTCCGGCATACCTTATGTGATAGTCGCGACAAAGGCGGATAAGCTGAACAAAACGGACAGAAAAAGCAATTATGAGGCGCTTTGCGACCATCCTCTTCTGAATCCTCCGATGGCGGCGGAGAAGATTAAGGTAATAGCTTTTTCTTCGCTTACCGGCGAGGGAAAAGACGAGGTGATCTCCGCAATATCGGAACATTTGAAATAAACAAAGGAGCTTGAGTTTATGCTTATTAACCTGATACAGGGACTCATCAACGGACAGGACAGTTTCAAAAGCGTTTTGATACAGTTTTTGATAACAATCCCGATTGTGCTTATATCGCTTTCCATACATGAATTTTCGCACGGCTACGCTTCATATCTTCTCGGGGACAATACGGCGAGAAACTACGGCAGACTGACGCTCAATCCCTTGAAGCATCTTGATCCGATGGGTACGCTCTGTATGGTTCTGTTCGGATTCGGCTGGGCAAAGCCGTGTCCCGTAAATCCGAGATATTACAAGCACCCGAGAAGCGGTATGGCGATAACGGCAGCTGCAGGTCCGCTGTCCAATATAATTCTGGCGTTTCTCAGCCTGATATTTATGAATCTTGTCGGGATAATACCCGTAAGCGGCGAGGGATTCGGAACGACGGTCGTCGGAGTTGCATATCTCTTCTTTTATCTGATGGCGATTATGAATCTCTATCTTGCCGTTTTCAATCTCATTCCTATTCCGCCGCTCGACGGTTCGAGAATACTTTTTATCTTTCTGCCGACGAAGGTTTACTTCGGCGTGATGAAATATGAAAGATATATTATGATAGCAATGTTCTTATTGCTTTGGCTCGGCGTGTTCGACGGCACGATCGGTTGGGTAGCAGATAAGTTGTTCGACGGAATGAATTGGCTTATAACGCGTATTCCGATTTTCGGTAAATAAAAGACAGGAGAAACAAATCATTTGGAGCTTGTGTTCAAAACGGAAAAGTATGAAGGTCCGCTCGACCTTTTGCTTTCTCTGATCTCAAAAAATAAAATGAGCATTTTCGATATACGCATATCGGAGCTGTTTGAACAGTATATGGCGTATGTGAATGAAATGCAGAAACTGGACATGGAGATAGCGGGCGAGTTTATCACTATGGCGGCTGAGCTTATGTATATAAAAAGCAAGATGCTGCTTCCCAAGCCCGAAGAGGAGGATCCGAGACAGGAGCTTGTCCGCAAGCTCATGGAATACAAAACGGCAAAAGAGGCGGCAAAGCTGCTTTCCGAACGCGAAAGCGAGTTCGCCGGGCGTTTTGAAAAGGATACCGACGAAATAAAGCCCGACTTTGACGACAATGTCCGTATAGATTCCGCATTGCTTTCGGCTGCGCTTGCAAAGATATTTATCCGTGACGCGGAGAGAAGAGAAGCGGAAAAGCTTGCTCCGATGGAGGCGATCGCGCCGATGGTGAGAAGAAAGGTCGTTTCGGTCGGCGGCAGGGTAATGTTTATCATGCGGAAGATGTACAGACGGGGCTCGGTGCATTTTGACGAGATATTCGAGGGCGCAGAGGGGCGCTCTGAGATAATAACGATATTTTACGCTCTGCTCGAGCTTCTGAGAACGGGCAGGGTTACGATGAAACGTGCCGAAGGCGACGCCGACAGCACAAACATAATATTGGGCTTGAGTTATATTCACGCCCGCGACGAAAAGAGCGGAGTTGAAAACAATGAATGACGAAAAGGTGCTTACCACAAGCGAAATGAAACGTATAACGGAAGCCGTGCTGTTTGCGGCGGGACATCCCGTGACGTTTGCAAAGCTTGCCGAAGTAATGGGTACGGACGAAGAAACGGTAAAAAGCGTTGTTCTTGAATACAAAGAAGAATACGAAGGCGATTTTCCGCGCGGGATACAGCTCCTTGTGCTCGGAAAGGCGTGCCAGCTTGTGACAAAGGAAGCCTTTGCGGACTATGTCAAAGCTGCGCTCGGTATACGCGACGGAGGAAATCTCTCCCGTGCATCGCTTGAAACGCTTGCGATAATAGCATACAATCAGCCGGTGACGCGCTCGTATATCGAACAGGTTCGCGGAGCGGACAGCTCGTATTCCGTCGGTGTGCTTGCCGAAAAAGAACTTATCGAAGAAGTCGGACGCCTTGAAGTTCCGGGCAGACCGCGTCTTTACGGCACGACGGAAAAGTTCCTGCGTATATTCGGGCTTTCGTCAATAGAGGAGCTTCCGCCGATAAAAACATCGACCGGAGAAACCATATGACGGCGCTTATCATAATCGGCGTAATACTTTTAATTATCGTTATGATACTTTTCCTTCCCGTGCATGTAACCGCTGCGGTGAAGGACGAGGCAAAGGTTTTCCTGCGGATACTTTTTGTGAGAATAAAGCTTTTTCCGATGAAGGAAAAGCCGAAAAAGAAGAAAAAAGAACAGAAGCCAAAGCAGGAAAAGCCAAAGGAAAAAACGGAGAAAAAAGAAAAGGAAAAAAGAGATATTCCTTCTCTTATACGTTCCGTTGCGGATATTCTGGGCGTTTTTCTCAGGCAATTTTCAAAGCATGTAAAAATCAGAGTTCTGCGGTATAAAATAATAATCGGAACTGACGACGCCGCCAAGACCGCGCTTCTTTACGGTGCTGCCGAGCAGGCGACGGCATATCTTTTTACGATACTCGGAGAAAACGCAAAATTCACTTTTTCAAAAAAGAATTCGCTTGTATGGGCAGATTTTACAAGCGACAGGACAATGGCGGATGTCAAAATAGACGTAAGTATAAGCGTCTTTGGGGCGCTTGCGATGCTTGTTCCGACATACATTGCGTATGTGCGGAACTTCGGCGCGATAAAACCTACCGAAATAAAACCCCAAACGGAGGATGCTCCGGGAAAGGAAGAATAAATTTATGGAAGAAAACAAAATCAGCGAACTTTTTGCATCAACGCTTGACAGCGTAAAAAACGTTGTCGATTCAAACACAGTTATGGGTACTCCGATTACGACTGCCTCCGGCACGACGATAATTCCCGTGTCAAAGGTTTCCGTCGGATTTGTCGGTGGCGGTACGGATTTCGGCTCTAAAAAAGACGACAAAAAGAACTTCGGTGGCGGAGGCGGAACGGGAGTTTCGGCATCGCCCATAGGATTCGTCGTTGTAAATGCGGAGGGCGATGTAAACTTCATAAGCATTGAAAATCCCACAGGCGCCGACGGAGTTTCGCTCGGCGAAATCGCAGATAAGGCTAAGGGGATAATCGGCAAAATAAAAGAGCTTATAGACAAAAAGAAAGCCGAAAAAGCGGAAAAAGCAGCTGAGGCTGAAGAAGCTCACGAAACCGAAGAAACGGCGGTAGAAGACGCCGAATAAAAAATTCGAAACTGCACATCATTTATAAAAAAATGACAGGCGGTTTCAAATGATAAAAAAATTTACTTCTGCAATTATATTTATTGCTTTTATATTTTCGGTTTGCGTTTCTGCGGCGCCGTCTCCCGGCGATTCGTCGCTGTGTTCGGTCGTTGTCGAAGCCGAATCGGGGGATATTATATTTGAGAAAAATGCTCACGAAAGACGCGGGCCGGCAAGCACCACCAAAATAATGACGGCACTTGTGGCGCTTGAAAACAGCAGGACAGACGACATTGTAAAGATTGATCCCCGCGCCGTAGGCACGGAGGGATCCAGCGCGTATCTTTGCGCTGGCGAAAAGGTACTTCTTTCGGATCTGCTTTATGCGGTAATGCTCGGTTCGGCAAACGACGCTGCGGCGGCGATAGCGTACCATATCGGCGGGAGTATAGAGGGTTTTGCGGAAATGATGAACGCTCGGGCGGAGAAACTCGGACTTTCGGACACGCATTTTGAAAATCCTCACGGTCTTGACGGAGAGAGCCACTATACAACTGCGTATGATCTTGCTATGATAGCGCGTGAAGCACTGAAAAACGAAAATTTCAGAAATATTGTTTCGACGAAGACGAAAGCGGTAAAACTTTCGGACGGAAACGTCACGCGCGTGTTCAAAAATCACAACAGGTTGCTTTTCGAATACGACGATATAATCGGCGTAAAGACCGGCTTTACAAAAAAGTGCGGAAGAACGCTTGTGTCGGCGGCGGAACGTGACGGTGTTACCGTTATATGCGTCACTCTTTGTGACGGAGACGATTGGCGCGATCACAGGAAGCTCCTTTCGGCGGGGCTTGAACTTTATGAAAGAGTCACCCTTTGCGAAAAGGGCGGAGAAGAGAGAATTGTTCACGTCTGCGGCGGAGAAAAGGCAAGCGTCGGCGTATGCTGCGATGAGAAGCTTTCGGTTACTCTTTCAAAGCCTCACGGAAAAACAGAAAGCGTGACAGAGCTTCCGCCGTTTGTCTACGCAGGCTTTGAAAAGGGCGATACGCTCGGTTTTGTTTCATATTATCTTGACGGAAAACCGATAGGCAGAGTTGCACTTGTCGCAAAAGAAGGCTCGGCTGTAAAGCTTAAAAAGAAAAATATATTCGGGAAATAAAAAGTGGAAAAAATAAGAATTTCAAAATATCTTTCCGAGCAGGGAATAATGTCACGTCGCACGGCTGACGAGGAGATCTCCGCCGGAAAGGTTACGGTCAACGGCAAGCCTGCGGTTCTCGGACAGAAGATAGATCCGGAAGGCGATGTCGTTATATATAAAGGGAAGCCCGTCGGCGGCGAGGTTAAAAAAATATGCATAATGCTCAATAAGCCTCGCGGCTACGTCACCACAATGGAAGACGAGCGCGGGAGAAGGTGCGTTGCCGACCTTGTTGCGGATGTCGGCGTAAGAGTCTATCCCATAGGCAGGCTTGATCGTGATTCCGAAGGGCTTCTGCTTCTTACAAACGACGGCGAGCTTGCAAATATGCTAACTCATCCGAAATATCACAAGCCTAAGATATACACTGTAAAAGTACGCGGCACGGTCGATGAAAAAACAATTGACCGCCTTTGCCGCCCGTTCAGTATAGACGGTTACATAACAAGACCTGCGGAGGTGAAAAAGCTCGGAGAAGCGGATGGGATGACATCGCTTTCGATAAAGCTCTTCGAGGGGCGAAACAGGCAGATAAGAAAAATGTGCGACAAATGCTCGCTTGAAGTGGCGGAGCTTAAAAGAATATCAATAGGCGAGATAAAGCTCGGCGAGCTTCCTGCGGGAAAGTGGAGAACGCTCGACGCGTCTCAGATAAATAAACTGAAAGGAACGGTGTAAATGCTCAAAATAAAACCGATAAGAGAAAAATCCGAGCAGGAGCGGCTCTGTACATTGTGTGATGTCGAATACAAGGAAACATATCTTGCGTACGGCGCGTACGAGGACGAGACTCCTCTCGGTATAAGTCAGTTTATAATAAGCGGAAACGCAGGTTATATAAGCGAAATAGCGCCCGTAAAGGACACTTTCGACGCTGAAGCTATGTTTATACTCGGCAGGGGGGTTGAGAACTTTATGGACATAGTAGGCGCGCACGATGCTTATTATAACGGGGAAGATGCTCCGTTTATACGTTCTCTCGGATTTTCGGAAAGCGAAGGCAAATTATATATGAATCTTTCCGCATTTTTTGCAGATCCGTGCAAAAATAAAAAATAGCGGTTTACAAACGCTTTGCTTTTTGATATAATATAAACAAGAAAGCCGATATATCGGCGGAAGGACGTATTAACATGATAATCAGACTTGAAGAAGCCAAATACAAATTGCAGGGACTTGAAGAAGCCGTAAAGGAGCTTGGCTCTGCACTGAAAATAGAAAAGCTGCGTGAAAACGCAAAGACGCTTGAGGAAAAAACCTTTGAAGCAAACTTCTGGGACGATCAGGAAAAGTCCGGAACTACGCTTCAGGAACTCAAGCGCACAAAGGATAAGATAGAAGCTTACGAAAAGCTGTGCAGACGTATAGAGGATTCGCTTACGCTTGCCGAAATGGGAATTGAAGAAAACGACGAAAGCGTTTGCGATGAGGTCGATTCCGAAGTAAAGGACCTTGAAAAGAGCATAGAATCAATGAATATTGAAACGCTCCTTTCCGGACCTTACGACAGAAATAACGCTATCCTTTCGTTCCATCCGGGAGCAGGCGGCACGGAAGCGCAGGATTGGGCTTCGATGCTTTACAGAATGTACACCCGTTGGGCGGAACGTCACGGATATACCGTAAAGCTTCTCGATTGGCTTGACGGCGACGAGGCGGGACTCAAAAGCGCAACGATACTTATCGAAGGCACGAACGCTTACGGATATCTCAAAAGCGAAAACGGCGTGCATCGCCTTGTGAGAATTTCTCCGTTCGACGCTTCGGGAAGAAGACATACTTCGTTTGCTTCGGTTGAGGTTACTCCCGAAATGGATGACGACGACAGTATAGTTATCAAACCCGAAGATATTGAAGTCACGGCGCACCGTTCGAGCGGCGCGGGTGGTCAGCACATAAACAAAACCGACTCCGCTATACGAATAGTTCATAAGCCGACGGGAATAGTTGTCGGATGTCAGACCGAGCGCAGCCAGCTTCAGAACAAGGAAACCGCAATGAAAATGCTCCGCTCGAAGCTTGCGGAGATCAAACGCCGCGAAAACCTTGAAAAAATCGACGATATTCGCGGAGATAAATCAAACATTGAGTGGGGATCTCAGATCCGCTCGTATGTTTTCATGCCGTACACGCTTGCAAAGGACAACCGCACAGGCTGTGAAGACGGCGATATAAACGCTGTTATGGACGGCGAAATTGATGAGTTCATAAACGCATACCTTAAAAGTATAGCGTAAAATATAATTATTTGAAGGGAGATTTTTATTATGAAAAACAAAAAACTTCTTGCAGGATTTGTAATGACAATAGGATCTGTCGCTTCGCTTATTACATCTATTATTATGACAGCCAAAAAGAGAAGAGAGCTTGGCGGATTCTTTCTCGGACTTGGTCTTATCACCGGCGTTATAGGCGCTTATATGCAGTTTGAAGGCAAACATTCCGAGCTTCTTACGGAAACGTGCGGATGCGGCGACCCCGATTGTGAGGATTGCTGCGATAACGACCCCGAACAGCAGGAAGATTGCGATATCGACGAAGGAGAGCTTTTCTCCCGCGACGGCGAGTAATTAAAATCCACATAAAACATCAGCCCTTGCCAAATGGCAAGGGCTGATGTTTTTTTCAGCGCTTCTGAAATTCGTGACCCGTCAAAAGATAGTCAATTGAAACATTAAAATATTCGCTCATCGCACGGAGCATACGCAGGCTCGGCTCACGTCTGCCCGTTTCATAATGAGACAGCGCTTCGCGCGTGATGTTTAAGTCCATTGCCACCTTTTGCTGATTTAAATTGCGTTGTTTGCGTACCAGCTTCAGATATTCCATATGTAGTCTCCTTTCGTAACTGCTTACATTCATTATTGTAACAAAAAGTAACAATAATTGTGGTACGAATTGTAACAAAACGCACCACGACAGGATTTTATTCCAAAAAATACGTCCGAGCGCGCCGCCGATACATAACGTAACATTTTGCCCCCTATAAAGAGTTATTATATAGATAAAGTCAGGCGGTGTTTTTTGCATGCGCTGACCGAAAAAAGCGTGCCTGCGGCTACCGATTGCAGTATCCGGATAATGCTGCGAACGGCCGACCCGGGGGAAAGTTTTTCCGCAGACCGCAACACATTTTTTTATTTTTATAGGAGGATCCACTATGAGAAACAAAAAGGGCTTTACCCTTGTTGAACTGGTAATTGTTATAGCTGTTATAGCAATTCTCGCCGGCGTTATGATCGGTACGTTCGCAAGCGTGGTAAAGAAAGCAAAAGAGTCTGCCAAGATGCAGGAAATGACTGCTCAGAAGCAGGAACAGATCGCAAACGACATCGACCAGAAGCTTAAAAATGCTGAATGGCTCGGCTGGACTGACTTCGAAGAGAAGCTTGCTGATGCAGTTTCAAAAGCTATGTCCGGCAAAGAAGTTGGTGCAGATAAGTCCAAAGAAGTAAAGGCAGCAGTTGAAGAAGCTGTAAGCGCAGCTTTTGCAAAATATGCGGCTTCTCTCGGACAGAGCAACACAGGTCTTACAGCTGATCAGGTTAAGTACATAGTTGAAACAGCTCTTTC
>FR898220.1:0-35217 GCA_000437375.1 Eubacterium sp. CAG:841
CCTACTTGACACAAGAAGACCTCTCCCGTCTCGGGCGCAATTATACCGAGATCCTTTTTCCGCGGTGGAATGTCCGCTATATCGCTGTTAATGACAATTACGATTCACTTTACAGCGAAAGCAATGAGTACGCTCCTCTCAAAAATCTGTTCAACGAATGGTTTGCCCGTGACACAAGCAAAAAAATCCGAGCGGCAATCAAGGCAAAAGCCGAGCGCGGCGAACGGGTCGGCACGGTAATTCCATACGGGTACAAACGCGATCCGGAGATCAAGGGACACCTGCTCATCAATCCGGAAACCGCACCGGTCGTAAAAATGATCTTCTCCCTATGCGCAGAGGGAAAAGGTCCGCGGGTCATTGCAAACGCCCTGCGGAAAAAGAAAATCCCAAAGCCAACCATGTATCGGTTTATGACCGAAGGCATATACGGAACCGTAACCGATACGGAAGATATGTACGGTTGGGCCGACCGCATGGTTGCGGGGATTCTCGATAACGAAATCTACCTCGGGCATACCGTCAATTGTCGCACAACGGTCGTATCCTATAAAGACAAGCGCGTCATTGACCGACCGGAGAGAGAGCAATACCGATTTGAAAACACACATGAAGCCATTGTAGATCAGACGACATGGGACATCGTCCGGAAGGTGCGTCAAGGAAAGCGCAGACGCAACTCGATGGGCGAAGTCAACAAATACAGCGGACTTCTGTATTGTGCCGACTGCGGATCCAAGCTGTATTTTGTCCGCGGAAGAACGATGAAACCGGATGTGTTCAACTTCATCTGCTCCCGCTACCGCAAACACATGGGCGAGAAACAATGCACCCCGCACAGTATTCGGGAGATCACGCTTGACGAGATTATTCTGGAGGAAATCCGTAGAGTAACCTCGGAAGCACGGAAGCACACGGCAGAATTTGTTCGTTTCATCAGTCAAAAAAGCTCCTCCGAAAACCGGAAGGAGCTGAATGCAAAATTATCCGAACAAAGTAAGCTGACAAGGAGAAACGAGGAGCTGAACCTGCTGTTCAAACGACTGTATGAGGACAATGTGCTCGGCAAGGTCACAAATGAGCAATTCCGGATGCTGTCAGATGGCTATAACGCCGAACAGAAAACGACAGTCAAACGGTTGGAACAACTCAAAGTCGAAATTGAACAGCTTAAATCCACAGCAGTCAATGTGGAAAGGTTTGTGTCACTCGCACGCAAGTATACGGATATACGGGAGCTGACACCCGAGATCCTGCGGACATTCATCAGCAAAATCGTGATTCACGAGCGCCCGTCACGAAAGAAAAGCGAGGGTGAGCAACGGATCGACATTTACTTCACGCACATCGGCTCCATGCCGGACAGTGAATCGGAATGAGCCGATAATTGCAGGGGCAAAGCCATCTCTGCAAAAACAGCGGAATTTCCGGATGCACATCAGAAACCGATTTCATCGATCCGGGCGTAGCGAGAACAGAAAGCCAAACGGCTCTGAGCAAGTTATTCAGACTCACAAAGCCTTTCGCAAAACGAAAAGGACGAACAGCCGCGACTGTCGAACGGTTGGAACAACTCAAAGCCGAAATTGAACAGCTCTGAGCAAGTTATTCAGGCTCACAAAGCCTTTCGCAAAACGAAAAGGACGAACAGCCGAAACTGTTCGTCCTTCCCGTCCGATCGCTTCTGTTTCTCATAATTCATCCTTATGAGAAGGAAGCAAAGCCGGCGCTTTTTTGTTTTTCGGTGAGGAAATTTCCGCAGGTGGGTAATAATCACTGAAATATATTATTTATATTTAAAAAATATAAAATTTTTATCAAAAACCGATTGCAAATTATATTTATAGTATGTTATAATATATTATCAGCGGAGGTATAGGGGAAATACTCACGCTTTGAAGTGAAAACAAAAATGTAATTACATATTTCGGAGGTATAAAATGGGATTATTCGACAAGATCAGATCAATGGTGAACGGTGACGACGCAAACAACGCTTACGAAGACGAGGACATGGGTGCGACATATGATGACAGTGCCGTTCCCGCACGTCCCGTAAATCGCGGTATGAGCATAAATGCTGCTTCTATCGAGCTTAAGGTTGTAAGACCCGATACATTCATCAACTCGAGACAGATCGCAGATCATCTTCTCAACAATCGCACGGTAGTGCTCAATCTTGAAGCTACAAACAAGGAAACCGCAAGAAGAATTCTTGACTTCCTTTCCGGCGTTGCATATTCTATCGGCGGTCAGCTCAAGAGAGTTGCAAACAATACATTCGTTATAACACCCAACAATGTTGATGTTTCGGGCGATCAGATGAGGACTTCCTCCTCTTCCGAAGCCCCTGCTGTCAGCACGGATACACAGTCTGTTGCTCAGCCGGCACAGTTCTCGGGCGACACACTTTATTGATTTAACATAACCGGACACAAACGGACGGGGCGATTTCCGCCCCGTCAAGTTTTATCTTGACAGGAATGGCGGCAGGAGCCGCCGCAAAACTGGACGCTTTTTTTGTTTTTCATTTTTATCGCTCGGATTTAATAAAATCTTTGCCGGTAATAATGTAGTCTATCGAAACGTTGTAAAACTCCGATAGCTTTTGCAGCATGCGAAGATTAGGTTCGCGCTTGCCCGTTTCGTAGTGAGAAAGTGCTACGCGGGTGATGCCAAGCTGCTCCGATACCTGCTGCTGACTTAATTTTTTTTGTTTTCTCAAGTCTTTTATTATTAACATAAAAAGCCTTTTTAATGTTTTACAAAATACCGCAGCATCCCCCGAACGCTGCGGCATTTTGTATTTTTTATTTTAGGAGTATCCCCTGAGAGTTTTCGGGGGAATTTTAGCTTGGTTTATGTAGGGTAATTATTTAACAACAGCACTTGTATCTGCGTCACAAGTTATGCCAGTAGAAGCTATTCCGCTATCCCAGTCTGCATTACCACCATACAATTTACCGTTGATTGTACGTTCATCTGCCTGACCAATTATTTCATGTGCAAAGCTTGTGCTGTATGCATTTACTTTTACATTATTGAAAGTAACATTTTGAATCGTAAGGTTAATTGTTCCGCCATTAGCGAAGTTACGAGCGTAACCGATAAGAGCAGCTGCGGAGCAGTATGCCTGCTCATAATAAGGCTTTCCGTTTTCGTGCAAGCCCGCGTATCCTTTACTCTGAACCGTGAGATCACTTATTGTTACATCTTTAATTGTACCGTTTGCAGCAGCACCAACAAGACCACCTGTACGATATACTGTGCTTATCTTATTTGTTGCGCCTTCTGTGCTACTCTTTCTGATTGTAACGTTTTCAATTGTACCGCCGTCAAGATAGCCTACAGCTACGCCGAAGCATATACCATCCATTTTAGTGTCTTTGATATTAACGTTAACATCTTCAAATACTATGTTTGAAAGTTTAGCACCTTCGCCGAGATAAGCAACAAAGCCTACGCCAACCTTATCCATGTTACCTGTTGAAGAGCAGTTAATGAGGTAACCGTTCTTTACAGCGTTAAACTGTTCGTTGAGGGTAAGACCTTTGATTACAAGAGGCTTTGTAGTGTCTGTTCCGCCGGAGATAGTACCCTTGAATTCGCTTCCGCGAGTGTTACCGATAGGTGTCCAGTTCTCCTTCTCGGGAAGAGTAAGGCTATTCTCTGTTTCATTGTTAGCAACAAGTGTAACTATTTTGCCTTCGAAGTTGTAACCGCCGTTTACAAGTGTTGCAAGTCCTGCAACCTGCTCAGGCTTTGTAAGCGTATATTCTTTTGCTGAGTCATATGTAGCTGCGTCAAACCAAGTTGTATCGCCGCCGCCCTGCCATGTTACAGCCTTCATTATTTCTTCAACCTGTTTAGCTGTAAGCGTGCTTGCCTTCTTGTCAAGAGTTTCAATAGCCGCAACTATCTTTGCATTGGCTTTATTGATTTCTTCAACATTTTCTGTTGTGGGAAAATTTTTTGTAGCATCTGCAATAGCCTTTGTAACCTGTGCAAGAGAGAGGTTCTTTGCCTGTGCAGCGTCAACAATTGCCTGTACCTGAGACTTTGTGAGTGTGGATGTACCGGAAACTGCTGTGTTTACAATAGCCTTAACCTGTTCAGCGGAAACGCCTGTGAAAGATACTTTTGCGAATGCATCGTTGATTATTGTCTTAACCTGCTGTTCTGTAAGACCTGTGTTTTCGAGCTGTGCGTTTGCATAATAAGCTGCCATTGCGCCTTTTACAGCGTCCTGAAGTGCGTCAACCGGAACGTTGGTTGTGCTACCTTCCTTATAAGCCTTTGTAAGTCTTTCAGCGAGCTTCTCTTCGAAGTCTTCCCAACCGAGCCAGTTGCTGTTATTGAGCTTTTCAATAACGTCGTTTGCTGTCTGTTCCTGCTTAGCGGCAGCCATTTCCTGCGCCTTAGCGGATTCTTTTGCTTTCTTTACCACGCTTGCGAACGTGCCTATCATAACGCCGGCGAGAATCGCGATAACGGCGATAACAATAACCAGCTCAACAAGGGTAAAGCCTTTTTTGTTTTTCATTGTGTGAGATCCTCCTATAATTTGTTTTTAGCCCCGAAACGGGACTTTTCGTAACGTCAAAAAAATTTTACATTTTGGCGTTAGGCTTAGACACTTTTTGTCTATACTGTGATTATAGACGATTTCTGTCTATTTGTCAATAGATATTTTGTGTCTATGGCAAAATATTTTCGTAAATTTGAGCGAAAGGGGGAACAGTAGCTTGGAATTTTACGAAATTATACGCGGTCTGCGCGACGATCTGTTACGCAAATCGAATCAGACGGAAATTGCCGAAAAGCTTGGCATGACACAACGGAAATTATCTTATATAGAAACGGGAAAGAGCGAACCGAGTCTTGCGGATCTTCGTTCGATATGCAAGTTTTACAACGTTTCGGCGGATTATGTTTTAGGTCTTACAAACGAGCCTAAGAAGCTGAAAACGCCGGAAGAGCTTGCCGCAGAAGCCGAAAAAGAGAAAAATAACAAAATTGAATCAGAAACGAGCGTGGCACGGTAGGACACTTTGGGATGTTCTTACAGGGTGCTTTTTTTATTTACAAAAAATTCGGTAAAAATGTATTGTAAGGGGCAAAAAACCGTAGTATAATATAAAAAAACAAAAGCGACGCGATTGGGAGGTCGTTTTTTTATGGCTGAAAATTGGAACGATTACGGCAATTATGCAGAAGAAGAGATATACAGAAACAAATCATTTTGGGGTAAAGTTTTCAGCTTCCGCACGCTTAAAAACGTGTTGAAGTGGTTTTTTTATCTTTTGATAATTGCATTGTTCGGGGTTATTGCGTTCAGAATGTCAACAAGCAAGCCTGGCAAAAGCTTAACATCGCTTATCTGCACTCCGGAGCTGAAAGCCGCGCAGGAAAAGGGCGGCGTAACGGTTTTTTCACAAGAGCTTGACGAATATATAACCCGCGGCGGAGAATTTGCTGTATTTGACGTAAAAGTAATTGCGGAAACGGAAGAATTGCAGTTTACCGTGCGATACAACAACAGCACGGTAAAAAGTCTGAAAGAGAAAATATCGGCGCGCAAATACGAATCGGATGAAGAAAAGCAATCGGCGCTTGATAAAATAGGCGAGCGACCGTTTGTGTTTGTCCTGCGCGACGAGGACGGAAATATTTATTCAAGCTATGCCTGCATTGAGTATTCAAAAAATGTGTATCAGTATGTGAAGGTGTCATTCAAAGTATCGGGACTTCTCCAAAGCAAGGCTGTTTCTTCCTATTTATTATATCCAACGCAAAAGGTTGATAATCCGCTTTACATTTACAAGGGCGAGAGCGCAGGCAAAGCATCGGAAAGCGCAATAGAAAAGCTTTCGCTTGAAATGTACTACGAAAATGAAGCGCTCAGCGAAAACGGTCAGATGGGAACCGCGCTCACGGTTTATAAAGCGTCAAAGAAAATATCCCCTTACAATTACAAAAAAGAACTTGACGGAGCCATATCCGATGGTATAAAATATATAAACGTCAAGTAAGATTAAGCTCCCGACCGGTCTGAGCGATCGCGCGGTATGGTGCCGAAAGGTATTACCGTGAGGAAAGTCCGGGCTTCACAGAGCAAGGATAACGGATAACGTCCGCCGAAGGTGACTTCCGGGAAAGTGCAACAGAAATAAACCGCCGCGCCCGTCGCGGTAAGGATGGAAAGGCGAGGTAAGAGCTCACCGACCTCTTGGTAACAAGGGGTGCCATGTAAACCCTATCCGAAGCAACGCCCCGTGCCGATGAGGTATGCTCTGCCCGATGTCGAAAGACGTCCGGCGCGAGGCGGCAGTCTGATTTTGTCAGACGAGCTTTGCAGTAATGCAAAGCAAAGATAGATGATCGCTCCCGACAGAACCCGGCTTACAGGACCGGTCGGCCTGTTTTTTCAAAAACCGAAACCCGCAGAAAAATTTCTGCGGGTTTTTGTTTTTTTATTGACAAACGTTTTGTTTTAATGTATAATGCCTCTATAAATTGTATACAAGAATACAAACTCGCTCCGAAGGAGGGCATTTTTCATATGATAGCAAAAAATCCGCAAAGCAACCTGCTCGAACAGTCGCAGTACAAGTACTCGCTTCAGGACGTCGAAGACCCTAATCTTTACAGAGATATCTATCCCTACGACGAGATACCGAAGATCGCCTTCAACCATCGTCGCGTTCCGCTAAATATGCCCGAAAATATATGGATAACCGACACGACCTTCCGTGACGGTCAGCAATCCCGCGCGCCGTACACTCCGGATCAGATCGTTACGCTTTACAAAATGCTTTCAAGACTCGGCGGAGAAAACGGGCTGATCCGTCAAAGCGAGTTTTTCGTATATACAAAAAAAGACAGAGAAGCCGTTGAAAGATGTATGGCTCTCGGTATGAAATTTCCGGAAATCACAACGTGGATACGTGCGAAAAAAGAGGATTTTGAACTTGTTCACGATATAGGAATAAAAGAAACGGGAATACTCGTCAGCTGCTCGGACTACCACATCTTCAAAAAGCTCGGAATGACGCGTTCTCAGGCGCTCGATCATTATCTGGGCGTAGTCAAGGAAGCCTTTGACGCAGGTATCCGCCCGCGTTGCCATCTTGAAGATATAACAAGAGCCGATTTTTACGGGTTTGTCGTTCCGTTTGTAAACGAGCTTACCGAGCTTTCTCATCAGGCGGGAATACCGATAAAAATAAGAATGTGTGATACAATGGGCTACGGAGTGCCTTATCCCGGAGTGGCTCTTCCGCGAAGCGTACCCGGAATAGTGTACGGTCTGCACCACTATTCGGATGTTACCTCCGAAATGCTTGAATGGCACGGTCACAATGATTTTTACAAAGCCGTTGTCAACGCAACTTCGGCTTGGCTTTACGGTGCGTCGGCTGTCAACTGTTCCCTTCTCGGCATAGGCGAAAGAACAGGCAACATTCCGCTTGAGGCTATGGTCATAGAATACGCTTCACTGCGCGGTACTTTTGATGGCATGGACCCCACCGTCATAACCGAAATCGTAAACTACTATAAAAATGAGCTTCACTACAATATTCCACCAATGACGCCGTTTGCGGGCGAGAATTTCAATGTTACAAAGGCTGGAATCCACGCCGACGGTCTTATGAAGGATACGGAAATCTACAACATTTTCGATACGGAAAAGATTCTGAACCGTCCCGCCGAAGTCGCGATTTCAAACACATCCGGGCTTGCCGGTATCGCTTATTGGATAAACACTCATTTTCAGCTTAAGCCGGACAATATGGTCACAAAGCACGATGCGCTCGTCTCCGGACTGAAAGAAGAAATCGACAAGCAATATGTCGACGGAAGAACAACGGTTATGAGCGAGGATGAATTGCTCTGCATTATAGACAGACTCGCACCCGGTCGCTTCAATTAAGAGGAGGCGAACAAAATGATAATAAGCAAAGATACCTCATCCCTTGAAGAACGCGTTTACGGCGAGCTTGAGGAAGCTATCCTTTCGGGTGAGTTTAAAAGCGGTGAAGCGCTTACCGAACTTTCTCTTTCTGAAAAGCTGGGCGTAAGCCGCACCCCCGTCAGAAGCGCGATTCACCGTCTTGCAGAGGAAGGACTTATCGCAATCACCCCGAACAGAGGCGCGGTCGTAATAGGCGTTACGGAGCAGGATCTTATCGACATTTACAAAATAAGAATCCGGCTTGAAGGCTTGGCTGCCGCCATGGCTGCAACGAAAATGACGGACGAAGAAAAGAAAACGCTTGCGGAATCAGTTGAGCTTGCGGAATTTTATATACAGAAAAACGACACCGAAAAGCTGAAAGAGCTTGACACCTCGTTTCACGGCGCAATATACAGAGCAAGCGGAAGCAGAATCCTTTGCAAAATACTTTCGGAACTTCACAGAAACATAAAAGCATACAGAAAATTATCGCTTACCGTTCCGGGCAGACTTGAAAAGTCTGTCGAAGAACACAGAGAAATAACAGATGCAATTCTCCGCTCGGACGCGGAGGAAGCCGACAGGCTGACTTCGCTTCATGTAGAAAGAGCGCTTGCAAATCTTCTTATAGCAACAAAAACAGGCGATACGGAGGAAAACTGAAAATGGGATATACGATAGCACAAAAGATAATAAAAAATCATCTCGTTTCGGGCGAAATGAAGGTCGGCGAGGAGATAGGGCTTAAAATAGATCAGACGCTTACGCAGGACGCAACGGGAACAATGGCTTATCTGCAGTTTGAAGCGATGGGGACGGAAAGAGTAAAGACGGAGCTTTCTGTAGCTTATATCGACCACAACACGCTTCAGGCAGGCTTTGAAAACGCCGACGATCACAGGTATATTCAGACAGTGACCAAAAAGCACGGCATACGTTTTTCCCGTCCCGGAAACGGAATCTGCCACCAGGTTCATCTCGAACGTTTCGGTGTTCCGGGAAAGACGCTGATCGGCTCGGACAGTCACACCCCGACGGCAGGCGGCATAGGAATGCTCGGAATGGGGGCAGGCGGTCTGGACGTTGCGGTAGCGATGGGCGGCGGAACATACTATATAACAATGCCGAAAATCATTCATATTGTTCTTACCGGAAAGCTTCCAGATTTTGTCGGCGCAAAGGACGTTATTCTGGAAGTTCTCCGCAGGCTTGACGTAAAGGGCGGAGTCGGCGCGATAATAGAATACGGCGGTGAAGGCGCAAAAACACTTTCAGTTCCTCAGCGAGCGACCATAACGAACATGGGCGCCGAGCTCGGTGCAACAAGCTCTCTTTTCCCTTCCGACGAAGTGACGCACGAATTTCTTTCAGCGCAGGACAGAGAAAAAGATTTCGTTCCGCTCTTCCCCGACAATGACGCAAAATACGACGCCGAATATACCATCGACCTTTCTTCGCTCGTTCCGCTTGCGGCTTGTCCTCACAGTCCCGGCAACGTAAAACCCGTTTCCGAGCTTGAAGGAATGAAGATAGATCAGGTATGCATCGGCTCCTGCACGAACTCGTCAATGCTCGATATGCTCACCGTCGCGGCAATACTCAAAGGCAAAACCGTCCATCCCGACGTAAGCCTTTCGATTTCGCCCGGTTCAAAACAGGTATACACCATGCTCGCGCAGTGCGGCGCACTTGCCGATCTTATAGCTTCGGGAGCAAGAATTCTCGAATGTGCCTGCGGACCGTGTATAGGTATGGGCTTCTCGCCGAAATCGGCGGGCGTATCTCTCCGCACTTTCAACCGAAATTTTGAAGCCCGCAGCGGAACGGCAGACGCAAAAGTCTACCTCGTTTCCCCCGAAACGGCGGCTGCTTCTGCAATAGCGGGAAAATTCACCGATCCCCGCTCGCTCGGCAAAGCTCCCGAAATAAAAATACCCTCGCATTTTCTTATAAACGATAACCTTATCGAAATGCCGGCAGCCGAAGAAGAAGCTTCTTCGATAACCGTTGAAAGAGGTCCGAACATAAAGCCGATACCCGTCGGCAAAGCGCCGGATGAAAACCTTTCGGCAAAGCTGCTGCTCCGTGTCGGAGACAATATCACAACCGACCACATAATGCCCGCAGGAACAAAGATACTTCCGTACCGTTCAAACGTGCCGAAGCTCTCGGAATTCTGCTTTACCGTGTGCGATAAGGACTTTCCCGAGCGTGCAAAACGCGAAGGAGGCGGAATTATAGTCGGCGGAGCAAACTACGGTCAGGGATCGTCACGCGAACACGCGGCTCTCGTACCGCTTTATCTCGGAATAAAAGCCGTTATAGTAAAAAGCTTTGCAAGAATTCACGTTGCAAACCTTATAAACTTCGGCATAGTGCCGCTGACCTTTGCAAATCCGGATGACTACGAAAAACTCTCCGAAGGTGATGAGCTTGAAATAGAGAACTTCGCAAGCGCGATATCGTCATCCGATACCGTAACCCTCAGGGACAAAACAAACGGCGCGGAAATTCCGCTCAGGCTCTCGCTCTCTGCACGTCAGAGAAAGATACTTTCAGCCGGCGGACTTCTGAATTATACAAAACAAAACGGATAATTTATCGGGAAAGGATATAAAGCAATATGGAAAACAAAGCATATGCAGCCGCACTTGACGCAGCGGCGGAAAAATTCAAAAAAATACTCGAAGGTCAGCTTGCAAGAATAGAAGATATGAAATCTCAGGGTGACTTCACCGATTATTCAAAGCTCGACACTATAAAAATAGGTATTTGCGGCGGCGACGGCATAGGTCCGATAATCTCCGCAGAGGCAAGCGAAGTGCTTAAATTTATTCTTTCCGACCTTGAAGCAAGCGGAAAAGTAAAATTCATAAACATTGAAGGACTTACACTTGAAAATCGTATCAAAGCCGGAAAAGGTATTCCGGACGACGTTATGGAAGAGCTTAAAAAATGCGATATTATACTTAAAGGTCCGACAACCACGCCACAGAAAGGCAGCGGTATGCCGAATATCGAATCCGCCAATGTGGCAATGAGAAAAGCGCTTGACCTTTTCGCAAACATCCGCCCCGTAAAGGTTCCCGAAGAGGGCATCAACTGGACGATTTTCAGAGAAAACACCGAAGGCGGCTACGCCGTAGGCTCGCTCGGCTACAACGTAACTGACGATCTTGCCGTTGACTTCACAATAACCACAAAGCAGGGTTCGGACAGGATCGCACGTCTTGCCTATGACTACGCAAGAAAGAACGGCTTTACGCGCGTATCGCTTGTAACAAAAGCAAACGTTATAAAGACAACCGACGGTAACTTCCTTGAGGACTGCCACAAGGTTGCAAAGCTTTATCCCGAGATCACGACCGACGAATGGTATGCCGACATTATGACGGCAAAGCTCGTTGATAAAAAGCGCCGCCGCGATTTTCAGGTTCTTCTCCTGCCAAACCTTTACGGAGATATCATCTCCGACGAAGCGGCTGAATTTCAGGGCGGCGTAGGCACGGCAGGCTGTGCGAACATCGGCAAGAAATACGCAATGTTTGAAGCGATTCACGGCTCCGCTCCCCGTATGATAGCCGAAGGCAGGGGAAAATATGCAGATCCCTGTTCGATGCTCCGTGCATGCGTTATGCTTCTTTCGCATATAGGCTTGCAGGACAGAGCCGACAGGCTCGAAAAAGCGCTCGATATATGCTGCTTTGAAGAAAAGAAACTTGTCATCACGGGAAGGGATACCGGCGCGACTTGCGAGGAGTTCGGCGCATACGTTATGGAAACGCTGAAAAAAATATAAGCAAAAAATCCACCCTTGCGGGTGGATTTTTTATTATCCTCTTGTTATTCTGACTCTCATTTCGTCGCCTGCGGGATCAAGCACTTCGGCTACAAGGTGCCAATCCTTTGAAACGCCTTCGGGAAAAGAATTGAGCGAATATGATTCGCTTGCCGCGCCGCAATACATTGCGGAATCAAAAACGGAAGTCTTGGGATCGTCGCTCTTATAGAAGAACGGATCGCCTTCTGTCTTTTCTGCGGAATAAAGCGGACCGAAACGGATAAGCTTCCCGTTCTCGTCCTTTATTTCTTCCATTCCGCGACGGGGTTTCAATGCATTTCCGAGATCGTGACGTTTGCCCTCCGGACGGTTTGATGAAACGCACTGTGCACGAAGGAACCATTCGCGGTTTACACCTTCGTCTATGTGATAAACGACAACGCCTCCCGCGCTTTCGTCATTTGTGATGAACTCCTCGAAGCCTTTTTTCAGTCTTATTTCAAAAAGGAAATATTCGTCGGGGTTCGGGGTGGGAACTTTAAGTACACGGTCGCCCGTCATAACACTCTTAAGCGTATAAATTCCATCCTCGTCTGCCGTTATGACATCCGTCCAGCCAAAATAAATGCGCTGATACGGATCGATATACGTCGGCATATTGCCGTCCTTTATGTGGTTGCCGTTACACATAAGAGAGAACGTGCGCGGAGTCGGCCATCTCGGCTCAACATCGTCGCCCCATGTATAGCGGCTGTACATATCCTGCGCGCCGAGATTGTGCGCAAGCTCGTGCGCGGGCGTACCCATAGTGGTAAGGCCTACTTTCACGCTTCTGTATTCGCCTATGTTGGACACGCGAACAATCTTGACACCGCCGGAAAGCTCGGCATCCGTCGGCTGGCTCGTACCGTGAACCTGAAAACGGTGTGACGGATCCGGTCCGTTTTCGTAATCAACAAAACCGCATTCCTTGTCCTTTTCGCAGCTTGAATGATCGTAGCCGGCGTTGAGTATTATCACGGCAAGATCGTTCGGAGTAATGATTCCGTCTCCGTCGTGATCATATTTTTTGAAGTCTATATATTTGTCGCAGGCGCAGACTATATCGTGGATAGCCTTTGCTGCCGCACTTCCGTTATCGTAGCCTTCGAGGTTACGGAGCGCCGCAGGATGCGGAAGCGGTACCGATACGGAAACCACGCCCTCTTCCGGCATTCCGTCATCGGGGTGATCTATCTTTACAGGATAGAACCAGAACTTGTTTCCCGTCATTTCCTTGTAGAAATCCATCATAGAACGGCAGTTTTCGCCGAAAAATCTGTCATAACAGTCCTGCGGCTTTGATATTGCCCACTGCTCGCCGTAATATTTGCTTGTTTTGTCCGTGAGAAGTTCGGGATGCTCCGGGTCGTAATGATTTACTCCCTCGCCGCTCGGATCGAAGCTTGCAAGCACAATAAGCAACGGTGCCGGCGTCAGCGGCTGAACTTTTATTTTTTCATTGGGTTTGTCTTCCATAGATTTTCTCCTTTTGCCGCAGATGCGGCTTGTCTTTACTGCTCTATTATACATTTGCCCCGTCCGATTGTCAACATAAAAAAGAAGAAGGGCACTATACGTAAAATTATTTTCATATTTAACGTCAAAACCTTTGCGGAATGTGATATACTTAATGAGCAACTTTACAGCAGGAGGATACTTATATGCATTTTACCGTTCCACCGGAAATGTTCACGTCAATAACCGATCTTATTGACGCAATTGCCGCCGTAGCCTTTTTAATCGTGCTGAGGCGCGACAAAAGCACCGTCGCAAGGTTGTGGAAGGTCGTAATGCTTTCGCTTGCCATAGGCGGTATTATGGGCTTTACGGTGCATCTGCTCGAATGGGACAAAGCAGTCGAGGATGTTATATGGGTAATTCTTCCCCTGCCGATGTGCATAGCCTGCTCTATGTTTTCGGTGGTTTCCGTAGCGGATGTTTTTCCGCGAAAAACCAAACCGACGCTAATATTTTTCTCCTCGCTGTGCGGACTTTCCTATGCGGGGCTTATCGCACTGTTTTTTGCGGGAAAGAAATTTCTTGTGATATATACTTTTTACGCCGTGGTATGCGTGCTTTTCTCCGCCGCGATGTTCGGATATTCTTTTGTAAAGACAAAACGAAAAAGCTATATGCTTTATCTTCTCGGCATACTTGTGGAAGTGCCGGGGGGAATCGTTCAGGCAAAGCGCAATCTCTACTTTACTTTTATATGGAAAATGGATTTCAACACTGTGTATCACCTCATACTTCTGACAACAATAATCCTTTTCATGGCAGGATATTTACACAGCAGGAAAGAAAAATCGGCGGAAAGCAGATAAATATTGAAGTAAAACGGGCAAAAATGAAAATTTTACTTGACAAGCCTTTTTCGTTGTGATAGAATAAAATGCCGCATGATTTCGGGAGCCTTAAAAAGCGGAGGTTTTCGCTTGCCCCGATCAGCGAGTCTATATTGAAAGTGAGGTGCTTTTCGTGTTCGCAATTATCAAAACGGGCGGAAAGCAGTACAAGGTTCAGGAGGGTGACATCATCTTCGTTGAAAAGCTCGATGCAGAAGAAGGAGCTACCGTTGAGTTCGGTGAAGTTCTTGCGGTTTCCGGCGAAAGCTTCGTAGCAGGCACGCCCACAGTTGCAGGTGCTAAAGTTACTGCAAAGGTTCTTAAAAACGGCAAGGGCAAAAAGATTTATATTCTCAAATATAAGTCCAAGAAGAACGAAAAGAAGAAAATCGGTCACAGACAGCCCTATACAAAGGTTCAGATCGAATCTATCGTAGGCTGATGATCAAAGTCGTATTTTACAAATCAAACGGAAATTACTACGGCTTTCGCGAATCCGGTCACTCGGGTTATGATGAAGCCGGCAAGGATATTGTCTGTGCGGCGGTTTCCGCTATGACAATGCTCGTGATAAACACGATAGAAGTCGCGTGGGCGTCCGATGTGGATTACACAATAGACGACAAAACCACCGACGTTACCGTAATAGCCCGCGGCGCGCTTCCCGAATATGAGGAGGACGAAGCCAAGCGCTTTGCGATTTCCGGCTTGATTTACAGTTATTTTCTTCAACTCAATGATATGATTGAAGATTATTACGATTTTATCGAAGTGGACGAGGAAGAAAAAATCATCTGACGGTATTCCGTCGGTAATCATTCTTTTAACGGAGGTGTTTTTGAAATGGTAAGACTCGGATTACAGTTTTTTGCTCATAAAAAGGGCGTTGGTTCAACAAAGAACGGACGTGACAGTAATGCGCAGCGTCTCGGCGTTAAAAAGTCGGACGGCTCAAGCGTAAGAGCAGGTAACATAATCGTAAGACAGAGAGGCACAAACGTTCGCCCCGGCGTTGGCGTAGGCAAAGGCTCGGACGATACACTCTTTGCTCTGGTTGACGGCGTTGTTAAATTTGAACGCGTTGCCGGAAACAAAAAGCGCGTAAGCGTTTATGACGCTTAATCTGCTTTAAGCCCAGAACTGAAAATCACCGGATTTTCCGGTGATTTTTT
This sequence comes from Eubacterium sp. CAG:841, assembly GCA_000437375.1. Lineage (GTDB taxonomy): Bacteria > Bacillota > Clostridia > Oscillospirales > CAG-272 > CAG-841. Next base: position 15,297 of record FR898220.1, read on the forward strand.
ATTTTGCGCAGCAGGCGCTTTTATTTTTTTACTAAAAAAGCCTCCGCCGGAGCGGAGGCTTTTGCTTTTACATAACATCGACGTCGTTGTCCCACTTATCGGATATTTCCGGATAAGCGCGAGTATATGTTTTGAAAATTTCGCGTATAGCAAGCATATTTTCTTTTGTATCGGCTTCAAAAATGAGAACAAGCTCGGGAAGGTTTGAAGACGCGCGGATAAGTCCCCAACCGTGCTCAAATTTCACTCTTGCGCCGTTTATGTCGCAAACCTTTCCGGGATATGCGGCTTTAAGCTTCTGAGTTATCTCATCTACTATTCCGTACTTCACAGCGTCTCCGCAGCGAGCTTTGATTTCGGGAGAGGTGACATAGTGCGGGAACGCTTCGATTATCTCGGAAACGGTCTCGTCCTGATGAGAGAGATATTCAACGAGCTTTGCAGCGACAAACGATGCATCGTCAAAGCCGTACCATTCATCGCCCGCAACAAAGATATGTCCGCTTCTCTCTCCTGCAAGTTCTGCGCCCGTTTCGTGAAGCTTGGACTTGATATAAGAGTGCCCCGTCTTCCACATAAGAGGCTTGCCGCCGTATTTTTCGATTACGTCGATAAGCGTCTGCGAGCATTTTACATCGAAAACGACCGTCGCACCGGGCTTCTTTTCAAGAAGCTGTTTTGCGAGCAGCGCAAGTAGAGTATCGCTCCATATATTGCCGCCCTTTTCGTCGATTACGCCTATTCTGTCGCCGTCGCCGTCAAAGGAAAGACCGATGTCGGCGTGAATATACGGATGAAGCACCATTTCACGAAGTCTTGCTCTGCCCTTGAGGTCGGAGGGATTCGGAAAATAATGCGGATAGCTTGTATCCGGATCGCAGTTGAGCTGGAATGTCGTGCAACCGAGACGCTGGAAAATTTCATAAACGAAAAGTCCCGCTCCGCCGTTTGCCGCATCAAGCACAACACGCAGTTTCTTCTTGCCCATATGAATACGCGAAACAATCGCGTCTATATAAGCATCGCGAACGTCAACCACTTCATACTTGCCCTCTTCGCACTCGGTATCGGGCGTGTCAAGAAGCGAATAAACTTCTTTTATATCGTCCGGCTCAAGCGTTTTCGAGTATCCGCACGCAAGCTTGAAGCCAGACCAACCGTCAGGATTGTGGCTTGCGGTTATCATAACAAGACCTTCGCATTTGAGATAATACTGAGCAAAATATGCCGCAGGAGAAAGTGTGAGACCGATAAAGAAAACGTCAATGCCCTCTTCTCTGAGCGCTTTCACCGCCGCCTCCGCAAAAGCGGGAGAGCAGGAGCGATTGTCATAACCGACAACGGCGCGGAGCATATTTCTGCGGCGAAGATATTTTGAATATGCCTTTACTATTTTATATACGTTTGCCGGACAAAGCTGATCGTCCGAGACCTGGCCGCGTATGTCGTATTCTCTGAACATACTGCGGAAGCCTTCTGTGTATTTTGTATCTGTAATCATTTTGGATTTGCCTTTCCGTCCGCCCTGCGGCGGCATTTATATGTCCTTTGATATTATTATATTATTGTTCGTCCCAGTTGTGCCATACGTTTACGATGTCTTCATCCTCTTCAAGATGATCGAGAAGAAGCTCCATATGCTTTAAGTCGTCCTCGTTTGTAAGAGTAACATATGTTGAAGGCACTTTTTCTATCTCTGCGGAAACAAAGGTATAGCCTTTCTTTTCAAGATCCGTTTTTACCGCGTCGAAATCATCGGGTTCGGTTGTTATCTCGTAGATATCGCCGTCCTCGGAGAAGTCCTCCGCACCGGCTTCAAGTGCGTCCTCCATGAGCTTGTCGCCGTCAACAACTTTATCGCCGTATTCATCAACAGCCGATACGTCAAGCACACCCTTTGAAGCGAACATAAAGCTTACGCATCCGCTCTGACCGAGATTTCCGCCGAATTTGTCAAAATAGTGGCGGACGTTTCCTGCCGTGCGGTTCTTTGAGTCCATACATCATGACTCCGCAATCACAAAAGGATGAAATAAAGCGCAGCTTCCAGAAGGTGTTCCGCGGTTACGATCCGTCGGAGGTGGACAGCTATATAAACGCGCTGACAGAGAATTATAACGCGCTTTACAGGGACTATGCCGAGCTTGAACATAAGCTTTCCGAAGCGAACGACAAGCTTTCCGACATAACGGGCGAAGAGGAAAAAGTAAAGAAAACGCTCGACACCGCTCGTGCAGCCGCAGATAAGATTGTTGCCGACGCATACGAACGCTCTGACGCGATTCTGGCTTCAATAAAGCGCAGCTGTGATAAAATTCTTCGGAGCTTCCGCGACAAGACCGAAGCTCACAAGTTGGCGCTTTCATCAATGCAGGAGAGCATACTTGTTTTCAAAAATGAGCTTTTTGAAAGATACAGACTTCACATAGAGCTTATAGAGCAGCTTTCTCCCGTGTTTGAATACGAAGAAGATCTTACCCCTCAGCAATATGTGGAAAAGGTCGTATCCGCAATGAACCGCGATGTTTCGGCAGAGTTCGGAATAAATATCGGCGGATTTGATGTCGGAGCGGATGAAACCGACGCAGGGAATGAGCCGGAGGAAAAGGCGCTTTCGGAAACGATGGTTTTCGATTCTCAGCCCAAGCTTGTAACCGATGCGGCGGAGGAAGAAAAGCCTGTGGAAAAGCAACCGCAAAAACCGAAAAAGAAGAGCGGAAAGCGCTCAAAGAAGTCTGCCGTTATAAGCCTTATAGACGAATACGAAATGCCCGGAGTTATAAATATTCCGAAGGAAACGGGCGTTCAGATGAGTTTTGACTTTGATTCGGACTGCGGAACACTTTCTGATACGCACTGATTTTAAGGAGCTTTGAAATGCTTTTATGGATAATTGTAATAGTTGTATCCGTTCTGCTTGATTTTGTGACGAAACGTCTTGTGGCGGGCGGAATGGAACTTTACGAAAGTCGGGTAATTATAAAAAACGTACTTGAACTTGAATATGTAAGAAACGAAGGTGCCGCATGGGGAATGCTCAGCAATCACCGCTGGGTGTTCATGACTATAACCGCGATAGCTATAATTGTTCTGCCTATAATACTTTACAAATACAGAAAGCTGCATTTTCTCTTCGGATTTTCGCTTTCGCTTATAATCGGCGGCGCGATAGGCAATATGATAGATCGCGTATTTCTCGGCTACGTTATAGATTTTATATATCTGCCGTTTCTTGACTTTATTTTCGGACCGGGCGGGTTCCCGAGATTCAACATAGCGGATTGCTGCGCCACAGTCGGCGTTGCTTTAATGTTTATATACCTTGTGTTTATCGACAAGACGTTTTTCGAAGGCGAAAAGGCAAAGACTAAGGTGGAGGAAACAAAGAATGACGAAGCTTAACGTCGGACCGGATACCGCAGGTGTACGGCTCGACGTTTTCTTGTCCGAAAACGAAGAGCTTACGCGCTCGTATGCGCAAAAGCTTATTTCTGACGGATATGTTACGGTTGGTGGAAAAAGTGCCGACAAGAACTTAAAGCTTAAAGCCGGCGATACGGTTGAAATAGAATATCCGCCGATGAAAAGCTGTATAGCTGAGGCGGAGGATATTCCGCTTGACATTGTTTATGAGGATTCCGACATAATTGTGGTAAACAAACCCCGAGGGATGGTTGTTCATCCTGCGGCGGGCAATTACAGCGGGACGCTTGTTTCGGCACTGCTGTACCATTGCGGAGATTCTCTTTCCGGAATCGGCGGAGTGTTGCGTCCGGGAATAGTGCACCGGATAGATAAAGACACGAGCGGATTACTCGTTGTCGCAAAAAACGATGCGGCACATCTTTTTCTTTCGGAGCAGCTCAAAACGCACAGCATTTCAAGAATATATCACGCGATCGCGCTCGGAAGGATCGATGAGGCAAGAACTGTGGACAAACCCATTGGAAGAAATCCGTCTGACAGAAAGAAGATGGCGATAGTCGCGGGCGGCAGGGAAGCTATAACGCACATCACGCCGATAGAAAATTTTGATGCCGGACTTTGCTATGTCACATGCTCGCTTGAAACGGGAAGAACTCATCAGATAAGGGTGCACATGCAAAGCATAGGACATCCTCTTCTCGGTGACCCGCTTTACGGTCAGGAGAAAAATCCCGCCGAGCGAAAATACGGCAAGCTTGTATCCGGTCAATGTCTGCACGCAAAGGAGCTGGAGCTTATACATCCTGTGACGAAAGAAAAAATGCACTTTTCATGCCCTTTGCCGGATGATTTTTCGGCTGTACTTACGGCGCTGCGAAAGAACGGAGAACAAATGCTGTGAAAAAATTTGAAAATATCATTCTTGCGTCGGATATAGACGGAACGTTTATCTTTCACGGAGCGCCTTTTCCGACGGTAAATCTTGAAAAAATAAAATATTTTATTGAAAACGGCGGACACTTTACTTTTTCTTCGGGGCGAAATCATATTGATATTTACAGCGTTATCCCGTCGATAGAGGAATATGTCAATACGCCGTGCGTGCTTTGTAACGGCACGTTTTGCTACGATATCGTAACGCACGAAATAAAAAACGCACACTATCTTGAGTCCGAGCACCTTATTCCGCTTTTCAGGCGTGTGCGCGAGCTTGCGGGAGACAAGATAGGCTTTCGGGTGTCATGCCGAAGAGGTTTTTTGTACGATAAAAACGATATCGCAATGAAAGAAAGTCTTGAAAAAAACGGTCAGACGCAGTTTGCAACCGCAATTGATTTTGACGAGCTCTGCGGAAACGATTATTTCAAAGCCGTGTTCGTTTCCGAACCGCAGATACTCAGCGATACGTTTGATATTATAAAAAAAGAATTTCCGATGTATGACTACACCCGTTCATACATCTGGCTTACAGAGCTTATGCCTAAGGGAATAAGCAAAGCGACTCAACTCAAATTCATAATGAGTGAAGCGAGAAAAACAAACCCGAACGCAAAGCTTTACTGCGTCGGCGATTTTGACAATGACGCGGATATGCTCCGCGTTGCCGACGTTGCGATGTGTCCCGAAAACGCGACGGACGAGATAAAGAAGCTTTGCAGCGTCAGACTTTGCCACGCAAAAGACGGCGCAAAAGCCGACGCAATTGAAAAAATCGAGGCAGGACTTTGATTTTTGAATATTATACAAGAGTATAAGGAAATGCAAAATGATTAAAAACGACCTTTCAAAAACAGAACTTAAAACATCGGACTTCAATTTTGATCTTCCGCAGGAGCTTATAGCTCAGCACCCGTGCGAGCCGCGAGATGCGGCGCGTTTGCTTGTGCTTGACAGAGAAAATCAGACGACGGAACATAGAATATTCCGCGATATAGTTGAATACCTGCATCCCGGCGACGTGCTTGTGATAAACGATTCAAAGGTTATTCCGGCTCGCATTTACGGAAAAAAATGCAGTGAAGGCGGCGCGGCTTGCGAGTTTTTGTTGCTTCGCCAGAAGTCGCTCGATCGATGGGAGGTGCTTGTCCGTCCCGGAAGAAGGCTGAGAGAAGGTACAAAGGTTACGTTCGGAGATGGACTTCTTACCGCAACGATAGATGAGATAATAGAGGACGGAAACCGCATTGTGACGTTCGACTATGACCGTACGGGCGGTGAATCGCTGTTTTCCATACTCGATAAGATAGGCAAAATGCCGCTTCCGCCGTATATAACGGAGGAACTGAAAAATAACGACGATTATCAGACGGTTTATGCCAAAGAGGAGGGTTCGGCAGCGGCACCTACGGCGGGACTTCATTTCACTGACGAGCTTCTCTGCAAAATTCGTGGTATGGGCGTAAAAATCGCACCGGTAATGCTGCACGTCGGGCTTGGTACATTCAGACCCGTTAAAGCCGAGAGCATAAAAGATCACATTATGCACAGCGAGTTTTTCACCGTTACGGAGGAAAGCGCAAACATAATAAATTCCGCACGCGCGGCAGGCGGGCGCATCATCGCCTGCGGAACGACATCGTGCCGAACGCTTGAAAGCGCATCTACCGATGACGGAATAGTTCATCCTATGTGCGATGACACGGGAATATTTATTTATCCCGGCTACAAATTCAAGGCAACTGACGCGCTGATAACCAATTTTCATTTGCCGGAAAGCACGCTTGTAATGCTTGTTTCCGCACTTGCGGGAAGAGACTTTATAATGCGTGCCTATGAAGAAGCCGTAAAGGAAAAGTACAGATTCTTTTCCTTCGGTGACGCTATGCTGATTAAATAAACAGTGCAATGATATACAAAAGTATAAATCTGAAAATCATTATCACACAAGCAAAAACGGGATTCTGATATGAACGATAAAATTATAGCCATAGCCGGTCCTACCGCTTCGGGGAAGAGTGCGCTTGCCCTTGAGCTTTGCAAAAGACTTAACGGAGAGCTTGTCTCTTTTGATTCAATGCAGATATATCGCGGACTCGATATAGGAACGGCAAAGCCGTCGAAAGCCGAACAGGCGGAGGTGCGGCATCATTTGATAGATATATGCGATCCAAGCGAAAGCTTTTCTGCGGCAGACTTTGCAAAGTGCGCACACGAGGCAATTGCGGATATACGCTCGCGCGGCAAAAGAGCCGTGCTTTGCGGCGGAACGGGACTGTATCTTGACAGCGTTCTCGGCAGGCTTGATTTCGGTGAGATGGAAAGCGACGATAAACTCAGAGAAGGGCTTTTTCGTTTTGCGGAAGAAAACGGTGTGGACGCTCTCCACGAAAGATTGAGGGAAATTGATCCTTCGGCGGCGGAAACGATACACAAAAACAATGTGCGCAGGGTTGTCCGCGCGATTGAAATATATTTACTTACAGGAAAGACCAAAACCGAACACGACAGACTTGCAATATCAAATTCTCCTTATGACAGCGTAATAATTGCGCTTGATTATGCCGACAGAGAAATATTATACAGCCGTATAAACAGCCGCGTTGATGCTATGATATCGGCGGGGCTTGAGGATGAAGTGAGAGAGCTTTACGCAAGCGGATGCCTTTATCCGGACACGACTGCCGGTCAGGCGATAGGCTATAAGGAAATGCTCGATTATATCCGGGGAATCGATACGCTTGAAGCGGCGGTGGAAAAAATCAAGCTTGGAACACGGCGTTACGCAAAAAGACAGCTGACATGGCTGAGAAGAAACAAATCCGTCAATTGGTTGTATCCGGACAAGCTCGGAGATTTGGAAAGCATTGTCGGCGCGGCGGAAAAGCTTATCAAAGAATAAAGGAGGCGAAAGCGATGGACGACGCAGAAAAGCGTGATGTGAAATTCAAGCGCAGAATAATAATTTCGGCGGTGTTGTCGCTTATCGCCGTAATCTACATAATATATCACATAGTGTCTGCGTTCAAACCGAAAACATCTCTTTACGTTGTTACCTATACGGATTTTTATGACACAGAGGTTTTCTCCGGATACATTTTCAAAGACGATGCGGTTCTTCTTTCGGGTAGCGTCGGAACGGTAGACCGCCATTTTTCCGACGGTGAAAAGGTGGCCGTAGGAGCAAACGTTGCCGATGTATACAAGGTAGATTCGGAGGAGGCGGAGGAACGCCTGAAAACGATAAATTCGCTTATATCGGTTCTTGATAAAAGCACCGTAGGCGAAAGCGTTACAGTTGAAAGTTTTGATGCGAAAATAGCCGCGCTCAGACTTGAAATATCGGCAAAAACGGCGAGCGGAGAGCTCATATGGGTGAACGCTCACAAGGAAGAGCTTTCGGTGCTGATGAACTGTCGCGAGCTTGCTGCAAACGGAAAAACGGATTTTTCATCCGAGATTGCGGCGCTTAAAACCGAAAGAGCGGGAATAATATCTTCTCTCGGCGGAATAAGCACAAGCGTTATCACCGAGACTTCCGGATATTATTTTTCATACTGCGACGGATACGAAGGCAAGCTTTCTTCCTCGCTTGCGATGACCGTAACAACTGAAAACTTTGATGAAATAACATCGGTAAACAAGACATCGTATTCAAACTCCGTAGGCTCGCTTGTAACTGATTTCCGTTGGTATTTCATATGCAAAACGACAATAGAAAAAGCCGAAGGGTTTTATGCCGACAGCAATTACAAATGCAGCTTTGTAGGAAACTCCTGCTCCGATGAGATGACGCTGAAGTTGGAATACAAAAGTATAAATTATGAAAAAGGTGAGGCGGTGCTTTGCTTTTTCTCATCTTACATCCCGTCGGGATTCGATATGACGAGATTTCAGCAGATGAAGGTTCTGCGCGAAACGTGCAGGGGACTGCGGGTTCCTTCTTCGGCTGTGAGAGTTATAGACGGACAGACCTGCGTTTACATATTCAAAAAGGGAATAGCGAGAGCCCGTGCCGTAAATATACTGAAAGAACAGGATGGCAGTTATCTTGTTGACGGAAAGGTAAACTCCGATATCACGCCTATTGCTTTGAACGATCTTGTTATTCTTGATGATACAAACCTGTATGAAGGAAAGATAGTGGGCTGAAATGACCAATTTTGAAACTATTAAAAATAATATAGAAAAGCTTCGCACCGAGATGAAAAATTATCCGCATGCGCGGCTTTGCGCAGTGATAAAAAACCGTGCGCCGGAGGAGATATCGTATGCAATAAACTCGTGCGGGGTGACGCTTGTGGGGGAGAACCGCGTACAGGAATTTCTTGAACATGAGCCTTATCTTTCGGGCGCAGAGGTGCATTTTATCGGAACACTTCAGAAAAACAAGGTTAAATATCTTGTGGGCAAAGTTGCAATGATAGAAAGCGTGGATTCCGTTTTACTTGCCGAAGAGATAGACAAGCGTTCGGCAAAAGCGGGAGTCGTTACCGACGTTCTGTGCGAAGTGAATACGGGCAGAGAACCGCAGAAGGGCGGTTTTATGCCGGAGGAGCTTACGCAAGCGCTTGAAAAAATATCGGGCTTTGAAAATCTCAGATTGAGAGGACTTATGGCGGTAGCTCCCGTGACCGACATAAGCGAGGAAAAACGCGGTTACTTTGCGCTTATGAAAAAGCTCCGCGACGAGAACATACGCTTTTTCGGCGAAGAGCCGATTCTTTCGATGGGAATGAGCGGGAGCTATCGCGAAGCACTTGCCGAAGGAGCGGACATTATCCGCACGGGAACTGCGATTTTCGGACCGAGACAATGATTTATACAAAAGTATAAGCAGAGCCGCACAGTATCATGTGCGGCTCTGCTTTCGCTTTTTCGGGCTATGATCATACGCCCTTTTCATTTATTATTTCGTCGATGATTTCCGCTGCGGAGAATACCAGTTTGAAACACGGACGGCTTTCGTAAAACGCGGCGTTGCGCTCCGCGGGCTCTCCTCCCGCCGTTGCTCCGCCGAGAAGCTCGCGACAGATGACCGAGCCGAAACGCACCGAAAAACGCGCCATAAAGTCACGTACCAGAGCATAATGCTCCGATTTTGCGGTTTTGTCGGATGGATCGGTATAACCGTAAAGCAGACCTAAAACAAGGCATCCGCCGCTTATCGCACCGCAGACCTCGCGATTTCGCCCGAAACCTCCGCCGAAAGGAGCGGCTGCGGCGAGCATTGTTTTTTCATCTGTTTTTGTCACGTCGCAGAAAGCGGCAGCGACAGATTGCGAGCAGTTGTATCCGGCTTTGAAAAGCTCTGCGGCTTTTTCGGCGTGTGTGCTTATCATTTTGAACTCCTTATATTACTTGGAAAAGATAGAATTTCAGATAATCCGTTTCCGGAACGGAAAGCAGGGTGGGATGATCGGGCGATTGTCTGCGCGCTTCTATGAGTTTGAGCGAAACGTCGGCATCGGCTGCTGCGCTTTCAAGCATTCTGACAAACAGACGATTGTCCATAAAGTGCGAGCATGAGCAAGTGGCAAGGTAGCCGCCGCGAGGGAGCAGCTTCATTGCGCGATAGTTTATTTCCTTGTATCCACGCTCGGCACCTGATATTGTCTTTCGGCTTTTTGTGAATGCAGGCGGATCGAGAATTATCATATCGTAATCGGCGTGTTGCTCACAAAGCGAGGGCAGAAGGTCAAAAACATCGGTGCAGACGAAATCCATTTTGTCGTCGAGTCCGTTTCTTACAGCGTTGGCTTTTGCCATTTCAACTGCCTGAGACGAAACATCCACTGCCGTGACATGAGCCGCGCCGCCCATAGCTGCATTCAGCGCAAATGAGCCTGTATGGGTGAAACAATCAAGTACTTTTTTGCCGCGCGCTATTTTTGCTACTGCGAGCCGATTATATTTCTGATCAAGGAAAAAGCCCGTTTTCTGACCGTTTTCAACGTCCACCTTGTATATTATTCCGTTTTCGGTTATCTCCGTTACGGGCGACGGAACGTGCGGAGCAAAGTCGCTTTCGTACCAGCCCTTGTATTCGGGAAGTCCTTCAAGCGTTCTTATGGCTACGTCGTTGCGCTGAAATGTTCCGGAAAATTTCATGTTCCGCCGCAGAAGCTCGCTTGCGAGTATGCGGAATATCATATGTTTTCGCTGTTCTATACCGTATGACAGCACCTGAACGGAGAGAATTCCGTCATAATAATCGACGGTCAGACCCGGAATACCGTCCGCTTCGCCGAAAATAAGGCGGCAGGCGGAAATATCATCGCCCATAACGGTGACTCTGTAATCGAGCGCATACGATATACGGCGTGTGAAAAACGCTTCGTCAAGGCGGTCGTTTGCGTTCCTTGTCAGAAGCCGTACTTTAATCTTGCTCTTTTCGCTGTATATTCCGGTGCCGAGATATGAGCCTTTTGACGAAACAACGTCAACAGCCGCACCGTTTTCAACTTCCGCGCCTGAGGTTATTTCTTCTCCGTACACCCACGGATGTCCCGCTTTTATTGAAGTTTCCGCTTTTTTTGTCACCGTAAATTGCGGATATTCTCTTTCCTGTTTCATCTGATTTTTGTCCCTTAAATAAAATGATACAAATATTTTACTATTGTTCGCTGATTTTTGCAATAGTTATTCGATATATTTGTTTTTAGTCATTATTACTATTGTAAAAAAGAAATTTTTATGAGATAATAATAACGGTTTTTATGCGGACGATGTTCCGGATAAAAACCCGAAGAAAAAATTTTTTCGGAGATAAAAAATGAACAAAAACAACTTGAATAATTTCGTGTATAACGTGCGCGAGATATCGAGCATCCGCGAGCTTTGCGACGGAAGCTGCGAAAACTTTTCCGGAAACACTGCATTTGTTTTCAGAGAAGGCGACGGAGTGCGCGAGGTAACTTACGGCGAGGTTTATGACAATATAAAAGCATTTGCATCATATCTGCGTTCTCTCGGCCTTGAAGGAAAGAAGATAGCAGTTTTGGGAAAGAACTGCTACGAATGGGCACTTACCTATCTTACGGTGTGCGCCGGAGTGGGAATAATAGTCCCGCTCGACAAGGATCTGAGCGCAGAGGATATAAAATATCTTGTGAAAGACTCGGAGACGGCGGCGATTGTGTTTGCGCCCGAACAGGCGGAAAAGCTTGACGGCATCGACGACGATGTGATAAAGCTTTCGTCGGCGGATATGCCTTTGTATATAGCGGAGGGCAAAAAGCTCCGTGATGAAGGCGACAGAGCATATGAGCAGCATAAGATTAATCCGTATTCGCTCGGAATACTGATATACACATCCGGAACTACAGGTGTTTCAAAGGGCGTTATGCTTTCACAGTACAATATTTGCTCCAATATAGTGCATGTTGCAAGAAGAACAGCTGTCTATCCGTATGACAGGACGCTTTCGGTTCTGCCGCTTCACCACACATACGAATGCATGGCAGGCTTTCTTTCGTTCTTTTATTCCGGAGCGAGCATAGCGTACAACAATTCACTGCGTCAGCTTCAGGCGGATTTCGTGCTTTTCAAGCCGACAGTATTTGTTGCCGTTCCGGTGCTTCTGGAAAAGCTCTACTCGATGATCGTAAAAAAATACGCCAAGATGAAAGGCGGTAAAGCCGTGCTTGCCGTTCAGCGTTCGCTTTCTAAATTGGTGGGAAAGTCTTCCTCCCAGAGAAAAGTGTTTGCTACCGTAAACGCTTCGCTCGGCGGAAAACTGAACAGAATTCTTTGCGGAGCGGCGGCGCTCTCGCCCGAAGCATATCACGGATACGAAAGCTTCGGATACCGTGTATATGTCGGATACGGACTTACGGAAACGTCGCCTGTTTGCATAATGCATCACGACGGTTATACGAGCGCAGACGATATAGGCTATCCTCTCGTCGGCGTTTCGGTGAAAATAGTCGAGCCCAATGCGGACGGTGTCGGCGAGCTTGCGATAAAGGGATCGAATGTAATGCTCGGATATTACAAAAATCCCGAAGCTACGGCACAGGTAATACGTGACGGATGGTTCTACACGGGCGACCTTGCAAAGCGTCTTGAAAACGGTGCCTATAAAATAATGGGCAGAATAAAGAGCATGATAGTGCTTGAAAACGGAAAGAAGGTCTTTCCGGAGGAAATAGAATATTATCTTGATTCAAACAAGTATGTTGCCGAAAGCTTTGTTTTTGGCAAAGAGGAAAACGGCGTGACGACGGTCACGGCTTCGATAATTCCGGATAATGACGCAATAGACGAAGAACTTTCAAAGTCCGGCGATAAAATGACGGACGAAGAACGTGAAAACAGGATAAAAGCAATAATATCTTCCGCTGTGGCGGGGGTGAATGCACACTTTGCCGCATACAAAGCGGTGAAGAAAATAATAATCCGCAAGAGCGATTTCATAAAAACGACAACGCACAAGATAAAACGTCTTGAAGAAAAAAACAAAGAGGAAGAGTGAGGTACTGCTATGAACAAAAAACGTGCTTTATGGATAACCGCCGCGCTCGGTCTTATAGGATTGATATGTGCCGTAGCGGTTATAGTGAACAACTATGCAAAAACATTGTTTGAGCTTATTTCAAACGGCGACCTTGAACTTGACGACGAGGACTGACACCGCAAGGGCAGTGACGCTGCCAAATATCTTTTAAGGAGTTGATTCCCGATGGAAAAATTTGATGTATGTATAATAGGCGCAGGCATAGGAGGACTTATGGCTGCGCATAAAATCAAGGTACATGATCCCAAAACAAGCGTTGTTATAGTTGAAAAAGGTCAGACGCTTGAAAGAAGAAAATGCCCTGCTTCGGCTGAACGCGGTTGCGTTCACTGCGGTATATGCGCCATAACAAACGGTTACGGCGGTGCCGGCGCAAGAAGTGACGGTAAGCTCAACGTGGGCACGGCATACGGTGGTATTCTCGGTGACGAGCTTGGCGAAACAAAAGCCATGAAATATATCCGCGAGGTGGACAGCACGCTTGAAAGCTTTGCCGATGTTGTAAACGGCGTAAGAGACTATCCCGAGATGTTTCTTTCAAACGAAGATCTGAAGCTTAAATGTCTTCAGAACAATCTTCGTCTGCTTGATATGGATGTTCGTCATCTCGGTACGGACAGAAACTTCAACATACTTAAAAACATAATAAAGCATCTTGCCGATGTCGGCGTTGATATGCGTTCAGGAACGGAAATCGAAAATGTTGAATATGAAAACGGCAAATGGCACGTCACAGGCAAGGACACCGACATAGAAGCTTCCAAGCTTATTATCGCCGTAGGACGCGTCGGCGCGGGATTTGTTTCAAAGTTCTGCAATAAGTTCGGCATCAAAATGAAAACAAACGCAGTTGACATAGGCGTCCGTGTTGAGATGAAGGACGCTATCTGGCGTGAATTTTCAAGCCGTATATACGAGCCGAAAATTCTTTGCCGCACAAAAACATTTGAAGATAAGACAAGAATGTTCTGCTTCAATCAGGGCGGTATAGTAAGCGCCGAAAACAACAACGGCATAATAACGGCAAACGGTCACAGCTTTTCGGATAAGAGCAAAAAGACCGACAACTGCAACTTCGCGATTCTTTCAAGCATCAACTTTACTGAGCCGTTCAACAAACCCACCGAATTTGTAGAGTCGATATCACGTCTTGCAAACAGTATAGGCAACGGGAACGTACTTGTTCAGCGCTTCGGGGATCTTGTTCGCGGAAGAAGAACAAACGATCATCGTCTCGGTCACAGCACGGTCATCCCCACACTGAAAGCCACTCCCGGCGATATTTCGCTTGTAATGCCGCACAGAATACTTACAAATATAATAGATACCATTTATGCGCTCGATAAAGTTGCGCCCGGAACGGCAAACGACGATACGCTCCTTTACGGCTGCGAGGCGAAATATTACTCTATCCGTCCCGAGCATAAGCCTAATTTTGAGGTTATGGACGGAGCATACATCATAGGCGATTGCAGCGGTATAACGCGCGGACTTTCTCAGGCGGGAGCTATGGGACTTTTCGTTGCCGACGATATAGCCGGGAGAACCGAAGTATGATAAAAAACGTTCTTTTCGACCTTGACGATACGCTTCTTGATTTTGGAAAAGCCGAAAAAAACGCACTGACGCTTGCATTCACCGAAAAGGGAATAAACCTGACGGAGGAGCTTCTTTCCCGTTACAGTGTGATAAACGAAGAACACTGGAAGCGCCTTGAAAAAGAAGAAATAACGCGCGATGAAGTAAAATACGGCAGATTCAGCCAGCTTTTTGATGAGTACGGAATAACCGTTTCTCCTGTGGAAACGGCGGATATTTATGAAAAATATCTCGGCATGGGACATTATTTTATCGACGGGGCGGAGGAGCTGCTTTCATCGCTTTACGGAAAATATCGACTGTATCTCGTGTCGAACGGAACGTATTCGGTGCAGGAGGGCAGAATTGCAAGCGCGGGACTTGAAAAGTATTTTGACGGCATTTTCATTTCGGAAAAAGTGGGATGTGAAAAACCGAAAAAAGCTTTCTTTGAAGCGTGTTTTGCAACAATTCCCGCTTTTTCCGGGAATGAGACCGTGATAATAGGGGACAGTCTTACGTCAGATATGCGCGGCGGGAAAAATGCAGGCATCAAGACAGTGTGGTTCAATCGCAAAGGCAGAACAAACACCACAGATATGAGCTTTGACGCAGTCACGGATTCGCTTTACGGGCTGAAATCAATAATTGAAAAATTGTAATAAAAAAGAGCGCCCGACATTGGGCGCTCTTTTGCTTTTGATAAACCTTTAAAAAATTTACAACTTTTTTGCCGAGATATTTTGACACGCGATGTGTCTCGGCGTATGATGTGAGCGTTGAAGGTGATGAGATGTCAATAAAATCCGACATGGTAGCAGGTAATACCGATACGATAATACTCTCTTGTTCTGAAAGCGGAGACCTTACCGTAAACAAAAAAGGACATATAGCGCAAAAGCAAACCGCAATAGCGGTTTGTTTTTGTTTTATGTGCCGAATGTGCCGTTTTTCTATTTACATTTGTCGAATTTATGATATAATAATCGTATAAGGCGAAGGTTTTGTGTTTTTCGCATAACCTGACGGAAGGACACTTTCCCTTGACGGAGAGCGTGTAAAATGGAAAAGAACAATCTTAAGGGCTGGCTTTATCTTTTGCCGGCGGCGTTGCTTTTGGGCGTGTTTATGGTGTACCCGCTTGTGGATGTTTTCGTCTATTCGTTTGAAGAGGGCTTCAATTTCGCTTCTCAGTCGTTTTCTGGTACGGGCATATATAATTACCGCTATGTTCTGCATGATCCGTATTTTCTCGCGGCACTTGAAAACACATTTGTGCTTGTGATAATAACTGTGCCGCTTTCAACGGGAACAGCGCTTCTTATATCGCTTGCGCTCAGCTCGGTGAAAAAGCTGAGAAGTCTGTTCCAGACTATATATTTTCTTCCTTACGTTACAAATACTCTTGCCGTCGGACTTGTATTTATGATACTTTTCAAAAAAACCGCGTATTCCGACGGACTCGTGAATCTGCTTATAAATCTTTTCGGCGGAAGCTCGGTCGATTTTATCGACGGTCCGCATTGGGCGAAAATGCTCGTGCTTTGTATCTATACGATCTGGATAGTAATGCCGTTCAAGATACTCATTCTTACAAGCGCAATAGCCTCGGTAAGCGACACCTATTACAACGCCGCAAAAATAGACGGCGCATCAAGATGGAGAATATTTTCAAAAATAACCCTGCCGATGATATCGCCATCTCTGTTTTACCTTGTCGTTACGGGCTTTATCGGCGCATTCAAGGTTTACAGTGATTCTGTGGCATTGTTCGGCACAAACCTCAATGCCGCAGGAATGAACACTATAGTGGGATATATTTACGATATGCTTTACGGCGACAGCGGCGGTTATCCGTCATTTGCGTCAGCCGCAGCGATAATACTTTTTGCAATAGTGCTTACAATAACGTGCATAAACCTTATGGTAAGCAAAAAGCACGTTCACTACTCGTAAAGGTGGCTGATATGAACAATACCGTAAATTATTCAAAAATAGAAAAGCGGGCAAAAGTGCTTGATGGTGTTCGCAAAGCCCTGATATACTTTTTGCTTTCCGTATGGGGAATAGTCGTGCTGTTTCCTTTTTATTGGATGGTGCTGACCTCCGTAAAAAGCTATGGAGCGTACAGTTCGGAGCATATTCCGAAGTTTTTTACAACGTCGCCAACGCTTAAAAATTATCTTGACGCTTTTACCGAAGTGCCGCTTGCAAAGTATTTTCTCAACACGCTTATATTCACGGTGGTAACGACGGCGCTTATGCTTGCCGTAATAACGCTTGCGGCGTTTGCCTTTGCCAGACTGAATTTCAAGGGAAAGAACATAGCCTTTACGCTGTTTCTTTCGCTTATGATGCTTCCGAGCGAGCTTGTTGTAATAACAAACTTTGTAACGATAACGAATATGGGACTTCGCAATACATTCACGGGACTTATCCTCCCGTCGATAACTTCGGTGTTCTATATTTATCTTCTTAAAGAAAATTTTGCTCAGGTACCCGACGAGCTGTACTACGCCGCAAAGGTTGATGGCACCTCCGACCTCAAATATCTTTTCAAGGTGATGATACCCATATGCAAGCCGACGCTTATCACGGTCATAATACTTAAAGTCATAGAGTGCTGGAATTCGTACGTCTGGCCGCGACTCATAACAGACGATCCGAATTATTTCCTCGTTTCAAACGGTATTCAGGAGATAAGGGAAAACGGCTTCGGCAGAGAGAACATTCCCGCAATGATGGCTGCTGTCGTTGCGGTGTCGCTGCCGCTGATAATACTGTTCCTCATTTTCCGCAAGAAGATAATGGCGGGTGTTTCGAGAGGAGGCACAAAGGGATGAAACGGATCTGCGCAGCTGTCTTTGCGTTTGTTTTGCTCATATCCGCACTTATGGTATTTACGGGATGTCACGGTACGAAAGGTGCTGCGGTTTTCAAAGTGCCGAGCGGATTTGACACTTCGCGCGACTACGAGATAACCTTTTGGGCAAAGAACGATACAAACAAAACTCAGACAAAAATATATAAAAAAGCAATAGCCGATTTTGAAGCGCTTTATCCGAACATAAAGGTGAATATAAGACTTTATACGGATTACGGCAAAATATATAACGATGTTATAACCAATATATCGACGGGAACGACGCCGAACATCTGCATAACGTATCCCGACCACATTGCAACGTATATTTCGGGCTCAAACACGGTCGTAACGCTTGACGACCTTCTCACCGATAAAAAATACGGGCTGGGCGGAAGCGAAGTAAGATTTTCTTCGCCTTCAAAGGACGAAATAGTGCAGAAATTTCTTTCGGAATGTTACCTTGACGGTCGTTGCTACGCATTGCCTTATATGCGTTCTACAGAGGCGTGTTATATAAACAAAACATATGTCGAGGCGCTCGGCTACACTCTGCCCGAAAAGCTGACATGGGATTTTATATGGGAGGTCTCCGAAGCGGCTACCGCCAAAAACGAGAACGGAACATATAAAGTAAACGGTCAGAAGGTTATGATACCTTTCATATACAAGTCCACCGACAATATGATGATACAGCTGCTTCGTCAGATGGGCGCGGGTTACTCGGACGATTCGGGTGACGTGCTTATATTCAACGATACGACAAAGGATATTCTTTACACTGTTGCGGAACACGTTAAAAGCGGTGCGTTTTCAACGTTTTCCATATCGAGCTATCCCGGTAATTTTCTCAATGCAGGGCAGTGTATATTTGCAATAGACTCTACCGCCGGCGCTACATGGATGGGCAGCAATGCTCCGCTTATGGATATAAGCGATGACAAAGTGGTTGATTTTGAAATGGCGGTTATGGAGATTCCCCAGTACGATACGGAAAATCCGCAGATGATATCGCAGGGACCTTCGGTTTGTATTTTCAATAAGGAAGACCCGCAGGAGGTGCTTGCTTCATGGCTGTTTGTGCAGTATCTGCTGACAGACGGAGTTCAGATATCGTATGCGGAAACAGAGGGGTACGTTCCCGTGACGCTTACGGCGCAGAATTCGGCTGAATATAAGGATTACCTTTCACGTGCGGGAGAGGACAACGACGAGCATTATGACGTGAAGATAAAGGCTTCAAAAATTTTGCTTGAAAATATAGACAATACATTTGTCACTCCCGTGTATAACGGATCTACATCGCTTCGTAATGCAGCCGGACAGCTTATTGAGGAAGTTGCAAAGTCCACACGTCGGAAAGAAACTGTGGATGATGCGTATATGTCGGCACTTTACGAAAAAATAAATGCGCTTTACAGGCTTGACCAGATAGGCGATTCGGAAAAGAAGGATTTCGGCGCTCTTCCTACGGCGTCGGTAGTGCTTATTGCCGCATTTGTCACGGCTTGGACGCTGATAATAACGTTTTCAATTATAGGATTTATAAAAAAACGAAAAAATGAAAGATAAGCCTCCGATTTGAGGCTTATCTTTTTAATTTTGCATAAAAATTTTATAAAAATTGAAGAATATGCATTTTAACTATTGATTTTTGAAGAACTTTATGATACACTTGAATAAGTCTTTGCTATCGCACAGACACACTATTCAAAGGAGAAAAACAATGAAAAAAATCGTAGCAATTTGCTTGATTCTTGCGTTTACGTTTGCAATTGCGTTTACTGTTGCAAGCTGCGGCTCCGGAAACAATGAGACTACAAACGGAACCACAACAGCCGGTACAACAACAAACGGAACAACAAGCGGAACCACGACGCAGGAAACAACAACGACGGTAAATCGCGCAGACGAATCCAAATCAGCTGGCGTTATGACGTACGATCAGTATGTCAACGCTGATGTTGACTCAAAGGTAGTTATCGAAGCTTACATTCAGGCTAAGCAGGTATACTCCGAGCAGTACGGCAACACAACGCTTTATCTTCAGGATGCAGACGGGGCATACTTTGTTTACAGACTCGCTTGCACGGCTGAAGATTACGCAACCTACACAATAGGTAAAAAAGTAAAGATCTCCGGCGTAAAGGCTGTATGGTCCGGCGAAGTTGAGATCACTGACGCAACGATCGAGCTTCTTGACGGTTACTATGTAGCAGAAGCAAAAGACGCAACGGCACTTCTTGCAAATGAAGAAGAGCTTATCAAGCTTCAGAATCAGCTCGTTTCATTCAAGGGACTCACAGTAGCCGCTTCCAAAGACGCTGACGATAAGGAAGTTGCATATCTCTACAAGTGGAACGGTACAGGCGCAGAAGGCGACGACCTCTACTTCAACGTAACTCTTGACGGCAAAACATATCAGTTCCTTGTAGAGTCCGATCTCTGCGGTGCGGATACAGACGTTTACAAGGCTGTAAAGAACCTCAAAATCGGAGACAAGATTGACGTTGAAGGCTTCCTTTATTGGTACAACGGCGTTAACCCTCACATTACAAGCGTTCAGATCGTTAAGTAATCAAAAACAAAAATTACGGCGG
>FR898220.1:35245-38140 GCA_000437375.1 Eubacterium sp. CAG:841
CGGGCATTTGAAAAATGCCTGCCGTTTTTGTTTTAATCACTTGACTTTTTGAGCGGTGGTTTGTATAATATCGGTGAAAGAAACGGAGTGATGAAAAAATGTCGCACAGCATAGAAAAAACAAATGCAATGCGTATAATGGAGCAGAAAAAAGCCGCATATATATTTCACGACTATACAGCGTCCGGAGCTGTTGCCGGAGAGGACGTCGCAGCCGCGATAGGACAAGACCCCGACAAGGTGTTCAAGACGCTTGTAACCGTAGGTTCAAGCGGAAAAAATTATGTGTTTATCGTTCCCGTGTGCAAAGAGCTTGACCTGAAAAAGGCGGCAAAGACCGTAGGAGAAAAGTGGGTGGAAATGATAAAATCAAAAGAGCTTCTGCCGCTTACGGGATATATTCACGGCGGTTGTTCTCCCGTTGGAATGAAAAAGCTGTTTCACACAGTGATAGACAAAAGCGCCGAGAGCCAAAGCACGATATGCTTCAGCGGCGGTAAAATAGGCTATCAGATGGAAGCGCCGCTTTCAGAGCTTGAAAAGGTCGTGCCGTTTGAGCTCGCGGATATAACTATGTAAATAAAAAACTCCCGCCGGACGGGAGTTTTTTATTTATTATACTTGCGTATAAAATAAACGGATACAAACTGCTCTTGACTAAACATCAGAGCAGAGGTATAATATAATCAAGTAAACAAAGGAGGGACCGATGTGAAAAGAATAACAGCCTTTGTTCTTGCGCTTCTAATTGGCGTAATGATTTTTTGTTCGTGTAAAAAAGAGGATCCGCCCATTTCCGAGCTTATACTTGCGGAGGGCTATATGCTCGACGGAGATACTATCCGCGCGCATTTTTATAATGCCGATTTTGTTTATATTTACGAGGATATAAAAGCGTCGCAGGGAAGTACGCGACTTTATACCGACAGAAGTATGGAAGAATATTTCGACGGCGACGAGCTTGACCTTGAAGACGGGGAAAATAAATTTTGCTTTGTTGTAACATTTCGCGGAGAAGAGAAAATTTACGACGTTATAATTGATAACACGATGATCGTGGGACTTTCTGCCGAGATAAAATATGAAAAGATATACGGCGTGGGTGATGATTTTGACCGCGACACGGTCAGCGTCACGGCAGAGCTTTACGCCGGCGGAACGCGTGAAATAACCGAATATGAAGTTGACTGTGCATTTGATTCCGAAGGTGAAAAGCGCGTAAAAATATCGTGCGGAGGATATGTATGCTATGTTACCGTCAGCGTTTCGGGAGATTCTGTTCCGACGGTTGACGATAATATGGCAGATTCGAGAGGCGCGATATATGAAATAAAGAACGGTAAAGCCGTGCTTTCGGACGGCAGATCCGTTGCTGGATACTTTATCGTTCCGAAGAAGATAAATCACGGCGGAAAAGAATATCCCGTAAGCGGAATAGCTGACTACGCTTTTTACGAAAACGAGACAATAACGGGCATAAGCATAGGCGATATTGCGGTAGGAGAAGCGGCGCTTTGTGGCTGTACATTGCTTAAAAACGCTTCTGTAAGCGACGGCGCGGAGCTTTCCGGATATGTTTTCAGAGATTGTACGTCGCTTGAAAAGGTTTCTTTGCCGAAGAAAATCTCGGAGATACCCGACGGATTTTTCTCAGGTTGCGGCAGACTGATTCAGATGATGCTGCCCGAAGGGGTGAAAAGAATAGGACATCAGGCGTTTGAGGGTTGTGTTGCGCTGAGAGAGATGCTTTTCCCGCAGAGTCTTGAATATATAGGAAGACGCGCATTTTCCGGATGTCTTATGCTTGACCGCGTGATAGGCGGAATATCGCTTTCGGAAATCGGCGACGGCGCATTTTCGGACTGCCTGTCGCTTTCCGTACTTGCGATCCCGACGGATTGTCAGGCGGGAGAAGGTATTATAAAAGGTTCGGATGACTGCGTTATATATTCGGGCAAGACTTCTCTTGCGATGTACAACGCAAAGAAAGAGGGCGGCAAGGGGCAGATCATATCCGAAGACGGCATAACTGTTCTGAAATACAGAAGCGAGTTTTCGCTCGGAGATGAAATATCGTGCAGCGATGCGGAAGTTCTGCTTTATACAAATGTATATTTCGGAATCGTTACCGACTTTGAAATATTTTGCGATCTTTCCGTCCCCGGCGAAAGAAAGATAAAAATATCATACGATAAATATACTTCGGACGCAACGGCGTATGCCGATCACATCGTGCTTCTTTCCGGAACTATGGATGAGGACGGTGCGGAATATTCGCTTGACAGAGCCTCCGGTACGGCGGCTTTGATAAAACTGCCGGACAATCTTTCGGACGGAAGCTTTGTCGTTCCTACGGCTGTCAGCGACGGAGAAAGAACATTTTCCGTGACAATGATAGCTTCCGGTGCGGTAGTGCATCCGCTTATTGAAAAGCTTCTTATGCACAGCGATATAAAGCTTATAGAGGATGACGCGATAAAAGATTGTCCGAAACTCTCGGTAATCTATTGCGGGGCAAAAAGCGCAAAGACAGGAGCGGGAAATTTTGAAAACATCGCCGAAAACGCCGTAATTATGTGCGAGGGGAAAAATTCTTCCGTTCAGCAGAGCGCGCTCGGGAAAGGACTGATTTGTGTCGGAGCCGGGACGGACGAGCTGTATTTTGTGCCGAAGCGCGGTGCGAAAAGCACGTATTCAAAAGACGAAAGGTTTGATTTTTCAGGCTACGGCGCAATCTACGTCGGCAAAGGCTTTGAGGTTACCGTTCTTACGGAAGATCAGGCAAGTCTGCAATACGATTTTTCGAAAAACGGAACAGTAACGATAAGCTTTGGCGGAAAAACGGCGGAGATAACCGTCACGGTGAATTGATAAAAGCGGCAGGGGAGAATCCCCT
>FR898220.1:38162-40697 GCA_000437375.1 Eubacterium sp. CAG:841
GGGAGAATCCCCTGCCGCTTTGCGTTTTATTCGTCTTTCTTTTTCGGTTCTATCATTGTAAGAGCGATGCGCTTTTTGGCTTCGTCAACGGAGATTACCCAAACCTTTACGATGTCCCCTGTTTTTAGAACGTCGCTCGGATGCTTTATAAAGTTTTTGCTTATCTGCGAAATGTGAACAAGACCGTCCTGATGAACGCCGATATCGACAAACGCACCGAAGTCAATAACGTTTCTTACTGTGCCGACTATTTCCATTCCGGGCTTTAAGTCTTTCATTTCAAGCACGTCGGAGCGGAGAAGCGGCGGAGGAAGTTCGTCGCGGGGATCTCTGCCCGGCTTCATAAGCTCGTCTATCACGTCGGAAAGGGTGGGAACTCCTATGCCGAGTTTTTCGGCAAGTGCGGGCAGACCTGCCTTTTCCGCATTGTCGCGAAGCGATGCGAGGTTGCCCTTTGTGATATCTTCCTCGCAGAAGCCGAGCGTTTTGAGAAGCGCCTTTGCCGCAGGATAGCTTTCCGGGTGAACGGCGGTGCCGTCAAGAGGCTCCTTACCGCCTGTTATGCGTAAAAATCCTGCCGCTTGTTCAAAGGCTTTCGGACCGAGCTTCGGAACCTTTTTAAGCTCGGCGCGGCTTTTCAGCGCGCCGTTTTCTTCTCTGTAAGCGACGATGTTTTTGGCTATTGCCGAGCTTATTCCCGATACTCTTGAAAGCAGAGAAACAGACGCCGTGTTGAGATCGACGCCGACGCTGTTTACGCAGTTTTCAACGACAAAATCAAGCGCTTCGGCAAGCTGCTTCGGCGGCATATCGTGCTGATACTGACCTACGCCGATAGATTTCGGATCTATTTTTACAAGCTCGGCAAGCGGATCCTGAAGTCTTCGCGCAATGCTTATCGCACTACGGAGGGTAAGGTCATAATCCGGGAATTCTTCCGCAGCAAGCTTGCTTGCGGAATATACGGAGGCTCCCGCTTCGGAAACGACCATATAAAGTGCCTTTGAACCCGTTGTGCGGAGCAGGTCGGAAACGAACATTTCCGTTTCCTTGCTTGCGGTACCGTTGCCTATCGAAATGCACTCAACGCCGTATTTCGATATGAGCGACGATACCTTTTTCTTTGCTTGCTCAAGCTGGTTTTCGCCGTGAGTTATATATATGACGCCCGTGTCAAGCACTCTGCCGATGCCGTCTACAACTGCGACCTTGCAGCCCGTTCTGTATCCGGGATCGAGTCCCATTGTTACTTTGTTTTTCACCGGCGGCTGCATGAGAAGCTGATGAAGATTGTTTGAGAAGTTCTTTATAGCGCCTGTGCAGGCAACTTCGGTGAGCGACGCGCGGATCTCTCTTTCAACGGACGGTGCGATAAGTCGCGAGTAAGCGTCGATATACGCCTCTCTTACGACGTCGGCACAGGGAGAAAAGGCATTTTTTATCATAACCTTTTCTATTGCGTTGTACGCCTTATCTGTTTCGATTGTTACGGAGACTTTGAGAAATTCTTCTTTCTCGCCTCTGTCTATTGCAAGCACTCTGTGACTTGCTATTCTGCTGACAGGCTCGGAATGGTCGTAATACATTGTATATACGCTTTCTTTTTCGGGATCTGCGGCTTTTACCGTTATGATTCCGCCAAGATTATAGAGGTTGCGCAGGCGTTTTCTTATTTCGGGATCATCGCTTGCCATCTCGGCAATTATATCCTTTGCACCAGCAAGCGCATCATCGACTGTTTCGACGCCGAGATCGGAATTTACAAATTCCGCAGCGAGTGAAAGCGGATCTTCCTTACCCTGAGCCATTATTTTTTCGGCAAGGGGATCAAGGCCTTTTTCTTTTGCTATTGTTGCGCGCGTGCGGCGCTTCGGTCTGAACGGGCGATAAATGTCTTCAAGGGCGGCAAGCGTTTCCGCTGCGGCAAGAGAAGCTTTTATCTCATCCGTCATTTTGTCTTGTTCGGTTATGGCTTTGTCTATTTCTTCTCTGCGTGCGTCAAGCGAGCGGAGATATTCAAGCCTTTCTATAAGCGAATGTATCTTCTGGTCGTCAAGCGAGCCGTGAGCTTCCTTGCGGTAACGTGCGATAAACGGTATGGTACATCCTTCATCCGAAAGGGAAATAACGGCGTTTACCTGCCATTCTTCAAGCCCGAGTTCCTTGCATAGTATTTTACTGATATCCATATTGATTTTGCTCCTGTAATAAAGTTTTTGCGTTTGAAATAATTGTACCATATATTTCTGTATTTTGCAAAAGAATTTTGACGTATAGCAAAAAGTATTTTTAATGTTTACAAAAGTATAACTTTATGATATACTTTTTCAAACGTCCGCAAGGCGTATTGCGGAAAAATTAAAACGATACGGAGCTTTGATTTTTATGATTACCGTAAACAGAGAACTTGGAATTATTCCGGATGAAACGACAATAACGTCGGGAGATCCCGTGTTTCTTGATGTAACAAAACCGCCGTTTGAAATATACGGTCTGTGCGAGCCTTTCCGCAGATTGCCCTCCGATGTGGCTGCC
>FR898220.1:40723-49756 GCA_000437375.1 Eubacterium sp. CAG:841
GCCGCCACAAGCGATACCGTAGCAGAGCTTTCTTGTATGCCTGCCGGAGGAAGAATACGTTTTAAGACCGATTCCGACTATGTTGTTGTTCATGCCGGAACTTATGGTGTGCTTTGGGACGACATAAACGATACACTCACAAGCAGACTCGGCTTTGATATGTTTGAACTGAAAAACGGAAAGCCTTGCTTTTCGGCGATATTTGTCCCGTCGCAGGGAGCGGGAAAAAATTATTCCGAAAGTCGTGTGCGATTCCCGTCGGCGGAGATGAGAGAGCTGATAATAGATCTGCCGCTGTTTGCAAAGGTGAAAGACGTTTATATAGCACTGAGAGAAGGCTCTCATATTGATTGCGGCACAGGATATTTACATAAGAAACCGATAGTTTTCTACGGCTCGTCAATCGTTCACGGCGTCGGAGCGGGGAAACCGGCGAGCAATTATCCCGCCATAATAGGCAGAAGGCTTGACAGCGACTTTATAAATTTGGGATTTGCCGGCGCGGCGAAGGCTGAAAAAGCGGTTATGGATTATATTTCAGAACTTGATATGAGCGTTTTTGTTTATGATTACGATCATAACGCGCCAAGCGCAGAATATCTTGCCGAAACGCATTATGCGGGATATATGACGGTGAGAAAAAAACAGCCCAATCTGCCGATAATAATGGCTTCCAAAGTGGATTATTACCGTGACGAAGCGGAAAACGAAAAGAGACGTCTTATAATTGAGGAAAGCTACAGGCGCGGAATAGCGGCAGGAGATAAAAATCTGTACTTTATCGACGGCAGACATATTTTTGACGACGATTTCAGAAATGAATCCACACAGGACGGATGCCATCCGAATGACGTAGGCTATCTTGCAATGGCAAAAGCTTTCGGGGAGATTATTGAGAAATTGATTTAAAAACAAATCCGTCGCGGGCAGAATTAAATGCTGCCCACGACGGTGTTTTATTTTCCGCTTTCGCCGTAGTTCGAAAGCACCCTTGCGGAGGGGTCGTCAACATTGCAGCCCCGCCACGATTTGTTCGGCATCCAGAAGTCGGCTATCATCTGCGACTGACCGGGATAATACTTTTCAAATATTTCGCGGTAGAGCAGGGATTCTTTTGTGAAAGGTGTGCAGTGAACGTACTTTTTACGCTTTTCTTCAAATTCTTTATCTGTGTAAAGTCCGGCGGCGTATTCTTTGAGATAATCAACCATAGAGTGTCCTACGGCGTCGGAAAAAGCGGCTTTTTCGCGATAAAGAATGTCGTGGGGAAGGTAGTCTCCCTCGAATGCATGGCGAAGCAGATATTTTCCTTTTCCGTATTTGTTGAGTTTGAGCTCCGGATTTACAGACATCACATAATGAACGAAATCAAGATCGCCGAACGGTACGCGTGCTTCGAGCGAGTTTACCGAAATGCAACGGTCTGCACGGAGAACGTCGTACATATGAAGCTCTCGGATCCTCTTTTCGGATTCCTTTTGAAATTCTTCAGCCGACGGGGCAAAATCGGTATATTTGTAGCCGAAAAGCTCATCCGATATTTCTCCCGTAAGAAGCACGCGGATATCTGTGTTTTCATGTATCCATTTGCAAAGCAGATACATTCCCATGCTTGCGCGGATAGTGGTTATGTCAAATGTTCCGAGCAGGGCGATAACGCTTTCAAGTGACGAAAGCACTTCATCTTTGGTCATTATTACTTCCGTGTGATCGCTTCCGATATATTCCGCTACTTCTTTGGCATATTTAAGATCTATTGCGTCTCCTTCCATACCTATTGCAAAGGTACGGATGGGCTTTTTGCTTTCTCTTGCGGCTATCGCGCAGACAAGGGAAGAATCAAGTCCGCCGGAGAGCAGAAAGCCGACGTTTGCGTCCGAGACAAGTCTTTTTTTCACGCCGGCGACAAGCTTTTCGTGAATGTTTCTGCAAACCTCCTCGAGTCCGTCGCAACAGATTCCGTCAGCGTTTGAAATATCGTGGTAGCAGACGAACTTACCGTCCTTCCAATAGTGACCGGGAGGGAAAGGCATTATTTTATCGCACAAGCCGATAAGGTTTTTCGGCTCGCTTGCAAAAATTATAACGCCTTTTTTATCATATCCGTAGTAAAGCGGGCGGATACCTATCGGATCGCGCGCGGCGATATATTCTTTTTTGTCCCCGTCATAGATTATCATTGCAAATTCGGCATCGAGCATGGAAAACATATAAGTGCCGTATTTGCGATACATAGGCAGAATTATTTCGCAGTCCGAGCCGCTCTTGAAGGTGTAATCTTTTGAAAGCGCTTCACGGTATTTTTCATATCCGTAAATTTCTCCGTTGCAGACGGCATAGCTTCCGTCAAGCTCAAAAGGCTGCATGCCTTCCGGCGTAAGCCCCATTATCGCAAGACGATGAAAGCCCAGAAGTCCTTTGCCTGTATCTATTATTTTGCTGTCGTCGGGGCCGCGCGAAAAGGTTTTTTCAAAGCCTTTCTCAAAAGCAGAAAAAGTGGCACCGATATCGCAATATCCCATAATTGAACACATAATAAAAATCCTCCGATTATAATATTAAAGCATTCAACAGGGCAAGTGCTTATCTCGCGGTGCCACCTGTTTTTGTTCTCTTTTCCGACTTCATAAAAAGTCTTTCCGCTGTAACGGGCGAACCCCGTCTCACCTACTCGGGAATTGCCTTTCGGATCACGGCTTATCGGGTGTTATTTTCCCGGATTCGTTCCGCATGGCTCTCACCGTTCCATGCTCGCTGTGGGCGACATTCCGGGATACTTGTCCCGATTCAAACGCTTTTTGTGTTTTGTTTATTTTACACCGAACAGCAGATCGCTGTAGGTGGGGAACGGCCAATATTTTTCTGCCGTCAGGGTTTCGGCTTCGTCGCATACGACACGAAGCTCCGCCATCTTCTGAAGAATTACATCGCGGATAAAGTATGATTCCTCCGTTATATCGGATATGGTTTTCATCTTTATAAGAGATGATTCAAGAGCGGATGTTGCTTCTGCGATTTCATCCGTAAGCGAAGAAAGCTTAAGTATTGTTGCCTTCTCATATTTGCAGGAAAGTCCGGAAACGGCGTCAAGCTTTGCGGAAAGCGTTTTTGAAAGATCTCCGGTATAGCCTTCAACGGCGGGCAGGATCTCTTTCTTTGCCATATCGACCATTGTAAGTGCTTCTATATTGACTGTTTTGCAGTAGTTTTCAAGCGTGGTTTCATAGCGCGATTCAATTTCAACGGGGGAAAGCACCTTGTGCAGAGAAAGCATATCTATGTTCTTTTTTTCGAGCAGGGCTGTTGCCGCGTCCGGCGTCGTGCGGAGATTGAGAAGTCCTCTCTTTTCAGTTGCTTCCTTTATCCATGTGTCATCGTAGCCGTTGCCGTTGAAGATTATGCGCTTATGCTCTTTCACGGTATTTTTAATGACTTCGTGGAGGGCACCTTCAAAGTCGCTTGCTATTTCAAGCACATCGGCGTATTGACGGAGCGATTCGGCGACTGCGGCATTCAGCATTATGTTCGCATCGGCTATGCTGTTTGAGGAGCCGAGCATACGGAATTCAAATTTGTTACCTGTAAATGCAAAGGGCGAGGTGCGGTTGCGGTCGGTGGTGTCGCGCGTGAATTTGGGAAGAACATGAACGCCGAGTCTCATAACCGTTTTTTCCGCTGCGCTGTACGGTGTTTCGCTTTCTATCGCGTCGAGAACGGCTGTGAGCTCGTCACCCAAAAACATTGAAACAACTGCGGGAGGCGCTTCATTTGCACCGAGACGGTGATCGTTTCCTGCTGTCGCAACCGAAAGACGGAGCAGATCCTGATAATCGTCAACTGCTTTTATCACGGCGCACAGGAAAAGCAGGAACTGTGCATTTTCATAAGGCGTCTCGCCGGGAGTGAGCAGGTTCACGCCCGAATCTGTCGTCATAGACCAGTTGTTGTGTTTGCCCGAACCGTTTACGCCTGCAAAAGGCTTTTCGTGCAGCAGGCACACAAGTCCGTGACGGGAAGCGACCTTCTGCATAATCTCCATTGTAAGCTGGTTATGGTCGGTTGCGATATTTGTCGTTGTGTATATAGGCGCAAGCTCGTGCTGAGCGGGAGCAACCTCGTTATGCTCCGTTTTCGCAAGCACGCCGAGTTTCCACAGCTCCTCGTTGAGATCTGCCATGTATGCGGCGACGCGCGGCTTTATAACGCCGAAGTAATGATCGTCAAGCTCCTGACCTTTCGGCGGCTTTGCGCCGAAAAGCGTTCTTCCGCAGAAAACAAGGTCGTGACGTTTTTCATACATTTCCTTGTCCACAAGGAAGTATTCCTGTTCGGGGCCGACGGATGTGCGTACGCATTTTACTTCCGTATTCCCGAAGAGGCGGAGAATTCTCAGCGCCTGTTTGTTCAGCGCCTGCATTGAGCGGAGCAGGGGAGTTTTTTTATCGAGCGCCTCGCCCCCGTAAGAGCAGAACGCTGTTGGAATATAAAGCGTTTTTCCCTTTATAAAAGCGTACGAGGTCGGATCCCATGCGGTATATCCGCGCGCTTCAAACGTCGCGCGAAGTCCGCCGGACGGGAAGGACGAAGCGTCAGGCTCGCCTTTTATAAGCTCTTTGCCGGAGAATTCCATAATAACTCCGCCGTCGGGCGAGGGCGTAATAAAGCTGTCGTGTTTTTCGGCTGTTATTCCCGTGAGCGGCTGAAACCAATGCGTAAAATGAGTGGCTCCGTGTTCTACTGCCCAATCCTTCATTGCGTCGGCTACCGCACTTGCTACCTCGCTGTCAAGACGGGCACCTTCGTCTATCGTCTTTTTCAGCGAGCGATAAACGGGAAGCGGAAGTCTTGCTTTCATTACCCTGTCGTCAAAAACAAGACTGCCGAAATAATCTGATACGGTGTTCATAATAAAAATCCTCCGGAAAAATAAAAACAGCGAGGGAAGGACATCCGCTTTTATATCGGGACGCCGTTGCCTCGCTGTATGATTTCTTAAAACAAAAAATGCGCCAATGAGAGTATATCTCAAAGACGCCATTGCCTTTATGGGCGATATTATATACGAAGCTTTTGCGTTTGTCAATACCTTTTGTCAAAAAAATTCATTTTTTGACCGAAAAAGCGATTGACAACAAAACCGCAGATGTGATATTATATATCATCAAAAAAGCAAAGGAATTCATTTGCGTAAGGAAAACCGATTCCTTGTTTTGAATGAGATTCCTTGCTTTTTTGCATTTCGGAGAAAGGCGGAAAACGTTTATGAAATATTCGAAGGAAGAAGTTATTCAGTTCGTCGCGGAGGAGGACGTCAAGTTTATAAGAATGGCTTTCTGTGATATCTACGGCAAGCAGAAAAACATATCCATAATGCCGGGAGAGCTTGAAAGAGCGTTTGAATACGGCATAGCCATAGACGCTTCTGCGATAGACGGCTTTGGCGGAGAAGTTCACTCCGATCTTTTCCTTCATCCGGACACGTCTACGCTTTGCGTTCTGCCGTGGAGACCCGAACACGGAAAAGTGGTGCGGATGTTCTGTACGGTGACTTATCCCGACGGGACGCCGTTTGAAGCCGATACGAGGGCGCTTCTCAGAAAAGCGTCGGAGGACGCGGAAAAGGAAGGCATAAGCTTTGCGTTCGGCTCCGAAATGGAATTCTATCTTTTCAAGTGTGATGAAAACGGAGAGCCGACAAACATTCCTTATGACAATGCAGGATATATGGACGTCGCTCCGGAAGACAAGGGAGAAAACGTCCGACGCGAGATATGCCTTACGCTTGAACGTATGGGCATAAATCCGGAAAGCTCTCATCACGAGGAGGGACCGGGTCAGAACGAGATAGACTTCTGCTATTCGCACGCGATAACGGCGGCGGACGACGCGCTTACGTTCCGCTCGGTAGTGCTTGCCGTTGCAGCCCGCAACGGTCTTTGTGCGGATTTCTCTCCTAAACCGATCGAAAACAAAGCCGGAAACGGCATGCACATAAACTTTTCAGCAAAAAGGGCTGACGGTGCGGATATTATGCCGCATGTAATTGCGGGAATACTTGCACACATAAGAGAAATTACGGCGTTTCTCAACATTACGGAAAGCTCGTACAAACGCTTCGGCTCAAATAAGGCACCGAAGTATATTTCGTGGTCGGGAGAAAACCGCTCGCAGCTGATACGTATTCCTGCGGCGCAGGGAGAATACCGTCGAGCCGAGCTTCGGTCTCCGGATCCGATGTGCAATCCTTATCTTGCGTTTACATTGCTGATAAGAGCGGGACTCGACGGGGTGAAAAACAATATGGTGTTGCCTGTGGCGGCAGATATAAATCTTTATACCGCGTCCGAAGAAGTAACCGCACATTATGAAAAACTGCCGGAGACTCTTGAAGAAGCAAAAGCCGCAGCAAAGGCGAGTGCGTTCGTTGCGGAAAATCTGCCGGCTTCGATAATAGCCGATTACACTGAATAATACAAAACAAAACCGACGGGAGGGATGATATATGGAGCTTACGGAGCATTGCTACAGCGTGCTTGTTGTTTCTTCATCCGTAAAATTCAATACATCCCTTTTTGGAATTCTTCCGGAGAGCAGATACTGTCCGATAACCGTCACGCCCGATGTTTCAAGCGCAAGGCAGTGCCTTGCCGAAAACGTTTTCGATATAGTGATAATAAACGCGCCGCTGCCCGATGAATTCGGAACGGAGCTTGCCCTTGATGTATGCGAGGGGAGCGGCACAGGAGTGCTTTTACTTGTAAAAGCCGAGCATTATGCCGATATTCATTCGCGCGTTTCGCAGTATGGGGTGCTTGTCATTTCAAAGCCGACAAACTCGCAGGCGGTATCTCAATCGCTTACGCTTCTGTGCGGGACGAGGGAAAGGCTTCGCCGCATGGAGCAAAAAACGGCCTCGATAGAAGAAAAAATGGAAGAGATACGGATAGTAAACAGGGCAAAATGTCTGCTTATAGAGCAGCTTAAAATGACGGAAAAAGAAGCTCACAGATATATTGAAAAACAGGCTATGGACAGATGCGTTACGCGCAGAACGATAGCGGAAAATATAATTTCAACGTATAAGTGATAAAGTGTAGCTTTTGGTTAAAAACGGGATGCTTCCCGTTTTTATTTTTTGCATAATCACCAAATAAGCGAATTTTTAGCCATTTGATATAGTTGACACATAACATCATAAATGGTAAGATATAAAAAAAGGATGAAGTGGTTTACAGGGAATGAAAAATTATGACGGACATAGCTAAGAACATATGTGAATTCAGGAAAAAGTGCGGATTAACACAAAGAGAGCTTTCGGAAAAGGTCGGAGTGTCGATTCAGACGGTCTCGAAGTGGGAAAAAGGAATAAGCTCACCCGATGTAAATCTTTTGCCTGTAATCGCTTCCGTTTTTGAAGTCAGTATAGACAGACTTTTCGGTTGCGACGCCGAGACGGCACTGAAAGACATTGATGCTTCATACAAAGAGATTGCCGATCTTATTGTAAGTCGTATAAAGTTTACACAATCAAAAGCCTGGCATTCCGAATCGGTTGAAGAGCGCAGAACGCAGATAGACGAAATAAGAAAACTGCTTGAAGAAAATCCTTCATGGGAAGCGGGGTACGGGTTGCCATATACAAAGATCATGTATTATTCAAAAGATACAGGTTTTGTAGGCATTGATGATGTAGGTAAAACGATGTTTCCCGATGAGGTTGACGAGCTTTTTGAATTTCTGAGCAAGAAAATCAATCGCAGGATTGTTGACAAACTTCTTACAAACGGCAGAAGAAGACATATAAGCGTTGAATTTATAGCGGAAGAGCTCAGAGCCGAAAGAGAAGAAGTTCAAAAATGTATGAATTTCCTTATGAAACACCGCATAATGGGCGAAGCGGAGGTTCCGCTTGAAGAAGGAAAAACGGTTAAAATATATAAATGGGCAGAGCCTGCAATCGGATCAAGACAATATATAATGCTCCGTGCGATAGCGGCATTTGCAAGAAAATTTGCGCATCAACCCGAAAAATATGTTATATTTATAGGGTAAGAACATTTCAGGTTATATCGCAGGAGATTAAAAATGATAGATATTGCAAATAATATAGCGGAATTCAGAAAAAAGTGCGGCTTTACGCAAAAGGAACTTGCCGAAAGAGCAGGAGTATCCTCTCAGACCGTTTCAAAATGGGAAAAAGGTATAAGTGCGCCGGATATAAATCTGCTTCCGACGCTTGCAAAGATTTTTAATATAAGTGTGGATATGCTTCTCGGCTGCAGCACTGAGTTTGAAAATGTCAACCTTGATGATGCATACAGGGAA
The DNA here is from genome assembly GCA_000437375.1 of Eubacterium sp. CAG:841. Taxonomy (GTDB): domain Bacteria; phylum Bacillota; class Clostridia; order Oscillospirales; family CAG-272; genus CAG-841. Next base: position 49,049 of record FR898220.1, read on the forward strand.
GTTGCCGAGCTTATTATTAGCCGGATAAGATTTTCTTTTCCGAAGTGGGCAAGACCCGAAGGTTTGGAGGAAAGAAAAAAGTGTATAGAGGAAGTTAAAAAGAGTCTTTATGAAAATCCGTCATGGGAAACAGGCTTGGGTGCATTTAATCACAAAATAATGTATTACTCAAAAGATACGGGTTTTTTAGGTCTTGACGATGTCGGGAGAAAGCTGTATAGCGAAGAAAACGATGAACTGTTTGACTTTTTGAGCAGGAAGATCAATCGTGATATAATCGATATAATATTCGAGTACGGAACGGGAAAATACATAAGCATTGAATATTTGGTTGATAAGTCCGGCGCGAAAGAAGAAGGAGTGCAGAAATGCATGGACTTTTTGTGCAAAAAGCATGTAATGAGCGGAACGTCTTTTCCTGTTGGAGGCGGAAGGATAGTCGAAGCTTATAAAGTAACACAGCCGGAAGGCACAAGAGCATTTATAATGCTACGTGCAATTGCGGCATTTGCCAAAAAATTTATGAAAAAGCCCGAAAAATTTATGGGGTACAGAGATTGAAACATAAAATATAAACCTGTGGAAAATACTTGACAGCTGCCAATAAAAGAAACGCACGGTGTCCCCCGCACCGAAAAGCTTTCTTTTTGCGGCTATTGTAGACAGAATACTTTTCAGGTCAGAGTATTTTAGTGTGGTTATACATAC
>FR898221.1 GCA_000437375.1 Eubacterium sp. CAG:841
AGGGCGTTTGACACGATCACCGCATCGAAGGATCCGTCCGCATAGGGTAGACGGAACATATCCTGCACCGAAAAGTGCAGCTTCGCAGAGCGGTTATCCCGTTTTGCCTCGGCAATCATCTCTGCAGAGGCATCCGTCGCCTCGATATGTGCCGCCGCGTTCACGATATGTTTTGCGATCAGTCCGGTGCCCGTCGCAAGCTCCAGCACCGTTTTGGCTTTTACAACCGGTCGGATCAGTGCATACATCTTTTCGTATGCCGCGCGGTCTTTGCGCATGAAACGGTTGTAAATACGGGCATTTCTGTCCCAGAAATTCTTCTTTTCTTTCATGGTTACATTCCTTTGATATTCACACATAGCCGAAAGTCAGTTACCCTCGGCTAACTCATGCGGTTTTGAAAAACCGCATCTCTGCGGCTTTTCGCCTTATTCAAACAATTCTCTGCAGGCGCCGTACACCAGCGTTTCCAGCACCTGCGGATACAATTCTCCGATCTGCTCCCTGTGCGAGACGGTCAGAATCAGTCCGCGTACAGTCGCGGCGGCAAGAGAAGCGCCGCGCTTGGGCACAAGGTCATATTTTTCCAGAAGCTGACGGATGTGCGCTTCGTCATCGTGGTAATGCACGTTTTTGACCTCATCCGGCAGTCTCTGCAAAAGCAGTTTCGCATCGTTTTCAATGAAAACCATATCGCCGGTATCGGAAAGCCGCCGACAGACGGCAAGAGTTGCCTTTGCCGCGCGTTCCGACGGAGACAAACCGACATTTTCGCTCAATGCGCGGTCAGCCACCTCGTAAAGCTCGGAATGGATACCCTCCAGAACCGCAAAGAAAAGCATTTCCTTGGATTCATAGAATTTATAGAACGAGCCTTTTGCAATGCCGACAGCCCTTGTCAACTGATCCACGGAGGTTTTCTTCATCCCCAGCGTGACGGCGCAGTGCCGCGTTTCCTTCAGCAGCGCCTTGCGAAGCTGTTCGGTTTCAAAATCTGTAAAAGCCAAGGTTGCACCCCCCTGAAATATGACCGTTTTGGTTCTTCCGGTCATATTATATCATACTTCTTTCCGTTTTGCAAGAGGTAAGTGAAAAAAATCGTTTTTTGCGGTCGAAAAGACAAAGTGCCGATGAATAGTACAAGCAGGCAATGAAATGAAAACCTTATCGAAGAACTACGGAACGGCGAAAGGGGCCCGCAAGACGCACCAGTCGACAACAATCTGCATTACAAAAAACTACAACAACTGCAATCCCGCAACAAGGCGGAACTGATTGAATGTCTATCGGAAAAACAGAAGGAAAAGCTCGAAAAATACTGCGACACCACGCTTGAAATGAGCCCGTATCCGAACGCGAAGCATTTGCCTCGGGACTTAGAATTGCCCTGCGGTTGGCGTGCGCTACGCTTGCGGATAAGACAAATGAATAATGCCACACAGTCCCTTGATTCAAAAATGATCAAGGGGCTGTTGCTGTCTCGCCACACGCCCGAATTTCCGGCGTTCCTCGGCTTTCTGATTTGCGTGCGGGGAAAGGCTCCTCCGAGCCATTCAAAGCAGACACAGGCGATTCCGGCGGGCGTGCGAGGGGGATGCGGCACGAAGTATGATTTCAGGGCGTTACACCTCAGAATTGAAGCGATTATCGGCAGTTATACAATGGATTTCGCGAGCATTTTCAAGGGTCGATTTTCAAGCGGGAGAAAGGCAGTGCGTCAAACGCCCTGCCGGATTCACAGCGGACGGCAGAGCCGACCGCATTTCCTCGCGTTTTGACCGCATTTGCTCGTTTTTTCGCGCATATCGGTTGGAAAAAGGCAGTGTGTCAAGCATGCGTATATTTGCGGAATCGGTGTGTCAGCCATACGCAAGATTCCGCAAAACAGGCGGATTTTTCGCCTGTTTGCGGGCATTTCCCGTGTGTCAGGCGTACACACCGAAAAAAATCAATATCTCTGCAACCAAGGGGATAGTGTTTGTATCAGGTGAACCATGGGTGGGTTCACCATGAACCCCCAATGTGAACTATACAAGAGAAAGAATATATAGAGAAACAGAAAAAGAACAACAAAGAGGATGCTTATATTTCCGTTGCGCCGCGAATCGTTTCCCGAGTGCACCGACGGGAATCAGCCGATCCGGTTTTCTTTTTCTGCTTTTTATTTGTCCGAAAAAAGATTTCGCAAAAGATGTTTTTTGATTCGATTATCAAACTCGAGAGAGTGCCGACCGTCTTTCCGCAAAAAAGTTTGACATTTTTTTCGTCCAAACGCGAAAAAAGTGTGGAATACAGGGTGAGGGGACTTTCCCTGAAAAAAAGTTTCCGCCGACAGGTTGTAAAATCTGAAAAAAGTGTGGAATACAGGGTGAGAGGACTTTCCCTGAAAAAAAGTTCCCACTGAAGGGCTATCAAACCCGAAAAAAGTGTGGAATACAGGGTGAGGGGAAAAATAATCCTCCGGGTTCATTGACAACCGAATAAAGGGATACCGAGGTA
>FR898222.1:0-10314 GCA_000437375.1 Eubacterium sp. CAG:841
GGAAGAGCGTCGATCCCGAATTGATGTGGATTCCCGCGCCGGAACCGCTCGCGGAGGAAACGCAGTCCGTCACTGCGGCGTTCCCGGAAAGGTAGACCTGCGTGCCTCTTCCATATGCGCCGTGCAGGGAAATGCCGGATTCCCGGCAGGCGGTGATGTGCGCATTGCCGGTCATACGGAAGGTTCCGCTGACCCCGACGCCGCACAGGAAGTCCCGGATGGTTCCCCCGTACATAGTGAGGGTCGCGTCCTGTGTGACGGAGATACCTTTTGTATCCGCACCCACGATGGTGCCGTTCCCTCCGCAATCGGTAATGGTCAGTGCGTTGCTTCCCTTCACGGTGAGCATATACCGGTTTTCCGGAATACTGCTGCCCGCCCGGATCTTCTTTCCATTCAGACAGATGTTCACACTTTCATTGATTTCGAACTGCCCGTCGATGAGAATGTCGTTTTTGAGATAGTAGTTGCCCGCCGTCGTGGGGAGCGAGTCGGTTTTGTCCCATGCCGTCCATTCCACCGCTGTATGCGAGGTATGCCCGTCAAAGTCCGCGTCCCCACCGCAGACGCAGTGGCCGTGCTCTACCCAGAGCGCCGTAAGCGAGTTCACCTCGTTCGGAACCGCGTCGCCGGGAGCGTAAAGTTCTCCGTTGTCTCCGCGCCACATGAAATAGGTGCCGGTGTTGCCGTCGGGACGGGTCAGTCCCTCCTTTGTCGGTGCGAGAAAGGTAACGGCAGGGTAAGAGGGGTCCAGCACCTCGATGTTTTTGACGACGATGCTGATGTCACCGGTAGTCCCGCCGATGCTGCCGCCGTTCAGGTTCAGGGTAACGGCTTTCATGTAGTTCTGCGGGTACTCCATTCCGTAGGCAAGCGCGATCTCCAGAACCGGACGGTATGCTGTCATCCTGGTCGCTCTGTCCGGAGGGTACGAATAGAAACCGGAGCCGCCGCCTGAACGTACGACGCGGAACTCCCTGGTAGCATTCGGATTCGTATCCTGGCACCAGGAGTCCTGTGTGCTGACGATACCGTCTGCCTCGACCATGTCATAACTGTTTTTGATAAACCCGGAATTCTTTTCGAAGATGCGCTGCCACTCGTTGTTGAAGGGGCCGGTGTCGTAACGCGCTCCGCCCGAGGGGGCGTGGATGTAATACGGCACCCCGTTATACTCTGTGAGATTTCGGAAGATCAGGTCCTTCTTATTCAGCTCATTCCACGACACGGTGTGCGTGATGTTGTATTCGGAAATAAACAACGAATGTTCGTATTCCATTTCCGATTCCGTCGGCACCATTGCCTGCAAAAGCGTGTATGCGCTGACGGTGCCCGCGTAGGTGAAGGGCACATAGTGCAGCGTTTTGTCGGGCAACTTGTCGTTCACGGTCCCGGGGATCCCGGTTCCCGACAGGTCAAACCAGTAGGTTCTGCCTGTCTCCAGGTCAAACTGCTCCGCTGTCGCGTTCGCCGCATTTGCCGCCGAAACGGCAAAGGGCAGGGCAAAAAGCAGGACAACCGTCAGGGCAAACAGGATGAGCGGCAGTCGTTTCTTCATTTCTCGTTACCTCCGTTATGTAAACTTAATCAAGAGCGGTTATTGTGATTGTGCCTTTGAAGCTTTCGAGACGGGTATTGTATGCCGACTGTTCAAACATGAAGTACAGCGTTATATCCTCGTCTGAGGCGTCGTAAATTCTGGTGAAATTAAAGGAATGTTGATCCCTGGTTTGCGGTATTTTTGCCCCGTCCCTTTTTATTCGCGTAAGCTCCCTGCACAGATCGTCATCATAACCGTCTGTCATCTGAATAGAGTAATTACCGCTGTTGTTGGACTCGTTTGATACCACCTGGAGAGAGCCGCTTATGGTGACGCTGTAAACATGACCTTTTTTGAGCGTAATCTTATCAAGATAAGTGGATATCAGGTCTCCGCTGTTTACCTTTTCATAGACGCTTAAAGCTGCGGTGCCGTTATTGAGAAATACTCTCGGAATTCTTGTTTCTGCATAAAAATATCCGGAGCAGGCGCCGTTCTGACCGGGGTCGCCCTTGTCGCCTTTATCTCCCTTATCTCCTTTATCGCCCTTGTCGCCTTTTTCACCGGTGTCACCTTTTTCGCCTTTTCCGCCGTTAACACCGTTTGTGCCGTCTGTTCCGGCAGCCTTCACGCCCGTATCGGTTTCTCCGATCCACCAGTTGCCGTTTTCTCCGATGAAGGGGGTGTTACCGTCCCTACCGTCTTGCCCGTTTATGCCGTCTTTACCGTTTATACCATCCTTGCCGTCGGCTCCGTCTTTACCGTTTATGCCGTCTTTACCGTTTATACCATCCTTGCCGTCGGCTCCGTCTTTTCCGTTTATACCGTCTTTACCGTCAGCGCCGTCTCTGCCATCCGCACCTTTTAATGCGGTAAGCTCGTAAAGGTTCAGCCATATTTCATCGCCGACATAACGCCACTGCAGGGTGTTTTCGCTTACACGGAATTCCGGCGTTTTTCCGTTTGCTCCGTCCTTACCGTTCTGCCCGGCGGGGCCTGTAATATCGGCTATCGCCACAAGGTTCTGCCACTCGTCGCCCTCATAGCGCCACTGTATGTATTCTGTTGTTCGTTGTACCTCTATGCTTTTGCCGTTAATGCCGTCTTTGCCGTCTTTACCGTTTGTACCGTTTATTCCGTCCTTGCCGTTTTTTCCATCGGTTCCGTTCCTGCCATTGATGCCGTCCTTACCGTCGATACCGTCCTTGCCGTCGGCACCATCTTTGCCGTTTTCTCCGGCAGAACCTCTCAGCTCGTCAAGAGCCACAAGGTCGTGCCAATCGGTTTCATCGCTGTATTTCCACTGGATAGCAGTGCCGTTGTTTCGCACCTCCAGCCGATCCGATGCCGGACTTGCCGGCTGTTTGCCGCATCCGGCAGAAAAGATAAGCCCCAGCATCATAAGCATACATGTGATTCCAAGTAACCATTTTTTCATTTCTCGTTCCCTCCGTTCAAGTATTGCGAGCGGTATTTATCTGCAAACAGGCCAACGCCCTGTTTTAAGACCTCCATCTGGGTTTTCAGGTAGTATTCGTCCTCAAACATCGCGTAGTGAACGCACGCACGGACGAAGATAAAAATCAACGGCGTGATGATCGTATAAGGAATCCCGATCTTCGGCTCAAGCAGCTTTGCATATTCGGTATATCTTTCGTTGACGCCCTCAAAGAATTTCTTGCCGTGCTCGATATACTTCGGGTGCGTATACACCTGATACATCAGCCGATACTTCTTGCCGTGCTCGCGCGCCGTCCAATACGGCACCTCCGCCACAAACCTGACCACATCCTTCGGGTCGGTGGGGGCTTTCGCCATAAATTCGTCTTCGACCATTTCCATACAATAGGCGGTGGACTGGATAATCAGGTCATCAAGGTTATCAAAATACAGATAGAGATTTCCGGGCGTACACCCGCACGCCTTTGCCAATGCTTTCATGCCGGTTCCGGTCAATCCGTTTTCGGCGTAGCATTCAAAGCATTTCTCCATCCATTCCACTTTTTTTGCATTATGTTGTTCCTGTCGCGGGTTTGTCACTGCTTTGTCTCCTTTTCTCTGACAATGAATATTCATTCATTCATATTGCCATTATATCATAGGCTCAAAGAAAAAGCAATAAGAAAAATCGCTGTTCAAAAAACATTTTGCGCAAAAATCCGTATCGACGTTCAATATATTATCGGAATCGGCTGTTATGCGCCCACCATTGTTTGTTATCCAAGCTTTCATTGACTTCAAAACACTTACAGAGTGCTGATTCAGGCGCAACACGGGGCAAATAAAAGCCCCGTGTCATTTGGATTATTTCACTTTTTTGCTCGCGTCTTTATCCAAGTATCTCCCAGATATACAGCGGACAGGTCAGTGAGAAGACCAGGGTGGCGAGAAGAATCGCCGGAGCTGATAGTGATAGGTAATCCCTTGATGATATCTCAGGATTTCCCCCCACTTCACACCGTACGTGAGAGTTTCCCCTCATACGGCGTTCCATCGTCAACAGAGATTAAAGTAATTTATACAATTTCAAAGACAGACCTGTTCAAATGCTTTCCAACCCTATAATTCCTCTGAGTTTGTTGACCCTTTCAACCTGCTTTTGGCTTAGATTGAGAATTTCCTTGTAATTCTCAATCGTTTCTTTCCTTATGGCGTGTATCAGAGAGTGAACGCTCTTATCCACAAGGATTAAATTACCGTAGGCATCATTGCCACCTCGTGCTTTAGGTATTTTGTGGTGGCAGTGTATCCTATTTGTTTCCATCGGGACATTCAGAACCGCACATTTCCCTTGTTGGGCGCAGTACAACGATAATCTGTTGTCGTTGTATTCAATGCTGCCGTCAGCGGGATGCCGCATAAGATAGTGTAGAATGCTCACATTGACTTTTTCAAGCCGCTTATGGATTTCTGCACGTCCTGCGACTGTGTACTTGTTGATTATACGCTTTTTGTCCATAGGATTTTTATGTTGCACATAAGCAATCGGTACAATAGGCGTATTACCCAAATATCGTATTTCCTTGCTCTGTGCGTAATGGATATACACAGGACTTTTTAAAGGTTTTACAATGCTCTTTTTGAGTTGGTTTTCGAGTTTTCCTCTTACGGAATTTTTGACTAAGAAAGCTATTTCGGAAAAATCGCGGCTTACGTGCGTAGCAAACTTGTAATAGTTGTGCCACCCCATAACCAATGAATTATAGTGAACTATCGTTTTCTTTTGTTCATCGGAACTAAGATGTTTGATGTCCCTCATTGCTTCTACCGCTTGCTTTTTGATTCGTGCTTTTGACTTGTCGGACATATGTGACTGCACGGCATATTTTGCCTGTCCGGTTGCTTTTTTACCTTTGCGGACAACTTTCATCTTAAATCCGAGAAATTCGGAATAATGCTTTTTCAAGTTCACAATTTTTGACTTGTCAGGGCTGATATCAAGACCCAAGCGCTCTTTTAGCCAAGATTTTGTCGCTGTAAACATGTTTTCAGCGTCTTTCCTGTATCGGCAAAAGATTTTGAAATCGTCTGCATATCGGACAATATAGCATTCCTTCAGGTTGGTATTACGCAATTCAGCATAGACATTGCTTTTGTCGGGCGTTCCATTTCTCAGCGTTCTGCATTTATATGGGTATTTCGTAGGAACATTCTCCCATTGAGAGGCAACCCACCAGTCCAGTTCGTTAAGAACGATATTGGAGAGCAGTGGCGAAATGATACCGCCTTGTGGCGTTCCTTTTTCAGGGAAACCTATCCCTGCAACCTCTGCTTTCAGCATTGCTGAAATAATAGAAAGTAACCTCTTATCACGTATGCCCAGCGTCCACATTTGCTTCAATAATTTGCCGTGATTGACATTATCGAAAAATCCTTTGATATCAATGTCAACGACATAGTGTAAGTGCTGTCCCTGCATAAACTTGTATGCTTGTGAAATTGCGTGTTCCGCACCACGATTGGGGCGGAAACCGTTACTTCGCTTGAAGAACTTTGCTTCACAAATTGGTTCTAACACCTGTAACACACATTGCTGTATCAGCCTGTCCATTATTGTCGGAATACCAAGCGGACGGGTTTTTCCGTTGTTTTTCGGTATTTCTACTCTGCGGACAGCCTGTGGAACATAGTAGTCCAGCCGTTTTTGCACATATCCGATTAGTTTTTCAGGTTCCCACTTTTCCAAATGGGTGATGGTTTTCTTGTCCACGCCTGCGGTCTTGCTCCCTGTGTTCTTCTTGATGTTGCGATAGGCAAGCAGTATATTCTGTGGATTTGTAATCAGTCCCATTAGATTCTTAATTTCTTTGGAATTTTCACTGTCTGCATACAGCTTGTCAAGCACTTTTTGAAAATCATAGTATTCAATGTTCCGCAGGGCGGAGATTTTAGGTGGCTTTGTCTTTGTCAAAGTCAGCATACCCCCCTTTTGCAAGAGTTTGCTTTTCTTAGTCATACTCGAACCTTTGATTGTTGTATATTTACTTGTTTTTACTGTTGACGACTTGAGCCTATCCCTCCACGGTTTGTTATCACCGCTTCACAGGTACTATGGCTCTGCTCTCAGCCGAATAAATACAGGTTATACAAAGTTGCTTTCCCTGTAAACGCTTCATCGTGTGTAATCACTCCACGTTTCGACCTTTCCACGTTCCGATATTCCTATCATAAAATCTACCCTTAGGTGTCCCTCTAAGCCTGTATGCTTGGCACTGCCTGTAACAGTGCAAGGTATTTCATAAATGGAAATTTTACTTTACCTCACATACCCGCCACTTTGGGCGTATGCACATTTCTATGCACCATTCGTATAGACTCGTTAATTCGGGTTATTCGTCGGTGAACTTGCTACTTTTCACATTCTCACCATAGATAGATATAGACCTCCGGCACATAGGTAGCACAATCTGCCTCCAAATCGCTTTCCTCATCTGCATTTTGCAATGGTAGGGCTACTCTCTGCCGACTTCAACGGGCTTTGCACACTTGATATTCTTACATACACCAAGTGCACACCGTAGTATTAAGGCAGGCGTTTCAGGGCGTTACTCCGTCATTCCACCTGTCGGAATATCAGTTCTTCAAGAACTGCGTTTTTATTATGGAAGCTCCTTTCAATCTTTCATATATCACGCAACTTGCGCCTAACCTTTTCAGTTAGGAACGTGTCGCACTCCATTCAAACTGTCCATGCTTGCGGTAATCAAGGTAGGCAGTCGAAACCTTTACGAAAAACAGCACAGCGAGGACGAGGTCGATGATCGGGAAAATGACCTTGTTGACAACTGACTTGATCTGGCCGCGTGCCGCAATCCAGGTATCTTCCACAGCACCCGCAACATCACCTTCCGCCGCAAAAGCGGTTACGCTCATCACGCTGACAAGCATAAGTATCGCAAACACCGTGAGAAGAATCTTTTTTGTTTTCTGTTTCATTTGAAACCTTCCTTTCTTTGTTTAATTGCCGACATAGTAGTCGTCATAGATGGTACCGTCAATGGTCAGCGTGTTAGCGTTGCAGACTGCCGTAATCATTCCGGCAGGAGTCCAGATCTGCGTTGCGGTGACAGAGACAGTATAATTGCCATCCTGCACATACACCGGAATGAAATGCACACGCTCATCTTTATCCGCATTGGGGTTAGCGGCAAATTGATAGATACCGCCGACTTTTTCAAGGGTGCGGTACTTTTCGCTTGCAACAGAATACCCGAACTCCGGGAAAGTTGCGTACACGCTCTGTGCTTCCGTATAGGCATCTGTGCCGGGCATGATATAGCCGGACTTTGCAATCAACGAAGGATTCCACGAAAGTGCAATACCATAACCGGATTTCATCTTCCATGTCGCTCCGATCTTTTCAGCGGTCAAACAACCCGAACCGGGTGTTACTGTGGGAGTTGTGTTACCAACCGTAATGCCGTAGGATTTCAACGCCAATCTGCTATTCTCATATACCCACATATTCCATGTCGCCGAGCCTGCTTTTGCTGTAGGTGCAGTCGCATTGGGCGAGTATCCGGCAGGAGCATTCTTTTCAAATCTCGTGTTGGGTGTCTGCGAAAAATTGTAATCCGTCGCAACGACAGCATATTCGGTCGTGTTGTTGTCGCTGTTCTGTTCCTTAGCTGCGTTCGCATGGCTTACCGTACCCTTACAGTAGAAAGTCGTTCCGGCACTCTCTGCCGGGACAACCCATTTGAAATAGACAAGATTTCTGCCGTTTGCGGGAATTACAACCTTATCCCAATCCTGCTGAGAGATCGTTTTCACCTTGCCACCATCGAGGTAGTAAACAAGGAAATTGAACGACACATTATCTTCGGGCAGAACATCCGATGAGCCTTCGTTGTTCACATAGAAGCTCGAAATGACCTGCGCTCCCTCTGTGTATTCGCCGTTTACGGATACAACGGATGTGGATGTTTCAACAACCTTTTTCACATTATAGGTTGCCGAAGTGGAGTTGTTGCCCGTGCGGGTTTCACTTTCGTGATCTGCCCAATTGATTCTTGCAACAAGTGTCTGTGTGCCGAGACTCGCGCCGACATTCAAGCCGAATACGATATTCTGCACACCGTATGCGCTGAAGTTGACCGTTGTCGAATAGATGACTTCACCGTTCAATAACACTTCAACAGGGATATTCGCGTAAGGCAGATTTCTGTCCCAATTGTCCACCCGGAACTTGACCGTGACCTTGCCGTACTGTTCGATCTCGTCCGGTGTAACTGTCAGGTCGGATGCTGAAAAGTCGTAGTTGCGTTCTTGCCATACGGCATAGAGTGTTACATCTTCCTCGGCGGTATAAGTTGCGCCGGGGGCGTAAGCGATGGAGGTTGCCGAACTGTCAGTCGCCCAACCGAGGAATACATGATTCGGTCTTGTGGGAATCGCAACCGTCAGGATGAGATTCTGCCCGTGTGTCTTTTTCTGCGGATTGGGAGCATTCGTGCCGCCGTTGGCATCAAAGGACACGGTATAGGTGTTGATTTTCCATACCGCATAGAGCGTCACACCCTCATTTGCGGTATAGTTGCCTCCCGCCTGATAGTCTGCCGTTGTTGCCGTCGAAGTGGTTGCCCACCCCTTGAAAGTGTAACCGTACCTCGTGGGAATTGTGGAAGTCAGGATCAAAGTGACATCCTCGGTCTTGATCTGACTTGCAGGGGTGTTTCCACCGCCATTGGCGTCATAGATGACAGTGTAAGTTTTGGGTACATATCGCCAGACGGCGTATAGCGTTATACTTGCCTCATCTGTATATCTCTCGCCGGGAGCGTAATTTGTGAGCATTGTCGTCGGATCGGTTGACCACCCCAAAAATTCATATCCGGCTCTTGTCGGTTTGACCGCAGAGAGCGTCAGCGGTACTCCGTAGGTTTTGCTTTGACTTGCCGGAGCGCCTGTGCCGCCGTTCGCATCATACCGAATGGTGTAGGTTTCGGGATTATACTGCCACACCGCATACAGGGTTATATCGGAGTTGTCCGTGTAACTACCACCGGCTGTGTAACTTGCAGAGGTGGCGTTTCTGTCTTTTGACCAGCCCAGAAACAGATAGTTTCTGCGGGTCGGCTGTATGGTTGTCAGAGTCAGAGTTACACCGTAGGTCTTGGTCTGTCTGCCGGGCGCACCCGTGCCTCCGTTAGCGTCGTAACTGACCGTATAGGTTGCAGGCTTGTACCTCCAGACCGCAAACAGCGTAACCGACACATTGCCCGTATAGCTGCCTCCTGCGGTGTAAGTTGCCGTCGTTGCCGAACTGCTTGTAGACCATCCGAGAAATTCATAATTGAATCTGTACGGAATGGTCGAGGAGAGCGTCAGCGTCACCCCGTGAACCTTTGTTTGCGATGCCGGAGCATTGGAACCTCCATTAGCATTGTAACTTATGGTGTAGGTCTGTGACGTAGTTTTGGTGTATCCGCAAAGGCTGCAGGTCGATACCACCTGTCCGTTCGATGTTGTGCTTGTAAAAGTGTGATTTTCATAGCTTACCGAACCGATTGTCGTATCGCAATTCGTGCAATGCGAATATTTCCTGTGTTGACTTGCAGAATACTGCTCATATCGGGTTGTTGTTTTGTGGCTTGCGTACTCGGTCGTGCTGTAGTCGCCGTAGTTGCATTCCTTCACCCGCTTGTGCTGACCTGTGCTGTAATACTCCCACGCGCCGTAGCTGAACGGACCGTGCGTGGTGCCGGAGGCAATTGTGACACCGCAGTTTTTACAAACGGTTTTCCACTCACAGCCGGTTGTCCACTTCTTCTCGGTCGAGGTGTGAGCACATTCCCAAAGAGCATACAGCGTCACACTCGCGTTTGCGGTATATTTTCCGCCGGGCTGATACTGCGCACCGGGCATGAACTTGTTCGTTGCCCAGCCCTTGAAGGTATAACCCGTGCGGCGGGGCGATACAGGAGACAGCGTCAGCGTGACATTTTCGGTTTTGGTCTGACTGCCCGGCGCGCCGCTGCCGCCGTTTGCGTCATACGAAACGGTATAGGTTGCGGGTGCGTTTTTCTGCCAAACTGCGTAAAAGGTACGGTCGGCATTTGCATAATACCATTCGCCCGGCTGATACGATGCGCTTGTCGCTGATGGCGAGGTGCTCCATCCGAGAAAGGTATAACCGCTTCTTGTCGGTTCAACCCTTGAGATGAGCATTTTGATGCCGTGTGTTTTCGTCTGTGACCCCGGACTGCCCGACCCGCCGTTGGCATTATAACTGATGGTATAAGTCTTGGCTGACCAGACTGCATACAGCGTCG
>FR898222.1:10334-28980 GCA_000437375.1 Eubacterium sp. CAG:841
GTCGTGTTTGCATTCGTATAGAATGTTGATCCCGGCTGATATGCCGCATAGGAAGCGGAAGAACTCGTTCCCCAGCCCTTGAAGGTGTATCCTGTGCGAGAAGGCGTTGCGGTTGGCAAGGTTGCATTGGTGAAATGCTTTTTCGTGATACTCGACGGCGCACCCGAACCGCCATTCGCATTGAATGAGATGGTATAAGTGCTTTCGTAGTAATACACCGTTGCGGAGCTGCTTTCCGATGAAAAGCTGCCCGAGACCGACGACTTAGACGGTGTATATCCGCTGATCGTCGGAGAGTAGATGGTGTAGCTTGAACCGCGCTTTCCGTAAGCGGTTTTGTCCACTGTCGCTGTTCTGCGCGATGCGCCGTACACATAATGGACGACCATTTTGCAGGCTTTTTCATAGTAAACAGTATAACTCCCTGAGCCATGTCGAACATAGTTGGATGCGGGAAAGCGCCAAGAGATCATCTTTCCTGTTACTACAGAATCATTTGAATCTGATAAAACATAGCCATCATAGGACGGTGAGGTTACGCGAAGAGCTTCTCTGACAGTAGCTTCGGCATCTACCTGTCCAGAGTTCGTTCCTAACGTTTTTCCGTCTTTGGTTTTATAGGTTATCGTGTAATTCATCGGGTAGCTGTACGCCGACACCGGAAGCGAAATGACCCCGACAAGCGTCATAACCACAAGGAGGAGCGACAGAATTCTGATTGCGTTTTTCTTCATTCGCCTCCTCCTTTCACACCGGGGATAATGGCGACATCGCCGTCAATGCCGGGTTTGTCATCCCGGCTCCCGTCAACGGGCTGTTCGACATCGATGTGGACATCCCCGGTACCGGGCTTGCTGTCATCCGGCTTGTCCGTTTCCGTTCCGCTATCCGAATCAATCGGAGGGATTACGGGATCGGGATCATCCGGCTTTTCCGGGGGAGTGGTGATGTCAGTCGAAGGTTCCACGGGTTCCTCCGGCTGTTTGCCGTTTTTCACGGCAAAGATGATGACCGTTGCAACGATTGCCAGCGTGAGAAGCGCGACGACAACCATCGTAATCGTAGTTGTTTTCTTACTCATACAAGCTCCTTTCACTTGAATTTGTAATAGCTCGAGACCGTTATCGGCACTTCGAGGCTTTTGTAGGTGTTGCCGTTCCATTTTATCGGAAAGACAACCGTGTATCTGACGGTTATGCCGAAGCCGTCACCTTTGAGAGATGTGACCTGCGGACGCATCATCACGCAGTTTCCGTTCGGGTAGGGGTATTCGGTAACTGTATCGCTTGAAAACCCGAGCTTTGCATAGGTTTTGCGAACCAGTCCATCGTAGTCGATATACCGTTCGGATGGCGCACCTTGTTTGATGGCATCGAACATTTCGGTGGCATATTCGGATACCACACTGTCGAGTTTGGCCTTTACCTCCCGTTTCTGTATCTGCACCTGTGACAGAAGCCCCATGTACAGGATCAGAACCGAGAGCAGCATGGAAATGAAAACGACGATGACGCACAACCAGATGTACGCATCGCCGCTTTTGCTTTTCAGAGCTTCTTTTATGTGATTCAAGCGCCTCACCTCATTTCCAATAGACCTGCGACAGTCCGCTTGACGATGCCTTGAGGCTGATGGGGAGAACAAAATCCCCGAAGCCGAGCATCCGAAGCTGATAGGTGACGGTACAGATGATCCGGTCGCCAAGCTGTACTTTGCCGTTTGCATCGTATAGCTGACTTCCGTCAAAGGAATATCCGAAATCGATTCCGGTCTGCTTCTTCAGCTCGGCAGCATAACTGTCTACCGCGACCGTTCCGTTCAGTGTCGCATAGTCGGTTATCTGATCGGACACGGTCTTGAGATTCTGGTTCAGAGCTACCAAAGAAACAACATTGACGGCAAAGACAAGGACAAAGGCGACAATCATGACCGTGACTGCCACATCGACATACCCCTCGCCACTTTTGTTGTTAAGGGAAGCAAAGGCGCGCTTTCGGGCTTGAATCGGCTGTCTTTTGTTTTTTGATCTCTTCATGTTCAAGTCTTTCATCCGAACAGCCCTCCGAGTGACGACAGCAGTGTCTGCCCAATCACCACCACATAGATCAGCATAAAGCATACGAGAAGCACCATCGAAAGCCGTTTGACACGCTTGGGGGCTTTGCTTGCTTCCGCTTTCAGTGCAGTGCGCTGCGCTTCGGCAAACTTGATGTTGAGAAGCGCCCAATAGACCGCTGTGTTGTCACCGTTCAGCGTGCTTTTCAGCCCCATCACAATGTCGGGCATCATGGAGCCACCGACTCTTGCGGCAAGACGGGAGAGTGCGACTTCCGCTGTTCCCGAACGCATATCCGCAACCGTGATTTCCAGCTCTCGGCGGAGTTCCGGTCCGGCATTCTCTTTGAAATTGTCGAGGATGGTGATGATGTCCCGGCTTCGTTCCAGTGACTTTTCTATGGTGGAGGACAGCATCGGGAGATCCGCCTCGATTTTGCGACGGCGTTCTTTGATCCGGTTGCTGACCTTACGCGATTCGTTGACATACATCAGCACCGACGCACCGAGCGCAATCAGCGCAAGCAGCTTGGACACGAAGAACAGGGGGATGGCAAACAGTGTGACGAAGCCGGATTTTACAATGCAGTTTGCAATATACTGTTCCGGTGTCGTCGGCATGTCCGCCGTCCGCAGGTCGGCTTCCAGCTGCAGTCGTTTGTATTCGTTGATTTTCAGCTTGCCGGCAAGAGTTCCTGCAATCTCCTTCAGCCAAAGCTCTATCGGATTGGTTTTCTTGTTCTGTCTTTTCCCGAGGTTGTGCGTGGATTTGGAGACCGCGAATGACGGCACACGGAGCAGATCCGACAGAATCAGTCCGAGTCCCAGAGAGGCAACGGTTGCCACAAGAATGGGTATGATCATAGGCTGTCACCTCACTTTCTGTATTCAATGGGCTTCGTGTATCGGAACATGAGAAGCCCCGTTATAATAATGGCGAATCCGCAGACCGCAAGCACGAGCTTGCCCGCAACCGTGTGCATGAGCGCATTGTACCAATCCTGATTCAGCGCGTACAGAAGCGGAATGTTGACAAGCACAAGCCCCGCCATCATGAAGTATTCGGTTCGCGCGGCATTCAGCACAACCTTGACCTCGGCATTTGCCTGGCGGACATCAGACAGGGCTTCCACCGTGGACATGAGCGACTTTTTCAGCGTGCGGTCATCCTGACACATGATCAGCGTGTCGCACCATCGCTCAAAGGCAGAGTTTTTCACCCGTTCCTTCAGGTGGCGAAGCGCCTGTTTGGTGTTGGAGGAGATCATCGTACTTTCCGCCACGAAATCCGCAAAGATTTCACGGATCGGCGGACGCAGGTTCGGGACGGTTTCCCGTACCGCCGTGATGATATCATCGGTGCGCAGATAGGCGGTTGTGGTCAGAGAGAGCGCGTTTTCGAGATCCTGCTGAATGTGATTGTTGTAGTAGCTGATTGTCCTTTTGGCATAGGCAAACGGAATCAGGGCAAAGGCAATGGCAAGAACGGGAATCAGGAACGCATTTCCGATGGCAATCGCCACGATGCATCCGATCAGCATCAATAAAAGCGAAGACGCACACGCAATGGTGAACTGTCCGCCTTTGCCCGTTGTAATCAGTGCATCGCGGATGCGGTTCAGCTCGACGGTCAGTTTTCTGGATTTCTTTCTTCCTTTCTGCGCCAACACCTTGTCACGGAGCGTCTGCTTGGGGGAAACAAACTTCATCAGGTCTGTCGTGATCCCCTCGGGAGTCAGTCCGAGCAGACAGATGACGGCAATGACAGAGAGAAGAAAACAGATGAGATAGACATAGGTCATTCGGCTTCTGCCTCCTTTCTGCCGGTACAAAAACGCCCGAGTAGCTCCTGCGGTACTCCCGATCTTGTCAGGATGGTGCAGAGATGCCCGGACGGCGGGTTGACTTTTTCAAAGTCGCCTTTGATGGTGAAATGCCCGTTTTTATATTCGTTTTCCGTGATGTTGTAGCGGTAGAGACAACGGTATTCCGCCTGTCCTCCGGGCGCGACATACACCTCGGAGATGTCCATGACCTTACGGCTGTTGTCCTCGCACTTGTGCGCAAAGACCACAAGCGGAAACGCCTGACGCGCCTGACTGAGCGATACCTCCATGCCAAGCTCAAACCGACGCTGGCACAGGAGTGCGATTCTGCCGTGCGCCGCTTCACCGGGACCGGAGTGAACGGTTGTCACAACGGTATGTCCCGTAAGCGAGGCTTCCACGGCGGAGTTTGCCTCGGCATCACGGATTTCTCCGACCGCCACAATGTCGGGATCAAAACGGAGTGCCGCAACCACCAGTTCTTCCTGCGAAATGTTGTAAGCGCCGTTGTCGCTCGGTCGGGAGAGTGTATGCACGACATTATTCTGTACCTCTCCGAAGCGGTTCCGTTTGACAAGAAACAGCTCGCGTGCGCCTGATTCGATGGTGTAGATACGCTTGTCATCGGGAATGCTCCCGAGCAGTGCGTTCAGAAGCGTTGTTTTACCCGAAGAGGTTCGACCCGCGACCACAAGGCTGACGCCGTATCGGACGCACATTTCGAGGAATTCCATGATTTCCTCGGTAGCCATTCCGCTGTCAATGAGGCACTTGCGATCCACACGCTGTGGGTGCAAAAGACGAATGGAAACGGAAATACCGCAATCCTCATCCACAACGGGACTCTTGATCGCCGTAATACGGGTATTGTTCGGCAGGTGTCCCTGCGCGATGGGCATGGCATTGTCGATAATCATGCCGCTGTGGTGCAGAAGGCGTTTGACAATATCGACCGCATGACCGGGCGAGTGGAAGTGTTCTTCGGTTTTGACCATTCTGCCGTCCGAGTAGGTCAGCACCACATCGTCCCATGCGTTGACATTGATCTCATCGATGTCGGGTGCGCCGAGATAGGGTGTCAGGATCGAATATTCGACCATTTCGGAGTAGAGACGGTTGATCAGTTCTTCATCGGTGAAGCCGTCCACCAGGTAGCCGTTGTCCAGCACAAATTTTTCGATATACGCCTTGAGCTGATCGTGTTTGTCCTCGTCCGTGAGCGCGGTGGCGTAGTATTTTGAGATATAGAGTTGTGTTTCTTCGAGTGCTTTCCAAAGGTCAGTCCGCGTCATACTCTACCACCTTCCTTGCAATCTCGGTGATACGGCTCTGAAACTTCTTGTCGGTGGTCTTCTCGTACAGTGTTCCTTTCTGCGCCTGTTCCTTGACCTGCCGACTGTACGGAAGCGTAAACGCAAGATCCTTCAGATGGGATTTTGCTTCTTCAATCGGCATGAAAACATCTGCGTTCGGGGTGTTAAGCCCCTGTATCTGCTTTTCCGACTGATACTTGCTGTCCACATACAGCGGGAGCTGTGATAGGTAGTAGCTGATGCTCCGCAGGTCGGGGGAGGCGAGACGAATGATCTGATCGGCAAGCTCTACGGCTGTGGAAGCAAGCGGATTGGATTCAAGGCTGCTCACGCAGTCCACAATCACATAATCCGCAAGCTCCGAAAGGCGCGCAAGCAGTTCTTCGGCTTTGGCGCGACCGAAACGCGGATAGGTGAATTTGTTCTCGCCGTCCTTGTAGCCGATAAAGCCGAAATTCTGACGGCTCTTGATGGTCACAAGGTTTTTGATGATTTCCTCCTTCTCAATATCCGTCTTTGAGAGCGGAACACCGACCGAGCCGTTGTCCTCCGGCTTATCGTTCGGGAAGATGACGGGAATCATCGGGGTTTCAAGGTCTGTAAACAGGACGATGACCGTAGATTCGAAGTTGTCATAGATGGCGGTCGCCAGCTTTATCGCAAAGGTGGATTTGCCGGAGGCGGGAGACCCCCACACGGCAATGATTTTTCCTTTTTCTGCTTTCATATCAGCCACCCGCCTTCAGTACCTTGTCCTGCTCGGCAAGATATTTTGCGGCGGTTTCGCTGTCCCCGCGATATTCCAGTGCCACATGGAGAGAGCCGGTTTTATTGTAGAGCGAGAGAAGCTCCGCCTGTTCCGCATTCACAAGGAAGGTGATGGTGACGGGCTGCGTGCCGTCCTCCACATCCTCGTGATCCACACCCTGCGAGGTCGTGGTCGTAATGACCTTGACATACTGCAGTTCCTTCGGCGTAAACGCGCGGTTTTCGGTGTTGTCATAGACAATGATGCTGACGATATCGCCCGTGCGGAGCTTGCCGGAAAAGCCGTTGCCGAAGGACGGAATGGTGACGCTGATGGCTTTCTTGCCGCTGCCGAGGTTCCCAAGCAGGTCTTTTGCTGTCTTTTCGGTTCCGGTCAGCTTGTCTTTCAAAATGTAGTCCCCGGCATAGAGATCGCTCTTGGCGCACTTGCCGATGACATCCTCGGTCTTTGTGACAAGCCCTTCGGGAAGGTTATGCCTGCCGACCTCCACCACAGCGACATCATCCGCACTGATAACAGCACCGGCTTCGACCTGCCGTACCACACGCACGATTGCCACCTTGCCGTCCGAAATGCGGTTGACGACCGGAGCAACTCCGAAGCAGATCAGCAGTGCCGCGACAATGCAGATGATGCCGATGACCGTGCGGTTGCCGATCCCGTGAGAGCCGGTACCTTTGTTTTCTTTCTTTTTCATGGTTTGTTTCCTTTCTGCCAACAGAAAAAAGCACCGTGATGCTTCACGATGCTTTTATTGGCTGATATTCGATTGTTTTAGTCTTCCTCGGGTTCTCCGAACAGAATCTGCATGAAATTCCGCCGTCCGTATAGCACGCGGATGATGTACACCTCGCCGTTTTCATAAATGAAAATTCCAAGATTTTTCAGATATAAATATTCGCTTTGTACTTCAAAGCGACAACGATCCGCAGGCGGAATGTCTGCTTATATAAAGAATGCCGCCATCACACTGACCGCAAGAAACGGGATCAGGGGATAAGAGTCCTTGTTGCTTCTGCCTTTTGCTTTGTTGTAGATCAGCGTAAAAATGACCGAGGCAAGAAGTCCGACAAGGTATCCGCCCACACCGCGAACCGCACCGAGCAGAAACGCCGAAGCGGTTGAGAGCTTGATGTCAGCCCCTCCGAGTGTTTTGTGCGGGGGTAAGACTGCCATGGCAAGCTGCGGAAGGAAGACGATACCGGCTCCGAGAAGCATAGAGAGAATGCCGATGCGCGGAATGCTGCAGAGGGCAAGCGGAATCATGGCGATCCAAGCCCAATCTTCCGCCTTTCTCGTGCGGATGTCCGAAACCGAGGCATACAGCAAGAGATCGTAGAGGAGCAGTCCCTGCAATGCAACGAGGCTTGCACCGTAGCGGATAAACAGAAGTACCGCAACCGACATGGCAATACTTCCGCCGATTTCGGAGTACAGTCCTGTTTTGGCTTTCGCAAGGTAGCGGACGGTCAGTACCGAGCTGACTACTGCAAAGACTATAAAGCCCAGCAGAAACAGCACGGCTCTAACGGCTTCCGTGTTGGCGGAAACCAACTCATAGACTCTTGTCGGATCAATCGGCATCACCGGTGTTACCGGAGGTAAAATCATCATACGCACTCCTTTCTTTTTGAGGTTGTGCGGGGACGGAAATCCGTCCCCGCAGTCGGTACTTAGCCCTTATAATCGAACAGTCCCGAAATCTTCTGCGTGAGTGTCGGGAAGATGGTCGTGTTGAAGAGCGCATAGAGGCCGGCAAGGATAACACCGCCGATGACAACACCGATGATGATTTTGACACCGGTGTCGATGTAGCCTTCACCGGAGGTGGAAGCGAGGGCGGTCTTGGCGGAAATGACTGCCTTGTTCTTCATGGAAGCGAACTTGGATTTGATGTTGGAAAAAAACTTTTTCATACTGAAATACCTCTTTCTTTTTCTTATGATTTTTTGTTTGATGATGGCAGATTACATCTGCTGCATGGTCTGTGCGGGAGCTTCTGTCTGCTCCGTGGTCTGTTCGGTTGCGAGTTCCTGATTGTAGGCTGCAACAATGGCTTTGCCGAGTTCGCCGCGTGCTTCCACCGTAATGGGGTGGAAGATGTCGTTGTACTTGGTTTCGCCGTTTGCGTCCTTATACGGAATCGCGGGCATGGATACGAAGGTGCCGTTTTCGTTCTGGAAGAGCTTGATGCCGTGAACCGCGAAATCGCCGATGGTCATGCTTGCCACCGCGCGAAGACTCTTGCCCGGATCATCAAAGGTCTT
This sequence comes from Eubacterium sp. CAG:841, assembly GCA_000437375.1. Taxonomy (GTDB): domain Bacteria; phylum Bacillota; class Clostridia; order Oscillospirales; family CAG-272; genus CAG-841. The sequence goes on from FR898222.1 coordinate 18,565, forward strand.
GTCGATGTGGACCTCGTATGCGGGCTTTTTCTGCTTCTGCTCACCAGCGGGAGCAGAGCTGCCTTTCTTTCCTGTTGCCATGGGTGTCCTCCTTTCTTTTTGAGATATCTATATAAAAAGCCGGAGGCGGTTTCCCGTCATCCGGCTTGATTCCGTTCACCATGGGGAGAACGAGAATCGAATGCTTGCTTCGACTTCCTCGGGGCTGATATCCTCGGGTTCTGCAAACATTTCTTTGTATTTTTGTACCTGTCCCTCGGTCAGACCGCAAAATTCGCCGTCTGTGTCCTCACCGACAATGTACATCGGTCCGGCAATAACATCGCCGTAAAGAGTGCGGTTGCCCTCCATGCCTTTCAGTTTGGCTTCCTGATTGCACACGATGACTGCGCTGTCATCGAAGGGAGCAACGACCTGCATCAGTGCGTCTTCGCCGCACCTACTGACCGCACGCTGCCAATGGCTCAGATCATCGATGATTCTTGTTTCAGCGGGCGTCTTGCCGGGAAGGATCATCAAGGCACGCAAACCGTCCATGTCCTCACACTCGGAGGTGTCAAAGTTTTCGCACTTCACCCAACCGAACGAATCACAGAAGTGACAGCCGGTTTCAACCAGCGTGATGTGCTGTCCTTCGAGGATGTGCGGTGTGAACGGTCTGCCACAGTCGATACTGTCGTGAACCTCACGGTCATAGGCTTCTTTTGTGGCAATCCAATATTCCTCTCCGACCTCACCGTTTGAGCCGAGATAATCGACCCGCCCGTACATTTCGGGAATGTCGCCGAGGACCTCGACTACATCCGACACCGACAGAGAATGCCCCTGAAAGGTACCGATGTACGGCTCGCGGTATCCGTTGAAAATGTGATAGATATCATCAAGATCCCTTGCTTTCACATCGCCATGGAAAACGCACTTGTATTCGGAAGCGTGAACACCGCCGTGCCGTTCGGTCTGCTCGTAATTTTCGAACTTGACACGGCGCGTATCCTTATCCGAATCCAATTGATAGATTCTGATCCTCATGACAGCACCATACCTTCGTCTTCGCCCGCACGGATTTCCTCCAGCTTCTGTGTTGCCCACTCGGGGAGCTTGCTTTCATCGGCAATACCGAGAAATTCGTCCCGATAGAAGTGGGTATGCTCGTCATCCTTGAGAAATCTTCCGAACACCTTCCGTCCGATGTTGGATTCATCGCAGCCGTTGCCCGAGGTGGCATAGAACAGCTGATAGTCCCCGTGTTTGTAGTCCTCATGGAGGAGAAACGGATTGAGGATCAGCAGCTGATGCTCGTAATTGTCGTGATTGCTTCCGGGCAGGCAGTCGCCGACACCGTATTGATGAAGCACATCGGAGAGATACTGCCTGTAATCCGTAATCAGCCCGTTGACGATTTCGGGATGGCTGCCCACCGAGAACTCATAGTTGCGCCGATCCTTCGGGATATAGATTCCGTCAGCCCACTCCTTGTTTGCGGGGCGGAATCTGCCGTCGTCCATGTGTTCCTTTACCGTGTTGGCAAGTACCCATGTGAGGCGGTCGGTGCCGTATTCCTCTGCAAGAGGCGGGATGATACCGTCCTTGAGATGCATGCCGTCAAAATTCTCGGCAAGCGCTTTTTCAATGGCATTCTTACAGCGGATATTCTCCTTGAAGGAGTTCCGCCACAGCATGACATCATCTTGTCGGCGGGCGGTGTCAAGCGAATCATAGTAGAGCGGAAGCGGCATCACTCCACCTCCGCTTCACGGAGCAGTTTTCTTGTGAGGAAATTGAATGCCGCACGCTGTTCGGCGGGTTTGAGGCTTTCAAGGACATCAAAGAGTGAGGTTTCATGCGTTCTGTTATTTTTTCCGCAATCGCAGATGGATTCCTTGCGCAAAAGCAGAGCGCCGTCCTTCTGCTTTTCAACCGAGACAAGCGTTCCGGTGTTCCAGCCTTCTCGGATGCGGATATCGAACGGAATGGTGACACTGCCTTTGGTGGTGACAAATCTGTATGTTTTCATTTTTGGATTCCTTCTTTCTGTATTTTTAATTCGGGTTACATCGTAAGACCGAGACCTTGGCTCGGAAAATCTCCGCCCATAAAAGCGGCAAGGGTGCGGGTGTCCCCCATAAAATTCGGGTAGTTTTCATCGTTCAGGGCAATATATCCGTCCTCACCGAGCGCAATCGGCTCGTTTGTGATGACAGAACCGCCGTGATTGACCCTTACCTTTGACTCCAGAGAGGCAAAGCCGTCACCGTCATCACGCTCCCGCAGGTGATAAAGGTACATTCCTTCGGGAATCTCATCCTCGGTCAGGCGTTCGTCGGTAAAGAGCGCCGGCTTTCCGCAGACTTCGATGCATTCGTATTCATCGTAATCGGTGTGGATATACCGTGTCCCGGTCTTGTTCTTTGCCATGCCGAGATCGCAGAAGTCATATTTCCACACGGAGGCGGCGTATTCAACGGATTCCACCTCGCCTTCGGGGTAGTATTCCTTGATTTCGTCACCGTTTTCGTAAACACGGCGACCGCACCCCTCGCCGAGATCTTCATTTGCCCATTCGTGTTCGATGGTAATGTCGGGATACCTGCGGGCAAGCGCTTCTATGACGGGCTTGGGTTCCGCCCATGCGGTCTGAAACCAGATACAATCATCCGGCATGGAGGCAGGTTCATATCCGTCATACCCGTAAGCATTCCATTTGGTACCCCAATTTGCATAGCACCAGTCGTACCAGGTGGCTGCGCCATATTGCCGCAGGTTATTCCACGCCTGCTTGCCAAGCGCGAAATCCTCATGATTGATGTCTGTCCGCACTTTGAGAAAGCGCTGCTCGCTTGCAACCGGAATATCCGACAGATGTTCCGTGTTGATCGTTCCGCCGAGCGTATACACATCGATGAAATCCTTATAAGCCGCAAGTCCCGCCTGTGTGCGACTGCTTGCTTCCAGGTCAAGACCCGGCGGCATCGGAATGATCTTATTGAAATCCACCGAGTGAAGACCGTATTCATCGTCCTTGATGTCCTCAAGCATCTGACGGATTTTTGTTTTGTCGCCCTCAAAAGAGAGGATATTGATCACATGATTCGGCATAGACCACCTCCGTCAGTCCTGCGTGCAGATGCCGTGCCGTTTGCAATAGTGGCGGCACTGCTCGCAGGGAGTATCGCAGACGGTATCGTGCATTTCTTCTTCCGGCATCTCGTCATCATCCTCGATCAGAATGTGGATAGCGCCGTCCTCGAAGTAGGACAGCACACCGGTGTCCTCATCGATGTCATACTTTTCGATGACATCCTCCGGCAGAAGCACTTTGATATTCAGTTTCCTTTCCATACAATTTTCCTTTCTTTCAGTATTTTTTCGCTGATGGAGTCATCGTCGAACAGCGTGAGCTGCTTGGCGTTCCATCCTTCTTCATAGGTGTCATAATTGGAGATAAACAGTTCGGGATACTGTTTTCCCGCGTCGTAACGCTGCGCGATATTCGAGAGTCTTGTGGTGCTCTCGATCATGATGCCGTCCCGCGAATACAGCTCACGGATTTCCGGGCAGTCGTTGTAGGAGAGCAAAAACCTGCCCTGAATCCGCATGAGTGCATCCCGCAGTCTGACATGATCCGCTTTTGTGAAGCCCACTTCTTCGTAATAGTCTTCCGTTTCAAAGTAAGGAGGATCAAGATAGAAGATCGTGTTCGGACGGTCATATTGGGCAATGAGCTTTTCAAAGTCCTTGTTTTCGATGACAACCGTCTGCAGTCGTTCCGACGCTTTGTGAATGATGGGAAAGTTGTTCCAGATGTTGTGAGGCTGACCTCCGAAGGAGTCAAGCCCCGAAGCGTAACTCTCCCGAATAACCTGATAAAAGAATGCGGCGCGTTTGATATCCGGTATCCTGGTATCGCTGTGGAGCAGATCGCGGATATAGTCAAAGTCCCTGCGGGAATTAAGCGAATACCGCAGTTCCTCGCAAAGCTCGTCGGGGTGGTCGCGCACACAGCGGTAAAGGTTCACAAGCGTTCCGTTGAAATCGTTGTAAACCTCAAATTTGCTCGGGCGCTTATGAAACAGTACCCATCCGCCACCGCCGAACACCTCGACATACCGGTCGCACCGCTCGTCAAGCCGGGCGACAATGGCATCCCGAAGTGCCTTCTTGCCGCCAACCCATGACATAAAGCTGTTCATGTTTCCTCGTTTCCGAGGCTGTACACAAAAAGAGGGCTGTAATGCCTTTTTGCATAACAGCCCCAAAGTTTCGTTATTTATTGATTTGGAAGAGACACATGCCGACCATGCCGACCGTGCCTCCGAGCATCAGCCCGAGCAGAAATAGCCACCACATCTGCGTCACTTCCATCTGCCGGTGCGGTTGTACTTGTTGTAGAAGTGGCAACCCTCGGCAATCGTTTCGTAGTCGGCATGAAGCAGATCCAGCTCGCGGATGATCCCTGCGGGTGTGAGATCGTAGGTGTTTGCCACATAGTCAAACAGCTCCATGTCGGCATCGTTGCGGATGGAGAGTGAGACAGGCTGACTCATACCGATGGCATAGCCGATCTGAATCTCGCACCATTCAAGGTCGAATTTTTCAAGCAGGTCACAGGCGATTTTATGTGCCATATACGACGCCGAACGGTCGACCTTGCTCGGGTCCTTTCCCGAAAACGCACCGCCTCCGACACGGCAGAATCCGCCGTACTGGTCGCAGACGATCTTTCGCCCGGTCAGCCCGCAATCGGCTTCCGCACCGCCTACCGTCCATGTTCCCGCAGGGTTGATGATCCAATCGTCACAGACACATTCATCGCCGACGAGCGCAAGGACATAGTGCTGAACTTCATCAAGATCGCATCCTTCCTTGTGACAGACACTGACCACCACCGTGACGATCTCTCCGGTGTCAAGGTCAATGGTAACCTGCGTTTTGGCATCGCCCTTCAGAATGGTGTCGGGATTGTTGTCCGCATCATCCTCCAGGGCGGCAATGATGCGGTTTGCCACATCAAAGGCATAGGGGAGGCGGCTTGCGGTTTCTCTTGTGGCGTAGCCGAACATGATGCCCTGATCTCCGGCACCGATGTCCTCATCCGAGAGAACCGCACGGTTGATCTCAGGCGATTGCTCACTGATCAGGTTGATGATCTTATCTGCCCGATAGCCGAGCTTCTTTGCCACACGGCGGACGATCTGGTCGTAGTTGATGTCCGCTTTCGATGTGATCTCACCGCCGAGAACGACGGTATTACCTTTGACCATGGTTTCGATCCCGCAGTGACTCTGTCTGTCCTGCTTTAAGCACTCGGTCAGAATGGCATCGCTGATCTGGTCGGCATACTTGTCCGGGTGGTACTTACTGACCGCCTCGGTACTGAATAATCTCATGTTGTTTCCTCCGTTTCATTTGGTAATTGATTGATTTCCCAAGCGAGCTTTTGTGCAATCGCCGTTACGACATTGGTGGTAACCGAGTTGCCCGCCATTTTGTAGAGCTGAGAGTCGCTGATCCCGTTGTCGGCAAGAGTCTGAAACTGATTGTCGGCAAAGCCCTGTAAGCGGAAGCATTCTATCGGCATCAGCCGTCGTATGATGCCGTTCAGCAGAATAACGCCGTGTACATCCTGTGTCGTCAGCGCATACATCGGCTCATCGGGACCTTTGAACCGTCTGCCGCATTGCCTGACTTTGAGTCTTTCCGGTGTCAGGATGGCTCTTGCGCCGGTGATGAGAACGCCGGAATGCTCGCCTTTGCGATTGCTTATACCCGAATCCTGTCTTGCGGTGATACATCGGGCGAGAGGCGTGAGCTTCGGGTTTTCGTTCATATCGATAAGATACAGCCCGGTCTTTGCCCCTTGTCCGCCTCCCTGACTCATTAAACATACGGCGGCTCCATCGGGGGAATATACACGCTGACCTTGGCGTCCGGGAATAAGCTGCTTAAGATTTGAATATGTGCTTTCTCGGACAGGATATATTTTGCCGGACAGTCTGCTATCAAGATATCCGACAATGTACACTCGCTTCCGATCTTGGGGGACACCGAAGTTTGCGCTGTTAACAACACACCATTCAAGAGAATACCCCAGTTGCCCAAGCGCGGTGAGGATAGCGAGGAAAGTTTGCCCCCCTTCGTGAGTGAGTAGCCCCGGCACGTTCTCAAGCAGAAGATATTTAGGGTGCCGGGCTTCAGCCAATCGGCAGATTTCATGAAAGAGCGTGCCTCTTTCATCAGCAAATCCAAGTCGTTGCCCTGCGACAGAAAAAGGCTGACAAGGGAAGCCGCCGCAGATAAGGTCGAAGTCGGGCATGTCTGCGGGGTTGATGTTTCTTGCGTCATCGCAAAAGTATTCTCCTTCCGTTCCGTAGAGTAACCGATAGGCTTTCTGCGCGTGTTTATCTTTTTCGCACCAGCCGACCGGCATAAAAAAATCGCCGGCATTCGTGAGTCCCGTGCGGAACCCGCCGATACCGGCGAACATATCCAGATATTTGATTTTCAAATGATTTTACATCACATACCTCCCATTCCGAAATCCTCAGAGAAGGTGAGGACATAATCGGAGGCTGCATCGCGCAAGGCGTTCCAGTCTTTTGTCTGCAGAGGCTGACCGTACCATTCGTGCTTTCCGCTGTCGCACCGGATAAGGGGAGTCTGACCTCGTGAATTCCGGGAAAAGTAATCCCCGAAGCGGAGGAGAGTTTTATCAATGACGCCGTCCGCACGGTTGATGACCGACATCTGCAGTGCGACATATTCCTCATGGACGCCCTGTGTGACGAATTCCGCTTTGACGAGATTTCCGTCATCTGCGGGAATGAAGCAGCATCGTCCGATGAATCGGGCATCCTCCGTGTCCCCGAACAGCCGCCTCAGTTGGCTCTCAAAAAAGTTCATGTGATTTTCCTTTCTTTCTGAATTTATAGATTCCGGTTTGTTTCAGTTGCACATGGCAATCACCTCCTTCAGGGGATAGAAAAAGCCCTTTGATCCTTTTCAAATCAAGGGGCTGTATGGCGTTATTCATTTGTTTTGTCTGCAAGCGCCGCGCACGCCAACCGCAGGGCGATTCGGAACCCCGAAGCAAAGGCTTCGCGCTCGGATACGGAGTTCATTTCAAGCGTGGTGTCGCAGTATTTTTCGAGCTTTTCTTTCTGTTCCTCCGATAGGCTTTCAAGCAGTTCTGATTTGTTGCGGGATTGCAGGTGCTGCAGTTCCTTATAGTGTGGATTGTTGTCGACCAGTGTGTCCTGTGGGTTTATTTCGCCGTTCCATAGTTCTTCGATAATGTTTTTCATTTTATCGCCTCCTTGCAACCACACACAATACCATGCAGGAGGCAACAAGTCCAGAAAACTTTCTGATAACAAAAGCCACCCGGCTTTTTGCGGTCGGGTGGTTGTGTTTATGATGTCAAATCGACAAACTTGAATTTGTAACATATTACAGTTTCTTCGTGAAGCATACAATCCTGTTCGCTTCGGTAAATCCCATGTTTTGGTGAAATAATATGCTGGTTTCGTTGCCTAATTCACAATCGCTGGCAAACTCGGTACAATGGCAATTCTTTGCCCACTCTTCGCAAGCATGAAGTAACTCTTTTGCATAACCACATTTGCGGAATCCGTCTTTAACAAAAATACCCTCTAAATATCCTACTGGGCTACTGTCGGTACCTTCTACATAGTCATATCTGAGCTGACACTGTGCAAAGCCTATAGGCAAGTCAGCATCATATTTTAAGTAAATTACCGCAGACTCATGGCTTAGTAATTCTTCAAATTCCTGTGTTAATTCCTCAACAGTATGGCTGTCCCACATACATAGGGCAAGTCGTGCAATTATAGCGGCATCTGTGTGGTTTGCTTTCTTTATCATTCTGTTCCTCCATCAAATTCCGATTTTTTGTTCTATTTGCTCCCCGATAAACTGGGATTTGTCTTTACAGATTAAGTTGCATATAAATAGCTGTCTCAGCTGGATTATCATTATATTTTTCTATGAAATAAAAACCATATTTTTCATATAACTTGATAGCCGATTTCATAAAAGGAAAAGTATCTAATCTCATATATTTGTATCCTATTTCCCTTGCATCAGCTATAATTCTTTCGATAAGCGCCTTGCTGATACCCATCCCTCTGAATTGTGGTCTTAGATATAATCTTTTTATTTCGCAATAATCCTCGTCATTTTTTGTTAATGCAACGCAACCGGCGATATTTTCTTCAACAAGTGCCAAATACATTCTTCCATAAGGCAATCCATATTTCGTTTTCATATCCCTTAATTCATCATCTAAATGCTGAGATTTCAAACAACTTGCCACTTCCGTTCCTTGTTCTAAAATGGTATTTGTATATTCAGTTACTAATTCCAGCATTTCTTTTTCATGTCCATAAGCTGATATTATTTTCATAATCTTATACTCCCGCAAATTCCGATTTATCGATATCTTATTATATCATAAATCTTCCCATATTTCAACCCCTTCCGCTTACATTCCGCCCATGCCCTGATCGGTGTCTTGCAGGACATCCTCCAGGGTATAGCCACACACTGTTATTGAGTGTAAATCACTTTTCCCTCGATGGAAAGAAAGTTTACCTTCCAATTATAGTTTTCAAAACTGACAAGTTCACCGTCTGTGCCAAGCCATTTTCCAACCGTTACATTGGTAAGACCGAGATAATTGGTTTCAAATTTCGCATCTCCTGCGGCATTGCAGCCTATCTTCATCGTATAGCTTTGATAATCCTCTTCCTTTTGACCGTCTGTATAATAACTGACTTCAAATGTAAATACAACGTCCTCGTACAGTGCATAATCGAGAACTCCTTCGATATCATAATTAAACTGACCTTTTCCGCCCGCGTTTAAATTATTCATATCGTAGTTGACGGTAAAGTATTTCCAATAATTATTTTCATTCAGCTCAACAACCGTTCGTGTGGTTTGCCCTTTCTCGTCACCGTTGCCTGACATTTGACAGCCTGTAAGAAAAAACGCAGTCAATACAATAATGCACGCCAAAAATATCGCAATACTTTTTTTCACAAAAAACCTCCACAAATTCCCGATTTGTCGTTGCCTTATTATATCATAAATCTTCCCGTTTTTCAACCGCCTCCGCTTACATTCCGCCCATCCCCTGGTCGGTATCCTGCGGGACATCCTCCAGGAAATTTATAAATCAAACTTGAAAATACACTTTTCTGTATCACCATAGTTAACTCTCATATCGCTATCCTCAGGAAGTTCTGCGATTTCCAGCAATTCGCCTTTCAGATATTCAAGGGTTTTTCTGGACGGAATATTGTCTGGATTGCAGGTGATATACAAATAACTCATATTGTGCTTTTTTGCCAGTAAAAAGAGCAATTCACAGGCTTTTGCGGCATAATGATGCCCCCGGTATTTTTCATATACGCTATATCCGATATGCCCCACGTAGTAAAGACTGTCATTATATCCAATCCTCAGCGCACAACGCCCCATAACAGTTCCTTGACGGTCGCAGATCAAAAAATGATATGCCGGCACCCAATTCTTAACCGGATCGGCTTCAGTCGTTTTTTCCAAAATCAGTTTAATTTCATCGCTTTCCAAAAAATTCGTACCCAAAAACACAACAACCTCCGTAAATTCCGATTTGTCGTTGTCTTATTATATCACAAATCTTCCCATTTTTCAACCGCTTCCGCTTACATCCCGCCCATGCCCTGATCGGTGTCCTGCAGGACATCCTCCAGGGTATAACCTTCTTCCATGCAGACAAAGCCGAGACCTTCCACAAATTCGCCGTCATTGTTTTCGACGATTGATTCGCCATAGCCATCGTAATCGAAAAACTCGTCAATTTCATAAGGCAAAGAACAGTCCATCTTGTTTTCCAGCCACCATGCGCCGAGGTTGTTGGTGTCCCGCACACCCGGGGCATACTCGAAAAGTTCCAGCGATTCTGCGATCCGGCACACTTCACAGGAGGTATCGGCGTTTGCGTACAGTACGGCTGCCGTGAATTTGTCCAGATCCCGGTCGGGTATTTTTGCGGCAGCATGGCATACCTCGTTGAACGCATCCAAGCCTTCGTCGTTCAGAATGTGATCCATCACTTCGGAGAGCGGTTTCCCGAATCGGCTGCAGCTCATTTGAATGTTGCAATCGTCGAGGCTGTCTGCTCCCAACCGTTCCAATGCAAATTCAATGGAGGATTGCTCACACGGAGGATAGACGAATTCCGTTCTTCCTCCGTGACAGATTGCCACACTGGATTCCTCGGGACCGCCACAGAGGTATTCGGGGAAGGTAATGCCGTTGTAGACTTCTTCCCACGGCACTTCATCGTTGATGAACATCAGTCCGTAATCGGTCCAGATGCCGCGCTTGCTGTTCAGCAGGGCGCGACCTTCT
>FR898223.1:0-21766 GCA_000437375.1 Eubacterium sp. CAG:841
ACCGAGCGGCTTCGTGCCGCGAGAATTCGAATCCCCTTTCCATAGCCTGAACTAACACCTGTTGGTGTCCCTTTTCTTGTGGCGACAGACATTGCATTTTCCTTGATTTTGTGTTATAATTAAATCACAAAATAAAAGGAAGTCGTAACGTATGGAGAAAAAGAGCAACTTAGCGGGAATTATTGCAATAGCATTGAGTTCACTGTGCTTTATCGCCAATTTTTTGCTTTTCCTTCCCATTCTTTGCGAGAAGATAAAAATCGGTTTCGGATTCGGCACGCGCATTGAAATGCTCGGGCTTACGGTATGGTCGGTAAATATTCTTACCGTTTCTTTTATTCTTGTAAGCGTAATTCTTGCAATCATTTCAGCCGTCGAAAGAGACGCAAAACGGAAAACAGTGCTGAGCTTTTCGCTGATTGCGTTCACGATTGTTGAAATTTTTCTTTCTACCTTATTTATGTTCATATAGACAAAAACTCCGGTGCCGCAACGCCCCGAAGTTTTTTGTTTCAAAAAACTATTTCTTTTCAAATTTCATCTTCCCTCCGTCCGCGCGGACAAAAATCACAGCAGGAGCGCAAAGCCTGCCGCAAACTATCTCTTCGGACAGCGCATCCTCAATAAGTCTTGTCACCGCGCGGCGAAGCGGTCTTGCACCGTAGATGTCGCTCTTGCCTTCGCTTGCTATAAGCTTTACGGCACTTTCGTCAAACGAAAGTGTTATGCCGATACCTGCAGCTCTCTCCGCCGCCTTTGAAAGCAGTCTGCGCGCGATCTCCTCCGTGTCCTTTTCGGAAAGGCGCGAAAAAACTATTATTTCATCCACACGGTTGAGAAATTCTGCCCTGAATACGGCTCGGAGTGCACCCGTCACGGTGTTTTTTCCCCGATCTCCAGCATTTTCGGCTGATACAAAGCCTGCAGTTTTTCTCTCTTCTGATGCTCCGAGATTCGATGTCATTATAATAACGACATTACGGAAATCCGCGCGTCGTCCGTGCGAATCCGTAAGCCTCCCATCCTCAAGTATCTGCAAAAGCAGATCAAAAACGTCCGGATGGGCTTTTTCTATTTCGTCAAAAAGCAAAATGCTGTAGGGTTTTCGGCGCACACATTCGGTAAGCGTTCCTCCGTCGTCGTAGCCGACGTATCCGGGAGGAGAGCCGATAAGCTTTGCCACGCTGTGCTTTTCCATATATTCCGACATATCAAACCTCAAAAGCGCCTGTTCGGAACCGAAAAGCGCTTCCGCAAGTGCTTTTGCAAGCTCGGTTTTACCTACTCCCGTAGGACCTGTAAAAATCAGCGAGCATATCGGTCTGTCCGGATTTGAAAGTCCCGTCCTGCCGCGTCTGACCGCACGGCAAAGCGACTCAACCGCCTCGCGCTGACCGACAACGCGTTTTTCTATTTCATCTTCAAGCCGTGCCAACCTTTGTGCGTCGTCTTCAAGCATCCGCTGCACGGGAATATTTGTCCACGCCCACAATATTTCCGCTATGTCGTCCTCAGTGACCTGCGGCGGCGACGAAAGACGACGTGCCTCGTTTTCACGACGCATGCAGGAAAGCTCCTCACGTTTCGATACTATTTCACTGCGCAGCTCTGCGGCAAATGAAAAATCCCTGTCCATAACCGCACACTCACGCCGCATACAAAGTCCGCGCACTTCGTTTTCAAGCTCTTTCTGCCTTTGCGGCGGCTCGGACGAAGTTATGCTTTTTTTGGATGAAGCCTCGTCTATAAGATCTATCGCTTTGTCGGGCAGAAACCTATCCGGCAGATATCTTTTTGAAAGCTTTACCGCAGCCTTTATCGCTCCGTCGGTTATCGTCACTCTGTGATGTGCCTGATACTGCGGACGGAGCGAACGCAGGATTTCTTCCGTCTTTTCTTCGTCGGGCTCGTCGACAAGCACAGGCTGAAACCGCCTTTCAAGCGCAGGATCTTTCTCTATGTGCTTTCGGTATTCCTGCGACGTTGTCGCGCCTATCACCCTAAGTTCCCCTCTTGCAAGCAAAGGCTTTAAGATATTTGCCGCGTCCACAGCGCCCTCCGCCGCGCCCGCTCCGACTATCGTGTGAAGTTCATCTATAAAAAGTATGGTATTGCGGTTTTTCATAACCTCGTCGGTAAGACGTTTGAGCCGCTCCTCAAATTCGCCTCTGTATTTCGCTCCGGCTATCATCGCACCTATGTCAACCGAAAGCACCGTTTTTCCGAGCAGATTTTCCGGCACTTCGCCCGATACTATCCGCTGACAAAGCCCTTCGACAACAGCCGTTTTTCCGACGCCCGGTTCACCTACAAGGCACGGATTGTTCTTCGTCTTACGACCGAGTATTCTTATTACGCGTTCGGTCTCCGTATCCCTGCCGACAACCGCGGGTAGCTTTCCCTTTCGCGCCGCCTCCGTAAGATCCGCACCGAAAAGAGGTGCGCTGTTCTCCTGCTCCTGCCCGTATCTTCCTTTTCCCTCTCTGGGTTTCGTCTCCGCACCTGTTTCCGAAAAAAACGTCATTATATCATTCTGAATCTCGCCGACGCCGGCGCTCTGGGCTATTATAAGCCTTACCGCCGCCGATTCCCTTTCCCGCAGAAGCGCAAGAAGCAAATGTTCTGTTCCCACCTTTCCGTCCCTGCCCTTTGCCGCTTCTTTTGCGGCTGCTTCTATCACAGTGCGAAGTCCGGGCGTCATGTCACGGATTCCGGGCGAAACGTCGCACGGCGCACCTTCTCCGGCAAGCGCTTTCGTCTGCGCATAGGTTATATCGTGAACGCGAAGTATGTTCGCAGCGACACAGCTTCCGTCATATAAAAGTCCGAGCAGCAGATGTTCCGTCCCTACATATGCCCGGCAAAGTTCGGCAGCTTCCTCCTCCGCCCGTGTAAGAGCGGATTCCGCCGCTTCGGTAAGTCCCTTCTGCATATAAGTCACCCCTTGTTTATTCCTTTATGAGATTATATTCCCGTAATTTCGGTTTTACCCAAAAAAGCGAAAAATCACGGGGTCATGTGCTTATTTTATTTTTTATACTTATGTATAATAAAATGTTTTTCTCTTTTTTCGGCAAAGAACTTGTCACAAAAGGATTTTTGTTGTAGAATATAGTAAAATGTGTAAAGGAGCTTTTTTACAATGCTTTCAAAGGTTTTCAGCGCAGGGCTTACAGGCATAGACGGATACATAGTTACGGTCGAATGTGACGCACAAAACCGCCTTCCGGATTTTGAAATAGTGGGACTTCCCGACGCGGCAATAAAAGAGGCAAAGGAAAGAATACGCGCGGCGTTTATCAACAGCGGATTTTTCTTTCCGGACGCGGATATAACGCTAAATCTTGCCCCTGCGGACAAGAAAAAGGAAGGCTCGGCATACGACCTTGCGATGCTCCTTTCAATAATGAAATGCACGGGAGAGCTTGGCGAAACCGATATATCGGACGCATGCTTTTCGGGCGAGCTTTCCCTTTCCGGAGAAGTACGTCCCGTATGCGGCGCGCTTTCCATGTGTATAGCCGCGCGTGACGCAAAGCTCAGACGTTTTTTCGTCGCCGCAGAAAATGCGGGAGAAGCGGCGGTGGTCGATAATATAGAAGTATATCCCGTAAAGGATGTACGTTCGCTCGTCGCGCATCTTACAGGCGGAGAAAAAATTGCTCCGATTCACTATGACGGCACAGTATTTGCTTCAAAACATCACTATGACGGACTTGATTTTGCCGATGTCAAAGGTCAGGAGCAGGCAAAGCGCGCACTTGAAATTGCGTGTGCCGGCGGTCACAACGTGCTTCTGATAGGTCCTCCCGGAACGGGAAAAAGTATGCTGGCAAAGCGCATACCTACAATCCTTCCCGATATGACGTTTGAAGAATCGATAGAAACGACAAAAATACATTCCGTCGCGGGAACGCTTCCGAGCGGAGTCTCGCTTATGACCGAGCGCCCGTTCCGTTCGCCGCATCATACAATGTCGAGCGCGGGACTCGCCGGCGGAGGGAGAATCCCTATGCCGGGTGAAATATCGCTTGCACACAACGGGGTGCTTTTCCTTGATGAGCTTCCCGAATTTTCACGCGATTCTATGGAGGTATTGCGTCAGCCGCTTGAGGACAGGCGCGTTACAATAACCCGTGTAAGCGGCAAGCTTACCTTCCCTTCTGATTTTATGCTCGTCTGCGCAATGAATCCATGCAAGTGCGGATATTACGGTCATCCCACAAAACCCTGCACCTGCTCGCAGTCGGATATAAAAAAGTATCTTGCAAAAATAAGCGGCCCTCTGCTTGACAGAATTGACATTCAGGTTGAAATGCCGTCGCTTTCATACGACGAAGTTTCCGAAAGCTCTGCGCCCACCGTAACGTCGGCAATGATAGCCGAAAGGGTAAATCGCGCCCGTGCTTTTGCCGCAAAGCGTGCGGAAGGAGAAAAAAATCTGTTCTGCAACGCGCAGCTCACCCCCGCACAGATAAGAAAGTTTTGCGTAATGGACGAGCCTGCAAAGGAGCTTCTCAAAAGAGCGTTTGACCGTCTCGGACTTTCGGCAAGAGGTTATGACAGGATTCTCCGTGTGGCGCGTACCGTCGCCGACCTCGCGGAAAGCGATATCATCCGTGCGCCGCACATTGCCGAAGCCATACAGTTCCGCAGTCTGGACAGAAAATACTGGAGCTGACCTACTTTTCTTTGAAAAGAAAAGTAGGCAAAAGAAACTTCGGTTATTGATTTGTATAAACGTTATAAAAAGAAAACAGAGGTGATTTTTCATCTCTGTTTTTTGCTTTTAGAATTATTTTTGAGAATTTCTAAGAATTTTTAAGAATTCTATTGACAAATCGCAAGAATTATGCTATAGTTCAAACGAAAGGAGGGCGCAAGCCTATGAATTATGACAGAATAATACTTGAAATGCTTGGAAGAATTCAAACATTGGAGGAAGAAATGAAAATACTTAAAAACAGCAAAGAGAACTTTGAAGAACGTTGCGATGGCATCAATTTGCCATCAACTAAAGGACAGACGGAAATGGCAAGACAATACATTCAGAAGCTTAAAGCAGATGCCAAAGAGCGCGGGCTTGACAGCATCGTTTTGGTTGCAAGCGACATACACAAAAGTCTTAACCTTAAAAACAGAATGCCTATTATTTGCAATGCAATGAAGCAATGTATGGGCGATTATGACGAAATAACACACGAAACTCCCAGCGGTTACTCCTCGACATTTTCGGTAAAATATTACCTTTGATAGTCGAAAATAAACATATTAGATAACTTGGAGGCATTCAAGAATTGATATCGACACGTGGTGAAAAATTCAAAATGAAACAAGAAGAAGCTCGGCGACGAAAAGCTGAGCAAGAACGCGAAGCCGAAGAGGCTCGCAAGAAACTAAACTGGCTGAATGTTACAACAAGTGCGTTATCGCAATTTATATTCGGCAATATTGAACTTGAACGAATGGGCGAACATTTCAATCGTTCGGTTACAAGCGCAATTAAGAAAAGAAAATAAAACCGATTATAATCGCGGTTTGTGCGATTGCTAATGCATCAATAGACAACGGCAAATACTCCCGCAAACAAAAAAATCCGCCTGGCAGGCGGATTTTTTGTTTTATACATCAGTATTATTTATCTTCTCAGCTTCTGACTTCTTATGTCGTTGCCCTCAAAAACGCAGATTCCGAATTCACCGAGCAGTCGCGAGGTTATGCGTTCCGAATATCTTTCAAGCAATTCGTTTTTACCAACGTTCGTGCTGATTATCATACTCTTTTCGGACACAAGCCGTGCATTGAGTAAATTATAAAGACACGCAACTGTAAATTGACTCGGC
The DNA here is from genome assembly GCA_000437375.1 of Eubacterium sp. CAG:841. Lineage (GTDB taxonomy): Bacteria > Bacillota > Clostridia > Oscillospirales > CAG-272 > CAG-841. The sequence goes on from FR898223.1 coordinate 5,844, forward strand.
ATCTCTGTGCCGAGATCGTCTATTATAAGAAGATCGCAATTAAAATATCTTGACGTGTCGGGGATAACCGCGTCATAGCGCGAAAATTTCTCTTTTTCAAAATCGGAGAAAATGTTCTGTGCGCTTTCATAAACGACCTCATATCCCTTTGCTATAACTTCCTTTGCTATCGCCGACGAAAGATGCGTCTTACCAAGTCCCGTTTTACCGATAAAAAGCAGATTGTGCATTTTACCGTCAAAGCTGTCGGTATATGCGCGGCATATGCGAAGCACGGCTTCCATTGTTTCACGCGATGAACCCGAATAGAAGCTAAGATCAAAAGTGTCAAAATTCTGTTTTTCAACAAGCTTTTTCACGCCCGAATACTCAAGTCCCACGTCCGTGAGAGCTTTTTTCAGGCAGCAGCACATATTTCCGTCTTCGGTATAGCCGCGATCGCAACAAAGTCCGCAATCATAGTGAACATCGTCATAATCGGCAGGATATCCCTTTGAAGCAAGCAGACTTGCACGGACGGAAAGCAGGGTTTCGTTATCCTTTCTGAGCTTTGCGATCTTTTCATCAAGTCCGTCTTTACCGTCGAGCGCGGCGCGAAGGATCTTTAAGCCCGTTTCCGAAAGCGCGTCGTCTATGCGCGCAATATCGGGGAATTTTTCGTCAAGCTCGCGACGTTTCTCCTCCGCTTTCTGCTGTGCGAGCAGATTTTTTGAGCGATATTCTCGTATTATGTTTCTGCGGGTTTCTTCGTAAGTCATCTCGTCGTCTCTTTTCATTTATTTTCGCTTTCTGCCTTGCCGCGCATAACGGCAAGATCAAAAAATTCTCCCAGATCAAAGCTCGGAGCTTCGGCAGTTTTTCCGCCTTTCCCTTTTCCGGAGGAAATGAAACTCTTCTGTTTTGCCTCCTCAACGGTCTTTACACCTGCGTCGTGCCAATTTTTCAGTATCTTGTTTTCATAAGACATCTTGGGGAAATTGATGTTTTTCATCATTTCCTCATATCCGGCTTCGACAAGCTCGGCGCCTACGTCCCAATCTGAAGTCCACACGCGCAGATATTCTTTTTCCGTTGCGGTAAGGGCTCTATCTCCCATTCCGTAAAGTCGGCGCACAACAAATTCAAGCTCGCCGCGACGGCTTTCGTCAATAAAATATTTTTCAAGCTTTGCCGTACTGTCTATTCCGCGATCGAAAAGATTCAGTGCCGTTTTTTCAAAATATCGCACCGAATCATGTCCCTGCTTTTTACAGTAAGAGCAAAGTAAAAGTATGTATTCGCAGTCAAGGCGCAGATGATCGTAAAGATAAATGAACACGCTGTATTCCGCCGTTCCGAAAACCTTTCCGAATATCATCTGACATTTTTCAACCGTCGTTTTCAGCATCGGATTTTCCGCGCAGATACGTTCAATCTCGGTACCGCTCATAGTATACGGCTTCGGTGTCGGAGCCTTCGCCGCAGCCGACTTTACAGGTACGCTCTGCTGCCCGTCTGCCGACGAGATTATTCCGGCTCCGCGCCAGAATGCTATTGATGCCGCAGCTTCAGCCTCGGTAATTCCGCATACGGAAGCCACGGAAGAAACGTTTTCGGCTGAGCCGTCCGTCAATGCCAGAATCACGGCAAGATCGTTTTTTCCGGCGCTTTTTATATATTTTCTGACATCAGACGGAAGCGTCAGCACCGACGTTCCGTAATTGAATTCAACTTTCATTTTTTATGCGCCTTTCGGTCAATATTGTAAATTTCGTTTACCTTCCCGAAAAAGAGTATATCGGTTTTTTGGGTTTTCAACACGAAATCGGGCATTTTATACATTTGTTTTTCCACATTATCCACACGCTTATCCACAGCAATTATCAGTATTTCCCTGTCTTTTCCGTGATTTTCAAGTGCAGTCCGTATGGTTTTCAAAAAATTTTCAACAGTCTGTGGAAAACCTCAAAATCGTGTTTTAAGGTAAATATCTCTGTCACACATCCTCAAATCGTGCCGCTTCGGCATTGAGCGAAAGCGGTGCAAAGTTACATTTTATATATTCAAAGTAACCTGCGGCAGCTATCATAACGGCGTTATCGCCGCAGTATCTCTTTTCGGGATAATAAAGCGGAAGTCCTTTTGATTTACATAACTTTTCAAGTTCTTCACGCAGATGAGAGTTTGCCGCGACTCCGCCCGCAAGCGCCACTCCCGTTATATCCGGATTGCGCTCTATCGCAAGCGAAAGCTTTGTCGAGACCGAGCTTACCGCCGCGCGGCAAAAGCTTGCCGCAACATCGGCACGATTAAGCTCGGCTCCCTTTTGTGCCGTCATATTTATATAATTAAGTACAGCTGTCTTTATCCCCGAAAACGAAAAGTCAAGCGAGTCATCCCGTATTGCCGCCGAAGGAAAAGGTATTACAGGCTTTCCCTCATATGCAAGCTTGTCCATAGCGGCGCCGCCGGGATACGGCATTCCCATAACCCTTGCCACTTTATCAAACGCTTCGCCCATCGCATCGTCTCTTGTGCCGCCGATAACCGTGTGGCTGTCATAGCCGTTCACCCTTACTATCGACGTATGTCCGCCCGACGCAACAAACGCTATGTACGGAGGCTCGGGACGGTTTTCCGAAATATAATTTGCCGCTATATGTCCCTTTATATGATCGACGGCGATAAGCGGTTTTTCGTTTGCATAGGCAAGTCCCTTTGCGAAATTCACGCCGACAAGCAGCGCCCCGATAAGTCCAGGATACGCCGTTACGGCTATCGCGTCAAGTTCTTTTACGGACAGTCCCGCTTCGCTCAGTGCGTCAGATGTTATTTTGGATATTATTTCGCAATGCGCTCTGCTCGCTATTTCGGGAACGACTCCGCCGTAGCGCGCGTGCATTTCTATCTGCGACGCAACCTTGTCCGAAAGCACTGTAAATCTGCCGTTATCACATTCGAGGACAGCTGCTGCGGTTTCGTCGCAGGAGCTTTCTATTCCGAGTATTTTCAAAGTTTCTCCTCTCCGACGGAAAGCGTGTAAAGCACGGCGTCGTCCGCCGGATATTTATAATAGTCTTTTCTTTTGCCGACTTCGACAAATCCAAGCTTTTCGTAAAGTGCTCGCGCAGACGGATTATGCTCTCTCACTTCAAGATACACAAAGCGCCCTTCTCTTTGCTTTGCACGCTTTACAAGCTCGTCTATAAGTGCCGTGCCGACTCCGCGCCTGCGGAATTTTTCCGCCGTCGCTATATCAAGCAGATGGCATTCGTCAAGAACATGAAACGCCATAAGAAAGCCTGCAAAAGCGTCTTCTACGTAAGCGCACAGACACGAAAAATCATCGCGTGATCGCGCTTTTTCGTACTCTTCAAGCTCCCACGGAGAGGCAAAGCAGAGCTTTTCCAGCTCTGCCGCCTGTCTTGCGCCGATCGCGTCCATGTCGCGCACGACGATATTTTCCGTCATATTTTTCTGTTTGGCTGAGCTTCGACTGCATCGGCAACAGCGCCCATAAAGTCGCCCTCAAACAGTTCTATAACTCCCTTGTCACACTGAGATGCAAGCTCGGGATTTATCGGTATTCTGGCAAGCACGGGAATTCCGAATTCCTTTGCTGTTTCTTCCGTGCGGCTCTTGCCGAATATCTCTATCTTCTTTCCGCAATCCGGACACTGAACATAGCTCATGTTTTCAACTATTCCTATTATCGGAATGTTCATAAGCTTCGCCATATTCACCGCTTTTGAAACTATCATGGAAACAAGATCCTGCGGGCTTGTGACTATAACTATTCCGTCAACGGGTATGGATTGGAATATTGTAAGCGGAACATCGCCCGTACCGGGAGGACAGTCGATGACCATAACGTCAACATCGCCCCAGATAACGTCCGTCCAGAACTGCTTCACCATTCCGGCGATAACAGGACCTCTCCAAAGCACGGGAGAAGTAACGTCTTCCAAAAGCAGGTTTACGCTTACCGCTTCTATTCCCGTCGTGGTCTTCATGGGCATTATTCCGCCGAGCGGAGCCGCTTCGCAAAGTCCCTTAAGTCCGAAAGCCTTCGGTATCGAAGGACCTGTAACGTCGGCGTCCATTACCGCAACCTTAAGCTCTCTGCGGTGAAGCTCTACGGCGAGCATGGAAGAAACAAGCGTTTTTCCTACGCCGCCTTTGCCGCTTACCACAGCTATGGTTTTCTTTATTCTGCTGAGTTCGTTCGTCTTTTCAAATGTGGGAGCACCGCCCTTTTTCGACGAGCAGTTCTGCGAGCAGGACGAACAATCGTGTGTGCAACCTTCTGCCATTGTAAATTACCTTCTTTTTGATTTTTATTGACAGCGACTCTGTTTTCGATTTTATATCTTTGTATAACAAAGCCGCCGATATACTTTTTATACCACTCTGAACTCAAAGAAATCCTTTGTGTTGTTGTAGCAAATATCGCAGACCATCTGCGCGAGAGCGTCAACGTCGAGCGGATATTCGCCTCTTTCGACATAGCCTCCGATTACCGAGCAAAGCACTCTGCGGAAATATTCATGGCGTGTGTACGAAAGGAAACTGCGCGAGTCTGTCGTCATTCCGACGAATTTTCCGAGAGCTGACTGTGCGGCAAGCGTAGTAAGCTGAGCGCGCATACCGTCTATATGGTCATTAAACCACCAAGCACTCCCTTGCTGCATCTTAGGCATGCACGGGAAGCCTTCCATTTCGTCGCCCGTACGCTGGAAGCAACCGATGAGAGCCGCTACCGCCGTGTTCTCCGCAGGATTGAGCGAATATGCAATCGTCTTCGGAAGTATTGCCTCATCTTCAAGTGCGCCGAGCATCGCCGCAAGCGAAGCTACTCTTCCGCTGCCGCCATGAATAGTATCATAACCTGCGTCCGCGCCGAGAGTTCTGAACATTGCAGGACTTACATTTCTGAGCGCACCGAAGTGAATCTGCATTACCCATCCGTGCTTTGTGTACTGTTTTGCAAGCTTGCGGATAAGCGCGCTTCTGTATATTCTTGCCGTTTCCGCATCGATTTTTTCACCCGCAACAGCACGACGGAAAACTATATCCGCTACCGAATCCGCCTGAGCCGCCGACACGGAGCCGTCAAAAAGAACGGTATCATCCATGCCGTGATCCGCTGTACGGCAACCGAGAACGTCAAAATATTCTATTCTCTTTTCAAGCACATCGCACAGAGTGGCGAAATCCTTTATCTCAACACCTGCACACTCCGAAAACTTCTTTATATAAGGAGCAAATTCCGCACGTTCCACATAAAGCGATTTATCGGGGCGAAATGCCGGAAGCACCGGAATATCAAAGCTCGGATCTTCACGGATGGCGATATGACTTTCAAGATTTTCCGTAGGATCGTTTGTCGTACATATAAGCTTTACGTTTGACATTTTCATTATTCCGCGCGCACTCATATCCGGCTCGGCAAGTTTTCCCTTTGTAAGGTTCCATACCTGCTCGCAGGTGTCCGGCGAAAGAACGCCTTCAAAGCCGAAATATCGACGAAGCTCAAGATGAGACCAATGATAAAGCGGATTTCCGATAAGCGAGGGCATCGCCGAGCAATAAGCCTCAAATTTATCGTAGTCCGAAGCGTCGCCTGTGATAAGTCTTTCGCTTATTCCGCAGGAACGCATAGCTCTCCATTTGTAGTGGTCAGCTCCGAGCCAAAGCTCGGTTATGTTTTTATAACGCTTGTCCGAAGCTATATCGGCGGCATCTATATGACAATGGTAGTCGATTATAGGCAAATTCGCCGCATATGTGTGATAAAGCATCTGCGCCACGTCCGAATCAAGCAAAAAATCGTCGTCCATAAATTTATTCATAGCCGTTCCCCCATAAAAATTTTCTTTTTTCCGCCGCACGGCGGATTCCAAAATAAATTATACAATAAAATCTTTACAAATGCAATAAAATATTATATAATTTAATCGCAAAATATTTGCAGGCTCAAAACCTGCTCCAAACGGAGGTCTTAATACAAATGAATGATATTCTCAGGCAAATAGAATTTTGCGGAATAGTCCCAGTAGTAAAGATAGAGGACGCCGAAAAGGCAGTCCCGCTTTGCCGCGCGCTTATAAAGGGCGGAATCCGCTGCGTGGAGATAACCTTCCGCACGAGCGCCGCAGCCGAAGCCATCGAGCGCATCACAAAGGAGCTTCCCGAAATGCTCGTCGGCGCCGGCACTGTACTTACAAGCGAACAGGCTGACGCAGCCGTCGCAGCAGGAGCAAAGTTCATCGTTTCTCCCGGCTTCAATCCCGAAAACGTAAAATATTGTCTTTCGAAAGGCATAACCGTCGTTCCCGGATGCGCAACCTGCGGCGAAATGGAACAGGCAATGGCTCTCGGTCTCGACACCGTCAAGTTCTTCCCCGCCGAGGCAAACGGCGGCGCGGCAGCTATAAAAGCAATGTCCGCACCTTACAAAGGACTTCATTTTATGCCCACAGGCGGCGTAAGTCTCGACAATATGATGGATTACCTCTCTTTGCCCTGCGTTGTCGCCTGCGGCGGAAGCTTCATGGTAAAGGAAGCGCTTATAAAAGCTGAAAATTATGACGAGATAACACGCCTTACATATCAGGCGGTTGCAAAAATGCACGGATTTTTCTTAAAGCACGTCGGTATAAACTGTGCGGATGAAAACGATTGCCGCAGCACGGCAGATAAGCTTTGCCGTTTCGCAATGGTTTCTCCCGACGAAAGAAGCGGCGCGATATTTGCGGGCACGCTCTTTGAAGTTATGAAAAATCCCGGTCTCGGAACAAACGGTCACATTGCAATAGGATGCAACTTCCCGTTCCGTGCGCTCGCCTTCCTTGAAAGTCAGGGCTTTGCACCCGATATGTCCACAGCAAAGTACGACGAAAAGGGCAAGCTCAAGGTTGTCTACTTCAAGGACGAAATCGGCGGATTCGCATTCCATATAGTCGGCAAATAATACGGCTGTATATTATAAAGAGCGCGGCAAACATCGTCGCGCTTTTCTTTTTGCACGCATTTTATTCATTTGTATAAATTGCTTTTTCAAGGATTAAAACCGCAAAATGTTCGTTTACACCTTTTACGGGAAAAATTTATACAGGATTTATGATAAAAAAGCGTATTTTTTAATACTTTTTTTCAAAAAGGTATAGATATTTATATCGATATAAGATATAATGATTACAAGCGTGTATGCGTGACGCGGATTTTTCCGGGTCCTGCGTTACGCGTTCAAATAAAACACAGGAGGGCTCAATTCTCACTTATGAAAAAGAAAATGACGACAGTCACATTCAGCGGCACGGAAGAACAAAAAGCAAAGCTTTTCGAAGTAATCGAGAAGTACAAAAATATGCAGGGCAATATGCTTCCCGTTCTTCAGGGCGCGCAGGAAATCTACGGCTATCTGCCGATAGAAGTCCAAACGATGATCGCAGAAGGGCTCGGAGTTTCGCTTGCAGAGATTTACGGCGTTGCTACGTTCTACTCACAGTTCAAGCTCAACCCCGAAGGCAAAGTTGCGATCGCAGTATGTCTCGGTACGGCTTGCTACGTTAAAGGTTCAGGCCAGATCGCAGACAAGATCACCGAGATCATCGGTATAGCACCCGGCGAAACATCGCCCGACGGCAAGTACAGCTTTGAGGCTACACGTTGCATAGGCGCGTGCGGTCTTGCTCCCGTTCTCACAATAAACGGCGAAGTTTACGGGCGTCTTACCGTTGCCGACATTGCCGGAATACTTAAAAAGTACGAATAATCCGCTTTCTCGAAAGGTAGATTTTACATGAAGATTTCAAGGGTAGCCGAGCTTCTCGGCGCACAAGTGCGCTGTTGCTCCGAAAAATCCGACGCTGAAGTTTGTTCTGCGTGCGGCAGTGATATGATGAGCGACGTCCTGGCCTTTGTAAAAGATCAGGCTGTACTGCTCACAGGGCTCGTCAATCCGCAGGTTATACGCACTGCGGAAATGATGGATATGCGCTGCATAGTCTTTGTACGCAGCAAGCTTCCCACAGATGAAATGCTCTCGCTCGCAGAGGAATCCGGCATTGTTGTGATGACGACTCCTCTCCGTATGTTTGAGGCGTGCGGAATACTCTATTCCGGCGGTCTCGGAAACACGGAGAAAGTATGAGCGAGCCGCTTCAGTTTGTCTTTGACGTAAGCGGAGAAAACTTCACCTCCGCAGGTGAAGCTTCCGTTACCGTAAAGAAGAATCTTCGTATGCTGGGCTTCCCGCCCGACGTTATACGCAGGGTTGCCATCGCCATGTACGAGGGTGAGATAAACATGGTCATCCACGCGGGCGGCGGAATCGCAACCGTAACCGTCTTCCCCGACAAAATAGAAATGGTGCTGGACGATAGCGGTCCGGGCATTGCCGATATAGAGCTTGCTATGAGAGAAGGTTTTTCAACCGCTCCGGAGAACATACGCAATCTCGGCTTCGGCGCGGGGATGGGACTCCCGAATATGAAGAGAAACACGGATTCAATGAAGATAGAATCCGAGCTTGGAAAAGGAACGAAAATAACTATGACGGTCAACACCTGAATTTTGCTTTTGCAAAGAAAGGATCGATCCCATGCCTTATCAACATTCCGTGTCTCTGAACGTGTCAAAATGTCGCGGCTGTACGCATTGCTTAAAGCACTGCCCCACAGAAGCGATAAGAATACGCGGCGGTCACGCCGTGATAAACGCCGCACGTTGCATTGACTGCGGAGAGTGCATCCGCGTCTGTCCTTACAATGCCAAAAAGGCGTCCTGCGATAAACTTTCGGACATACCGAAAGATAAATGGAAGATAGCCGTTCCGGCACCCGCGCTTTTCGGTCAGTTCGATAATCTCGACGATATCGATTATGTGCTCGGGGGGCTTTTGGACTACGGCTTTGACGACATATTCGAGGTCGCCCGCTCGGCTGAGATCGTTTCCGACTACACCCGCAGATATATGAAAAAAAGCGGTATAGCAAAACCTGTCATATCATCGGCTTGCCCCGTGATAGAAAGACTTATATCGCTTCGTTACCCGTATCTTGCCGGCAATCTTCTGCCGATACTTCCGCCTATGGAAATAGCGGCGAAAGAGGCTAAGGAAAACGCAATCTCAAAGCATCCGGGTATGACAGAGGACGACATCGCAACGGTGTTCATCTCTCCCTGCCCCGCAAAGGTAAGTTATGTAAAAAACCGCTCCGAAGGAAAAAGGTCGAATATAGACTTTGTAGTTTCAATGTCTGATATTTACTTTGAACTTCTCGGGGTAATGAAAAAGAAAACGCAACCCGTTCCGGTATCGCGCACCGGAATGATCGGCCTGGGCTGGGCAAGCTCGGGCGGAGAAGCGACGGCGGTATTCAACGATAAATACCTCGCCGCCGACGGAATTGAAAATGTAATGCGCGTGCTTGAGGAAATGGACAACGGTTCGTTTCCCGAGCTTGAATTCGTGGAGCTTGACGCCTGCCCCGGCGGTTGCGTCGGCGGAGTGATGACGGTGGCAAACCCCTTCATCGCCAAAGCCAGATTGCAGTCGCTGCGCCGCTATCTGCCCGTTTCGCAAAACTGGGCTTCCGACAATGACGGCACGGTTCCCGATGAAATATCAGTAAAAGAAAAAATCGAGTATAAACCGGTTTCGCTCGGCGAAAGCATGGATAAATCCATAAAGATGATGAGCGAAATGGAAAAAATACGAAAGCGCCTGCCCGGTATAGACTGCGGCTCGTGCGGCGCTCCGACTTGCAGCGCATTCGCCTCCGATGTTGTTAGGGGCGATGCCACAATAGAAGAGTGCATAGTATTCATGAGGAAAGAACTTGAAAGCATACGCGGAGAAGAAAAATCCGCAGGAGGAAACAATGACGGTACGTGAGCTTGCAGAAAAACTTGAGCTTCGCATCCTTTCAATGCCTGATCCCGAAAGAGAGATAAGCGGTGCTTATGCCGGAGATCTTTTAAGTTGGGTAATGGGCAGAGCAAAGGAAGACTCCGTATGGGCGACGATAATGACGAACGTAAACGTCATCGCAGTCGCTTCGCTTGCGGACACTGCGGCGACCGTCATATGTGAGGACAGCGAAATCCCAGACGAGGTCATAACCACCGCAAAAGAAAAATCGGTGAATCTCCTATCGACTCCGCTTCCTATATATGAATTCTGCGTCGCACTTTCGGCTCTGATAAAATGAATAAGTATTATTACGATCTTCATATTCATTCCTGTCTTTCTCCGTGCGCCGACAACGATATGACTCCCTGCAACATCGCCGGAATGGCGGCGATAAAGGGACTGAACATCGTGGCGCTTACGGATCACAACAGCACAAAAAACTGCCGCGCGTTCTTCACGGCGGCAAAACGTCACGGCATTATCGCCGTAGCGGGAATGGAACTGACAACTGCAGAGGACGTACATATAGTATGCCTTTTTCCGACGCTCGAAGCCGCAGAAAACTTTGACGCCGAATATCAGTCGTTCCGCGTGCTGTATAAAAACCGCAAGGACATTTTCGGAGATCAGCTTATAATGAACGGCGACGACGAAATCACGGGCGAGGAAGAACATCTTCTTCTCAACGCCTCGACGCTTTCCATATCCGACGCCGAAAAGCTGGCGAAAAAATACGGCGCGGCTGTATTTCCCGCTCACATAGACAGGGACGAAAACGGCATAATAGCCGCACTCGGTTGCTTGCCGGAAGAGCCGGATTTCCCGACGGTGGAACTTCGCGACAGCGAAAACGCAAAACCGTATTCGGAAAAATACGGGCTTTCGTCAAAGCTTATCCTCACCGATTCCGACGCTCACTATCTCTGGGATATAAGCGAAGCGGAAAACTATCTGGAACTGGAGGACGAGCCGTACAGCTCGGATCTTATAAGAAAAAAGCTGATACAGGCTCTCTTGGGCAAATGAAAGAGCTTTCACTCAACATACTCGATATAGCGCAAAACTCCATAAAGGCAAACGCCGCATTGATTGAAATATTCATCTGCGAAACAGACGAAACGCTTTCCTTTACCGTAAAGGATGACGGCAAAGGAATGACAGCCGATTTTCTTTCCCGTGTGACAGATCCGTTTACAACGACGCGCACGACAAGAAAAGTCGGGCTCGGACTTCCGCTCCTGAAAATGGAGGCGGAAATGACCGGCGGAAGCTTTTCTATAAAATCGAAAAGCGAAACCGAATATGAAGATCACGGCACGGAGGTTTTTGCCTCATTCAACAAAAAAAGTATAGACTATATACCCCTCGGCGATATCGTCGGCACGCTGTGCGTTCTGATTTCAGGCGCGGAAAGCGTGGACATTGAGTTCACGCACGAAATGCCGCAGGGCAAGGTTTCCCTTTCCACAAAGGAAATGCGGGAAATACTCGGAGATGTTCCTCTCAGCTCGCCGGAAGTGATAGGCTGGGTGCGTGAATATCTTACCGAAAATTACTCCCTGCAAGGCAGGGCGTGACAAAAAAACGAAAATTTATAAAATATAAAGAAAGGATACACTTATGAAATCACTTGCAGAACTTTCAGCAATAAGAGACAAAATGAAAAGCAAAGTGGCTCTCCGCGAGGAAACAGGCGAAACAAGAATAGTTGTCGGCATGGCTACCTGCGGTATAGCGGCAGGCGCACGTCCTGTTCTCAACGCTTTCGTTGAGGAAGTTGACAAGGCAGGTCTCAACGGCAAAGTTGCCGTAACGCAGACAGGTTGCATAGGCATTTGCCGCTACGAGCCGATAGTTGAGGTTTACCGCTCCGGAGAGGAAAAGGTGACCTACATAAAGATGACAGCTGACAAAGCCAAAGAAGTTATGGAAAAGCACATCAAGGGCGGAAAACCCGTCGTTGAATACACAATCGGAAACATCGAAAAATAAGGAGGACTGACAAAATGGTACGTTCACATGTACTTATCTGCGGCGGTACGGGCTGTACATCGTCCGGTAGCGTTGCAGTACGCGAGGCAATGGCTAAAGAGCTTGAGCTCGCAGGTCTCTCGGACGAGGTCAAGATAGTTCAGACTGGTTGTTTCGGACTTTGCGCAAACGGTCCTATCATGATCATCTATCCCGAAGGCACATTCTATTCCCACGTCAAGGTTGAAGACGTAAAAGAAATAGTTGAGGAACACCTCCTCAAAGGAAGACTTGTTGAAAGACTTCTCCACAAGGAAACAGATGAAGGCGTAGCGGAAACCGTTCACTCCCTCTCGGATACAAAATTCTATAAAAAGCAGCACCGTGTTGCCCTCCGCAACTGCGGCGTTATAAACCCCGAAAGCATTGACGAATACATCGGCACCGACGGTTATCAGGCGCTCGGCAAGGTTCTTACCGAAATGAAGCCGCAGGAAGTTATCGACACTATTCTTGCTTCCGGACTTCGCGGTCGTGGCGGCGCAGGCTTCCCTACAGGAAGAAAGTGGCAGTTCGCCGCAGATCAGCCTGCAGGCAAGAAATACGTTGTATGTAACGCAGACGAGGGCGACCCCGGTGCGTTCATGGATCGTTCCGTTCTTGAAGGCGACCCGCACGCTGTTATTGAAGCTATGGCTATCGCAGGATACGCTATCGGCGCAGACGAAGGCTATATATATGTAAGAGCCGAGTACCCCATCGCGGTTCAGCGTCTTACAATCGCAATAAATCAGGCTCGCGAATACGGACTTCTCGGCAAGGACATTTTCGGCACGGGCTTCAATTTCGATATCACTCTCCGTCTCGGCGCAGGCGCGTTCGTATGCGGTGAAGAAACAGCTCTTCTCGCTTCCATCGAAGGCAAGCGCGGCGAGCCTCACCCGCGTCCTCCGTTCCCCGCTGTAAAAGGTCTGTTCGGCAAGCCCACAATCATAAACAACGTTGAAACGCTTGCAAACATCGCTCAGATTATAAACAAGGGCGCAGACTGGTTCGCTTCAATGGGTACGGAAAAATCCAAGGGTACAAAGGTATTCGCTCTCGGTGGCAAGATAACAAACACAGGTCTTGTTGAAATTCCTATGGGCACAACTCTCCGCGAGATCATCGAAGATATCGGCGGCGGCATCCCGAACGGCAAGAAGTTCAAAGCGGCTCAGACCGGCGGTCCTTCCGGCGGCTGTATCCCCGCTTCCCTTATAGACACACCTATCGACTACGATAACCTTCTCGCTATCGGTTCGATGATGGGTTCCGGCGGTCTTATCGTTATGGACGAGGACAACTGTATGGTCGATATCGCGAAGTTCTTCCTTGAATTCACGGTTGACGAATCATGCGGCAAGTGCGTTCCATGCCGCACGGGTACAAGAAGACTTCTTGAAATTCTTGAGAAAATCACAAGCGGCAACGGCGAAATGGAAGACCTCGACAAGCTCGAAGAGCTGTGCAACTACATCAAGTCCACATCGCTCTGCGGTCTCGGGCAGACAGCTCCGAACCCCGTTGTTTCAACTCTCCGTTACTTCCGTGACGAGTACATAGCGCACATCGTTGACAAAAAGTGCCCCGCAGGCGTCTGCAAAAAGCTGCTTCATTATCATATCGACGCAGAAAAATGTCGCGGTTGTACGGCTTGCGCACGTCAGTGCCCGACAAACGCTATTTCCGGCGCGGTCAGAACGCCTCACGAAATCGATCCCGCAAAATGTATCAAGTGCGGTGCTTGTATGGCAACATGTAAGTTCGGCGCTATCTATAAACAGTAAGAAAGGAGCTGCGTGAAAAATGGAAAACATGGTTAATGTAAAAGTCAACGGAATACCGGTTGCCGTTCCCGCCGGCTCGACAATTCTCGAAGCTGCCCGTGCAGCACATATCGATATTCCAACACTTTGCTATCTCAAAGGTATAAACGAGATCGGTGCATGCCGTCTCTGCCTTGTTGAAGTCAAAGGCGCGCGCGGTCTTATGACTGCCTGCGTTACGACCGTAAACGAAGGAATGGAAATATTCACAAACACGGAAAAAGTCCGTCAGAACAGAAAGCTCAACCTCAAGCTCGTTCTTTCCACGCACGAAAAGAAATGTCTTTCATGCGTAAGAAACCAGAGCTGCGAGCTTCAGAAGCTCTGTTCCGATCTCGGAGTTGAAGACGAGGACTACTACGCAGGTGCAAAGATCCACTACGAGCTTGACACAAGCTCTCCTTCTCTCATCCGCGACAACAACAAATGTATTCTTTGCCGTCGTTGCATAGCGGCTTGTAACGAACAGGGTATCGGCGTTATCAACTCTCTTGACAGAGGCTTCGACACTCACGTCGCGTCCGCTTTCGAAAAGCCCCTTATGACGCAGGCATGCGTCGGTTGCGGTCAGTGCGTTGTTGCCTGCCCCGTAGGCGCTCTTTATGAAAAGGACGATACCGCCAAAGTATTTGAAGCTATCAGCGATCCCACAAAGCACGTTGCTATCTGCATGGCTCCTTCGATCCGTGCAACTATCGGCGAATGCTTCGGCTACGCTCCCGGCACAGATACAGAAGGTAAACTCGTTGCAGCCGCAAAGCGTCTCGGCTTTGACGGCGTTTACGATATGAACCTCACAGCCGACCTTACCATCCTTGAAGAAGCTACGGAATTCCTTGACAGATTCACGAACAAGAAGAATCTCCCGCTTATGACTTCATGCTCTCCCGGTTGGGTCAAATTCTGCGAGCATTATTTCCCGGAATTTACAGACAATCTTTCAACCTGCAAATCTCCTCAGCAGATGTTCGGCGCTATGTATAAAACTTACTACGCAAAGAAAGCAGGCCTCGATCCCGCAGATATCGTTTTCGTATCGGCAATCCCCTGCACGGCGAAGAAGTTTGAGTGCCGCCGCCCCGATCAGAGCGCGGCAGGAAACGGCATTTTCGATGTTGACTACGCTATCACGACAAGAGAGCTTGCCCGCATGATCGAAAGATCCGGCATCGACTACAGAACTCTTCCAGATGAAAAGTACGACGCTCCGTTTGATATCGGTTCGGGCGCAGGCGCTATCTTCGGTGCAACAGGCGGCGTTATGGAGGCTGCTCTCCGTATGGCTGCTGAAGTCGTTCTCGGAACAAAGCTCGAAAAGGTCGACTTTGAAGAGGTAAGAGGCACGGCTCCCATCAAGTACGCAACATACAAGCTCGGCGACGCAACCGTAAGAGTTGCCGTTGCAAGCGGAACAAAGAATGCAAAAGAGCTTCTGAACAAAGTCAAGAGCGGCGAAGTTGAAGTTGACTTCATCGAAGTGATGTGCTGTCCCGGCGGCTGTGTAAACGGCGGCGGTCAGCCCGTTCAGAGCGCAAAGACAAAAGCCGAGATCGACCTCAAATCTGCTCGTGCTTCCGTCCTTTACAATGCGGATAAGAACCTTCTCACCTACCGTAAATCTCAGGATAACCCCGAAGTGCTTAAGCTCTACGAGGAGTTCCTTGAAAAACCCGGCAGCCACAAGGCTCACGAAATACTCCACACAAGCTATATCAAACGCGGAATCTACAACAACTGATAGCTCCGCAAGTAAAAACCGCACCTTTTCGGTGCGGTTTTTTCATTGCATTTATCTGTGTTTTTCGGTTTTATACGTTTGTATACTCTCTTGATTCCTTTTCCATTTTAAGTTCTATGTATTTGCGTTTTGTCGCTTCTCCGCCGCGCATATGCCGCTCGGATTTATTTTTTTCAAGCACCGCTTTTACCTGCGCCGCAAGCGAAGGCGCAAATTCGGAAAGCCGTTCGGTCACGTCCTTATGCACGGTAGACTTACTTATTCTGTAAGCTTTTGCGGCATCGCGGACGGTAGCATTATGTTCAACTATATATTTCCCGAGAATTGCGGCGCGTTTCATTGCAATATCTTTCAAAATGATGCCTCCCACATATTTTCTACTGATAAATATATATGTGAGATTCTTTCGGAAAATACTGTCCGCACATAAAAATGCCGCGCATACGCG